>JBKJIR010000020.1:0-218575 GCA_046598495.1 Marmoricola sp. | reverse complement strand
CAGCAGGTGTCCGCGTGCTTCATCCTCGCCGTCGACGACTCGATGGACTCGATCCTCAACTGGTACAAGGAAGAGGGCTTCATCTTCAAGGGCGGCTCCGGCGCCGGCCTGAACCTCTCCCGGATCCGCTCCTCGAAGGAGCTGCTCTCCTCCGGCGGTACGGCGTCCGGTCCGGTGTCGTTCATGCGCGGCGCTGACGCCTCGGCCGGCACCATCAAGTCGGGCGGCGCGACGCGTCGTGCGGCCAAGATGGTCGTCCTCGACGTCGACCACCCGGACATCGAAGAGTTCGTGATGACCAAGGCGAAGGAAGAGGACAAGATCCGCGCCCTGCGCGACGCCGGGTTCGACATGGACCTCGGCGGCGTCGACATCACTTCGGTCCAGTACCAGAACGCCAACAACTCGGTCCGCGTCAACGACGAGTTCATGCGTGCGGTCGAGGACGGCACCGACTTCGGTCTCCGCTCGCGCAGCACCGGCGAGATCATCGAGACCGTCGACGCTCGCGAGCTGTTCACCAAGATCAGCCAGGCCGCGTGGGCCTGCGCCGACCCGGGTCTGCAGTACGACGACACGATCAACGACTGGCACACCAATCCCGAGACCGGCCGGATCACCGCATCCAACCCCTGCTCGGAGTACATGTCGCTGGACAACTCCTCGTGCAACCTGGCGTCGTTGAACCTGCTGAAGTTCCTCAAGGACGACGACACCTTCGACGCCCCGCTGTTCGCCAAGGCCGTCGAGCTGATCATCACCGCGATGGACATCTCGATCTGCTTCGCCGACTTCCCGACCGAGCCGATCGGCAAGACCACCCGGGACTACCGCCAGCTCGGCATCGGGTACGCCAACCTCGGCGCCCTGCTGATGGCGATGGGTCTGGGCTACGACTCCGACGGCGGCCGTGCGATGGCCGGCACCATCACCTCGCTGATGACCGGTGTCTCCTACAAGCGTTCGGCCGAGCTGGCCGGCGTCGTCGGCCCGTACGCCGGTTACGCCCGCAACGCGGAGGCCCACAAGCGGGTCATGCGCAAGCACCAGGCTGCCAACGACGTCGTCCGCACCCTGGGCGTCTCGGACTCGGCCGTGCACAAGCTGGCCACCAAGGCCTGGGCCGACGTGCTCAAGCTCGGTGACAAGAACGGCTTCCGCAACGCCCAGGCCTCGGTGCTCGCGCCGACCGGCACCATCGGCTTCATGATGGACTGCGACACCACCGGCATCGAGCCGGACTTCTCGCTGGTCAAGTTCAAGAAGCTCGTCGGCGGCGGTTCCATGCAGATCGTGAACCAGACGATCCCGCGGGCACTGCGCAAGCTGGGCTACCAGGAGGAGCAGATCGAGGCGATCGTCGACTTCATCGCCGAGAACGGGCACGTCATCGACGCGCCCGGCCTCAAGCTGGAGCACTACGACATCTTCGACACCGCGATGGGTGCCCGTTCGCTCAAGCCGATGGGCCACGTGCGGATGATGGCGGCCTGCCAGCCGTTCCTCTCCGGGGCCATCTCCAAGACGGTCAACCTGCCCGAGACCGCCACGGTCGAGGAGATCGAGGACATTTACCTGCAGTCGTGGAAGCTGGGCCTCAAGGCCACCGCGGTCTACCGCGACAACTGCAAGGTCGGTCAGCCGCTCTCGGACGGCAAGTCGGACCAGGCCAAGAAGGACCAGGGAATCGGCGTCTCCCCGTCGGTTGAGCCTGTCGAAACCCTCGTCGAGGTCCACAAGCCCTTCCGCAAGCGCCTCCCGAAGAGCCGGGTCTCGCGGACGACGAGCTTCACCGTGGGCGGTGCCGAGGGCTACATGACCTCCGGTGCGCACGACGACGGCGAGCTCGGTGAGGTCTTCCTCAAGCTCGGTAAGCAGGGCTCGACCCTGGCCGGCGTGATGGACGCCTTCTCGATCGCGGTCAGCATCGGCATGCAGTACGGCGTCCCGCTGGAGACCTACGTCTCCAAGTTCACCAACCTGCGCTTCGAGCCGTCCGGCATGACCGATGACCCGGACGTCCGGATGGCCCAGTCGCTGATGGACTACGTCTTCCGCAGGCTCGCCCTGGACTACATGTCCTTCGATGAGCGCTCCGCCCTGGGCATCTTCTCCGCCGAGGAGCGCCAGCGTCACCTCGAGACCGGTTCCTACGAGCCGGTGGAGGAGACCGGGGGAGCCGACGAGCTCATCACCCACGAGGTCGAGGTCGTCGACACGTCTGAGGTCCCGACGCTCGCTGCACGGGCGAAGTCCTCGCCGGTTGCGCCTGCCGAAACCAAGTCGTCCTCGCTGGTTGAGCCTGTCGAAACCAAGCCTGTCGAAACCATCAACCTCGAGAAGCCGGCCCCGGCCGGCGCGCAGACCAGTGCCGAGCTGCTCGAGAAGATCACCGGGACTGCTGTCGACTCGCCGCTGTGCATGACGTGCGGGACGAAGATGCGTCCGGCGGGTAGCTGCTACGTATGCGAGGGGTGCGGCAGCACGTCGGGCTGCAGCTGACGCTTAGCTAGTACGTCGCAGGGGTCGTCTCCGGTGGAGGCGGCCCGTTCGACGTTGCTACTGCGTCAGACGCGGCGAACAGAGACACTTCGAGATGATGCTCTGCGCCCAGCCGCGGATCCCCGCCAGTCTCCTACCCCACGGGCCTTTTAGTTGGCGATCGCAGACGCCTGGTTGAGCAGATCACTGGGCAGAGGGTGCTGCAGTCGCCACGTAATCGCGATTGGCCTTTCGCCCTGATGGGTCACGTAGGTGGCGGGGCCAGCGAAGACATACGGCGAGGTGCCGAACTCGTCGCTTGGCTGATAGCGCACGAACAGAAGGACGGTGCTCGTGCCATTGATATAGCGCTGGCCTGTGGGGGATGAGACCGGGGTGGTGGACTGTGATTCCCAGTGAAAAAGGTGCTCGCTGATCGGGTAGTCGCGATACATCGTGGACGGCGAGTACTCGCTCTCCGACTTCTTCAAGGTGATGAAGAAGGCATCGATGTTGAGATCGGCGGAGTACCAGACACCCTCCCGGAAGCTGTTCGGCATCCGGGGAAAGTCGAGAGCAGCAAGAATCTCTTCACGTTGATACCGGGCGTGCACCTGCAGCGGAACTCGGGCGTACTCGCCGCCGAGCTCGACGGTCACATGCCTGGTGGCGTTGTAGGAAATGTCGATGACTGTCGAGATCTCCTGGCGCGTCGCTGCTTCCCGGCGCAGCGCTGCAAAACCACTGTCCAACGAGGAGTGCCCGCCGCCGTCGTACCAAAGCGAGAAGTAGAGCATCCGTGCGATGCGCTGATCGTCCTCGCTGAGGGAGGAGTACGGCGCTGCGCCGTCCGCCAGGACTCGTCGGTAGACGTCGAGTCTGCGCGGGTCATCGACATGGGCGAAGGCCCGAACCCGCCTCAGGAGTTTGGTTTCCAGGTCGGCGCCCGGAGGTGTGCTGAGTCCGGCATCTCGGCGGAGGCGGGTCCACGAATGGCTCCCGCGACGCAAGATGTCACTGAGTTCGAGGCCTGAGGCTTCCAGGAACTCGGTGAGCTCGGCGTCACCCTGGTTTCGCAGCTCAGCCACGATTTGCTGCCATCGGTTGGAGATCTGCGACTTCAGGTTTTCGAGAACGAGCGCCTGGGACTGCCGGTCGAGGACGATCTGAGAACCGGAGGGCAAGAACGGGAAGCCGTCCTCGACAGCTTTCCGCAGTGCCCCCCGGCCGATTCCGGTGAGTGCGCGGTAGCGCTTCTCAAACTGGAACTCGGCACGGTGGTAGCCCACGAAATCGAGCACCGTGAGAACTGCTTTCGTCGACGTACGCCGCAGCCCACGTCCCAACTGCTGCAGGAAAATGGTGGAACTCTCCGTGGGCCGCAAGAACAGCACCGTGTCGACCTCGGGAACATCGAGCCCCTCGTTGAACACGTCCACCGTGAAAAGGATGTTCACCCGCCGTGCCCGTAGGTCTGCGAGGGCTGCCGCACGGTCCTTCTGCAGCGTCGCGCCGGTCACGGTTGCTGCCGCCACACCGGCTTCGTTGAAGACGCGAGTCATGTAGTCCGCGTGCGCCACACTGACACAGAAACCCAGCGCTCGCATGCTGCCCACATCAATCACCTTGTCCCGCAGCTCCCGCAACACGATGGCAGCCCGGGCATCGTTCCCGGTGTAGAGATCTTCAAGGCCGGACTCGTCGTAGCGACCTCGTCTCCACGCGATGTCGCGAAGGTTGGTGCCGTCGGCAATGGCGAAGTAGTGGAAAGGGCACAGCAGGTCGGCGCCCAGTGCGTCCCAGAGGCGGAGTTCGGCCGCTGTCCGACCGTCGAAAAATGACCGGACGTCCGTCCCGTCCGAGCGTTCTGGCGTAGCGGTCAGCCCTAGCAGCTCGTCAGGCGTGAAGTGGTCGATGATCCGCCGATAGGTGCGTGCCTCGGCATGATGGAACTCGTCGATCACGACGATGTCGAAGGCATCGCTCGGGATCTGATCAACTCCGTAAGAGTTCAGTGACTGCACGCTCGCAAAGACGTGGCTCCACCGTTCAGGTCTAGCGCCACCGACGTACAACTCGCCGAAGTTCTGGTCGGAGAGCACCTCGCGATAGGTGCGTAGTGACTGGTCGAGAATCTCTCTGCGATGCGCGACGAACAGAAGGCGCGGTTGGACGCCGGCAGCCTGCTCGCACAGGCGCCGGTAGTCGAGGGCAGCGATAACGGTCTTACCAGTGCCAGTTGCAGCGACGACGAGGTTCCGGTGTCGGTCGTGGACGACGCGTTCAACGTTGATCGCATCCAGCATCTCCTGTTGATAGGGAAACGGGTTCACCTGGAGGCCGGATAGCGAAATGGTCACGCGGTTGCTCTTGGATCTCCCCGATGCTTCGTTGAGTGCATCGTCCAACCGGTCACGGTCACGATCGGGGTCGTAGGCCTCAAACTCTTTGCTGTTCCAGTAGGAGTCAAAAGTGGCCCGGAACTTCGTCAGCAGGTCGGGGGTGGCTGCCTTTGATAGGCGCACGTTCCACTCGACCCCTTCCAACATGGCGCTGGTGGTCAGATTTGATGACCCCACGTAGGCGGTGTCGAAGCCACTGTTGCGACCGAAAAGCCACGCCTTCGCGTGGAGCCGAGTTCGTGCTGCGTCGTACTGAATGCGTACCTCGGCGCCGAATTCACGGACGAGTCTGTCGAGGGCCTCACGCTGCGTTCCGCCGATGTAGGTGGTGGTCACCACCCTGATGGGAACCCCGGCGTCGGATGCCGTTTTGAGCGGCGCTTCGAGGAGTCGCAGTCCATGCCACATCACGAAGGCACACAGGAGGTCGACAGAGTCCGCTGACTGCAGCTCTGCGCGGAGCTCAGCAGCCAGCGATGGCTCCCCGTGTGCATTGGTAAGGAGCGCTGCATCGTTCAACGGAGTCTTCGGTCGGACGAACGTGCGCAGGTCAGCGCCTAGCGAGTCAGTTGGCTGCATCGAGAGGAGTTGGCGAACAGGCTCCTCGACGTCGCCATCCAGGGCGTTCAACGTTGCCAGCAAAACGTTTGTTGCGCTCACTCGCTTCTCGGGATCGCGAATGGCTGAGAGATGCCGCAACACCCGCTCGCCCACGTGCCGGGCGAGGACGTGCGCCTGGTCGGCGTCGTCGACCTTGCCGAACACAGGGTGCAGTAGCGGGGATGTGTCGAGAACCCGTGCCAGGCCCGTGGTGAGGACCGATTCGTGAAGGCCCCGGGGGAGTGGAGTCGCGTCCATGGGGACCGAGCTTGCCAGGGGCGGGCGACACATGGGGGTTTCCCGGACGACCCGCCACCACAACCTCGTCCGGACTCGGCCTCCCGCAGCCATCACCGGCCGCCGAGATCCTTGTTCTCCGACAGTCTGCACCCATATGACGGAGGTCGCCGGTAGGCGCCCGCCAGTAGCCCTGGGGCGCCGATGTTCCCAGACACAAAGCGGTCGAATGCGATGAGAGTAGATATTCGCTAGGAACTATGGGTATATCGAGGCAAAACCGTCTGATCTCTCGGGAGTTTCTTCATGACTCGATCAACCCTCGGGGTCAGCATGATCGCCATGCTGATCCTGCCGCTTCTCGTGCCACCTCCAGCCGCAGCGGAAGTCGCACCGCCACGCGAGTCCTCGTGTCGACCGGTGAGGCTCTCATCGAGACCTATTCCGCCGATGGGTCAAAGCTGATCTCGAAGGCAAGATTCGGACCCGAGACTGAGGGCGAGGCGCTCGAACAGGACTCGATCGGGGTCGCGCCTAAATCTGGCACGTCGAATGTCGCAAGCACCGCGAGCGGCTGTCGTCGGGTGACCGTCGTTAACCGAGCGTCGACCACTTTCGGACAGACCGCCTACAAGTTCAATACTTGGACCTACTGGTGTTGGAATCGGGCAACTCAACTCGTCAACAAGGTCCCTGTTGGCTGGTCGATCTCTGAGGTGGGTGGCACGTTCGACTGGCGCGGACTCGTGCGCACCGAACTCGACCGCTATGACTACTCGACGAACGACGGGCATCCCTACAGCGCGTTCAAGCACTACCGACAGGGGCGGTTCGACAACTGCATCGTCAAGTGGGGATGCATCTACGCGACCTATTCGGCCAACACGCTGCGCTCGTACTACAACGGGACGTGGGCGTGGAGCACTAGCGGGGTATGACTACATGACCACACGACGCAAGTATCTCCTCCTAGCCTTTCCCCTAATCCTCCTGTTCCCCTTTCTCGGCCTCATGGGGATCCTCGAAGTCGGGGTCTGGTTTGCGGTGATCGCTGTCTGGCTCGGTCTCTTCCTCGTCTGGGGCAAGCGCCGAGAGCTCGCCGACTCCCGCGCAACCCACCCACCTACCGGGGGTCCCGCCTAGCCTGACCAGGTGAGCAACCCTCTCCCTCCCGGGGGCCGCGCCCACCACCCCTCGGCGAGCGCGAAGCGGCCGGCTCGTCAAGCTCCCGGTCCGCCCGCGCCCGAGCCTTCGGTTGGACTACGACCGCGACGGTTTCGGTGAACGGTGAACGGTGAACGGTGGGCGACGTCGATGGCAACGGCTGCAAGGCGTACTAAAGTCCTTAAGCCCAGCGCTGGATCCGGGTGCAGGCCTCGTGGGGGATGGCGGTGGACCCGAACGAGGTCCAGGTGTTGAAAGACAGGCTCCGCTTCTGCTGATGGCGCGTTACCCGCCATCCTCTGTTCGCTCGCGCCAGACTGACCCCGTGACCCCCTCCCTCGGCGGCAAGCAGCGCCTCCCCATGGAGCGCCTTGTCCGCCTCGTCTCGAGACTCCAGCTCGCCGGCGACCGCGGCGTACCGGCGAACAACCTGGTCGAGATCGCCGGCTTCGACGGCGACGACCCGGTCAGCCAGCTCGGCCGCGAGTTCCGGCACCTCCGTGCTCTCGGCTGGCAGATCGACAACATCGGCGCTGAGGGCGAGGCCGGGATCTACCGGATGACCAGCGTCGACAACCGGCTTCGCCTCAAGCTCACCCCCGAGCAGCAGGCGGCGCTGCTGCGCGCCGTACTGCTGGCCAACCGCGATGACCTGGTCGAGCGGCTCGGCCTCGCCACGGCCGAGCACCCGCCCGAGGTAGTCGCGGCTGTCCCGGTCGGTGGCGACGATGCCTTGAGTGCCGTGACCCAGGCACTCCGGCTCGGCTGCGTGCTGCGGTTCCGCTACAACGGCTCGCCCCGGGTGGTGCACCCCGACTCGGTTCGGACCCAGAACGGCAAGTGGTACCTGCGCGGCCACGAGGACGGCAGCGACATCGTGAAGGCCTTCGTGGTCTCCCGGATGAGCGAGGTCACCGCCGACGTACCCGGTACGGCGGTCCGGACCACCGCAGCACGCCACACCGGCCTGCACCCGATGTCGTGGGAGGTGGACCCGCCTGTCGAGGTGACGTTGCGGTCACCGGTCGAGTACGCACCCGACGTACGCCGTTGGCTCGGCACACCGGATAGCGAGACCGAGACCGCTGGGAGGGTCGAGCTCGTCTACGTCGTCACCCACCGGGCCGCGCTCCGCTCCCGGATCTACGAGCTCGGCCCCCGCGTCGAGATCGCCGGCCCGGCCGACGTCCGCGACGAGATCATCAGTGACCTCGCGTTCATGGCAGGGGAGTGACGATGCCGCCGAAGTACGCCCAACGTGTGGCCCGCCTGCCCGAGGTGTTCGCCCTGCTCGCCGCCCACCCCGACGGCCTGGCGCTGACCGACCTCGGCAAGCGGCTCGGCGCCCCGGCCGAGGAGCTGCGCGCCGACCTGCTCGCGTTCTTCACCGCCGACCTCGGTGGCCTGCTCGGACTCTCTCGTCCCTCGGTCCTGGAGTTCGTCGGGCCCGACGGTCGCGACGAGGACCCGAACCGAGCCGAGATCGTCCGGATCGTCGACGAGCGGCCCTCGGAAGAGCTCGGCGTGGAGTACGTAGATGCCGCCTCGCTAGGGCTCGTCTACGCCTCGGCCCGCGCGCTGCTCGAGGTCGAGCCGGAGAACGAGGACCTGGCCGGCGCCCTCGACGTCCTGGCCGAGACCCTCTTCGGGGAGACGCTGGAGCACAGCCGCCCTCGGGTCTGGAACCGTCCGTTGGTCCCGCTCCAGGTAGCCGCGCAAGAGCGGCGCCGTGTCCGGATCGTCTACTCGCGGTCCTGGTACCTCGGCGTCACCGAGCGGGTCATCGAGCCCTACCTGCTCGTCCAGACCCGCCGCGGCTGGGAGGTCGACGCCGGTCCGCCGGACGAGGACGGCACCCTGCGGACCTTCCTGCTCTCGAACATCCGTGAGTTCGAGGTCCTCGACGAGACCTTCGAGCCCCCCGCTGACCTGGCGACGAAGCTGGAAGCTCAGCGCACCACCCGGACGGTCTGCGTCCGGATCCCGCACGCCGCTCGCTGGGCGGCCGACATGTACGCCGAGCAGGTCCGCCTGGTCGAGGACGACGAGCTCACCGTGACCCTCGAGCTGGACCTGTTGGAGCCGGTCGAGCGGCGGGTGGGGTTGTTGCTGCTGGCGGCCGGCGAGGATGCGTCGGTCGTCTCGCCAGGGGCGATGATCCGTACGGTCTCTGAGATCGCTGCTGAACTGCTGGAGCACCACCGCGGTGCGTAGGCGTAGCGGCGAGTAACCGGTCGCGATGATGTAGTAATGTCTCTACATGCATGTGGTAGACGGTGTAGAGATGGTGGACGTCCGCGAGGCCGCCGCGCTCGCCTCGAGATCCCCGGAGACGATCCGCCGGTGGGTCTGGTCCGGCAAGGTCGCGTCGATCAAGTACGGCACCAAGCTGTTGGTGCGGCGCTCCGACGTCGCACCGTCCGAGGTGCCGACCGCCGGAGCCGGAACGACGCTGGCGGAGTGGGCCGCGACGGTCGCGGCTCGTGCCGCCGCCGACGGGGGTCCGACGCCCGGTCCTTCAGGGCGGGACCTGCTCCTCGAGGACCGCTACGAACGGGGCTACGGTGCCGGTTCTTGATGCGAGCGTCGTCGTGGAATGGGTGGTGCCGCGTGCGGACGTCGACGGTCCCGAGCAGCGGCTCCTCCGCCGCCTGGCAGCTTCCGGGGTCGAGTTGCACGCGCCGCACCTTCTTGTTCAGGAGACCGCGAACGCTCTGCTGACCGGCGTACGACGCGGCCGGTGGACGGCAGCAGAAGCCGACGAGTCGTTCACGTTGCTCGATCAGCTGCCACTGATCCGGCACACCGAGAACAACGACCTCGAGCGGGCCTGGGACCTCGCCCGCCGCTACGACGAGCACCCGTTCTACGACATGGTCTACCTCGCCACCGCCGAGCGGGTCGGTCAGGTGCTGGTGACCTCGGACCGGCGGCTGCGCGAGCGGGTCCGCCGCCCCGGGCGGGTAGTCGAGCCCGACGAGTGGGTCGCCGGTTAGAGCGCCAGGTCCAGGCTGACGACGTACGCGTCGTGGTCCGAGAGTCCGCTGGCGTCCAGATGGTCGACCTTGGTGACCCGGAAATCCGGCCCGATCGCGACGTGGTCGATCGTCAGCCCGCCCTCGAGGCGGTGTGGCAGGTCGCGGGTGACGACGCGCAGCCGGAGCTGGTCGACGGCGGCCTGGATGGAAGCCCGTCCGGCGACTGAGCCGGCGTACTCGCGGCCCTTCATGGCGTGGTTCCAGTCGCCGCCCCAGACCAACCGGCGGTGCTTCTCCAGTGCCGGCTTCAGGCTTTCGACAGCCGCCGCCGTCCTCTGGCTGTGCCGCTTCCCGACCCACGGGTGCGCGGCACCGCAGGTGCGCCACGGGAGGACCGAGCTGCAGAACGCGATCCCGCCAACGACTGCGAGCGCGCTCGCCGGGTGCGGGTCGGGCTCGGGGTGGACCCGGCGCGAGGACAGCACGCCGGCCCACCGGCGTCCCTCGGCCATCGACGCCTCCGAGAGGTGCAGCGTGCAGCCGGGGAGCGCGACCTCGTCGACGACCTCGGTGAGCAGCCAGACGTCGCAGGCCGCGGCCGTGAGGAACGCGGCATGGGCCGCGGTCCACCGACCGGCCAGGTTCCAGGTGCCCACCCGCAGGGGGTCCGGGAGCTTCGACGACGTCATGGTGCGGACACTAGGACGGGGTCCCGTCACATCGGTGAACGGAGGCGGTCCGCGCGGCGTCGGCCCGCTCCCGGGTGTCGTCGAGCCACCCGCACGCCTGGCAGTAGGCGCGGCAGCCGACGTACTCCGCACCCCAGGGGGCGGCGCCGTCGGACTCGGCCACCACCAGGACGCCGGCGAGGTTCCAGGTGCGGAGGTCGAGGTGGCCCGATGCCCGGTTGAGGGCGACGCCGTCCGGCACCACCAGCCCGCACGCGCACGGGGTCCCGTCCGGACGGCGCTCCGTTGCCAGGTGGACGTTGCGTTCCCGGGCCAGCAGGATCTCGGAGACCTCCAGGTAGTGCAGGCCCAGGAGGCCGATGTCGCGGTCCGCCTTCCGGGCCTGGTCGATCTGGCTGCGCGCCACGACCGACTCCATCGGTGCTGCCAGCACCCGGGGGTCGTAGCGGTGGCCCCCCCACGAGATCAGTTCCATGTTCCAGTTCATCGTCGTTCCTTCCCGTCTTGACCGCCGCATGGCGCGGGCGATCCGGGTCTTCTCCAGAAGGCACCGTGTCGGGTGACGCGGTTGCCGCTCGGCCACGTCCGGAGGCGTGCGACCGAGGCTCTTGACCCAGGCAGGAACGTAGGGGAGGGGCCCGACAGATGGGTGCACGTTCCGGCGTGATCGGCGCTCCACGGTCGTGTCCTAGGTGTGGCGGTCGGAGTCGTCCGCCTCCGGTGCTCGGGCACCGGCGCTACCTCGGGAGGGTGTGATCTGCGTGAGGGCACTGATGAAGGCGATCGCTGCTGTGATCGGCTTGGTGATTCTGGGATCGGGAGTCGGGTACGCGTACTCGTTCGGGCCGACCACGGTCAGCTACAACGACCTTAATCGTGGGGTCGGCATGGGGTCTTTCTACGCAGTCGGCTGGGATGGTGCCCGGCTGGAGCCGACCCTGAAGGACCTGCGCGCTGACGGCATGCGGACCTACATCGAGGGCAAGGCCGGTCTGAACGGGTCCGTGGTCAAGGTGCAATCCGATCGTCGCGGCGATGGCAAGGACTGGTGGGCCACCCTTGACACCAAGACGTCGTACGCCGGCACGTCGACCCGGGGAATGTACGCAACGACGAAGGTCTGCATGGACCGGGCCTGGGCGAAGGATCCGTGCAAGGCGAGCACGTCGGCGTGGTGGTGACCGAAGGCCCGGCGCTCTCGGCGTACGCACTGACCCACGACTTCGGCCCGGTGCGCGCGCTGACCGATGTGTCGTTCGACCTGGCCGAGGGGATCACCGGCCTGGTCGGGGTCAACGGTGCCGGGAAGTCGACGCTGATGCTCGCCCTGGCCGGGGCGTTGCGCCCCAGTCGGGGGCAGGTGCGGGTGGGGGCGGATGACCTCTTCGGGCGAAACCGGCGCCGGGGCCTGCGGAAGGTCGCGCTGGTGCCGCAACTTCCAGTGTTCCCGAAGAACCTGACGGCCCTGGAGGTGGTCAGCTACCTGAGCTGGATGCGCGGAGTGTCGAGCAAGCAGGCTCCGGCTCGGGCACGGGAGTCCTTGGCGCAGGTCGGGTTGGAAGCTCGGCTGACGTCCAAGGTCGGTGAGCTGTCCGGGGGCATGCTGCGCCGGGTAGCGGTCGCCCAGGCGTTGGCGAGCGAGGCTGAGGTGCTGCTGCTCGACGAGCCCACGACCGGTCTCGACCCGCACCAGCGCCGCACGATGGTGGACCTCCTGCAGACCCTGCCCGGGGCCGTACTGATCAGCAGCCACATCATGGAGGACGTCGCGGATCTCGCCGCCAGGGTGCTGGTGCTCGAGGGGGGCTGCCTGCGGTTCGACGGGACCCGCGAAGAACTGGCGACCCGTGCTCCTGCGGGCACGGCGGAGCACCGGGCTCTGGAGGCTGGCTTCCTCTCGCTGTGTCTCCAGGCGGGCGCAGGATGATCCGGGCCGTTCTGCTCTGGATGCGCCGGTCGTCCATGGCAGTCGCCTTCCCGGCGATGGTGGCGGTCGCGGTCGCCGCGGCCTGGTCCCGTCCTGGGTGGCAGTACGAGTGGGACTGGGCACTCAGCTGGACCGCGAGCGGGACCGTCTTGCTCGGACCGATCGTGGCCGGACTGGTGGCACACGACCGCGCGCGGCGACACGCACCCACCTTGACGCAGGTCGAACGGTGCGGTGGCCGGGGCCTGCCCGGCTCTCTGTCGCTGCCGGTCGCGGGGTTCGTCCTCGGCTTCGCCGCCTGGTTGGTCGCAGCAGCGGCGGCAGCAGTGCGGGTGGCGCGCCACGACCCCCTCGGTACGCCGCAGCTGAGCATCTTCCTCGAGGTCGGGTGCGTCCTGGCGGCGGCCGCGTTCATCGGGGCCGCGATCGGCTCCTGGATCACCAGCCGGGCTGCTGGTCCGCTCGCCGCCCTCGCTGTCTACGCGAGCTTTGTCCTGGCGCCCCACCTCCGGCTCGGCGGAGTGCTGGAGGCGGGCGGGTCGCTCGACACCTTGGTCGACCTGCGGCGACCGGTGGCCTGGTTGGTCGGTTTCGTGGCCGTTCACCTGGCGATCGTCGTCGCGGGTGTGCTGGTGGTCGCGGCCCGGCGGGTGGTGGTCCCGTGGCGACGATCGACGGCGCTGGCGGGCGCCGCCCTGGTGGTCGTGCTCGGCAGCGGCGCCTTCGTCGTCGGTACCGCCGGCAAGGCGTACGACAGTGTGGCGGTCGGCCAGATCTGCCTGGGGACGGCCCCGGTGGTCTGCGGTCCGGCTGCTTCCCGGCGGGTGCTGGAGATCGCCGAAGTCGGATTGCGGAAGGCGTACGCCGCGTTGTCCGACTCCGGTCTTCCCCTCCGTGATCGGTACGACATGGGGCGGGGAACCTCGGGGCGGCCGTTTCCCGAGGACGCCGGTGTCCTGTCCGCGGATCCGAGCGGGTTCGAGGACGGGGCACTCTCGAGGTCGGAACTTCTTCTGACTGTCGGGACTCCCACGCTGTGCGCGGAATACGCCGGGGAGCGTCCGTCGGACGACCTGTTCGACGCTGCGCAGGTGGTCCGGGGATGGCTTGCGTCGCAGCTCTCCGGAACCCGTCGGGGGAGCGCACCGGCGGAGGTGGCACGGAGCTATGACCTGTTGAAGACCTGTGCGCCGTACCGGGGAGGCCGGTGAACGGCACGGTGCTTCGGACCGGGCGTTGGCACCTGGTGGTCCCCCTCGCGATGCTGATGCACGGGCTGGGCCTCGTGACCGAGAAGACGTTCGTCAGCATTCCGATGGTCGAGTGGCTGGTCCCGCTGCCGGTCCTGATCGCGCTGGTCACGATCACTATCGGTCTGCTTCCGCTCTACTCCGCCTTCGCCTGCCTCGAGGCGACGTTGCTCCGCGCCCGGGACCTCCGCGCAGGCCAGGTCGCCGGTGCGCTCGTCGTCGGATTCCTCGGGGCCTGGCCAGCGTTCCGCGAACCGGCGATGGAGGCGTTGCTCTGCCTTCTGTTCGCGGTGGGGATCGCGTCCGTCGTGGTGCTGGGCGAGTACGCCTGGGTGGTCGCACTGACGGCCGGGTTCCTCAGCGTCGTCCTCGACGGGTCGCCGGCCCAGCCGGTCACGACAATGCTGGAGAGCGTCCCGCTCGGGTGGTGGGTGGTTCTGCTGGGTTCGGCGGCGGGCGTGTTCGTGGCGGCTGGTCCGCGGGAGGTGCGTCGTACGGCGTAGCCCGGCTACTTCAGGACAGCCCAGGCGATCAGCGCGTCCAGCCGCCGGATGTCCGCACCCTTGCCGACCTTGATCTTGATGTGGCCCGCCCGCGTCCAGAGCTCGAGCTCGGCGCTCAGGTCGAGGAGCTTGCCGGCGTTCTCCGAGGACCACATGTTGATCGCGCTGTAGGGCAGCGAGTAGATCTCGACCTTCTTGCCGGTCAGCCCCTGGGCGTCGCGGACGATCAGCCGTTTGGTGGTGAAGACGGCGCTGTCGCGGAACGTCTTGAAGGCGGCGACGGCGGTCTCGCCCTCGGTCATCAGCTCGTTGACGTCGGGAGGGATCGGGATCTCCTGCATGAAGGTCCAGGCGGCGACGGCGGCGGTTTCCATGGCGGGCTCCGTTTCGTGGGGAGGAATCACCTTGGCACCGTTCCGCCGCATAAGTCTGTGGATCGAGCCGGCGAGGCACGCGTCACGTGCTCCAGGCTTGGAGTACATGCAGATCGCATGTTTCACATGCATATCGGAGGTAGCATGGATGTCATGGCACGGTCACTTCAGGTACGGGACGTCCCCGACGAGTTGCATGCGGAGCTGCGGTCGCGAGCCGCCGCTCTCGGCGTCTCGCTATCGGACTACGTGCTGGGCGTCCTCGAGGACGCTGCTGGCCGCCCGACGATCGCCGAGGTGCTCCGGCGTGCGAAGAGCCGAAGTGGCGGTGCGTCTCGTCAGGACATCGTGGACGTCATCCGACGAGCGCGTGACGCGGAGTGATCGTTCTCGACGCCTCTGCTGTCGTCGACCTTCTGGTGTTCAACGGTCGAGTACCGGCGTTGGAGGAACGGGTTCTCGATGCCGAATCCCTGCACGCCCCGCACCTGATCGACACCGAGGTCCAGCAGGCGCTCAGGGGCCTGGTGCGTGGCCGGAAGCTGACCGCCGACCGCGCCACAGACGGGCTCTACGACCTGGCTGCCCTCAACGTCCTGCGCTACCCGGCGTTCCCGCTGGCCGAGCGGGTTTGGGATCGGCGCGCCAACCTCACCGCGTACGACGCGACCTACGTCGCACTCGCCGAGCTTCTCGAGTGCCCGTTGGTGACGTGCGACCGCAGGCTGGCCCGGGGTGCTCCGACCGTGGACGTTGAGGTCTACTGACGCCTCAGGGTGCCAGGCGCTACATTCGACCCATGGTCGCGGCCCCGCCGCTGTTTTCGTACCCTTGCAGCCGTGACCAGGAGGAAGGGCCGCGAGCCCCGCCGGAAGCACCTGCGTTCGATGCCGACCCTGTCCGAAGCCGCCGATACCGGTGACCAGGCTGAGGAGCAACACCTGATCCGGCAGGTCCGCCAGGCACTCCGCTCGGAGCAACCTCTCGATCTGCTCGTGTTGGTGAGCTCGTTGATCGCTGCCATCGACTCGCGCCAGCGACACCCTCTCCAACAAGATGAGCTGGGTGTTGGGTTGCCGGAACTGGTGGAGACGTTCATTGGTACGGACCTTGCGGAGA
This sequence comes from Marmoricola sp., assembly GCA_046598495.1. Classification (GTDB taxonomy): domain Bacteria; phylum Actinomycetota; class Actinomycetes; order Propionibacteriales; family Nocardioidaceae; genus Marmoricola. The sequence goes on along the minus strand of JBKJIR010000020.1, from coordinate 202,851 downwards.
CGACGGCCGCGCTTCAGGTGATCGGAGCACTCACCAGTGACGAGCTCCTGGTCGCCAGGATCGAGAAAGAGCTCAGGGGTCGCCGTCAGCCGATGCCGGCCTGGCTCGGCGCGCTCGACGAGCTCAGTGTCGACCGGGTCCATCAGATGACCCACGTGCTCGGTGACGGTGACGACTACTTTCTGGAAGCACGGCTGCCCGGAACGGATCCCTTCGTCGCGGTGGTCTATGTCGACCACAATCTCGGCACGGTGGTCAAGGATGCCTTCCTCGCGCCTCAGGGGCTCGAGAACGTGCTGGCTCTCGCCGAGGAGCATCGTGAGGACGAGGATCAGGTGCTCTCGCCGTTCGATCTAGCAACTGCCCGCGCGATCATCGGTGAGGCGATCGAACACGGCGCGATGCTGTTCCCTCCCTGCGAGTCCGAGACCTGGCCGCTGTGCCGACCGCTGGTCGAGCGGCTGGTGCGTGCGCTTCCTCCCGGCGGCCGGGTCCCCGACCGGCCTGAGTGGAGCGAGGACGAGCTGGCACATCTGCGCGAGGACTTCTTCGCGTCGTCGTACGGGCGAACCTTGGACGGCGACGACGAGCAGGCGTTGCTGGAGTCGGTGACCTGGTTCGGTACGGACTACGGCCCCGGCGATCCGCTTCGGTGGAGCCCGGTCAACGTCGAGATGCTGCTGGTCGATTGGGTCCCGCGCAAGATCGTCGCGGACGTGGCCTACCTTTCTCTGCTGCCGAACCTGCTTCGCGGATTCATCCGGTACACCCACGACCGGCGCGGCCTGCGGGCTCTGCACACCGAGGCGACGCTTGCCGCTGTCGACCGGTGGGAGCCCGAGTACCAGCGGCTGATCCGGTCCGATCGGCCCCAAGGGGTAAGGGCTATCGCTCGGATACTTCTCGATGCCCAGAACGAGATGGGCGTGCCGGACGACGACGATGACGACCTCGATCAGTACATGCTGGGCCGCTTGGCCGAGGCGGTCGGGGGGCGCGGCGTTCTCGAGCACCTGCAGGTCGAGCCGCTCGAGGATGAGGCGTTCGACTGGTCGGCCATTCCGGACGACGTGCGCGACCGCGTCGGAGAGGTACTCGAACTGTGCGACCGGTTCGCCGATGATGTGCTTGATCTGGAGCACCGGACGGCGATCCGACGGCTCCTGGCCCGGGCGACAGCGAACGACCCCCAGATCTTCCGGCGGAAAGGGCCGCCGGAACGCGCGGCGGCGGCCGTGTGTTGGGTGATCGGGAAGGCCAACCGCTCGGTGGGTGACTCCTGGAGCGGAGTCCAGGCACAGGAGCTCCAGGCGTGGTTCGGTCTCACCGGATCGGTCTCGGGCCGAGCCGAGGTGTTTCTGAAGGCGATCGGCATCGATCCGCATCGCCAGTACGGCGGGATGGACCTCGCGTCGGTGGACTACCTGACCAGTGAGCGCCGGTCCGAGATCATCGAGCAACGGGATCGGTGGCTCGCGTACCCTGGGTGATCGCCGCACCTGTGGCCAACGCCTGTCCCGGGCATGCCGAACACCGATGTCAGGTCCCGCGCTTCGCGTGACATCCTCACCCCCATGACCTCCCGCAAGATCCCCCGCGACCCCGAGTTCGACTACGGCGCCGCCGCCATCAAGGCCCGCCAGGATTTCGTGCGCGAGCACACCAGCAGTGCCGCCGAGCACGTCGCGCAGTACTCCCTGGACCCCGGCACGCTGCCCGGCAACATCGAGAACTTCTTCGGCGTCGCACAGGTGCCGATCGGGCTGGCCGGTCCGCTGCTGGTCAACGGCGAGCACGCGACGGGCGAGTACTTCGTCCCGCTGGCGACCACCGAGGGCACGCTCGTCGCCAGCTACAACCGGGGGATGAAGCTGTGCCGCGACGCCGGGGGAGTCACCACCACGGTGCTCGACGACAAGATGCAGCGGGCACCGGTCTTCAGCTTCAACAACGCGCGCGAGGCGAAGGCCTTTCGGATCTGGCTCGACGAGCACTTCGAGGAGATCGCGGCCGCTGCGCAGACGACGACTACCACCGGGAAGCTCATCGAGATCCAGAAGTTCTCCGTCTCGAAGCTGCTCTACACCCGGTTCAACTACACCACCGGGGACGCGGCCGGGCAGAACATGACCGGCAAGGCGACCTTCGCGGCCTGTGCCTGGATCAAGCAGAACTACCCCCACGAGCTGCACTTCCTGCTCGAGGGCCAGTTCGCGACCGACAAGAAGACCTCGGTGGTCAACATGCTGCACACCCGCGGCAAGCGGGTCGTCGCGGAGATCACCCTGCCGGCGGCCCTGGTCGAGGAGCAGATGCACGTCTCGACCGACAAGCTGTTCAGCGCCCGGCTCAAGGGCCAGCTCGGCTCGATCATGTCGGTGACGAACAACAACGGCAACCACTCCGCCAACGGCATCACCGCGATGTTCATCGCGACCGGTCAGGACGTCGCCAACGTGGCGGAATCCTCAGCCCTCTACGGATTCTCCGAGCTGCTGCCGAACGGCGACCTCTACGCGTCGATCACGTTGCCGTCCCTGATCATCGCGACGTACGGCGGCGGGACCGGGTTGGCGACGCAGCGAGAGTGTCTGGAGATGCTCGGGTGCTACGGCGCCGGTGGGGTCTACAAGCTCGCGGAGATCGTCGCGGCAACGGTGCTGGCGGGGGAGTTGTCGCTGGGGTCGGCGGTGGTGGCTGAGGAGTGGGTGCAAGCGCACGACGAGTTGGGGCGCAACCGGCCCTGACGTCGCATCCCCGTCTGGAGCAGTTGGTGGCCGCAGAAACTCGCCTCCCTCGCCGCAGTGCTGGCGAGGAAGGCGAGCGCCCCGGCAGTCAGCTGTGCGCGGGGATCCCCAGCGTTGGGAACAGGTCGTGGGTCGGCCAGGTCTTCACCCCGGCGATGATCGGGTCCCAGTACGGCGACGCCATGTCCTTGCCGTCGTCGTCCCGGTTGAAGTACACCGCGACCGTGGCGCCGGCGTCGCCCCCTCCCTGGCGGTAGATCGCGAAGACCCCGTGACCGCCGGCCAGGCCGCCGTTGTGCCAGTACACCTCGTCGTAGCCGGCCGGCGCCGAACCCCGGATGAACCCGAACAGCGGGTCGGCGGCCGGCCACATCCGGTCGACGGAGGCCTGCGACAGCAGCGGGTTCGTCTGCTTGCCCACGGTGAACGAGGACATCACCTTCACCATGTCTGCTGCGCTGAATGCCAGGCTGCCGCAGCCCTCGCCGTGGCCCGGGTGGCCGTCCTCGTAGCCCGGGACAGTCAGTGACCCGTCACCGGCGAAGAGGTTCGGCACCGCAGCCAGCGTCATCAGCTCCTGGGGCACCGCCCATTGCGACTCGGTGCCCTTCGCCCAGCAGGACACCGCGGGCCGGTCCAGGCCGAGCGGCTTGAGGATCCGTTCGCGCACGCTGTCGAAGGTCGATCGCGGCTGCCCGTTGACCAGGTCGACCGCCTCGATGATCGCCCCGGCCACGACGTACCCGTTGTTCGAGTACTCCGACACGGTCTTCAGCGGGTAGCCAGCGAGATGACGCATGCAGTCGGCCTTGGTCACGTCGGCGAACTTCTTGCCCAGCGCCGTCATCATCAGGTTCCCGTCGGTGTTCAGGTTCCTGTCGGCGAGTCGGCTCTGGTGCGACAGCAGGTCGCCGACGGTGATGTCTGCGACCCCTGCCTCGATTACACCGCTCGCGGTCAGCGATGTCTTGATGCCGAGCGCCTCGAGGACCTTGGTGTTCAGGGTCAGCGGCTGCCCGGTTGCCGGTACGACGCGCTGCTCCTCGATGAGCTGGTGGATCACCATCGCGACGAAGACCTTCGTGCAGCTGCCCACCCGGAAGATGTCCTTCGTCGTCAGGATCGGGTACGACGACGGTGCCCGGGTGAAGGTTCGCGCATGGACGAGCCGCCCGTCCTTGGTCACCGCGACGGTCGCGCCGCGGATCCCCTCCGAGGTCATATAGTCCTGCACCGCCTTGTCGACCGTCGACAGTTCCGGCACTTCCTGGCCGACTGCTGCCCAACGGTTGGGCAAGGGATCCTTCCGACTGGCCCAGACCATCGCGTAGCGACCGTCGTTGCCGACCGACACGGAGATCGGGTACTTGCCTTCCTCGCCGTACTGGTCGGTCTTCGCGCCGGCCTGCTTCGCGTCCAGGTCCGAGTGCAGCAGCCAGAAGCCGACATGGTCGTCGCGCGAGACGACCAAGCGCTTTCCTTGGACCTCGCGGGTGACCAGGGCCGGCCGACCGCCGTACTGGGACAGCACCTTCCAGTTCTGCCCGAACGAGGCAGCGTCCTGGATGACCTGCGTCCAGTTCCAGCCGACCTTGGCCGGGTTCTTGCCGAGGACGACGGCAGCTCTCAGCGCCCCGCCTGACTCGTAGAGGTCGATCGAGGTCGGGATCGACCCGTTCATGAAGGCCCACTCGCACCAGTAGAAGAGCGAGGTCGGATCGGCAGCCGGGCCGTTGACGACGAGATCGACCTTGGCAACCGTCCCGGTGGAAGCAGTCTCCGCGACCGCCTCGAACGTGGCCGCAGACTTGGGGTCGGGTGCATGGGCGGCAATCAGGGCAACCTGGTGCCCGGCACCCTCGACCGTGGTCCGCCACTGCTCGAACGCTGCGCCGGACATCAGTGCCTTCGAGTGTTGCTGCGCCGGCCCTGCGGCCGATGTCCAGACGGAGGAGTACTGGGGTTCGCCCGCGCCGAAGACGCTCAGCGCAATCAGGCGTCGACCCTTGGCCGTCTCCACCGTCACGTTGCCGTGGTGTTCGACCGCCGAGAGGGAGCGGTCGACCCGGCAGGCGAGTCCCTCGAAGTCGCGGGTGCCCTGACCCGGCCTCCAGTCGATGGCGCCGTTCTGGAACCAGCTGATCCTGCCCTTGCCCGAGGGTTGCTCGTCGGATCTGGGGTATCCAAGCCAGCTGTTCTCCCACCCTAGGCTCGCCCACTTCTCGTAGATCAGGCCATAGACGGCGTGCGCACCGGTATCGGGGTGCCAGTAGATGGATCCGCCGGTGAAGTGCCTGAACCATCCGAAGCCGTCCGGACACGGCGTGGCCGCGCCTTTGGCCTTTCCGAGAAAGCCGCTCGCACCATTGAGCGCGTTGTACTTCTGGTCAATCTCTTTCATGGTTCCTCCTGGACTCGGTCTTGAGATTCTTGAGGAGCGCGCCGCGGTTCTGATACGTCGCCGGTCCGGGGTTCCCCGGTGCGGCCAGCGAGCCCGTCGATCGGGAGCTCGGCAACGGTCGCGTCCCGCACGATGTGCCACCGGCACGAGGACTGCGGGCCTTGCCGGCCTCGCCTGCGCCCACCGCTTGACGGCCGCGGGGGTGTGTTGTTCCCGCCGACTTGGCGCTAGACAGCACGTCGTAGACCTCACCTGACAGCCTGCGCCCGTGCCAGAATCCCCAGGAGAGGGGACCCGGTTGAACGAACACGCGCTCGCTGAAGCTCTGCGCCTCCGCCGTGACTGGCCTGCGGCGTACGAGGCCTTCGCTGCACTGCCCGAGCGCAACGGCCCCGTCGTCGAGGGGCAGGCCGAGTCCGCTTGGTGGCTGGGCAGCATGGCCGAGGCGATCCAGCTCTACTCCGAGGCGTTCCGACTGCACACCGAGGCTGGCGACGGCGCAGCGGCTGCCCTGACCGCCGTCCACCTCTCCATCCACACCCGTCTGGTCGGGGACACCGCGCAGAGCGCCGGCTGGGTCAGCCGAGCACAACGCGTGCTCGAGGACTTACCCGAGTGCGCGGCCCATGGCTACCCGCTCTACCTCGGCACCGCGGGGCTCACCGGCTCCGACCTGGAGGCGGCGTACGCGAGCGCCCAGCGCCTCCAGGACCTCGGCCGCCGGTACGGCGACCCGACGCTGGTCGCGCTCGGGGTGTACTTCGAGGGGCGGGTCCGGATCAAGCAGGCTCGCGTCGCGGAGGGGCTTGCGCTGCTGGACGAGGCGATGCTGGCCGCGCTCTCTGACGAGCTCGGTCCGCTGTGGACCGGCGCGATCTACTGCGGGCTGATGGACGCCTGCAACGAGCTGCGGGATCTGAGCCGTGCCTCGGAGTGGACCGAGGCCACCCGCCGCTGGTCCGACCCGCTCCCGTTGGCCTCGCTCTACCCGGGCATCTGCCGGGTGCACCGCGCCCAGGTCCTCCAGAGCCGCGGCAGCTGGGACGAAGCCGAAGTCGAAGCACTCGGGGCCTGCGAGGACATGGTCGGCATCGACGTGTTCGCCGTGGCCGACGCCTACTACGAGGTCGGTGAGGTGCGCCGGCTGCGCGGTGACCTGGCCGGAGCCGAGCAGGCCTACCACCAAGCGCACGACTACGGCCGCGACCCGCAGCCCGGGATCGCGCTGCTGCGCCTGGCCCAGGGGCGCTGCGACGAAGCTGCCACGTCGATCGCGGCCGCGATCGCCGGGTCCGGGGGCAGCCGGCTCGAGCGGGCGCCCCTGTACGCCGCCCAGTCCGAGGTCGCTCTCGCTGCCGGCGATCTCGACCTGGCCGAGCGGTCAGCCGCCGAGGTTGCGGCCACGGCGAAAGCCTTCGACAGCGTCGGACTCACCGCCGAAGGACACCGGTGCGTCGGCGCCGTCCTGCTCGCCCGTGGCCGGGTGATGGAAGCGCTCGGCTCGCTGCGGATGGCGTTCAACGCGTGGGCGAAGCTCGACGTACCGTTCGAAGCCGCTCGCACCCGGATGCTGCTCGCCCAGACGTACGCCGCATGTGGTGACGTCGACGCGGCCCAGCGCGAGGGGGCTGCCGCGCAGGCGTGCTTCGACCGCCTGGGCGTGCGCCCTGCGGAGACCGGCTCCCAGGCTCCGGCGGGGCTGACGGCGCGCGAGGTCGAGGTGATCCGGCTGCTGGCTTCGGGCAAGAGCAACCGGGAGATTGCTAATGAGCTCGTCCTGAGTCCGAAGACCGTCGCTCGACACCTCTCGAACATCTTCGCCAAGACCGGCAGCGCGAGCCGTTCGGCCGCTACGGCGTACGCGTACGACAACGGGCTGATGGGTCGAACGACCCATACCTGACCGATCCGAAGATGGATCGTGCGCCCGATGAGCGGCACCCGCCTGCACTAGTAACTTCTGGTTATCGATTCGGAACCCGAATCCTGAGCCAAGGAGAATGTGATGCCCAAGTACCTCATCGAGCGTGAACTCCCCGGTGCTGGCCAGCTGTCGGCCGACGAGCTGCACGCGATCGCTGGCAAGTCCAACGCCGTCCTGGCAGGCATGAACGGTCGGGCCCAGTGGCTGGAGAGCTACGTCACCGACGACAAGCTCGTCTGCGTCTACATCGCCGAGGACGAGTCCGCGATCCGTGAGCACGCCGACGCCGGCGGCTTCCCCTGCACCAAGGTGGGCCTGGTCGGCACGATGATCGACCCCACGACGGGAGAGGGTGCGCCCGCCTAGCGCCCGAGGTTGACCAGGACCGTCAGGACGACGGAGGCGACCACCGAGACGGCGATCATGACGAGGCACCCGAAGGCACCTCCAAGCGGTCGGATCTTGACGGGACTCATCGTTCTCTTCTCTCCGAGTGACAGGGGGGAGCGACCCTCGCCGGAGCGTGTCCGGCAGGGGTCGCGGAGGTGACGGTCGGCCGGACGGCGCTCTCCGACCAGCAAGCCCTCACGACGGGGTTCGTACTCCGAAGAACAGCAGTCTGAGCACGCCCAGCGCCACGGCCCTCACGGAGCGACTCCCTCGTCGCGCGGATCGGGCCCGGTCGCCGTACCGGGGAAGTCGCTGAGACCGACGAGCGTGGTCTGCAGCAACCAGAGGGTCGCAGCGCCGCCGACCGCTGCGAGGGTGATCGCGAGGGTCCCGCTGCTCGCCGCAGCGATCAGAGCGCTCAAGCCGAACGCCAGTGCCACCAGGCACGTGGTCGCGAAGTCATCGCGCAGCCGACGAGGGCGGCTACCTGCAGGGCTCGTTGTCATGGCTCTCTCATACCCCCTGGGTCGGCTTTTGAACCGGGCCACGGGCACGCCGCACCCGCGGCGGACCCGTGGTCCCAGGCAGCCCCGCCGCTGGTACTTCAACGACGGAGCCTGAACCGGTCGGTGCACGCGGCATTCGATCGGCTCTGGGGTTGAGGTACCCCGCTCGTCGCACCTCAAGCGGGTGGCTACCCGTCGGACCTGCTCCCCGAGCGCCGACGGGAACCGCGTGGTGAACCGCGGACAAGTGGGTATCCCTCGCACCACACCCGTTTCCCCGACCGGAGGCTCCCATGTCGAATGACGCCATCGTTCTGCTCAAGAAGGACCACCAAGAAGTACGCAAGCTGTTCCGTGATTTCCAGGCGGCCGGTGAGAACGCGACCGTGCGCAAGGGACAGCTCGTCGCGAAGATCATCGAGCTGCTGACGGTGCACACCTACATCGAGAACGAGGTCATGTACCCGCAGGTGCGCGAGCTCTTGCCCGACCTCGAGGACGACATCCTGGAGTCGTACGAGGAGCACCACGTCGCCGACATCCTGGTGATGGAGCTGGCCGCGATGAAGCCGACCGACGAGCGCTTCGACGCCAAGACCACGGTGCTGATCGAGAACGTCCTGCACCACATGGACGAGGAGGAGCAGGACTGGTTCCCGAAGGTCCGCGACGGCCTCGGGCGCAAGGCGCTCCAGGAGATGGGCGCCGAGCTGCTCCGGGCGAAGATCAAGGCGCCGCGTACGCCGGCCCAGCCGAGCGCGCTGAAGAAGACCCTGGACGCGGTGCTGGCGTGAACGTCCAGACCGGCCTGCCGGCTCTGTACTCCCCGACGTTGCCCCTGCTGATCGCGGGACTCGGCGGGACCGCGCTGGTCCGGCTCGCACACGGGGTGACGCGGGTGTTCGACCGGCGCTGGGTTGATCGGTACGGCGCTCGCTCGTGGGAGGGGCTGTCGGATGTCGAGGTCACCGCTGCGCAACTCACGTGAGCCTCCGACCCCGTCAGCGACTCCCGTTCACCCGGTCCACGTAGGCCACCACCCGGTTGAACAGCGCCGTGACCCCCTCGGGGTTGGTCTGCCGCGGCATCGCCGGGTCGGCGAGCTGGTAGAGCAGCGGCTGGGCCGACTCGACCCCGGCGGTCGCGGCGACGCTCGCTGCCACCCGCGCGGCATCGCGGACAGTTGCCGGGTCCACCGTCCAGACGGCCTCGAAAAGGCGGTCGCGGTCGGCGACCTGGGTCTGGCCGGGGAGCTCCCACGCCGAGAGGCACGCGGTGCTGTCGAAGGCGTCGCAGATGACGGCCCACTCGCGCCGCATCGGTGCATCGGTCTCGAGCGTGGCCCGCTCGGGGCCGTCGTCCGCGGCGTCGTCGGGCCAGTCGTCGGCGAAGACGATCGCGGAGCGCGCGACCCGGGCGAGCTCGGTCCAGCGGGCGGCAGCGGGGGCGTAGGTGTCGCCGCGCTGGAACGCCCCGAAGAGAACGGGACGGTCGGCGACGGCGCAGCACTCGTCCTCGATCGCCCAGGACAGGGCGATGAGCGTGGACTTCCGGAGCCGGTGCACGGCCAGGTTCGGGTGCCCCCGGCGCAGCTCGGCGAAGATCGACGGGCTTGCCGGCGCCGTGGTGGCAGAGGCCTCGGCGATGGCAATTTCCAGGCGGATGCCCGCTTCCTTGCGTCGGACGACCTGGCGGACGAGCTCCGCGTCGGCGTCCGTGTAACGGCGGTGACCGCTGGCCAGCCGGTGCGGCACCGGGAAGCTGTGCCGCGCCTCCCACATCCGCAGGACTGCTGGGCTGACGCCGGTGCGATCGGCAAGGTCACCGATCGAGAGGTCCGCATCGGGACCTTGCGCAGTTGCGGGTTGATGGTTCATGATCAGAGCATAAATCTAAACAGGTCGTTTAGGAAGTTGTTGAGAAAATAGGAGGCAAAGATGAGCATCACCGCCGAGTTCATTGCCGACACGAACCGGACCTCGGTCCTACGGAACGACCAGGATTCCGCCGTCGCGACGGTCCCGGTCATCCCGATCCCTCCGAGCTGCTCGCAGTGGCGGGAGCACCTGAGCCGCCTCCTGTCCCGCGCCAGTCGCGGCGACACCAGCGCCTTCATGCAGTTCTACGACCACACCAGCGCGGTCGTGTACCGCGTCGCGGGGAGCCGGTGCGTCGACCCGGTCGCCGCCGAGGCCGCCGCCCAGAACGTCTACCTGCGTGCCTGGGAGCGAGCGTCGACGTACGCCGGCTCCGGGCTCTCGCCCCTCGCGTGGCTCCTGGCCGACGCTGCCCCGGCTCCGGCACCGGCCGCGTGCTGACCGGGCACGGAACGCTGTCGTGACCCGCGGCCCGGTCCTCGTCGTCGGCGCTGGTCTCGCGGGCCTGGCCTGTGCCCGCCGCCTCAGTGCGGCCGGGCTCGAGGTGCTTCTCCTCGAAGCGGGCGACCAGGTCGGTGGCCGGGTCCGGACCGACACCGTCGACGGCTTCACCATCGACCGCGGCTTCCAGGTCCTCAACACGGCGTACCCGGCCCTGAAGGACGCCGTCGACCTGGACCGGCTCGACCTGCGGCACCTGCCGCGCGGTGTCCGGGTCCGGCGACGGGGTTCGGTCGAGGACCTCCCGCACCCGCTGAGCTCGCCCTCCGCGGTCTTCCGGGCCGCCTCGTCCGGGGTTGCCGACCTGCGCGGCAAGCTCGCCCTCGCCCGGTACGCCGGCCGCGTGCTGGCCTCCTCGCCGGCCTCGCTGAAGAAGCGCGAGGACATCGAGGCCCGGACCGCCTGGTCCCAGCACGTTCCCGACGGCGTCGCCCGCAACCTGCTGCTGCCGTTCATGGCCGGGGTCGTACTCGAACCCGAGATCACCACCTCCCGGGTCTTCACCGATCTGATGATGCGGATGTTCGCCCTCGGCAGCTCGGCCGTCCCCGCCGCCGGCATGCAGGCCCTCCCGCAGGCGCTCGCCGACCGGCTCCCGTCCGCGGTCCTGCGTCGCGAGACCTCTGTCGCCGAGGTCCACCGCGACGGCGTCGTGCTCCGGGACGGCTCGTCGGTCGAGGCGTTGGCGGTCGTGGTCGCCACCGACCCGTGGACGGCGCACCTGCTCGTGCCCGAGCTCGGCGCACCGCCGCAGGCCCGCGGCGTAACGACGTACTACTTCGCCACCGACCCGTGGGCCGGCCAGGACGGAACCCTCGTCGTCGACGCGGACGGGTCCGGGGTGCGCAACTCGGTGATCCTGACCAGGTCGGCGCCGGAGTACTCCGCGGACGGCCGCGCGTTGATCGCGACCTCGGTGCTCCACGACGGCAACGGGCCCGCGCTCACCGCCGACCAGGCCCGGGCCGTCGCGGCCGAGCTGCACCAGGCGCCGGGCTCCGACTGGGAGCTCGTCACGACCCGCGACGTCCCCTTCGCCCTGCCCGCGATGACCGCGCCGCACCCGCTGCGCAAGGCGGTGCACGTCGCCGACCGCGGGGTCTGGGTGACCGGCGACCATCGCGACACCAGCTCGCTCCAGGGGGCGCTGGTCTCGGGGGCCCGGGCGGCGACCTCGGTCCTGCGGGCCCGGGCTGCGGCCGCGGTCGGCTGACCGACGACGGAATACGAACCTCGGCGTTTCCGTCCTGTCGCCGCCCCGCGCGGCGTACCTTTCCCCCAGGGATCGTGCCGGAGGGGCACGCCGGACGAACGGGCTGACCATGACCCAGAGCACGACCACCCGCGCGACCACCCGCACGGCCCGCCGCAGGACCCTGCGCACCACTCTCGCGCTCGGGTTCGCCGGCGTCCTGACCGCCGCCACCGGCACCATCGTCCTGGCGACCGGTGCCCAGGCCGCGCCCGCGACCACCCCCTGTGACAAGCCGCTGCTCGCCAAGCCGGCCCGCGCGAGCGAGGTCGCCTCGAGCAACCCCGGCGCCTTCCGGTCCGCCGAGGTGCGCAACGCCCGGACCGTCCCGAACCTGGCCCAGAAGGCGAAGTCGGACAAGACCATCTGGCTGGACCGCTGCGGCGTTGCGTTCTACGTCGAGGACGGCCCGAGCCCGACCGAGCGCGCCGACGCCGCCGCCACCATGGGAGCAGCCAGCGCGTCCGCCGGCCTCCCGCTGGCCGGCGTCCCGCTGGCGGACACGTTCACGCTGGAGTCCAGGCCGGGCTCGAGCCGCACCATCTACCTCGACTTCGACGGTGGCACGGTCACCGGCACCGCCTGGAACGCCTCGTACGGCACCAACATCGTCGCCGATCCGTACTCGATCGACAGCACCGTCAGCACCGCGTTCTCCGACGCCGAGCTCACCGAGATCCAGAAGGCCTGGCAGACGGTCGCCGAGGACTACGCGCCGTACGACGTCAACGTCACCCTCAAGGACCCGGGCACCGCGGCGATCGACCGGACCTCCTCGAGCGACCTCGTCTACGGCACCCGTGCGCTGATCACCAACGGCGGGGTCATCTACGACAGCTGCGGCTGTGGCGGCGTCGCCTACGTGGGCGTCTTCAACACCACCGGCTCGAACCACATGTACTACCAGCCGGCCTGGGTGTTCTCGAACGGCACCACCAAGAACGGCAAGTACATCGGCGAGGCCACGGCGCACGAGGTCGGCCACAACTTCGGCCTCAACCACGACGGCACCGCCAGCTCCGGCTACTACTCGGGCTCCGACGCGTGGGGCCCGATCATGGGCGCCAGCTACAGCGTCCCGGTCTCGCAGTGGTCGAAGGGGGAGTACCCCGGCGCGAACAACACCCAGGACGATCTCGCCCAGATCGCCACCGGCGCGCCGTACCGGGGCGACGAGGACACCGCGGGCGCGATCGCCCTCGGCAACGGCGGCGCCCTGAACGGCGTCGTCACTCGCGCCACCGACACCGACAGCTACTCCTTCGTCGGGGCCGGGGCCACCACCGTCACCGTCGCGAACGGCAGCCCGTTCCCCGACCTCGACGTCCAGCTGCGGATCCTCGACAGCGGCGGCAACGAGGTCGCGCTCGTGAACCCGACCACCACCCGGGTCTCCGCCGTGCTCGCCAGCGGGATGGGAGCGAGCTACTCGTTCTCCGCGCCGGCGGGCGGTGCCGGCTACACCGCCGAGATCCGGGGCGGTGCCCAGGGGACCGTGCCGAACGCCGGTGCGTGGTCGACGTACGGGTCGCTCGGCACGTACCAGGTCAGCCTGGCCACCCAGACGCCCGGCGGCTCCGACCCGGTCATCGTGACCGCTGGTGCCCTTCCGGACGGCACCGTCGGGTCGCCGTACGCCGCCAGCCCGGTCTCCGCGAGCGGTGGCGTCGCGCCGTACACCTACGCGGCCAGCGGGTTGCCCGCCGGTCTCAGCATCAATGCAAGCACCGGCGCCATCTCCGGTACGCCGACCGCGTCCGGGAGCTACACGCCGACCTTCACCGTCACCGACGCGGTCGGGACCTCCGGCTCGGCCGGTGGCTCGGTGACCATCGCCCCGGCACCGGTCGCGGTCGCCGACCAGTCCGTCGCCGGCACCGTCGGGACCGCGCTGTCGCGGCAGGTCGTAGCCACCGGCGGGACCGGCAGCTACAGCTGGTCGCGCACCAGCGGCAGCCTGCCGCCGGGCCTGACCTTCAGCGCTGGCGGCCTGCTCTCCGGGACACCGACCACGTCGGGTACCTACGTGTTCGGAGCCACCGCGACCAGCGGCGCATCCAGCGCCACCGGGACCGTGACGGTCACCATCGCGGCAGCGCCGGTCGCGTTCGTCACCGCCGCGACCCTGCCCCAGGGCAAGGCGCGGACGGCGTACAGCACGACGATCAGCGTCACCGGGGGAACGCCCGGCTACACCTGGGTGCGGACCAGCGGCAGCCTCCCGGCCGGTCTGAGCATCAGCTACAACGGTGCGACGGCGACCATCTCCGGGACGCCGACCAAGCAGGGCAACACCTCCTTCACGCTTCGGGTCACCGACGCCGCGGGTGGGGTCGCGACCCGGACGTTCTCACTGCAGATCAGGAAGTAGCCAGCCCAGGGACCCCGGCTACGGGCAGCCGCCGCTGTCCCCGGACTCACGCATCGCCATCGGCCGGGTGTCGTACGTCGCCCAGGCGCCGGAGGTGTTCTCCACGCAGAGCCGGAACTCGGTGTTGTCCGGGTCGAAGACGTACGACGCGATCGCATTGCCCTGCTCCAGCGTGAGATCTGTCTTCTCCGCGGCCTCGACCGCGCCGGCGAGGTCGTCGGGGTAGCCGGCGGAGAAGAACACCTGCTCGAGCTCGACCGCGAACTCCTCGGCGTCGGCCAGGGTGGATTCGACAGCCTCCGACGACGCCGGGGGCTCGGAGACCGGCGCGCTCGGCGGGGCCGCGGGACTGCTGCTCGTGCCGGTGGTCGGCGTCGCGTCCGCGGGCACGTCGTCGGCGCCGCACGCGGACACGGCGAAGGCGAGCGTGCCCGCGAGGGTGATCATCAGTGTGCGCATGGCGGTCTCCGGCGGTGTCGGTGGGTGCTGGGGGTTCGGCGCGGTGGCGCGGGTGGATGGGGTGGCCGCGTCTCGGCAGGCTCGACGACCGTGGCGTGACGGCTGGGTCAGCGGCGGAAGGCCGGCTTCTCCTTGGCGAGGAACGCGCGGACCCCTTCGGTGAAGTCAGGTCCGCCGTACACCTCGGCCATTAGGGCCGCGTCGGACGCAGGTTCGGCCTCCAGCAGGGCGGCGCGCTCGGCGAGCTGGGCCTTGGTCGCGCGCATCGTGACCCCGGACGCACTCATCAGCCCCTCGAGGAGGGTCTCGAGCTCGGCGTCCAGATCGTCCACGACCGCCATCACGGCGCCGACGGCGTACGCGCGGTCGGCCGAGGTCAGGCGCGAAGTCAGCAGCATCTCCCGGGTCAGGGACTCCCCGAAGACGGACGCACACCGGTAGACGATCGACGCCGAGAGGGCGTTCCCGAGGGTGCGCGCGATCGGGTACCCGAACCGCGACGTCGGGGTGGCGATGCGCAGGTCGCAGTGCGTCGCCACGGCGAGCCCGCCACCGACGCAGACGCCGTCGACAGCGGCGACGGTGACCTGGGGGAGCTCGAAGAGGGCGAGCAGCAACGAGCGGATGCTCTCCTCGTAGGCGACGGCGTCGCGGTCGAGGAAGTCGGAGATCTCGTTGCCGGCGGCGAAGGCCTTGCCGCCGGCGCCGCGCAGGACCAGGACCCGGGTGCTCGTGTCGGTGGCCAGCTCGTCGCAGAGCTCCTTCATCCCGGCATACATGGCGCTGGTGAAGGCGTTGCGCCGCTCGGGCCGGTTGAAGACGACCTCGACGACACCGTCGCGCCGGAGGATCTGCAATTCGTCGGTAGTCACGGGGGAGAGCGTAGGGGGACGCCGGGCCGCTCAGACCTATGCTGCCGACCATGGACGCTGCCGTGCTCGGGGACTCCGCCCGGCGGGCGGTCGATCTCCTGCTCGACGCCGCGGGTGCCGGTGCTCCGGAGCCAGCAGTCCGTCAGGCCGCGGTCGCGGTCACGATGCGCACGGTGGTCGCCCACCTGGCCGACGCCCGGGGGATGGGCCCGGTCGTCGTCGAGACCTCCGGCCCGTGGCCCGTCGAGGTGCTCGACGCGGTGCGGGAGCTGCTGGTCCCGGCGCGGACCCTGGCGGTCGAAGAGCTGGGTTATGTGTACGAGAGCCTCATCGAGACCGGTTCCCGCAAGCACGCCGGCGCGCACTACACGCCGCGGACTCTGGCTGAGGAGGTGGTCCGGCACGCGCTCGAGCCGCTGGTGCGCGAAGCCGGTTCTTCCGCAGCGCTCCTGGACCTTCGTGTCGCCGACATCGCGGCCGGGTCGGGGGTCTTCCTGATCGCGGCGGCGGAGTACCTGGCCGCCCGGCTCGCCGAGGCATGGCAACGCGAGGGTGTATCCGGGCGGCAGGCGTTGCCGGAGGTCGTCGCCCACTGCCTGTACGGCGCCGACATCAACCCGATGGCGGTCGAGATCTGCCGCCGCTCGTTGTGGCTGCTCGCCGGCGACCCCGCCGTGCCGGTGACCTTCCTGGACGAGCGCGTGCTCTGCGGGAACGCGCTGATCGGGCTCACGGAGGGCGTCCCGCCGGGCTCGACGGCGGTGGCGGACGCCGTCGTCGCGACAGCGCTCGCCCACGGCGGCAAACCGGGCAGGGAACTGGACGCGGCGTACGCGCGCCTTGCCTCGGCAGTGGCTGAGGACGACCAGGGGCTCCTGGACGAGATCTGCGTCACCGGGCTGACCCCGACGGTGCCGACCGACTACGCGCGGTGGCGCCCGGTGCACTGGGTGCTCGCGGTGCCCGAGGTGATGGCCCGGGGCGGCTTCGACGCGGTGATCGGCAACCCGCCGTTCCTGGGGGTCAAGAACATCCGGGGGGTCCTGGGGCAGAACCTCCGTGACTACCTGGCGCGGACCCTTCTCCAGGGGGAGTCGGGTCGCTCGGACCTGGTGGTGTTCTTCCTGGCGCGGGCCGCGCAGCTCTCCCGTCGGACGGTGGGACTGGTGCTTCCCGATGCCATCTCCGAGGGCGACAGTGCCCGGCACGGTCTGGCGGCGGCGATCGCGTCCGGGTTCCGGATCTACCGCGCCGAGACGTCCCGGCCCTGGCCGTCGGAGGCCGGGGTACGGATCGCGTTGGTCTGGATGGAGCGGGCCACGGCTGGCTCCCCGAGGATCGAAGCGGTCCTGGACGGGGTGCCCGTCACCGAGATCGGCCCCGGACTGGGTCGTTCCGCCTCGGCCGCGCCGGCCGCCCGACGCGCACCCCCCGCGTGGATCCCGCACGGGTACCAGGCCACGATCGTGCTCGGGAAGTCGTTGGTGCTCACCGCCGCCCAGGTCGACGCGATGGTCGCCGAGGACCCGCGGGCGGCCTCCTGGATCCGGGAGTACCTCAGCGGGGACGACCTGGTCTCCACACCCGGCCCGTGGTGCTCGCGCTGGGTCCTGGACGTCGGCGGGCTCGAGCAGGCCGCGTGGGAGGCCGTGCCGCCGGTGGCACGGCACCTACGCGAGGTCGTCCTCCCGGAGCGGTCCGCGCAGCTGGCGAAGTACCCGCACCTCACCGACCGGTGGTGGCGCTTCCACAACCGCGTCGACCGCCTGTACGTCGCGATGGCCGGTCTGAGCGAGGTGGTCGCCCTTGCCAAGCACGCGAAGTACGTCTGGCCGGTGCTGGTACCGGTGGGGCCGGTGATCAGCAACGGGGTCGTGGTCTACCCGACTGAAGACCGCGCCGTGTACGGGTTCCTCGCCTCCGAGCCGCACCGGATCTGGGCCGTCGAGGAGGGCGGCTCGCGACTGAACGAGAGCCACCGCTACAACCCGTCGCGGCTGCTGACCACCTATCCCTTCCCGCTCTCGGTCGATGGTGTCCGGGGGCCGGGGCAGCAGCTCGCCGCTGCCGTCCAGGAGGCCCGGGACCAGCTCGGTCTGGGAGTCACCGAGATCCTCAACCGGGTGCATGCCGTTGCTCCGCCGATGGCCGAGATCCGGGCGGTCCGCGCGGGGATCGTCGAGGTCGACCGCGCCGTGGTCGCGGCACACGGGTTCTCCCTGACCCTCGACCACGGCCTCCGGACCGCCGCGGGGCGGACCTGGTTCGGGCTCGACCCGACCACCGTTGGTCTGCTCCGGGCGCGGCTACGGGACGGGGCGACGAAGATCGACGTGACGATTTAGGAGGTTTTCCTCGACTTTGTCCGATATGCGGCTTAATCTACGAAGGAGAGAACCATCGTGGGAGGGGGACGCGCATGTCGGCACACGCTGAATCGACCTCGGCTGCGCGTCCGAGGAAGGCCGTGCACCCGGCCGACATCCAGCACGCGACCGATGCCGGGCTCGACCTGCTGCGCGTGATCGGCCGCCTGGTGCTGCACAACGTCTCGCTGCCAGGGCGTCCCGAGCTGGCGATCGACCACGTCGTGGCCGGCCCCTCGGGGGTCTACGTGATCAACACCGTCGCCCCCACCGGGTCGGTCTCCCTGTCCGGCAACATCCTGCTCTGCGCGGGTACGTCGATGATGGACGAGGTCCGCGAGGTCGCGAACTCCGCCGCCGTCCTGCGCGAACTGCTCGCCGGCGCACCCGTCGCGCCGATCCTCTGCTTCCAGCGCAACGCCGAGGTGGCCGGGGTGGTGGGCGAGGTCGCGGTCTGCTCGACCGAGAACATCCTCGAGCTCCTGAGCGGTCAGCCGGACGTCCTGGACGCCGCCGGCCAGCGCGACGTGATGCGCATCCTCAGCGACGCCCTGGTCCAAGCCGTACGCCGCGAGCCGCCGGCCGAGGAGCCCGCGGCACCGAAGCCGCGGCACCGGCAGAAGGCCTGGGCGCGCCGTCGCGGCCCCGCTACTGCTCCTGCGCCCGGTGCGGCAGCCGACCTGACCGTCGTGCCCGATCCGGTGGACGAAGTCGTGCCTGAGCCCCTGATGGAGAGCGTTCCCGCAGTCGTTCCCGGCGAGGCTCCGGTCCTCGACCTCGCGTCGGAGGTGCTCGACCCAGTCGTGGAGGTCGTCAGTGACGTCGCGGACTGCGAGAACTCCGCAGACATGAAGGACGACCGCGTGCAGCCCGAGGCCCTTGCCGAGCCGGAGCCGGTGGTCCTCGAGCCTCCGGTCGCCCGGGCTCCAGCGGCGCGTCCGGCCCTTCGTCCGCCCGATCGTCCGGTGGTTCGTCCGCCGGTTCTCCCGGCGGCCCGTCCGGCAGCGCGTCCCGCCGCTAGGCACGCTCGGCCCGCCCGCGTCGAGGCAGAGGCGGCTCGGGTCGAGGACGGCGCAGCAGCAGCGGAGAAGCGGAAGTTCGCGCGGCCCCAGGGTCACGTGCGGCCGGTCCTGACCAAGGTCGGTGATGCGTTCGCTCGCCTTGCTCCTGCTGAGCCGGTCGAGTCGGTCAGCGCGCTGCGGGAGGAGTCGTACGCGCCCGCGCTCCGGCACCCGTCCCGTGCTCCCGCGAACCGCACCAGCCCGTCGCCGTACCCGAGCCCGCGTCAGACCTCGCCGCTGCCGGCCTGGGGTTCGCCCCCGAGCCCCCGCCCGCACCTGCGGTCGGTCCCGACACCCGTGGAGGACGAACCCGGACGCCGCTCGTCCTTCCTGGTGACCGCGATCGTGGCGGCGCTCGTCGTCTCGGCTGTGATCATGATGTCGCCGAAGTTCCCCGACGCGGTCGGCTGGGGCAAGGGCCTGTTCGGCGACGCGCCGGCGCCGCCGGTCGGCACCCTGATCTCCGTCGGGTCGACCAACCTGGACCCGCCGTACGACGTCACCGCGTCGGCGCCGGTGCCGGTCTCCTCGACCCCCTCCGGCACGACGGTCCGCAACGGCAACAGCCTGGTCAGGATCCAGTTCCGGGTCCAGAATCAAGGCACGATCAAGCTGACGCTGCCCGTCGGCTCGCGGCTGCAGGCGGTCGACGCGCTCGGCATCGGCTACAGCCCGGCGGCCGCAGTCTCCCGGGCGAACCTCGGCCCGTCGCTGCCCGCGGTCCTGAACGTCGGCCCGCGAGCGGTCCTGAACGGGTCGGTGGTCTTCTCGCTGCCGAAGGGGCGGACGATCGAGCAGATCCGGCTGCTCCTCCCGGACCCGAAGGGTGGCGCGGTCGCCTGGTCCATCGGCTGACGCCCTCGCGGCGACCTCCTGTGGATTGACCGGACGCCTCGCCCCCGGCCACGGTCACCATCGGGGCCATGAGCCTCCGTCGACCACCTGTGGACCAGAGACCGATCACCGCTGCCGGCGGCCTGCCCGCCGTCTGGCGCGCGGTGCTCGCGACCGAGCCGTACCGGGTCCGCACCGTCTGGTTGCTGTTCCTGGACCGCGGGCACCGTCCGGCCGGACCGGTGATCACCCTCGACGACGTCCCCGACGGCCCCTACGACCTCCAGGTGGCTGACCTGGTGGCCCTCTGCCGGGAGATCCTGGACGGTCCGGGCGGCGGCGGCTCGGTCGCCCTGCTGATGAGCCGCCCCGGCGGCGAGCCCTGGACCGTGAGCGACCGGGCCTGGGTGCGGTTCCTGGGTCGGGCCTCGGCCGCGGTCGACCCGGCCCCCTGGCCGGTGCACGCCGCCCACCGCTACGGGCTGCAGGAAGTGGCTGCGACGGGGAAAGCGGCGGGTCCGCGGAGCGCCTGAGTCAGGAGCCTGTCGCCGCCTGACGACTCCGATCGGCCCGGGCGAGCAGCAGGTCCCGCTCGCTGGTGTTCCGGGTCAGTGCTGCCGCCTCGGCGAACGACTCGGCGGCCTCGGCGTGCCGCTCCGCACGCGCGAGCAGGTCGCCTCGGACGCTGGGGACGAGGTGGGAGTCGACGAGCGCACCTGCCGGGAGGTCCTCGAGGACCGCGAGCCCGGCGCCCGGGTGGAAGGCGCGGCCGTGGGCCACCGCGCGGTTGACCTCGACGACCGGTCCCGGCGCGGCCTCGGCCAGGACGTCGTACAGGGTGGCGATCCGGCGCCAGTCGGTCTCCTCGGGCGTGCCCGCACGCGCGTGCTGCGCGGCGATCGCGGCCTGCAGGTAGTACCGGCCCACGGGCTTCCCGCGGACGGCGAGCAGCTCGGCCCGGTGCAGCGCGGCGAGGCCGCGGCGGATCAACAACTGGTCCCACAAGGTCCGGTCCTGGTCCTCCAGCAGCACCGGGCGTCCGTCGGCGCCGGTCCGGGCGTTGCCCCGGGAGGCCTGCAGCTCCAGCAGCGCCTGCAGGCCGTGCACCTCTGGCTCCTCGGGCGCCAGCTCGGCGAGCATCCGCGCCAGTCGGATCGCCTCACCGGTCAGCTCCGGGCGCATCCAGTCGTCCCCGGCGGTCGCGGTGTAGCCCTCGTTGAAGATCAGGTAGATCACCGCCATCACGTCGTCGAGGCGCCGGAGCCGCTCCTCGCCGGTGGGGAGCTCGAACACCGCCTTCGCCGAGGTCAGGGTCTTCTTGGCCCGGGAGATGCGTTGACCCATCGCCGTCTCGGCGACGAGGAAGCCACGGGCGATCTCGGCGGTGCTCAGACCGCCGACCAGACGCAGGGTCAGGGCGGCGCGCGACTCCGGGGTCAGCGCGGGGTGGCAGGAGAGGAAGACCAACCGGAGGACGTCGTCCTCGATGTGGTCGACCAGGGAGTCGAGATCGGGCATGCCGTCCTCCTGGCTCCCGTCGTCAGCGAGCAGGGCGTGACCGAGCAGGTCGGTCTTGTGGCGCAGGACGTCGGCACGCCGGAACTGGTCGATCCCGCGGCGCTTGGCGGTGGTCATCAGCCAGGCCGCGGGGTTGCTGGGGACGCCCTGGTCGGGCCACTGCTCGAGAGCGGCGACCAGGGCGTCCTGGGCGAGGTCCTCGGCCAGCTCGACGTCCCGGGTCATCCGGGTCAGGGCCCCGATCAGCCTCGCGGACTCGGCGCGCCAGGTGGAGGTGATCGCCTCAGCGGTGGGGGTGGCCGGCACGGAGCCAGCCTAGGGCGGTTCCGACAGGCTCAACCAGCGGTGGTCGAGCCTGTCGAGACCCCTACGACTCGGGCGGGCCGTCGGAGACCTGGCGCAGGGTCGCGACCATCGAGCACTCCGGCCAGTGGACGGCGTGCAGGTCGGCGAACTCCTGCTGGCCCGCGATCGCCTCCTCGACGGTGTCGTACTGGAGCAGCGCCCAGCCGCCGACGACCTCCTTGGCCTCGGCGTACGGGCCGTCGACGCGGGTGGTCTCACCCTTGCGCACCACGAAGTTCACCGCGTCCTCGGTGCCGAACAGGCCGCCGCCGTCGAGGAAGTGGCCTTGCTGTGCCTGCTCACCGATGTAGGTGTCCATGGCGTCGAAGAGCGCCTGCGGCGGCATGCCGATGCCCTCTTCCATCCGTACGAATCCCAGGAAACGTGGCATGTCGATCAATCCTTCTTCAGTCGGGGGAGTTGCTCTTGCACCTACGTCGACCGGGAACCCGGAACTTCGACATCGGCGTCGGAATCAGTAGAGGTACCTGCTGGTGGGCACCAGGTCGAGGCCGTCGCCGGCGCCGAACTTCGCCACGCTGTCCATCAGCTCGGTCATCCGGCGGCTGAGCTCGGCGTCGTCCCCGCCGCTGCCGTAGAAGGCGTGGACGTCGGTCATCCCTTCCATCCGGAAGAGCTCCTCGACGATCGCGGAGATCTCCGGGGCGCCCGGGGTCAGGGCCTCCTCGACGATGTTCTGGACGTACCCGTGGGTGTCCTGGGTCGCGATCGCGACCGGGGTGTGCCGGTTCAGCCAGTCGTCCAGGTAGGCCTCCCGCGACATCGACGCCGGCCGCCGGAGCACCGCGACGTTCGCCAGCGAGTCGGCCCGTACGCCGGGGGCCACCACCGGCGGCACCAGGGGGGTGCGCTCGGTGACCCGCCAGACCGGCACGTCCTCACCCAGGGACCGCAGCACCTCCAGGGTCGCGGCGACGTCCTCGGTGCGGACGCTCAGGAAGCTGGTGAGCGGAAGGTCCTCGCCCAGACCTGGGCCGAACCGCATCGCCGGCGCTACGTCGGCGTCGTCGACGTTGACCTGGATCGCGGTCGTGCCGGCGGCGGCGAGGCGGGCGTGCAGGGCGGGGTCGTGGAGGACGGCTCCGGCACCGGGTCCGGCCAGAGCAGCGATCAGCTTGGTCACGGGTCGAGGTTAGCGAGCGCCCGAGCTTGCTCGTGGTCGAGTGGCCGAAGTCCCGTTGACGAGCGCAGCGAGGATCACGCCTGGCAGGTTAGTGCGCCCGGCGCCCCTGCGGGTCCGACTAGCCCAACGCGCCGGGATGGTCCGGTACGTCGACCGAGTGCTCGAGGAGGTGCTCCAGCGGGACCAGCTCCAGGGCGCGTTCGCTGGTGGCGTTGAGCACCACCGGCGCGGCGACCCCGTCGGCGTACGCCTGGCTCCAGCGTGCGGTGACCACGCACCAGCGGTCGCCGGGTACGAGTCCCGGGAACTGCCATTCCGGTCGTGGGGTGGAGAGGTCGTTGCCGACGGCCTGCTGGTGCGCCAGGAACTCGGCGGTCATCACCGCGCAGACCGCGTGCAGGCCGAGGTCCTCGGGACCGCAGGTGCAGCTGCCGTCGCGGTAGAACCCGGTGACCGGGTCGGTGCCGCACGGGTACAGGTCGCCGCCTAGGACGTTGCGCTCGGTCATGGACCCGAGCCTGCCACGGCTACCCGCGCTGGCGCACAATGGTGGGGTGAGTCGTTCCCGCATCCCCTTCGTCGCTGCCGCGCTCGGCGCGACCGCCGCCCTGGTCTCCCCGGTCACGAACGCGACCCGGGGGCTGCGCCGTGCGATGGGCGCGACGCCGACCTTCTTCGACTCCCCGCAGTGGCGCGACGGCGCCTTCTGGAACCGGTTGCCCTCGGGGGTGCTGGATCCCGGCAACCAGGGCTCGATGGCGCTCGACTTCGCCAAGAAGGGCGACATCGGCCGGCCGGTGCGCCCGGTCCCGCTGGTCACCCCGGAGCTGCCGGAGCAGGCGGGCGACCTGGCGGCGACCTGGCTGGGCCACGCGACCGTGCTGCTCGAGATCGGCGGCCACTGGGTGCTGACCGACCCGGTCTGGAGCGACCGGGTCTCGCCGTCGGCCACCGTCGGGCCGAAGCGGAGCCATCCCGTTCCGATGGTGCTGGCGGACCTGCCCGCCCTGTCGGCCGTGCTGATCTCCCACGACCACTACGACCACCTCGACACTGCGACGATCGACTGGCTCACCGAGAACCAGACGATGCCGATCGTGGTTCCGCTCGGGATCGGGTCGCACCTGCGGACCTGGGGCGTAGCGGAGGAGCGGATCGTCGAGCTCGACTGGGACGAGTCGTTCACCCAGGGGGACCTGGTCCTGACCTGCACCGAGGCCCGGCACTTCTCCGGTCGCGGGTTCACCCGGAACAAGACCCTCTGGTCCTCCTGGGCCGTGGCTGCCGGCACCGGGTCCGACCGGCGGGCGGCGTTCTTCGGGGGCGACACCGGCTACACCCCGGCCTTCGCCGACGTCGGCGCGGCGTACGGGCCGTTCGACCTGACAGTGCTGCCGATCGGCGCGTACGACGCCCGGTGGTCGGACATCCACATGAACCCCGCGGAGGCCGTGCAGACCCACCGCGACGTCCGCGGCGACATCCTGCTCCCGATCCACTGGGGCACCTTCGACCTGGCGTTCCACAGCTGGTCGGCCCCGGTCGAATGGCTGCTGGAGGAGGCGACCCGGGACGGCGTACGGCTGGCGCTGCCGCGCCCCGGCGAGCGGTTCGGTCCGGACTCGGTCCCGACGCAGGACTGGTGGAGCGACGTGGCGGGTGCCACCCGGGTCTAGGTTGCGGGGCATGAGTGATCCGACACCGCCGCCCCCGCCCCCCGAGGGCTTCCCTCCACTTCCCCCGCCGGGCCCACCGGCCCCGGCCTACGTCCAGCCGGTAGGGGCCGGCCAGCCCGGCAAGGTCCGCCCCACCGGCATCGCGATGCTGCTGTTCGTCGTGACCCTGGGCATCTACGGGTTCGTCTGGTTCTACCTGGTGCACGAGGAGCTCAAGCGGCACACCGGTCGGGGACTGGGCGGTCTGGTTGCCCTCCTGCTGGCGGTCTTCGTGACGCCGGTGGTTCCGTTCTTCACCTCCGACGAGACCGGGAAGCTCTACGCGGCGCGGGGGCCGGAGAAGCCGGTGACCGCACTGACCGGGCTCTGGTACTTCCCCGGGATCGTGCTGGTGTTCCTGCCGATCGTCTGGTTCGTCAAGACCAACGGTGCGCTCAACGAGTACTGGCGGTCGCTGGGCGCTCCCGCCTGAGGCCCGACCGATCAGCACCCTGCCGGCGTGGGCACGCGGACCCGGTGTCCGCGCGCCCACGTAGGCTGGGCCCGACATGAGCATGCAGTTCCCGATCCCCGGCCTCCCGCCCGTCGAGACCGAGGCAGGGTCGACCGGGACGCCGTCGAGCGGTCGCCGCCGACCGTCCCGCGACGACCTCCTCGAGGGTCTCAACGAGCCGCAGCGCCAGGCCGTCGTCCACGAGGGTGCGCCCCTCCTCGTCGTCGCGGGCGCGGGCTCCGGCAAGACCCGGGTGCTGACCCGGAGGATCGCCTGGCTGATCTCCGAGCGCAACGCCCACCCCGGGTCGGTCCTGGCGATCACCTTCACCAACAAGGCCGCCGCCGAGATGCGCGAACGGGTCACCGACCTCGTCGGCAACCGGGCCCGGATCATGTGGGTCAGCACGTTCCACTCCGCGTGCGTGCGGATCCTGCGCAAGGAGATCACCCAGTTCAATGCTCCGTCTGAGACGTACGGGGGCGGCCTGGGGTTCAAGTCGACCTTCACGATCTACGACGCCGCCGACTCCAAGCGGCTGATGACCCTGGTCTGCCGCGACCTCGACCTCGACGTCAAACGGTTCCAACCGCGGGCGATCCTCAACTGGGTCTCCAACGCCAAGAACGAGCTCCAGGACTTCGAGGAGGCGGCCGCCGACGCCAAGAACGTCCAGGAGGAGACCTACGCCGCGGCGTACAAGCTCTACCAGGAGCGCCTGCGGCAGGCGAACGCTCTCGACTTCGACGACCTGCTGATGATGACCGTGGTGCTGTTCCGCACGTTCCCGGAGGTCCGGGAGAGCTGGCGCCGTCGGTTCCGGCACGTCCTGGTCGACGAGTACCAGGACACCAACCACGCGCAGTACGCGCTGATCCACGAGCTCTGCGGTGATTCGCTGGAGGACCCGCTCACGACCGGGTCCTCGGGCGGGGAGCGGGTGGCGCCGGCCGAGCTGATGGTCGTCGGCGACGCGGACCAGTCGATCTACGCGTTCCGCGGGGCGAACATCCGCAACATCATGGACTTCGAGCAGGACTTCCCGAACGCTGCCACCGTCCTGCTCGAGCAGAACTACCGCTCCACGCAGACGATCCTCACCGCCGCCAACAACGTCATTGGGCACAACGAAGGACGCAAGCCCAAGCGGCTCTGGAGCGACGCCGGCGACGGCGCCAAGATCGTTGGGTACGTCGGCGACGACGAGCGCGACGAGGCCAGGTTCGTCGCCGAGGAGATCGACCGGCTCACCGACTCCGGCTCGGCCCGGGCCGGGGACGTCGCGGTCTTCTACCGGACCAACGCCCAGTCCCGGATCTTCGAAGAGGTCTTCATCCGGGTCGGGATGCCCTACAAGGTCGTCGGCGGGGTCCGGTTCTACGAGCGCCGCGAGGTCCGCGACGCGCTCGCCTACCTGCGGACGCTGAGCAACCCGGCCGACCAGGTCTCGCTCCGCCGGATCCTGAACACCCCCAAGCGCGGGATCGGGGACCGGGCTGAGGCCTGCGTCGACGCGTTCGCGAGCCGGGAGCGGCTCACCTTCTGGGAGGCCCTGCAGCGGGCGTCCGAGGCGCCCGGGATCGCGAGCCGTTCGCTCAACGCGATCACGGCGTTCGTCGAGCTCATCGAGCAGCTGACCTCGATGGCCGACGCGGGAGAGCGGGTGGACGTCGTCCTGGAGGCGACGCTGACCCGTAGCGGGTACCTCACCGAGCTCGAGGAGTCTGACGACCCCCAGGACGAGACCCGGGTGGAGAACCTCGCCGAGCTGGTGGCGGTCGCCCGGGAGTTCGCCGACGATCCGCTGGTCGGCCCGAGCGCGGACCCGCTCGACGCGGAGGACCCCGATGCCGAGGCGCCCGTGCCGGGCCTCTCGGACTTCCTCGAGCGGGTCGCCCTGGTGGCCGACTCCGACCAGATCCCGGACGCGCCCGAAGGTGAGGCCGGCGCTGGGGCGGGAGCCGCCGGCGTCGTCACGCTGATGACGCTGCACACCGCGAAGGGCCTCGAGTTCCCGGTGGTCTTCCTGACCGGTCTGGAGGACGGTGTCTTCCCGCACCTGCGCTCGCTCGGCGACAGGCCCGAGCTGGAGGAGGAGCGGCGGCTCGCGTACGTCGGCCTCACCCGGGCCCGCGAGCGGCTCTACATCTCCCGGGCGATCGTCCGCTCGGCCTGGGGGGCCCCGTCGCACAACCCGGCGTCCCGGTTCATCGACGAGCTCCCGGTCGACCTGATCGACTGGAAGCGCACCGAGTCCGAGCAGACCAGCTGGGTCCGGCAGGTGGCGTCCGAGGGCGGTGGGTCACGGGGCGGCGGACCGGCGTACTCCGGCACGCTGACCGGCCGGGGTCGTCAGCAGATGGCGAGCCGGTTCTCCAGCGCCACCGCCAGCGCGGATGCGTCGAGGAAGGCGATGGCCGGCCGCGAGGTCCCGAACCTCGCGCCCGGCGACCGCGTCCAGCACGACACCTTCGGCCTGGGCACGGTGGTCAGCGTCGAGGGGGCCGCGGACAAGGCGGTCGCCAGCATCGACTTCGGCTCGGACGGCGTCAAGCGGTTGCTGCTGCGGTACGCGCCGGTCGAGAAGCTCTGAGCTTGGTCTGCGCGCACGTCACCGGGTATCGGCACGCTCGGTTTCGGCTTCGTTCCTCAGCCGAACTCGCTGCTCAACCACCGACGATCTGATCCGCTGGCGCGTCTCAGATCAGGGCGTGACCCCGTGGAACAACAGCGCCGAGTACGGGTCGACCGGGTCGCCGCCGCCGGGGCGGATCTCGAGGTGCAGGTGCGGGCCGGTGACGTTGCCACTGCTGCCGACGCGGCCGATCTGGGTTCCCTGGATGACCTTCTGCCCGACGGAGACGCCGATCTCGGTCTGGTGGCAGTACCAGATCTCGGAGCCGTCGGGGAGGGTCTGCACGGTCTTGTAGCCGTACGCGCCGTCGTACCCGGCCTCGGTGATCACGCCGTTGGCCATCGCCCGGATGGGGGTCCCGCTGGGAGCGGCGAAGTCGAGGCCGGTGTGGCTGTTGGACCACAGACCGCTGGACTGGCCGAAGCGGGCGGTCAGGCGGTAGTTGGAGGTGGGCAGCACCCAGATGTTCTTGGCGATCTGGTCGGCCCGGGCCTGCGCCGAGCGGGCCAGGGTGGCCAGGGCCGCGTTGCGTTGGGCGGACTGCTCCTCGACCGCTTCCTTGAGGTCCTGGTCGGCAGCGGCCTTGAGGGCCTGGCGCTCGGAGTCACGGCTGATCGCCTGCGAGCGGGGGTCGATGCCGGTGAAGTTGAAGGCGTCGGTGCCGCTGAAGGCGTCGACGGACCCGGCGGAGAGCTGCAGGCCGTTGGTGGCGGGGAGCTGGCCGGGGCCCATGCCCACCGCTCCGCCCGCTGCCGCAACAAGAGCGACCGCACCGACCAGGGTCGGCACGGCCGGGATCTTGCGGAAGAAGCTGGTCTGGGACTGGCGGCGGGTCGCTTTGCGACGACCGCCCACCGGGGTCGGGACATCAGCGGCCCGGATGGGGCCGTGACGTTCTGCCCGGTGGTTGCCCATGGTGTCCTTACGTTCGAGTGGTGTGAGTCGACTCGTGCGTGGTGCCGCTGACGCGCAGCGACCGGCCAAAGAGTAACGGAGGGGTCACGAGCGGGTGAAATCCTCTCCTAGACCACTGCGGAGTTTCAACGAGCGAACGTGACTGGAGTCACTCTCCTGAGGCCGCCGAACTCGAATTTAGTAGGGCCCCCGATGAAACTGCCCCCGGTGGCGATAGCCTCAGCCCCATGTTGCGCATCGTTGTCGCCAAGCCGGGCCTGGACGGCCATGACCGCGGGGCGAAGATCGTTGCCCGGGCCCTCCGCGACGCCGGGCACGAGGTGATCTACACGGGGCTGCACCAGACGCCCGAGCAGATCGTGGAGACCGCGATCCAGGAGGATGCCGACCTGATCGGCCTCTCGGTCCTCTCCGGCGCCCACATGACCCAGTTCCGGCGGCTCGTCGAGCTGCTGACCGAGCGCGACTCCCGCGACATCGTGGTCTTCGGCGGCGGCATCGTCCCGGACGAGGACCTGCCGGCGCTGGCGGAGATCGGCGTCGCCAAGATCTTCACCCCGGGCGCGACCACCACCGAGATCACCGACTGGGTGACGGAGCAGTTCCCTGAAGGGTGAGCCGGAGGTAGAGCCCTGAAGGGTGAACCCGAAGGTCGACCTCACCCGCCCCTTCCTGCGCACGTGAGTCCATCCCGCGACCCTGAATCGCTCCTGGGCCGTCCACGGGTTTATGGTCAGCGGTGCGGCCGGATCCCCGATCCTTCGCACAACAGACATCTAGTGGATGGGTAGACCCGTGGATCTGATGGAGTACCAGGCGAAGGAGCTCTTCGCCAAGCACGGCGTGAAGACGACCCTCGGCATCGTCGTCGAGACCGCCGACGAGGCCAAGGCTGCTGCCGAGAAGCTCGGCGGCGTGACCGTCATCAAGGCGCAGGTCAAGGCCGGTGGCCGCGGCAAGGCCGGCGGCGTCAAGCTGGCGAAGACCGCCGACGAGGCGCACCTGCACGCCAGCAACATCCTCGGGATGGAGATCAAGGGACTGACGGTCAACCGCGTCCTGGTCACCCCGGCGACCCCGCCGGTGGAGGAGTACTACTTCTCCTTCCTGCTGGACCGCGCGAACCGCTCCTACCTCTGCATCGCCAGCGTCGAGGGTGGTGTCGAGATCGAGGAGGTCGCGAAGACCAACCCCGAGGCGGTGCGCCAGATCCCGATCAACGCGCTCGAGGGCGTGACGCCCGAGCGGGCCGCCTTCATCGTTGATGACGCCAAGTTCCCCGCGGAGCTGCGCGACCAGGCCATCGAGATGGTCCAGAAGCTGTGGCAGGTCTTCGTCGAGGAGGACGCCACCCTGGTCGAGGTCAACCCGCTGGCCCGCCTCGAGGGCGACGTCCTCGAAGCCCTCGACGGCAAGGTCTCGCTCGACGAGAACGCCTCCGAGTTCCGCCACCCCGACCACGAGGCGTTCGTGATCCGCGACGAGGCCGACCCGCTCGAGGCGAAGGCCAAGGATCTGGGGCTGAACTACGTCAAGCTGGACGGCGAGATCGGCATCATCGGCAACGGTGCGGGCCTGGTCATGTCGACCCTCGACGTCGTCGCGTACGCCGGCGAGCACCACGGCGGCGTGAAGCCGGCCAACTTCCTGGACATCGGCGGCGGGGCCAACGCCGAGGTGATGGCCAACGGCCTCGACGTCATCCTCAACGACCCGCAGGTCAAGTCGGTCTTCGTCAACGTCTTCGGCGGCATCACCGCGTGCGACGAGGTGGCCAACGGCATCAAGGGCGCGCTGGAGATCCTCGGCGACGGGGCTGCCAAGCCGCTGGTCGTCCGGCTCGACGGGAACAACGTGGACAAGGGCCGCGCGATCCTCGAAGAGCTGAACCACCCGCTCGTCACCGTGGTCGCGACCATGGACGGTGCGGCTGACAAGGCCGCAGAGCTGGCCCATTCCGCTACGACCGGCGCCTGAGACGGAGACTGAGTAATCATGGCGATCTACCTCAACAAGGACAGCAAGATCATCGTTCAGGGCATGACCGGTGGGATGGGTGCCAAGCACACCACCCTGATGGTCGAGTCCGGCGCGAACATCGTCGGCGGGGTCAACGCCCGCAAGGCCGGCACCACCGTCAACCTCGGCGGCAAGGACCTTCCGGTCTTCGCCGACGTCGCCCAGGCGATGAAGGAGACCGGTGCTGACGTGTCGGTCGCGTTCGTGCCGCCGGCCTTCACCAAGGACGCGTGCATCGAGGCGATCGACGCCGAGATCCCGCTCCTGGTGGTCATCACCGAGGGCGTCCCGGTCCAGGACAGCGCGGAGGTCTTCGCGTACCTGGACGGAAAGAACACCCGGATGATCGGTCCGAACTGTCCCGGCATCATCAGCCCCGGTCAGTCGCTGGCCGGCATCACCCCGCACACCATCGCGGGCGCCGGTCCGATCGGCCTGGTCTCGAAGTCCGGCACGCTGACCTACCAGATGATGCACGAGCTGCGTGACTTCGGCTTCACCACCGCCATCGGCATCGGTGGCGACCCGGTCATCGGCACCACCCACATCGACGCGCTCGAGGCCTTCGAGAACGACCCGGAGACCAAGGCGATCGTGATGATCGGCGAGATCGGCGGCGACGCCGAGGAGCGGGCCGCGGCGTACATCAAGGACCACGTGACCAAGCCGGTCGTCGGCTACGTCGCAGGCTTCACCGCCCCGGAGGGCAAGACCATGGGCCACGCCGGCGCCATCGTCTCCGGTTCCTCGGGCACCGCTGCGGCGAAGAAGGAGGCCCTCGAGGCCGCCGGGGTCAAGGTCGGCAAGACGCCGTCCGAGACCGCCGAGCTGATGCGGGCCGTCCTCAACGAGATGGGCGTGCAGGGCCGCTGATCAGGTGACCGCATTGCGCGAGGAGTACGCCGGGTCGGCGTACTCCTCGTTCGCAATTACCGCCTCCAGGTGCTCCAGGGCAGCCCGTACGTCGGATAGCCCGATGTAGAGCGGGGTGAAGCCGAACCGGGCGATGCCGGCCCCGCTGGAGGAGCCGTGGCCGTCGTCCCGGAAGTCGCCGATGACGCCGCGGGCGATCAGGGCCTGGACGACGCCGTAGGCGTGCGGGTGCCGGAACGAGACCTGGCTGCCGCGGCGGGCGTGCTCGCGGGGCGTCACGATCTCCAGGTCGGGCAGGCGTTCGTCGAGCAGGGCGATGAAGGCGTCGGTCAGGGCGAGCGAGGCGGCACGCAGGTCGGCGACGCTCACCCCCTCGAAGGCTTCCAGTGCCGCGTCCAGGACGGAGAGTGCGAGGACGGGGTGGGTGCCCGAGGCCCACTTCGCCATTCCCGGGGCCGGCACGTAGTCCTGACTCATCGCGAACGGGGCCGCGTGGCCCATCCACCCGGTGATCGGCTGCCGGGCAGCTTCCTGGTGCTCGGGGGCGACCCAGGTGAAGGCGGGGGAGCCCGGTCCGCCGTTGAGGTACTTGTAGGTGCAGCCCACCGCCAGGTCGGCGCCGGAGCCGGTCAGGTCGACCGGGACGGCGCCCGCGGAGTGGCACAGGTCCCACTGGACCAGGGTGCCGTGCTCGTGGGCGCCGGCGGTGATCGCGGCCATGTCGTACATCGCGCCGGTCCGGAAGTCGACGTGGGTCAGGGCGAGCAGAGCGACGTCCTGGTCGACCGAGGCGAGCGGGTCGGCCGGGTCGCACCAGCGCAGCTCGAGGCCGAGCAGGTCGGCGATGCCGGCGGCGACGTACCCGTCGGTGGGGAAGGTACCCGGTTCGAGCACCAGCACCGTGCGGCCCGGACGCAGCCGGGCTGCGGCCACCATCGTCTTGAACAGGGAGACGCTGGTGGAGTCCCCGACGTGCAGGTCGACGGCCTCCGCGCCCACCAGGGGGGCGATCCGGACCGCGATCCGGCCGACCAGCTCCATCCACCGACCTCCACCGTCGGGCAGCGCGTTCCAGGACCGGATCAGCCCGGTCCCCCACTCCGCTTCCACCACCTGCGCGAGCCGGGCCGGTACGCCGACCGGCAATGCGCCCAGTGAATTGCCGTCGAGGTAGATGACGCCCTCGGGCAGGACGAACCGCGACCGGGTGCGCGCGGCGAGGTCCGGCACCGTCACTTCAGCTCCTGGAGCCGATCGCGCGCCCGGACCATCAGTGCCTTGAAGGTGGCCTGGTTGACGTCGAACCGGGTGGTCGGGGTGAAGGTGACCTGGGCGACGTGAGCTCCGACGCGGGTGACCCCGGTCCAGTAGGTCGCCGCGGGCCGCCCCTCGGCGACCTCGTTCTGCAGCCGCCACAGAGCCACCGTGGTGCCGGCTGCCTTCCCGCGCTGGACGAAGCCCTGGCTGACGGTGCTGGACAGTTCCCGGTCGGGGCACCCGCGCATCTTGGCGATGATCCGGTCGGCGAACGCCAGCGCCACCTGCGGTGACTTGAACTTGCCGGTCGTCTCGGTGATGCCGAACTGCTTCGGTAGTTCGGCCTGGGGGAACAGGTAGCTCCGGGTGACCGGCTTGCCGGCGCCGCCGGCGACGAAGTTCGCACTGTCGCAGATCGTCGCCGCGAGGTTGATCCGGGCGTCCTGGGGATCGGTCCCGAGCCAGGTGAAGGTGACCCCGCGGATCGCGGGCAGGTCCGGGCTGGCGAGCATCCCCGGGGTCTCCCCCGAACGCGGCAGGAGGGTGGGGACGGCCTTGGCGCCGGTGACGCACGGCCCGGCCACCGGGGAGGAGCACAGGTTGCGCACCGACGCGGCCAGGGTGTTCACCACCCGACGGGTCTCGGTCGACGACGCGGTCCGGGTCTCGAGAACGACCGAAGTGGTCAGCGCCCCGGTCCGGGCGAGCCCGACCGAGAACGAGCGGTCGGGCTGGCCGGTGATGCGGAGTCTGAGGATCTGCGCCGTGTTGCCGATGCCGTTGACCTTGAAGGCGTCCAGGATGCGGATCCGGACGGCGGTGCACCCGGCGTACCAACCGAGTGCCGTCTGGTAGGCCTTCGCCGCCGCACCGGGGGAGTTGGAGACTTCGACGGTCTGCACGAACCTGCTGGGAGCCTTGCCGGTGGTCACGAACTTGCGCACCAGGGTCTTGAGGCCGGCCTCGTCGGCGAACCGGGCCTCCTGGCAGGGCGTGTTGATGCCGGTGCCCCCGGTGTTGTCGTCGGGCTTGCCGTCGGCGCGCTCGACCGTCTTCCACGACTTCGTGGCCAGCCCGTCGATCTGCGTCTGGGTGAGCAGCATCTGCGAGCCGACCAGGGGGACCGGTCCGCGCGGGGCGGCCGGCGGGGTCTCCACGGTGACGAACGCACCGGCCGCGACCGTGATCGCCAGGGCGCCGAGAGAGCCGATCAGCGCATGGTTGCGACGCCGACGGAGACCGGAGCGCCTCACGATCGTGGGGCGCGGGAGCTTCACCGAGTCCGCAGCCGCGCCGAGCTGGTCCAACCGGGCCGGGATCGCGTCGGCCTCACAGTCGAGCGACGCCGCGACTGCTGCCGTCGCAGCCTCGAGGTTCGCCGTGACCTCGGTCGGCGGGAGGCCGAGCTCCCGTGCGACGTCGGGGCGGGAGAGTTCGCTGAGGTGGGTCAGGACCAGTGCCCGGCGCTGAGCGTCGGGGAGCTCGTGGAGCGCCTCCAGCACGCCGGCCTGTTGCGGGGTCACATGCCGTTCTTTGTGCCAGGGCCGCACGGTGTGCCGTCGCTGGGCGGCGGCCCAGGCGTGCGGGCGTACCCAGCTCTCCGGGTCCGGGAGGTGGCCGATCTTGTCCCAGTGGTGGCGGGCGGCGACGTACGCCTCGCGGACCGCGTTCCGGGAAGCGCCGAGGTCGCCGGTCAGCGCGAACGTCTGGAGGACGAGTCCGCGGCGCGTGGTGACGTAGAACTCGTCGAATTCCTCGGCTGTTGGCATGACGGGTCGAGATTACGCGACCGAGCGTGGAGAGACGAAGGCGCGATCACCCGCGTGGCAGACCTCGGGGTACCGACCCGTGGGTGAGGATGGTCCGGCGATGTCCGATCTGATCCGCCGACCGGGGCCTGGTTCCGTTCCTCCCGGCACCCCGGTGCGCGCGCTGAGCACCTCCGCGGCGCTCGGTGGCGCGCTGGCCGCGCTCGTCACTCTGGTGCTCTGCCTCGCCCTGGCGCTGATCGGCTGGTTCCTTGCGGACGCGGGCGCGCACGGCGACACCACCGACGCCCTCCGGGTCGGCGCCGACGCCTGGCTGGTCGGGCACGGGTCGCACCTCGACCTGACCGGCCTGCCGATCGGGATTGTTCCGCTCACGCTGACGATGGTCCTAGTGCTCGGGGCCTACCGCGGCGGCCGCTGGTCGGCCCGGCACGCCCTCGAGGTCGCCGACGACCGGACCCTGGCTGGTGGGGTCGCCGCGTTCGCCGGGGCGTACGTCGTCCTGGCGGTGCTGGTCTGCGTCGTCGCGACCGGTGCCGGGGCCACCCCCGGGCTGGGCCGGACCGTGCTGGGTGCCGTTCTGGTCTCGGTTCTCGCCGGCGGCCTCGGGCAGGCGGTCGGCACCGAGCGGTACGACGCCTGGCTCGCGCAGGTTCCGGTCTGGTCCCGCGAGGTCCTCCTCGGCGCACTGACCGGCGCACTGGTGGTCTTCGCCGCCGGTGCGGTCCTGGTGGCGGTCTCGCTGCTGTTCTCGCTGAACGAGGCGTCGGCGGTGCTCACCTCCCTCGACCTCAGCATCGGCGACGCCCTCACCTACACCGTGGTGATGGCTCTCGTCGCCCCCAACCTGGCGCTTCTCGGCAGTGCCTACCTGATCGGCCCGGGTTTCGCGGTGGGGACCGGCACGGTCGTCTCCGCCACGAGCGTCTCCCTCGGCGCGATCCCGGCGTTCCCGGTGCTGGCCGCCCTGCCGGGCGAGGGGCCCACGCCCGGCTGGCTGGTGCTCCTGACCGCAGTCCCGGTCGTCGCCGCGGCGTACGGCGTCTGGGTCACCGGCTCCGCGGCGCGTCAGGACGAACAGCCCGCGCCGGCGTACGACCTGGCCGCGATCCGGGGGGCTGCTGCCGGCCTCGGCGGAGGGATCCTGATCACGCTGGCGATCTCGCTGGCCGGGGGCTCACTCGGTACCGGACGGCTCACCGACATCGGTGCCCCCACTGCCGAGGTACTGGTCTTCGCGACCGGGACGATGAGCGTCGGGGGTCTGCTCGGTGGTCTCGTCCAAGCCTGGACGAGTCGCCGGGTGCTACTGGGCCGATGATCGCCACTACGTGGCTCAACGCTCCTCGCTCCGCGCGAATTCGAGCAAGCTCGATCCGGCTCCGCTCGTTCGCGTAGCCTGTCCGCCGTGACTTCTGGAGCCTCCTCCGCGCCGTCGTCCGGGCCCGCGCGCCTGGTCGTGCTCGTCTCCGGGGCGGGCACCAACCTGCAGGCACTGATCGATGCGTGCGCCGACCCGGCGTACGGCGCCCGGGTCGTGGCCGTCGGTGCGGACCGGGAGGACATCGAGGGCCTGGCCCGGGCCGAGCGCGCGGGCATCCCGACGTTCGTCCGCAAGGTCGGCGAGTCCACCTCCCGCGACCACTGGGACCTGACCATGACCGACACCGTCGCGGCCTTCGAGCCCGACCTGGTGGTGCTGGCCGGCTTCATGAAGCTGGTCGGTCCGGCGTTCCTGGACCGGTTCGCCGCGAAGGTGGTCAACACCCACCCGGCCCTCTGCCCGTCCTTCCCGGGCACCAGCGGCCCGGCCGACGCGCTCGCCTACGGGGTCAAGGTCACCGGGGCGACGCTGTTCGTGGTCGACGAGGGTGTCGACACCGGCCCGATCATCGCGCAGACGACCGTGCCGGTCGAGGATGCCGACGACGTCGGGAGCCTGCACGAGCGGATCAAGGTCGCCGAACGCACCATGTTGGTCGACAGCGTCGGCCGGATCGCCCGCGAAGGCATCATTGTGACCGACCGCCGGGTTCGATTCGGCTAGCGCACCCCGGCACGCACGCTGCCCGCGTTGTCGTCGGTCGACGGCCGCTCCGCTGCGCTCCGCTGGAGGCCGCCTTCCCTTCTCCGCCTTGGCATCGCACGCACCGGCGCACGCTAGAATCGGGCCTCACACGACTGGCGCAGGTGGGCAACCACCAGGGAGTGACCACGAGTGCATCGAACGCCTGGGTGCTCTCCCGGCAGTACCGCGACCCCAGGAGTAACCGCATGAGCGCGCCCACCGGCCCCCGGCAGAGCATCGACCAGATCCCCGTCCGGCGGGCGCTGATCTCGGTCTACGACAAGACCGGCCTGGAGGACCTCGTCCGCGGGCTGCACGACGCCGGGGTCGAGCTCGTCTCCACCGGTGGTTCCGCGGCGCTGATCGACTCCCTCGGCCTCCCGGTCACCAAGGTCGAGGACCTCACCGGCTTCCCCGAGTGCCTCGACGGCCGGGTCAAGACGCTGCACCCGCGGGTGCACGCCGGCATCCTGGCCGACCGACGGCTGGAGACCCACGTGGCCCAGCTCGCCGACCTCGGCGTCGAGCCGTTCGACCTGGTCGTCTCGAACCTCTACCCGTTCACCGCCACCGTCGCCTCGGGCGCCAGCCCGGACGAGTGCGTCGAGCAGATCGACATCGGCGGCCCCTCGATGGTCCGGGCCGCGGCGAAGAACCACCCGTCGGTGGCGATCGTGACCTCGCCGGACGTGTACGCCGAGACCCTGGCCGCGGTCGCCGCCGGTGGCTTCACCCTGGAGCAGCGCAAGGCCCTCGCGGCGCAGGCCTTCGTGCACACGGCGTCTTACGACGTCGCGGTCGCGAGCTGGATGGGCAGCGTGCTGACCGACTCGACGAAAGACGCTGCGGGCAGCACGACCGGCTTCCCCGCGTGGATCGGCGGCACCTACGAGAAGGCCGGCGTCCTCCGGTACGGCGAGAACCCGCACCAGCCGGCTGCCCTCTACCTCAACGGTTTCGGAGCTCCGGGCCTGGCCCAGGGTGAGCTGCTGCACGGCAAGGCGATGTCCTACAACAACTACATCGACGCGGACGCGGCGTACCGGGCAGCGTACGACCACGGCGACCTGCCGACGGTGGCGATCATCAAGCACGCCAACCCGTGCGGCATCGCCACCGGGGGGCCCGCGGAGCCGATCGCCGCGGTGCACGCCAAGGCGCACGCCTGCGACCCGGTCTCCGCGTACGGCGGCATCATCGCCACCAACCGTCCGGTGACCCGGGCGATGGCCGAGACGGTCAAGGACATCTTCACCGAGGTCGTGGTGGCGCCCGACTTCGACGCCGACGCGCTCGAGGTGCTCACCACCAAGAAGAACCTGCGCCTGGTCAAGGTCGTGGCCCCGGTCCGCGGCGGCGTCGAGACCCGACCGGTCTCCGGCGGTTTGCTGATGCAGGTCAAGGACACCATCGACGCGGCCGGTACCGATGACGCCGGGAACACCTTCGGCGACGACGCGGCGCACTGGCGCCTGGTCACCGGCGAGGTGGCCGGCGCGGCCACGCTGGCCGACCTCCAGTTCGCCTGGCGGGCGATCCGCGCGGTGAAGTCCAACGCGATCCTGCTCGCCAAGGACGGCGCCTCGGTCGGCGTCGGCATGGGCCAGGTCAACCGGGTCGATTCCTGCAACCTCGCGGTCACCCGCGCCGGCGAGCGGGCGCCCGGCTCGGTAGCGGCCTCGGACGCGTTCTTCCCGTTCGCCGACGGCCTGCAGATCCTCCTCGACGCGGGAGTCAAGGCCGTGGTGGCGCCGGGTGGTTCGATCCGCGACGAGGAGGTCATCGCCGCGGCGGAGAAGGCCGGCGCGACGCTGTACTTCACCGGGACCCGGCACTTCGCTCACTAGGGGACGCGCCAGCGGACCCGGGAGTGAGCGGCTCGAAACCCACGAAGGACGCCCGCGCCCCCTGGCGACCAGCAACCAGCGGGCCTAGGGTCGGTTCATGGTCACGCTGACCGTCGCCGCCGCGCAGTACGCCCCGGTCCTCCTGGACCTGGACGGCACGCTCGACCGCGTCGCGGAGATCAGCCGGGACGCGGCGGCTCAGGGCGTCGGGCTCCTGGTGTTCCCGGAGACGTTCGTCCCGGGCTACCCGGACTGGGTGTGGCGGGCGCGGCCGTGGGACGGCGCCTCGCAACGGCTCTACGCACGGTTCGCGGCTGCTGCGGTCGAGGTGCCGGGCCCCGCAGCCGACCGGTTGGGCGCGATCGCCCGCGAGAACGGGCTCATGCTCGCGATCGGCGTCACCGAGCGGGCAGGGACGACGCTGTACAACGCGATGCTCTGGTTCGACCCGGAGGGGAACCTGGTGCACCGCCACCGGAAGCTGATGCCCACCGGGGGCGAGCGCCTGGTCTGGGGGTACGGCGACGGGTCGACCCTCACCGTCCTGGACACCCCGGTCGGCCGTCTCGGCGGGCTGATCTGCTGGGAGAACTACATGCCGCTCGCCCGGGCCGCCCTCTACGGCCAGGGCGTCGAGGTCTACCTGGCGCCGACCTGGGACACCAGCGACGTCTGGGTGCCGACCCTCCAGCACATCGCGAAGGAAGGCCGGTGTTTCGTGGTCGGCGTCTGCCAGGCGATCCGGGTCGCCGACCTGCCGGCCGACCTGCCGGCCCGGGACGAGCTGTGGAAGGGCGACGACTGGCTGGCCCGGGGGCTCTCGACGATCGTGGCCCCCGGCGGGGAGATCCTGGCCGGCCCGCTGGTCGAGACGGAAGGCCTGGTCATCGCGACGATCGACACGGCCCGGGTCGCCCAGGCGCGGGGGATGTTCGACGCCGTCGGCCACTACGGCAGACCCGACGTCCTGTCCCTGCACGTCGACCGTCGCCCGCAGCAGTCGGTCACGTTGTCGCCGGTCGTCCCGCCGGGTCGCCCGGTGGAAGGGGACGGGCCTCCGGTTCCTTAGGATGTCGTGCGTGACCGCACAGAAGCTGGACGGGTCCGCCACCGCTGCGGCCATCAAGAACGAGCTCACGTCCCGGATCGCAGCGCTGAAGGAGCAGGGCATCGTCCCCGGTCTGGGCACGCTGCTCGTCGGCGACGACCCGGGCTCGCGCTGGTACGTCAGCGGCAAGCACAAGGACTGCGCCGAGGTCGGGATCTCCTCGATCCGCATCGACCTGCCGGAGACCGCGAGCCAGGAAGAGATCGAGGCGGCGGTCGCCGAGCTCAACGCGAACCCGGCCTGCACCGGCTACATCGTCCAGCTCCCCCTGCCGCGGGGTCGGGACGAGAACCGGGTCCTGGGTCTGATCGACCCCGCCAAGGACGCCGACGG
This sequence comes from Marmoricola sp., assembly GCA_046598495.1. GTDB lineage: Bacteria > Actinomycetota > Actinomycetes > Propionibacteriales > Nocardioidaceae > Marmoricola. Next base: position 163,290 of record JBKJIR010000020.1, on the reverse strand, counting down.
CCTGCACCCGACCAACCTCGGCTGGCTGGTGCTGGGCACCGCCGCGCCGCTGCCCTGCACGCCGTACGGGATCGTCGAGCTGCTGCGCCGCCACGGCGTGGAGATCGCCGGCGCCGAGGTCGTCGTCGTCGGTCGCGGGGTGACCGTCGGCCGTCCGCTCGGCCTGCTGCTGACCCGCCGCTCGGAGAACGCCACCGTCACCCTCTGCCACACCGGCACGGTCGATCTGGCGGCGCACGTGCGCAAGGCCGACATCGTGGTCGCGGCCGCGGGGGTCCCCGGGATCATCACCGCCGACATGGTCAAGCCGGGGGCCGCGGTCCTCGACGTCGGGGTGTCGCGCGTCGACGGGAAGATCGCCGGGGACGTGGCCGACGACGTCTGGGAGGTCGCGGGCTGGGTCTCGCCGAACCCCGGCGGTGTGGGGCCGATGACGCGCGCGATGCTGCTGGCCAACGTGGTCTCCATCGCGGAAGGCAACGCTGCTCCGTGAGCTCCGACCAGATCCCCGTCCCGGACCCGCTGCCGCCGCCGCGTCGCGGACTGCTGGCGACGTTCGGCGGACTGATCTACCTGGTGGTCGTTGCGATCACCGTGGTCGGGCTGGGACTGGTCGCCTTCGGCCCTTGGCGCCGGGGGATCGCCGTGGTCGGGATCGGGTTCCTGTTCGCCTCCGGGATGCGGCTGGTCATCAACGAGCGCGAGTCCGGGCTGCTGCGGGTCCGCGGGCGCTGGTTCGACGTCGCCGCGCTGGCCGGCGTCGGGGTGGCGCTGATCGCCCTCGCCACCAACATCCCCGACCAGCCGGGACTCTGAGGGTGATTCTGGGATGACACGACTTCGGTTCGGCCTCGTCGGCACCGGCTACTGGGCCCGCGAGGTGCACGCCGCCGGTCTCGCCGCGCACCCCGACCTCGACCTGGTGGGCGTCTACGGGCGCGACCTGGAGAAGGCCAAGGCGGTCGCGACCACGCACGGCGCCGTCGGGTACGACGACCTCGAGGCGTTCCTCGCCGACGTCGACGCAGTGGCGTTCGCCGTCCCGCCGGCGGTCCAGGGTGAGCTCGCCGTGCGGGCCGCCGAGGCCGGCAAGCACCTGTTCCTGGAGAAGCCGATCACGCTCGACCTCGCGGTCGCGGACCAGCTGGCCGACGCCGTCGAGGCGGGTGGCCTCTCCTCGGTGGTCTTCTTCACCGCACGCTTCGTCCCCGTCTGGGAGGAGTGGCTGAACCAGACCGTCGCCTGGGCGCCGGCCGGCGGCCGCGCCGACTGGCTGACCAGCCACGCCGGCCCCGACAACCCGTACGCCGGTTCGCAGTGGCGCCGCGAGAACGGCGCCCTGTGGGACGTCGGCCCGCACATGCTGGCCCTCCTCGTCCCCGCGCTCGGCCCGGTCGCCGACATCGCTGGGTCCCGGGGTGCAGGCGACCTGGTCCACCTCGTCCTCACCCACGCGGGTGGCGCGACCAGCCGGATGTCGCTGACCCAGGGCATGCCGGAGGGCACGACCCGGGTCACCGTCGAGTTCTACGGCGACGGTGGCTTTCGGTCCCAGCCCGACGACGAGCGCGACGTCGCGGCGGCGTACGAGCGGGCGGTGGGCGAGCTGCTCACCAACATCGCGGCCGGCGAGGTCCGGCACCGCTGCGACGTCCGGTTCGCCCGCGACATCGTCGAGGTGCTGGCTCGCTGCGAGGACGTACTCGGGGCACGGTGACCGAGGCAGGCCGCTAGGCCTGGCTCGAGGCCAGCTCGGCGTACGCCTGGTCGCCGGTCAGCGGTCGGCACCCCTGGGCGACCGCCTGCGCAACCACCTTCCGCTGGGCCAGCGCCAGGTGCAGGCCGCGCCGGAGCAGCACCCACGGCGGCTTGCGGTGCTCGCGCAGATCGCGGCCGAGGCGTCGTACGAAGGTGAGAGCGGGGTGCTGGGTCACGCAGACCGCATCGGCGAGGAAGCCGCGCTCGCGGCAGGCCGCCACTATCTCCTGGGCGAAGATGCCCTCGACCACCAGCAGCCCGGCGCCGGCCAGGTCCAGGGTGCGGGTCCCGGTACGGCGACTCGTCGCGATGTCGTACGTCGGCACCGCGGCCACCCCGTTCGTGCAGAGCCCGGTGATCGACGCGAGCGCGTCCTGGGCGTTCCAGGAGTCCGGTGAGTCCCAGTCCACGATCGGGTCGCCGCCGGCGAGCTGGACCCAGGGCAACGAGGGGTCGTCGCCGTCCTTGTAGAAGTCGTCGAGGTTGAGTGCCGGGAGCCGGAGGCGTCGGGTGAGACGTGACTTGCCGGCACCGGAGGGTCCCGCGACCACGATCACACGGGCGACGGGCTGGGGCATGTGGGGCATTCTGCCGTGGCAATTCTGGACTCCGCCCCAGGCCCCCCTGCCCGCGGAGCTAGGTTCTTCCCCATGGACCGGGCCTTGGGCGAGTACGGCGCCCTGGCGCTCTCCCACGATCCGGCGGCAGCGCTGGTCGCGGTCGAGGCGCACATCGCCGAGTACGGGCCCAGCGACGCGGCGGCGGCAGTGCTCGCCTTCGTCCAGGTGCTGAACTGCCAGTTCGACGCTGCGGTGCTCTCGCTGCCCGAGGCCGACGACCCGTTGAGCCGGGCGATCGACGACTTCGTCACCGCGGTCTGCCTCGCCGAGATCCCGGACGTCCACCCGGTCGGCGAGGCGTCGGCCGACCTCCGGGGTCTGCACGCGTTCGTGACCGTCGAGGCGGCGATGTCCGCCGGTCAGATCGCGCGGGCCGAGACGGTGGCCCGCGGCGTCGCCCCCGGGCTGACGACACTGGCGGGAGGGACCTACTGGGCGTGGAACCAGGTCGCCCTCGCCCGGTCACTGGTCTTCCAGGGCCGGGTCGAGGAGGCTCTCGCGGTGATCGGCCAGGTCCTCGACGACCCCCGGGCGCGGCAGTGGCCGGCCGTCGACCGGATCGCCCGGGGCGTCCGGGCGTTCGTGGCCGCGCAGGGCGGGGACCCCGACCCGGGAGAGGTCTACGCCGGGAGCCTGGTGGAGGAGCTGCCCGACCCGCGGACCTACCTGGAGTCGGCGGCCTTCGTGCTCGCTGCCTTCGCCGACCAGGCCGCCGGCCGGCTCGACCGGGTGAAGCACCTACTGCTGCACGGCGCGGGAGGGGTCTTCCTCCAGCGGTTCCAGGTCGTCGACCGGCTCTACGCCTACGAGATGCTGATCGAGGCCGCCGTCGCTGCCGGAGACCTCCCGGCGGCGGAGGAGTGGCTGGACCGCGCCGAGGTGCTCCCGGTCGACGCCCACGACATGGCCAGTGCCGCGCTGGGGCTCTGCCGCGCCCGGGTGGCGCTGGCCCGCAACGACCCGGAGACCGGTGCGCGGGAGTCCGTCCGCTCCTCCGCGCGCGCAGCGCTGGTAGGCGGCGACCGGGAGGCCCACCGGGGCCTGCAGCTCCGCGACTGGGCGGTCCGCGAGCTCGGCCTGCAGGGTCGGCGCCTGCGCAACGTGCCGGGACTCGGCTGGGAGTCGCTCACCGACCGGCAGCAACGGGTCGCGCTGCTCGCGGCTCAGGGTCTGCGCAACCGCGAGATCGGCGCGCGGCTCTTCGTCTCCGAGCGGACCGTCGAAGGCCACATCTCCGCTGTCCTTGACGCCCTTGGCGCCCCCAGCCGGGTGGGCATCGGCCGGCACGTCCCGCGCGGGCCCACCGGGTTCCTCGTCGGCGGGCACGACCTCACCCCGCGTCAGCGCGACGTCGCGAACCTGGTCGCGCAGGGGCGCTCGAACGCGGAGATCGGGGGTGCGCTGGGCATCAGTGAGAAGACCGTCGAGAAGCACCTCAAGGACCTGTTCGACCGCCTCGGCGTGCAGTCCCGCACGGCGGTCGCGGCCGCCGTACGCGACGAGGCGGGCTGAGAGGAGCCCGCTCGCTCGGAGCGAACCGCTCGACGCGGTGGTGGAACTAGGCAGGCGGGGCGAGCACCAGCGCCCACGCCAGCAGGCCGGCGGCACCGGTGCTGAGGACGACGCGGAGCAGGTTCCACCGGGACCAGCGGAGCTCGTCGAACGCTGCCCGGACGACGGCAGGGTCGGCATCGGCGGGGGCGTTCTTCAGGGCGTCGTTGCGGGGCACGTTCACCGCGCCGGTCACGGCGACCATCACCAGGTGCAGCGCCAGGGCGGCCGCAACCCAGGTGCGGACCTCGCCGTCGGTGGTGATCACCGCGACCAGGGTCAGGACCGGGCCGCCGAGGAACGCGGTGGCCAGGAACCAGGGGTTCACGATCCGGGCTTCGAGGCGGGCGAACTGCGCGACGAAGTCGGCGTCCCCGGCCCGGCGCAGCGCCGGCATCACGGTGTGCGCGTAGAGCACGAAAACCCCGGCGAGCTGCCCGGAGGTCACCGCGGCGCCCACGAGGACGGCCAGGCTGAGCGCGTCCATCAGAGACCGGTGGGGTGCCAGACGGTCTTGGTCTCCAGGAACCGCGTCATCCGGTCCAGGGCCGGGGGAGTCAGCAGGTCTTCCAGGCCGGGGCGGCGGACCCGCTTGAGGTTCTCCGCCGCGGCGACCTCCAGGGTCCGTCCGAGCTCGGGGTCGGTGACCCCGGTCAGGTCCAGGCCGTTGACGTCGAGGTGCGAGGCCAGCCACGGGCCGATCTCGGCGGCCGTGCCGGTGAGGACGTTGACCACGCCGCCGGGCAGGTCGCTGGTGGCCATCACCTCGGCGAGGGTGATCGCGGTCAGCGGGTGCGGCTCGCTGGCGATCACCACGCAGGTGTTGCCGGTCGTGATCACCGGGGCGACGACGCTGACCAGGCCCAGGAGCGGGCCCTGCGGCGCGACCACCGCGATCACGCCGGACGGCTCGGGGGTGGAGTGGTTGAAGTACGGGCCGGCGACCGGGTTGGCGCCACCGGTGACCTGGGCGATCTTGTCGGCCCAGCCGGCGTACCAGACGAGCCGGTCGACCGCGGCGTCGACATAGGTGCGGGCCTTGGCGGCGGTCACGCCCTCCGTGCTGCGCAGCTCGGCCTCGAACTGCTCACGGCGGGACTCCAGCACCTCGGCGATCCGGTAGAGCACCTGGCCGCGGTTGTACGCCGTCCTGCCGGACCAGCCGGCGAAGGCGGCCCGTGCTGCCCGCACCGCGTCCCGGGCGTCCTTGCGCGAAGCCAGCGAGGCATTGGCGAGGAACTGCCCCCGGTGGTCGTTGACCACGAAGGTGCGGCCCGACTCCGAGCGCGGGAACTCGCCGTTGATGTAGAGCTTGTAGGTCTTCTTCACGTCCAGCCGCGCGGTCATCGCAGGTAGCCTTCCAGCCCGTGGCGGCCACCCTCGCGGCCGTAGCCCGACTCCTTGTAGCCACCGAACGGGCTGGCCGGGTCGAAGCGGTTGAAGGTGTTGGACCACACGACGCCGGCCCGCAACTGCGAGGCGACCCAGAGGATCCGTGAGCCCTTGTCGGTCCAGATCCCGGCGGAGAGGCCGAACGGGGTGTTGTTCGCCTTCTCCACGGCCTCCTTCGGCGTCCGGAAGGTGAGCACCGAGAGGACCGGCCCGAAGATCTCCTCCCGCGCGATCCGGTGCGCCTGGCTGACGCCGGTGAAGATCGTCGGCGGGAACCAGAAACCGTTCTGCGGCAGGTCGCACGGCGGCGACCAGCGTTCGGCACCCTCGGCCTCGCCGACGTCGGAGAGCTCGCGGATCTTGGCCAGCTGCTCGGCGGAGTTGATCGCCCCGATGTCGGTGTTCTTGTCGAGCGGATCGCCGACCCGGAGGGTCTTCATCCGGCGCTTGAGCTTGCTGAGCACCTCCTCGGCCACGGACTCCTGGACCAGCAGCCGGGACCCGGCGCAGCAGACGTGACCCTGGTTGAAGAAGATCCCGTTGACGATGCCCTCGACCGCCTGGTCGAGCGGGGCGTCGTCGAAGACGATGTTGGCGGCCTTGCCGCCGAGCTCCAGGGTGACCCGCTTGTCGGTGCCTGCGACCGCCTTGGCGATCGCGCGGCCGACGTCGGTCGAGCCGGTGAAGGCCACCTTGTCGACGCCCGGGTGCGAGACGATCGCCCGACCGGTCTCGCCGGCACCGGTGACGATGTTCACCACGCCCGGCGGCAGGTCCGCCTGCTGGCAGACCTCGGCGAAGAGCAGGGCGGTCAACGGGGTGGTCTCGGCCGGCTTCAGTACGACGGTGTTGCCGCAGGCCAGCGCCGGGGCGATCTTCCAGGCCAGCATCAGCAGCGGGAAGTTCCACGGGATCACCTGACCGGCGACTCCCAACGGCCGTGGGTCCGCTCCGAACCCGGCGTGCTCGAGTTTGTCGGCCCAGCCGGCGTAGTAGAAGAAGTGCGCCGCGACGTTCGGTACGTCGACGTCGCGGGTCTCCTTGATCGGTTTGCCGTTGTCGATCGACTCCAGGACCGCGAACTCGCGCGCCCGCTCCTGGATGATCCGGGCGATCCGGAAGAGGTACTTGCCCCGCTCGGCGCCGGACATCTTCGACCAGACCCGGGTGTAGGCGCGGCGGGCGGCCTTCACGGCCCGGTCGACGTCGGCGTCGCTGGCCTCGGCGATCTCGGCGAGCACCTCCTCGGTGCTCGGACTGATCGTCTTGAAGGTCTTCCCGGTGCCGTCGACGAACTCGCCGTCGATGAACAGCCCGTAGGACGGCTTGATGTCGACGATGCTGCGTGACTCGGGTGCCGGGGCGTAGTCGAACACGCTTCCTCCGCTGGTTGAGCTTGTCGAAACCATGTCAGTCCAACGTCACGTAGTCGGGACCGGAGTAGGCGCCGGTCTTCATCTTCGACCGCTGCATCAGCAGGTCGTTGAGCAGGGTGGAGGCCCCGAACCGGAACCAGTCCGGGTCGAGCCAGTCGTCGCCGGCGATCTCGTTGACCATCACCAGGTACTTGATCGCGTCCTTGCTGTGCCGGATCCCGCCGGCAGGCTTCACGCCGACCATCTGGCCGGTCGCCTCGCGGAAGTCGCGGACCGCCTCGAGCATCACCAGGGTGACCGGCAGCGTGGCGGCGGGCTGGACCTTGCCGGTCGAGGTCTTGATGAAGTGCGCCCCGGCCAGCATCGCCAGCCAGCTCGCTCGTCGGACGTTGTCGTAGGTCTGCAGCTCGCCGGTCTCGAAGATCACCTTGAGGTGGGCTCCCTTGCAGGCTTCCTTGACCGCGACGATCTCCTCGAGGACCGCCAGGTAGCGGCCGGAGAGGAAGGCCCCACGGTCGATCACCATGTCGATCTCGTCGGCCCCGGCCTCCACCGCGTCGGTGGTGTCGGCGAGCTTGATGTCCAGCGCGGCGCGGCCACTCGGGAACGCGGTGGCGACGGCGGCGACGTTGACGTCGGAGCCCTTCAGGGCCTTCTTCGCGGTGGCGACCATGTCGGGATAGACGCAGACCGCGGCGGTCGCCGGGCAGGTCGGGTCCGTCGGGTCGGGCCGCATCGCCTTCGCCGCCAGGGTGCGGACCTTGCCGACGGTGTCGGAGCCCTCGAGCGTGGTGAGGTCGACCATCCGGATCGCGAGGTCGATCGCGAACTCCTTGGCCGTGGTCTTGATGGACCGGGTGCCGAGCCCGGCAGCGCGCTGCTCGACTCCGACCTGGTCGACACCAGGGAGCCCGTGCAGGAAGCGGCGGAGCGCGGCGTCGGAGGCGGTGGCCTCGCGCAGGGCCGCTGTACCCGTGGAGGCTGTGCTCGTTGAGGGCGCCGTTGCCTTCAGGTTCGTCACCTCGCGATTCTAGGAGCCCTGCGGGTCCACGGCTAATCTCCGGACCTCCCGCCGATCAGTCGTTGTCAGACCGTTGTCTAGGCTGAGTCCATGGTGCTGGCGTGACGGGCAGGGAGCAGGAGCAGCGGTTCGGGCCGTCCTCAGGCTCGTTCATCGGCATCCTCGGCCTGTTGTTGTGCGCGCTGGTCGTCGCCCTGGTGGCCGCGGGTGACCCGACGCCGGGTTCGGCGCGGGTCGCGGTCGCCGCCGTCGGCGCTGCCGTCCTGATCTGGGCCTACCTGCTGCGCCCCAGGATCATCCTCGAGGGGAGCGGCGCCACGCTGGTGCTGCGCAACCCGCTGTCCTCCTGGCGGATCCCGCTGGACGCCGTGCGCGTGGTCGGGGTCAAGACCGTGACCACGGTGAAGACCGACGACGCCCGGTACGACGCGGTCGCCGTCGGCTACCCGCTGCGCAAGTTGGTCCGGGACGCCCGGCCGGGCCTCCCGGGGCCGTCGATGTCCGGGATGATGATGCCGTCGCTGCGAGGAACGTCTTTCGACCCGACGCCAGAGGTCGGGAAGGCGCGGGCCCGCCTGGACGAGCAGACCGTGATGACCGAGGCGATCCTGACGGCCGCCGACCAGGCACGCGTGCTGCGGCTGACCGCCGCGCCGGCAGCCCGCACGTACGCCGCCGTCGAGATCGCCCTGCTCGTGACGGCGGTCCTGGGGTTCGTGGCGACGTACCTGTTCTGAGCCTGCTCAGGGGCAGGCGCGGCCGATCGTGAGCCAGCCGAACGGGCGCGCCATTGCGGGACCCGGCGCGTAGAACGCGTCGAGCTCGAAGAGCTCCATCCCGGCGTCGGCGACCAGGGCCGGGATGTCCCGGTCGAGGTGACAGCCGCCGGCCAGCTTCTCCCAGCGCGGTTGCCAGCGCCGCTGCCGTGCGGCGACCTCGGGGTCGGGGGAGAGCGAGTGCTCGACGAAGTGCAGGGCGCCGCCGGGCCGCAGGACCCGGCGGAACTCGACCAGGGCCTCGGTGACTGCCGGGATCGTGCACAGCGTGTACGACGACACCACGGCGTCGACCGAGGCATCGGGAAGCTCGAGGCGGGCGCCGTCCAGTCCGATCCGGTCGACGGGGCGCTCGAACGCCGCGATCGCGGGTCGGGCCCGCCGCCAGGCGAGGTCCGCGGGCTCGACGGCGTACACCCGTTCCACCGGGCGCGGGTAGTGGCCGAGGTTCGTGCCGGAGCCGAAGCCGACCTCGAGCACCTCGCCGCTCAGAGGCGCACAGACCTGGTCGCGCCAGCGCCCGGTCAGCCTGTCCGAGCAGGTGAGGTCGATGACCCGGGGGAGGAGGCGGTCCTCCCAGAACGCACCGATGCGGCCCATGCTCAGAGGCCCGTCGCGTGCTGGAGATCGGACCGGATGGCGTCGAGCCGGCCGGCCGCGACGATCCTGGCCGCGGCCACGCCGTCCGGCTCGTCGGCACCGACCGGGACCACGACCTCGAGGTAGCACTTGACCTTGGGCTCGGTGCCGGAGGGACGCACGATCACCCGGGCCCGGTCGGCGAGGGTGAAACGCAGTCCTTCTGTCGGCGGCAGGTCGGTGGAACCCCGTGCCAGGTCATCGACGCGGAGTACCTGCAGCCCGCCCAGCGAGGACGGCGGCGCCTCCCGGAGCCGCGCCATCGTGGCCGGGATCCGGGCGAGGTCGTCGACGCGGACGCTGAGCTGGTCGGTGGCGTGGAGCCCGTGCTGCCGGGCGATGTCGTCGAGCAGGTCGAGCAGGCTGCGACCGGCCGCCTTGGCCTCGGCGGCCAGCTCGCAGACCAGGAGCAGGGCGGAGACACCGTCCTTGTCCTTCACCCGGTCCGGGTCGACGCAGTACCCCAGCGCCTCCTCGTAACCGAAGGCGAGGCCGGGGATGCGGCCGATCCACTTGAACCCGGTCAGCGTCTCGGTGTGCGGCTGGCCCGCGGCCTGCGCCATCACCCCGAGCAGGCTGGAGGAGACGATCGAGGTGGCGTACACGCCGGTCCGGCCGCGGGTAAGCAGGTGCTGGGCGAGCAGCGCACCGACCTCGTCGCCCCGCAGCATCTGCCAGCCGCGCGGGCCCGACCGTGCTCTGTCCCCGACGGGTACAGCGACCGCGCACCGGTCGGCGTCCGGGTCGTTGGCGACCACGATGTCCGCCCCGACCTCGGCGGCCAGGGCCAGCGCGAGGTCCATCGCGCCGGGCTCCTCGGGGTTCGGGAAGCTCACTGTCGGGAAGTCCGGGTCCGGCTCGGCCTGGGCACCCGGCTCGTACGGCGCCGCGAAGCCGGCCTTCTCCAGGACCCGCTGCACCGTGTCGCCCCCGACCCCGTGCAGCGGCGTGTAGACGATCCGCAGGTCGCGCGGACCCGGGCCGACCAGGCCGGCGACGGCGTCCTGGTAGCGCGCGACGAGCGCCTCGTCGAGGACCGCGACCGCGTTCCCGGCTCCGGACCCCGTCGACGGCCGGGGGATCTCACCGACCGGTCCGACGGCGGCGATGCAGGCGGCGATCTCGGCGTCGGCCGGCGGCACGATCTGGCTGCCGTCGCCGAGGTAGACCTTGTAGCCGTTGTCCTGCGGCGGGTTGTGGCTCGCGGTGACCATCACGCCGGCGACAGAGCCGAGATCGGTGATCGCGAAGGCGAGCAGGGGGGTGGGCAACGGGCGCGGCAGCAGCAGCGGGCGCAGACCGGCGCCGGCGACGACCTCGGCGGTGTCGGTCGCGAAGACGTCGGAGTTGTGCCGGGCGTCGTACCCGATCACGACGGTGTCTCCGGCGCCGGCGCCCTGCTGCTTCAGGTAGGCCACCAGGCCGGCGGCGGCCCGGAGCACCACGACCCGGTTCATCCGGTTCGGGCCGGCACCGAGCGCGCCGCGGAGCCCGGCGGTGCCGAACTCCAGGGTGCCGCGGAAGCGGTCGGCCAGCTCATCGAGGTCCTCGGCCGCGATCAGGGCCTCGAGCTCGGCCCGGGTCTGCGGGTCGGGGTCCTCCGCGGCCCAGGCACGGGCCGCCGCGAGCAGGTCTGTGGTCCCAGCGTCGGTCATGGTCGCGAGACTAGTGGGCCTCGCGTCCGGTCGGGAGTCCACGACCGTCGCCGGTGCGGCGGCCCGGGAGGCTCAGGCGAGGCTGGCGTCGAGGGTGATCTCGACCGAGAGCGCCTGGGAGACGGGGCAGTTCTCCTTGGCATCGGCGGCGAGCTCGAGGAACTTCGCCTCGTCGATGCCCGGGACGGTGCCGACGACCGTCAGCGCCGACCGGGTGATCCCGGTGCCGGGGACGAACGTCACCACGGCCGAGGTCTCCAGGCGCTCGGCCGGGGTCTCGTTGTTGGCCAGGCGGGCGGAGAAGGCCATCGAGTAGCAGGCCGAGTGCGCGGCCGCGATGAGCTCCTCGGGGCTGGTCTTGCCGTTGGCCTCCTCGGCGCGGGAGGGCCAGGAGACCGGCACGGTGCCATTGCCGGAGGAGTCGAAGGTGACGTCGCCGGAGCCGGTGAGCAGCGGGCCGGACCAGACGGTGGTTGCCTTGCGGTCAGTCATGAGTGTGTCTCCTGGGTTGGGTTTCAGCCGAGCGCCGCGATCGCGGCGTCGTAGTCGGGCTCGTTGTCGATCGACGGGACGATCTGGCTGTGCAGGACGGTGCCGTCGGCGTCCACGACGACGACGGCGCGGGCGAAGAGGCCCTCGAACGCGGAGTCGAGGAGCCGGACTCCGTAGTCCTCTCCGAAGGTGGACCGGAACGCCGAGCCGACCCGGACGTTCTCGATCCCCTCGGCGGCGCAGAAGCCGTGCAGCGCGAAGGGCAGGTCGAGGGAGACGTTGACGACGGTGGTGTCCGCCAGGCCGGCAGCCAGCTCGTTGAAGCGGCGCACGCCCGCCTGGCAGACGCCGGTCGCGATGCTCGGGAAGATGTTGAGCACCGTGCGGCCGACCAGGTCGGTCGAGGCGAACTCGCTCAGGGTTCCGTCCACCAGGGTGAACGCCGGCGCCGTCGATCCGACGGCCGGGAGGTCGCCGAGGGTGCGGGCCGGGGAGTCGCCGAGCGCAGTGGTAGCCATGGCGTCATTTGTACACGCTGCCGCGACACCGCTCGCGCCCGGTCCGTCAGGCAAGTCAGCGCGGTGCGGTCACCGGCGGGCGCGCGGACCGAACTCGGGGAGCACCTTGCCGAACGCGGCAGCGCGGGCCGCCCTGGTGTTGGCGACGGCGAGCAGCACCAGCTGCTCCGCGCGCTCACGGGCGAACGTGGCCCGGGGCGAGGAGGTCCAGGTGGAGTCGAAGAGCCGCTTCGCGGCCGCGACCGAGTCGGGGGAGCGGAGCGCGATCTCGCGCGCCAGGTCGTACGCCGCGGCCACCGGGTCGGCCGCCAGCTCGGTGACCAGGCCGAGGTCGGCGGCCTCCTTCCCGCTGAGCATCCGTGCGGTCATCGTCAGCCGCTTGGCGGTATCGATGCCGACGAGCTCGGCGATGCTGCGGATCCCGGTCATGTCGGGTATCAGGCCCCAGCGGGCCTCGAGGACCGACCACTCCGAGTCCGGGGTGGCGATCCGGAAGTCGGCTGCCAGGGCGAGCTGGAGACCGCCGCCGTAGCAGTGGCCGTCGACCGCGGCGATCACCGGGACGGGGAGCCGGCGCCAGGCCCAGCAGGCCTCCTGGAACGCGTTGGTCCCGCGCCACGGGAGCGGCACGAACGCCTTGACGATGCCCGCGGGGGACTTCAGCGCAGAGGCGAAGTCCAGGCCCGCGCAGAACGAGCCGCCCTCGCCGCTGATCACGACAGCCCGCAGGGTGCGGTCCTTGCGCAGCTCCCTCGCGGTGGTGATCAGCTCGTCGAGGGTCTGCAGCGTGAGCGCGTTGAGTTTCTCCGCGCGGGTGAGCCGGACGTGCGCGATGCCGTCGGCGACGTCGTACCGGACGTAGGTGCTGGTGGCCATGGCCCGATGTTACCCGGCGGTAATGCGTCCGTCAGATCCGCGGCACGAGGGCGCCGAGCAGCTCCCCCATGCGAGTGGCGGCCGCCCGCCCCGCCTCGAGGACCTCCTCGTGGTTGAGCGGCTCGCCGGTCATCCCGGCGGCGAGGTTGGTCACCAAGGAGATGCCGAGCACCTCCATGCCGGCCTCGCGGGCGGCGATCGCCTCCAGCGTGGTGCTCATCCCGACGAGGTCGCCCCCGATCGCGCGGACCATGCCGATCTCGGCCGGGGTCTCGTAGTGCGGGCCCGGGAACTGGACGTAGACGCCCTCGTCCAGCCCGGGCTCGACCTCCTGGCACAGCGCGCGGAGCCGGGGGCTGTAGAGGTCGGTCAGGTCGACGAAGTTCGCGCCCTCGATCGGGGAGGTCGCGGTCAGGTTGATGTGGTCGCGGATCAGCACCGGCGTGCCCGGGGACCAGGTCTCCTTCAGGCCGCCGCAGCCGTTGGTCAGCACGATGGTGCTGCAGCCGGCAGCCGCAGCGGTCCGTACGCCGTGCACGACGGCAGCGACGCCGAGCCCTTCGTAGAAGTGGGTCCGGCCGAGGAAGACCAGCAGGTACTTGTCGCCGCAGCGCACCGAGCGGACTTTGCCCGCGTGGCCGGCGACCGCGGGAGCGGCGAAGCCCGGCAGGTCGGTGGTGGAGATCTCCGCGACGGCCTCGCCGAGCGCGTCGACGGCCGGCAACCAGCCGGACCCCATCACCAGGGCGATGTCGTGACGCTCGATCTCGGTCCTCTCGGCGAGGACGGCAGCGGCGGTACGGGCAGCGTCGGCGGGGGTGCTCATGGGCACGAGCCTAGACCGGGCTCAGCCGCCGAAGGTGCTCCGGCACGGGCGCCGGCGCAGCGCCGCGACGTAGTCCGCAGGGGCGTCGGCGGCCTCGGCCGCATCGGCCAGCGTGCCGAGATAGGTAGCCGAGGGGAGGCCGCCCTCGAACGCGTCGAGCACGTACACCCAGGCGACGACGTCGCCGGTCAGGGTCGAGACCCGGACCTTGGTCTTGCGGAACAGGCCGGTGTCGGCGGACTCCCAGCCGTCCAGGGCTGCCAGGTCCTCGTCGGTGACGTCGTACAGCGCCACGAAGACCTGCTCGAACGGGTCCTGGACGATCGTCCCGAGGGCGCCGTCCCAGCCGTGGTCCTCGCCGCCGAAGGTGAGACGCCACCCCTGCAGCCAGCCGGTCCCGTGCAGCGGCGAGTGCGGGCACCGCTCGCCCATGCGTGCCGGGTCCAGGTTGGTCCCGTAGGCGGCGTACAACGTCACGACGCAAGGGTAGGACACAATGGCCCCGTGACTCGTGTGGTGATCATCGGTGGCGGCCCCGGCGGATACGAGTCGGCCCTGGTGGCCGCTCAGCTGGGTGCCGCGGTGGTCGTCGTCGACTCCGACGGACTCGGCGGGTCGGCGGTGCTGACCGACTGCGTGCCGAGCAAGACGTTGATCGCGACCGCCGAGCTGATGACCGAGCTCGCCACCGCCCCCGAGCTGGGGATCGGACTGGTCGACCCGGCGGCACCGTCCTCCCAGGTCCAGGTCGACCTGGCCCGGGTCAACGCCCGGGTGCTCCGCCTTGCCGGCGAGCAGTCCCGCGACATCGGGCGGCGCCTGGACCGCGAGAAGGTCCGGGTCGTCGTCGGCCGCGGCCGCCTCGACGGTCCTGAGCGGGTGGTCGTCACGCTGCCCGACGGAGCCACCGAGGTCCTCGAGGCCGACGCCGTGCTGCTGGCCACCGGCGCCGCGCCGCGGACGCTCCCGACCGCCCAGCCCGACGGCGAGCGCATCCTGACCTGGGAGCAGGTCTACGACCTGACCGAGACGCCCGAGAAGCTGATCGTGGTCGGCTCCGGTGTGACCGGCGCCGAGTTCGCCAGCGCCTACATGGCCCTGGGGATCGAGGTCGTGCTCGTCTCCTCCCGCGACCGGGTGCTCCCCGGCGAGGACGCCGACGCCGCCGAGGTGCTCGAGCAGGTGCTCACCCGGCGTGGCATGAACGTGATGAACAAGTCCCGGATGGAGTCGGTCACCCGTACGGGCGACCTGGTCACCGTCCGGCTTACCGACGGGCGCGAGGTCAGCGGGTCGCACTGCCTGCTCGCCCTCGGCTCGATCCCGAACACCGCCGGCCTGGGCCTCGAGGCGGCCGGGGTCGCGGTCGACGACGGCGGCTTCATCACCGTCGACCGGGTCTCGCGGACCAGCGCCCGGGGTGTGTACGCCGCCGGCGACTGCACCGGCGTCCTGATGCTGGCCTCGGTCGCCGCGATGCAGGGCCGGATCGCGATGTGGCACTTCCTCGGGGACGCGGTCGCGCCGCTGGACCTGAAGAAGGTGTCCTCGAACGTCTTCACCGCTCCGGAGATCGCGACGGTCGGTTGGTCCCAGCAGGCCGTGGACGCGGGGGACATCGACGCCGAGGTGGTCCGCCTGGAGCTCTCCGGCAACCCGCGCGCCAAGATGCAGGGCGTCCGCGACGGGTTCGTGAAGCTCTTCTGCCGTCCCGGGACCGGGATCATCGTCGGCGGCGTGGTGGTCGGTCCCCGGGCCAGCGAACTGATCCACCCGGTCTCGCTCGCCGTGGCGGAGTCGTTGACCGCCGACCAGGTGGCGAACGCGTTCACCGTCTACCCCTCGAACAGCGGCTCTGTCGCGGAGGCGGCCCGGCGGCTCCACCACCCCGCGACCTGAGGCAGGCGCCCCGGTCCTGGTCCGGCGGTTTCGCACCACGTCAGCCAGGTGTTTGTTTCACTGGTGTCGTGGGAACATTCCTCAGCAGCCACTTCCCACACACGCGTTCACTCCGACCTCAGGGATCACTCATGCGTCTCCGCGCCACGCTGGCCAGCAGCCTCCTCGTGGGGGCCGCGCTCCTGGTCCCGTCCCCGGGGCACGCGGAGCCCGTGAGCGAGCTCCCGATCGCGGTGAAGACGACCACCAAGCTGGTCGGGCAGGGTTTCGGCCACGGCCGCGGGATGTCGCAGTACGGGGCCCACGGAGCGGCGTTGCGGGGTATCCAGTCCCACCAGATCCTGAAGTTCTACTACCCGGGCACGACGTCGGCCCGCTTCGTCCGCGAGGTGCGGGTGCTGATCGGCGCCGACACCGACGATGACACGGTCGTGCTCGCGGCGTCCGGGCTGAGCATCGCCGACTACGGCGCCGGCAAGGCCTACCAGCTCCCCGCCAACGGTGCTCGCGCCTGGAAGCTGTTCACCTCCACCACCGACGGGCTGACCCGGGTCTCGTACCTGAGCTCGACGGGGTGGAAGCGGTACGCGCTCGGCGGCAAGACCGCCCTGGCCGGTGTCGGGGAGTTCCGGTCCTCGCGGTACATCCTGACCCTGCGGACCTCGGCCGGCGACAAGAAGTACCGCGGGGCGATGCGCTACATCAACAAGAACACGGTCAACCGTCTCAGCCTCGAGAGCTACCTGAAGGGCGTGGTCCCCACCGAGATGCCGGCGACCTGGCGGGCCGACGCGCTGGAGGCGCAGGCGGTGGCCGCGCGCAGCTACGCCGCCCGCGAGATGGTCGACAACCCGAACCGGTCCTTCCACGTCTACGACGACACCCGCAGCCAGGTGTACGGCGGCCTCGGGGTCGAGGTGGCCAAGAGCAACGCCGCCATCGTGGCGACGGCCGGCACGGTGCTGATGTACGGCGGCAAACCGGCCCTGACCCAGTTCTCCTCCTCCAACGGGGGTTGGTCGGTCGCCGGGGCGACCCAGGCCTACCTGGTCGCGCAGGCGGACCCCTACGAGCAGTACTCCTCCAACCCGAATCGCTCCTGGACGGTGCCGCTGAACGCCGCGGCGCTGCAGCGGGCCTACCCGGCGATCGGCACCCTCCAGAAGATCCAGGTCACCGAGCGGGACGGCAACGGCAAGGCGGGCGGTCGGGTGCTCGGCATCAAGCTGGTCGGTTCCAGGGGCACGAAACTCTTCGGGACTGCTGCCGAGCTACCGGGGATGAGCGAGTTCCGCAGCGTCCTCGGACTCAAGTCGACCTACTTCACAGTGGTGCCGTGAGGACCGGAGCCCTACGGTTCCCTCATGACTCTCCCCACTCCTGCCCCTGACCGCGCTGCGGTCGTCACCGGCGCCTCATCCGGGATCGGTGCCGAGATCGCCCGCGACCTCGTCGGTCGCGGTCACCAGGTGGTGCTGGTCGCCCGCACCCAGGCGAAGCTCGAAGCGCTCGCCGCCGAGCTCGGCCCCGGCGCGCACGTCCTTGCGGCCGATCTTTCCGACCGTGCAGCCCGGGCCGGTCTGCTCGACCGGATCACCGCGTTGGGGCTCGTCGCGGACATCCTGGTGAACAACGCTGGCCTCTCCACCCTCGGCCCGGTGCACCGCAGCGACCCGGAGGCCGAGATGGCCATGGTCGAGGTCGACGTGGTGGCTGTGGTCGACCTGTGCAGCCGCTTCCTGCCGGGGATGGTGGAGCGCGGCACCGGCGCAGTCCTCAACGTCGCCTCGACGGCGGCCTTCCAGCCGCTGCCCGGACAGGCCGGGTACGGCGCGGGCAAGGTCTTCGTGCTCTCCTACACTCAGAGCCTCTCGGCCGAGCTCAAGGGAACCGGCGTCAGCGTCAGCGTGCTCTGTCCCGGCCCGGTCGACACCGGGTTCGGCGAGGCCGCCGGGTTCACCAAGGAGCAGGCGGACGAGGCGCTTCCGGCGTTCATGTGGATCCCCGCAGACGTGGTCGCGAAGACGGCGGTCGATGGCCTGGACCGCGGCAAGCTGGTGGTCATCCCCGGCGTCGGCAACAAGGTGGGGGCCGCGTTCTCGAAGATCGCCCCCAAGCGGCTGCTGCTGCCCATCCTGGCCAAGCAGCACCCCGGCCTCCCCTGAGTCTTACCCTCCGAGGAGCGCGTCCGCGGGCGCGTCCTCGCTCGCGATCGGCGGCCGCTGACCGGCGTACTGGAGCCGTTCCATCCGCTCCAGTGCACGCTCCGCGCGCCGGTCGAGGAGCCGGGGGCCGCCGGGCAGCCGGCCGACCAGGTGCGACCAGAGCACGTTCGCCGCGACCCGGTACGCCGGGTACCAGGGCGGCCGCACCGGTTGGCCGACGTCCTTCATGCCGAAGCCGAGGTTCAGGTACGTCGCCATGCTCAGCGCCCGTTCGCGCTCGTACCAGCGCCGCAGCCGGCTGATCCCGGGTGCTCGGTCGTGCATGTGCACCAGGCCGGCGCCGAGCTGCCGGGAGGACTTCTCGGGCCCGGAGAAACCGGCGATCACATTGCCGAGCACCCGCCGACCGATCCGCTCGGTGCGGGGGAGCCAGCGCTCCTCCACCCCCATCAGAGCGCCGACGTAGGACCAGAGGTGCATGATCGCGGCGGCGTCGTCGGGCGGGATCCGGACGCCCAGCGCGCGCGCCTGGAGCAGGTAGCTGGTGCTGAACGAGCCGATGGTTCCGGCCTGGTCGTAGGCGTTGATCGGGACGCCCCGGAAGTCCCGGTCCCAGGTCGGGTCCTTCTCCAGCTGGTAGTTCACGAAGGCGTGCATCACCCGCACGTGGACCGAGAGCCGCCAGCCCTCGCCGCGGCCGACCATCCCGCCGGGGGAGGTACAGGCGAGCCACCACTGGCCGGTCTCGCCGACCCGCTGGAGGGTCATCTCGCCGATCCGTCCGGTGCGCACCAACGGCTGGAGGGCGCCACCGCTGCGGTAACCGCCCATCAGGGACCCGAAGGCGAGGATGTCGAAGCCGTCCTTGCCGATCCGCCGGGCGGCGGCCGCACCGCGCTCCAGGAGCTCGTCGTCGACCCAGTCCGGACGTGTCTCGACAGCGGCGAAGAAGTCCCGCAGCGCGGGGGCGGCGTCCGGGACCGCGTCGATCCCGTCGGCCAGCGCTGCCCTGACCTGCGGCATCGTCACCGTGCGGTCCTCGCGTACGGCGCGTACCAGGGCGGCGGCGACCTCGTCCTTGCGCAGCATCCCGGAGACCAAGTCGTCGAGCTCCTCGCCCTGCATCCGGGCGCCGGGGCCCGCGAGCGCAAGCATCGGTCGGGCGAACCGCTCGGACCACGCCGGGTCCGCGTGGTAGCGGGTCGGGATCTGGGCAGTGGTCATGGTCCCAGGATAAAGTGAGTAAATGCTCAGGTTCTACTCGCGTTCTGGTGGGGTGTCGTGACGAGCCCACGCAGGCGGAGGTCGCCCGTCCAGGAGCGCTCCCGAGCGATGGTGGAGCAGATCCTCGATGCCGCGACTCGCGTTCTGAGCACGGCGGGCTACCGGCAGATGAGCACCAACCGGGTCGCTGCGGAGGCCGGGGTGAGCGTCGGCTCCCTCTACAGGTACTTCGGCGACAAGGACGAGATCTTCGACGAGCTCCGGCGGCGGACCAGCGATGCAATCGTCGAGGAGCTCACCGAGGCGATCGCCCGCGCCGCCGGCGCCCCGCCGTACGTCGGGGTGCGCTCGGTGGTGGCCGCCCTGGTCGGCGCGCTCCAGCGGCACGAGGCGGTGGTCAAGGCGCTGGTCAACGAGGTGCCGATGGGCACCCAGTCCAACGTGCTCCCCGAGATCGAGCGCGGCCTGGCGCAGTTCACCCGGATCTACGCCGGCCAGCAGCTTCCGGACCTGCCCCGGGAGGAGCTCGACGCCCGGATCTACCTGGCGATGGGCATCACCCTGAACAGCTGCCTGCGGATCGCCCTGGAGCGGCCCGCGGACCTGGACGAGGACCACCTGGTCGACCTCGTCGCCGCGATGCTGGCGATGGGGTTGAGCGCCTAGGAACGACGAAGAGTTTCGACAGGCTCCACCACCGCTGGTTGAGCCTGTCGAAACCCTCTCGACGTAGTCAGTCCTTGATCTCGCAGAGGACCTCGCCGTTGCCGACGGTGGCACCGACCTCGGCGGAAAGGCCGGTGACGGTGCCGGCCTTGTGCGCCTTCAGCGGCTGCTCCATCTTCATCGCCTCGAGGACCACGACGACGTCACCCTGGGCGACGACGTCACCCTCGGCGACGGCGACCTTGACGATGGTTCCCTGCATCGGGCTGGCGACGGCGTCGCCGGACGCGGCTGCGCCCGCCTTCTTGCCCGCCGAGCGCTTCGGCTTCTTGGCCGAACCGGCACCGGCTCCGGACCCGATGCCGCCGAGCCCGCCGGGCAGGACGACCTCGAGGCGGCGTCCGCCGACCTCGACGGTGACCCTCTGCCGCTCTTCGGCCTCCGCAGCTTCGCCCGGTGCGCCGCCGTACGGGGTGATCTGGTTGTCGAAGTCGGTCTCGATCCAGGTCGTGTAGACCTCGAAGGAGCCCTCGCCGGTCGGGGTGGAGGCACCGACCCAGGCGGGGTCGCGGGTGATCACCTCGTGGAAGGTGATCGCCGTCGGCATGCCGTCGACCTCGAACTCGGACAGCGCGCGCCGCGAGCGCTCGATCGCCTGGGTGCGGTCCTTGCCGGTGATGATCAGCTTGGCGACGAGGGAGTCGAACGCGCCGGGGACGGTCTCGCCCTTCTCGTAGCCGCCGTCGACGCGGACGCCGGGGCCCTGCGGCGGGTTCCACGCGGTCAGCGTGCCGGGGGCGGGCATGAAGTTGTTCCCGCCGTCCTCGGCATTGATCCGGTACTCGATCGAGTGGCCGCGGATCTCCGGGTCGTCGTACCCGAGCTCCTCACCGGCCGCGATTCGGAACATCTCGCGGACCAGGTCGATGCCGGTGACCTCCTCGGAGACGCAGTGCTCCACCTGGAGGCGGGTGTTGACCTCGAGGAAGGAGATGGTGCCGTCGGCGGCGACGAGGAACTCGCAGGTGCCCGCGCCGACGTAGCCGGCCTCGCGCAGGATCGCCTTCGAGGACTCGTACAGGCGCTGGTTCTGATCGTCGGTGAGGAACGGCGCCGGGGCCTCCTCGACCAGCTTCTGGTGGCGGCGCTGCAGCGAGCAGTCACGGGTCGAGACCACGACCACGTTGCCGTGCTGGTCGGCCAGGCACTGGGTCTCGACGTGGCGCGGCTTGTCGAGGAACTTCTCCACCAGGCACTCACCGCGACCGAAAGCGCTGACGGCCTCGCGGAAGGCGGATTCGTAGAGCTCGGGGATCTCCTCCAGCGTGCGGGCGACCTTGAGGCCACGTCCACCGCCGCCGAAGACGGCCTTGATGGCGACCGGGAGGCCGTGCTCGGAGGCGAAGGCGACGATCTCGTCCGCGTCCTTGACCGCGTCCTTCAGCCCGGGGGCGAGCGGCGCGCCCGCAGCGAGGGCGATCTGCTTCGCCTTCGCCTTGTCGCCCAGGGCGTCGATGGCTGCGGGCGAGGGGCCGATCCAGATCAGGCCGGCGTCGAGGACCGCCTGGGCGAACAGGGCGTTCTCGGCGAGGAAGCCGTAGCCGGGGTGCACCGAGTCGGCGCCCGACTCCTTGGCCACGGCGATGATCTTGTCGATCACCAGGTACGAGTCGCCCGGGGTGGAGCCGTTGAGCGAGTAGGCCTCGTCGGCGAGCCGGACGAACAGGGCATCGCGGTCAGGCTCGGCGTACACCGCGACACTGCCGATACCGGCGTCCTTGCAGGCGCGGACGACGCGCACTGCGATCTCGCCACGGTTGGCGATCAGAACCTTCTGCAACGGGCGGGTCTCGGGCACGCTCACTCCTGGGTCTGGCCCTGCATGGGACACACGGCTGCGCAGGAGTCTATTGGTCCCGCTCGGCCCAGTTCAGCGGGGTCTCACGAACGGGGCGGTCGCCGTCAGCCCCCGGGCTGGTAGACCATCAGGACGACGATCGCGGCGAAGATCAGGCCGATGATGCCTCCGCTGGCGGCCACCCTCGCGGTCAGGCCGTTCACGGTCTCGCCCCGGGCGAAGCGGTCGGTGGCGACCTGGAGCGCAGGCGTGGTCACGGCCAACGCGATCCCGACCGCGACGATCCAGAGCAGCGCGGAGAGCCAGATCCAGGTCTCGCTGAACTCGGCCACCTTGCCCGGCTGGTACGGGCTGTCGGTCGACATCAGGCCGAAGCCGAGGAAGACGACCAGCAGCGAGGCGTAGGAGTAGATCGTGATGGTGCGGGCTGCCGCGGCGGTGGCGCCGGCGTCAGCGGTCCGCAGGCCTCGCGAGGCCGTGGTGGCGGCGTGGACGAGGGGCCCGATGGTGAAGATGGCGGTCAGCAGGTGCAGGGCGTAGAGGAACGTGAACACGGCCCGAGGATACGCGAACGGGCGGAGCGGCGAGATCAGGGTTAACAAACGTTAACTACAGCGTCTACGATGAGGTCCATGAGCTTCGATCTCTCCTCCGAGCACGAGCAGTTCCGCCGAACCGTCCGGGACTTCGCCGAGAAGGAGATCGCTCCGCACGCCGCCGACTGGGACCGGGAGCACCACTTCCCGGTGGACGTGGTGCACAAGATGGGCGAGCTCGGCCTCTTCGGACTCACCGCCCCCGAGGAGTACGGCGGTGCCGGCCTGACCGGCGAGGACGGCGGCTTCACCAGTCTCTGCGTCGCGATCGAGGAGATCGGCCGGATCGACCAGTCGATGGGGGTCACCCTGGAGGCCGCAGTCGGGCTCGGCATCAACCCGATCCTCACCTACGGGACCGAGGAGCAGAAGCAGCAGTGGCTCCCCGACCTGGTCGCCGGGCGGACGCTGGCCGCGTTCGGGCTCACCGAGCCGGGCGCCGGCTCCGACGCCAGCGCGACCCGGACCAAGGCCGCCCTGACCGACGGTGAGTGGGTCCTCAACGGGTCCAAGCAGTTCATCACCAACTCCGGCTCCACGATCACCTCGGTCGTCGCGGTCACCGCGCGTACCGGCACCCTGACCACCCCGTCCGGCGGGGAGAAGCCGGAGATCTCGGCGTTGCTGGTGCCGGCAGGGGCGCCGGGGTTCGTCGCCGAGAAGGCCTACGACAAGCTCGGCTGGCACGCCTCGGACACCCATCCGCTCTCCTTCGACGACGTCGTGCTGCCCGAGTCCAGCCTGCTCGGCGAGCGCGGCCGCGGCTACGCGCAGTTCCTCGCGACCCTCGACGACGGCCGGGTCGCGATCGCGGCGCTGGCGGTGGGCCTGATGCAGGGCTGCCTCGACGAGTGCGTCCGGTACGCGAAGGAGCGGCAGACCTTCGGCGGGCCGATCGGACGCAAGCAGGGTGTCGCGTTCCAGATCGCCGACCTCCAGGTGATGCTCGAGGCCAGCCGGCTGCTCACCTACAAGGCGGCCGCCATGAAGGACGCCGGTGCACCGTTGGCCGAGTTCAAGCACGCCGCGTCGATCGCCAAGCTCTACGCCACCGAGTCCGCGGTCACCGCGACCCGGATCGCCACTCAGGTCTTCGGCGGCTACGGCTTCATGGAGGAGTACCCGGTGGCCCGCTTCTACCGTGACGCCAAGATCCTCGAGATCGGCGAGGGCACCTCCGAGGTGCAGCGGATGCTGATCGGCCGCGGGCTCGGCCTGCCGGTCGAGTGATCCGGGGTACGCGCGACCCGAACGCTCGGTAGAGTCTGCCGGTCGGGGACGGTCGTTGGAAGGAAATAGATGAGGCTCCTGGTCACCGGTGGCGCCGGATTCATCGGCAGCCACTACGTCCGTTCGGTGCTCAACGGCGCCTGGGGCGGTGCGGAGCCCGAGCACGTGATCATGCTCGACAAGTTCACCTACGCCGGCAACCGCGCCAACCTGGCCTCCGTGGCCGACGACCCGCGCCTGGAGATCGTCGAGGGCGACATCCTCGACCGCGAGCTCGTCGACTCCCTCGTCCCGCGCGTGGACGCGGTCGTGCACTTCGCCGCCGAGAGCCACGTCGACCGCTCCATCCTCGGGGCCCGCGACTTCGTGATGACCAACGTGGTCGGCACCCAGACCCTCCTCGACGCCTGCCTCGTTCTCGGCATCGACAAGTTCGTGCACGTCTCCACCGACGAGGTCTACGGGTCGATCCCCGACGGCAGCTGGGACGAGGACGAACCGCTGCTGCCCAACTCGCCGTACTCCGCGTCGAAGGCCTCCAGCGACCTGCTCGCCCGCGCCTACTTCCGGACCCACGGCCTGCCGGTCTCCATCACCCGGTGCTCGAACAACTACGGCCCCTACCAGTACCCCGAGAAGGTCATCCCGCTCTTCGTCACCAACCTGGTCGACGGTGCGAACGTCCCCCTGTACGGCGAGGGCACCAACGTCCGCGACTGGCTGCACGTGGACGACCACTGCCGGGGCATCCACTTGGTGCTGGAGAACGGCCGCCCGGGCGAGACGTACAACATCGGTGGCGGCACCGAGCTCACCAACGTCGAGCTCACCGCGCTGCTGCTCGAGGCGACCGGCACCGACTGGAGCCGGGTCGAGCGGGTCGCCGACCGTCTGGGACACGACCTGCGCTACTCGGTCGACATCTCCAAGATCACGGCCGAGCTCGGTTACCGTCCAGAGGTGCCGTTCAAGCAGGGTCTGGCCGAGACCGTCCAGTGGTACCGCGACAACCGTGTCTGGTGGGAACCCCTCAAGGCACGTACGTCGGCGGACGGCTGAACCGGACGTGAACCGACGCCTGCGCCGCATCTCCGGAGAAGTCGCGCGCTTCTCCGCGGTGAACGTCGTGGCCACGATCATTGCCCTGATCATCTTCAACGTGCTCGTGCACGGAGTGATGGGTTGGTTCGAAGGCCCGGGCTACGACCGGCCGCTGACGTCGTACCTGGTCGCCAACAGCGTGGGCATGTTCGTCAGCTACTACGGCAGCCGGCACTACGCCTTCAAGCACCGGCACGCCGCCGGCCCGGGCGGGGGGCTGCTGATCTACGTCGTGGTCAACCTGGCGTCGTTCGTCATCCCGATCAGCTGCCTGTGGATCACCCGCAACGTCTTCGAGTGGAGCTCGATCTACGCCGACAACATCGCCGGCAACGTGGTCGGTGCGATCCTGGGCAACATCTTCCGGTTCTGGGCGTTCCGCCGCTTCGTCTTCATCAAGCACCCGATGATCCGGAAGGTGGCCGGGGTCGTCCCCCCCGTTGCCCACACCGACGACGCTCAGCGGTAGGCGTCGAGCTCGAGCAGCTGGAGCAGGTACTCGCCGTACCCGGACTTGGCGAGCTTCTCGCCGCGTGCACGGAGCTCGTCGTCGGAGAGGAACCCCTGCCGCCAGGCGACCTCCTCGGGGGCGCCGACCTTGAGGCCCTGGCGCTTCTCGACCGTGCGGATGTAGTTGCTGGCCTCGTTGAGGGTCTCGAAGGTCCCGGTGTCGAGCCAGGCGGTGCCCCGGGGGAGGACCTCCACCCGGAGCCGCCCCTGGTCGAGGTAGACGCGGTTGACGTCGGTGATCTCGTACTCGCCGCGGTCCGAGGGCTTGAGATCCTTGGCGATCGCGATGACGTCGTTGTCGTAGAAGTACAGGCCGGGGACGGCGTAGTGGCTCCTGGGGTTCGTCGGCTTCTCCTCCAGGGAGATGGCGTTCCGGTCCGCGTCGAACTCGACCACACCGTAGGCCTGCGGCTCGGCGACCCAGTAGGCGAAGACGGTCGCCCCGTCGACGTTCTGGATCTCCTTGAAGCCGCGCCCGAAGGTCGGGCCGTGGAACAGGTTGTCGCCCAGCGCGAGCGCACAGGTGTCATCGCCGATGAAGTCCTCGCCGATGGTGAACGCCTGGGCGAGACCCTCGGGCTTCGGCTGCTGGGCGTAGGTGATGTTGATGCCGAAGTTGCCGCCGTCGCCGAGCAGCTCCTCGAAGCGGGACGCCTCGGCCGGGCTGGTGATCACCAGGATGTCGCGGATGCCAGCCATCATCAGGGTCGAGAGGGGGTAGTAGATCATCGGCTTGTCGTAGACCGGGACCAGCTGCTTGCTCGTCACCAAGGTGATCGGGTGGAGCCGGGAACCGGTACCTCCGGCAAGAATGATTCCGCGCATGGGCTTCAGTATCCCGTGTTCGTCAGCGGTCGTTGGCAGGACGCCAGAACTCGTGCCAAACGAAGCCGAGCTCGTCAAACATCAGGCGCAGCAGCGGCACGCTGATCCCGACGACGTTGTGCGGATCGCCGGTGATGCCCGAGACGTAGGCAGACCCCAGACCGTCGAGGGTGAAGGCGCCGGCGACACGGAGCGGCTCCCCGGTCGCGACGTAGGCGGCGATCTCCGCGTCGTCGATCATCGCGAACCTGACCTGGGTCGCGGCCGAACGGCCGAGCCAGACCTCGCGGTGGGTGTCGATCAGGCAGTGGCCGGTGTGCAGCACGCCCGCGCGGCCGCGCATCTGCTGCCAGCGTGCGGTGGCGTCCGCAGCGTCGGCGGGTTTGCCCAGCACCTCGCCCTCGAACTCGAGCACCGAGTCGCATCCGACCACCAGGGCGCGCGGTTGGTCCGCGGCGACCGCGACCGCCTTGAGCTGAGCGAGCTTGAGGGCGTACTCGGCCGTGTCCAGCTCGCTGTGCTGCTCGTGGAAGGCGTCCTCGTCGACGCCGCTGACGATGACCTCGGGGTCGAGCCCCGCGGCCCGCAGCGTGGCCAGGCGGGCCGGGCTGGCGGAGGCGAGGATGAGGCGCGGGGCGGTCATCGCCCTAGCGTGGCAGACCGCTGGCGCGCCAGCCGCCCGGGCCGTGCGGGTGTTGCGAACGCATCCGGCGGTGGTTCGCCGACCAGGCCGGAGCAGGCTTCTGCGGCGCCGGGGCCTCGCCGCCCAGCGCGGAGAACACCGCGACCAGGGCGGCGACCTCCTCGGGGGTGGCGTTCGGCGTGACGATCCGCAGCACCGGTGCTGCCGGCGTCTCGCTCACAGCGGGATGTTCCCGTGCTTCTTGGCCGGCAGCGTCTCCCGCTTCGAGGCGAGCAGGCGCAACGCCCGGACGATCTCGATCCGGGACTCGTGCGGGGAGACGACGGCGTCGACGTAGCCGCGCTCTGCGGCGATGTAGGGGTTCGCCAGCCTCTCCTCGTACTCGTCGATCAACTCGGCGCGACGGGCCTCGACGTCGCCGCCCTCCTTCTCGACCTTGGCGAGCTCCTTGCGGTGGATGATGTTGGCGGCCCCGGAAGCACCCATGACCGCGATCTGCGACGTCGGCCAGGCCAGGTTGATGTCGGCACCGAGGTGCTTGGACCCCATCACGACGTAGGCGCCGCCGTAGGCCTTGCGGGTGATCAGGGTGACCAGCGGCACGGTGGCCTCGGCGTAGGCGTAGATCAACTTGGCGCCGCGCCGGATGATGCCGTTCCACTCCTGGTCGGTGCCGGGCAGGAACCCGGGAACGTCGACCAGGGTCAGCACCGGGATGTTGAAGGCGTCGCAGGTGCGGATGAAGCGAGCAGCCTTCTCGGAGGCGTTGATGTCCAGGCAGCCGGCGAACTGCATCGGCTGGTTCGCCACGACGCCGACCGACTTGCCCTCGATCCGGCCGTAGCCGATCAGGATGTTCGGCGCGAACAGGGCGCTGACCTCGAGGAACTCCTGGTCGTCGAGCAGTGCCTCGATGACCTCGTGCATGTCGTACGGCTGGTTCGGGGAGTCCGGGATGATCACGTCCAGGCTGCGGTCCAGGTCGGTGGTCTCCAGCTCGGCCTCGTCGTCGTACGACGGGGCCGGGTCCAGGTTGTTCTGGGGCAGGTAGGACAGCAGTGCCTTGGTGTACTCGATCGCGTCGTCCTCGTCGGCCGCCATGTAGTGCGCATTGCCGGACTTGGTGTTGTGCGTGCGCGCACCACCGAGGTCCTCCATGGTGACGTCCTCGCCGGTCACGGTCTTGATGACGTCGGGGCCGGTGATGAACATGTTCGACGTGCCGTCGACCATGATCGTGAAGTCGGTGACGGCGGGGGAGTAGACGTGGCCTCCCGCGCAGGAGCCCATGATCAGGCTGATCTGCGGGACGACGCCGGAGGCGTGCACGTTGCGGCGGAAGATCTCGCCGTACAGGCCGAGGCTGACCACGCCCTCCTGGATCCGGGCGCCGGCGCCCTCGTTGATGCCGACGATCGGGCAGCCGGTCTTCATGGCCAGGTCCATCACCTTGGTGATCTTCTCGCCGTAGACCTCGCCCAGGGAGCCGCCGAAGATAGTGAAGTCCTGGGAGAACACGCACACCTGGCGGCCGTCGACCGTGCCGAAGCCGGTGATGACGCCGTCGCCGTACGGTCGGTTCTTCTCCAGGCCGAAAGCGACCGAGCGATGCCGGGCCAGCTCGTCGAGCTCGACGAACGAACCTTCGTCGAAGAGCTTCTCGATCCGCTCGCGCGCGGTCATCTTGCCCTTGGCGTGCTGCTTCTCCACCGCCTTCTCGGAGGCAGCGTGCACGGCCTCGTCGATCCGGCGGTCGAGGTCGGCGAGCTTGCCGGCCGTGGTGTGGATATCGATGTCCGCCGGCACCTCGGTGCCCTGGCCGGGAACTGCGCTCACGCTGACGACTCCTTCTTCCACCAGGCCGGGGGATGGCCCTTTCGTTGGATCGTGGGCCAATCTAGTGCCTATGCCGACCCCCGATGCCTCCTGGTCACCCCTCGAACTCGACGCGCTCGCCACCGCAGCCGGGACCGGCTGGGCGGTGTCCCTGCTCCCGACCGCCCCCTCTACCAACGGCGTGGCCGCGGCCGGGCTCGACGGTGCCGGCCCGGTCGCGGACGTCATCGTGGTCGCCGAGCACCAGACCGCCGGTCGCGGCCGGCTGGACCGGACCTGGGAGACGCCACCGGGCAGCGCACTCACCTTCTCCGTCGTCGTGGACCCCGGCCTGGTCGACCACGACTGGCCGCTGCTGCCGCTCGCGGTGGCGCTGGCCGTTGCCGACGGCGTACGCCGGTCCGCAGGGCTCGACGTCGAGGTCAAGTGGCCCAACGACCTGCTGATCAACGGGAAGAAGTTCTGCGGCATCCTGCTCGAACGGGTCCAGGACGTCGACGGTCGCCCGCTGGCGGTCATCGGGATCGGGATCAACGTCGGTCTCACCGCAGCGGACCTGCCGGTCCCGACCGCGACCTCGCTGGCCCTGGCCGGCTCCGAGGTCGACCGGACGGCGGTCTTCGCGGAGGTCGTTCCGGCGCTCGCCACCCTCCTGGGGGCGCTCCAGTCCGATCCGGCCGCGGTGCTGGAGCGCTACCGCTCCGAGTGCGACACCCTCGGGCGCGAGGTGACGGTCAGCCTCCCTGACGGCGAGCAGCTGACCGGGACGGCCACCGGGCTGGACCGGAACGGCCGACTGCTGGTCGGGGACCGCGCGATCGGCGCCGGGGACGTCGTGCACGTGCGCCCCACGTGACATGATTCGCCGGTGGCCAACAAACACCTGAACGCCGGGGAGACCATCGTCTTCAGCACCCGGACGCACGTGAAGGTCCTGCTGGTGCCGGCGCTGATCCTGATCGCTCTCGCCGCTGCCGCCGGGTACCTCCTCAGCCTGCCCGACGAGAACAAGGGCACCTGGGCCGCGGTCATCCTCGGCATCGCCGGGGTCCTGGCCCTGGTCCTCTCGGTCTGGCCGTTCCTGATCTGGCTGAACGCGACCTACACCGTGACCAACCGGCGGCTGACGACCCACCAGGGCGTGGTCACCCGGACCGGGCACGACATCCAGCTCGCCCGGATCAGCGACGTGTCCTACGAGAAGGGTCTGCTCGACCGGATCCTCGGCTGCGGCACCCTGGTGATCTCCGACGCCAGCGACCTCGGCGTCCGGCTCCCCGACGTCCCGAAGGTGGCCGAGCGCCAGCGGGTGATCGCAGATCTGCTGTTCCAGGGGTCCCCCCACGATGACGGGACCTGAGACCCCGACGGTCGCCGATCTCGAGGCCGCGCTCCTCGGGGAAGCCCCCTCGATGCTGGGCAGTGAGGTCGCCGCCGCGGCCGGGATCTCCAACGACGACGCCCGCCGCCTCTGGCGTGCGCTGGGCTTCCCGGAAGCGACCACCCAGCACGCCTTCACCGCCGGGGACCAGGTCGCGCTCGAGCTGGTCGCGACCACGGTCGCAGAGTCCGGGATCGACTTCGAGACGATGCTCCGGCTGACCCGGGCGATCGGCCACACCGTCTCGCGGTTGGCGGACTGGCACATGGCGACGATCTCCACCGCGTTCGAGGAGTTCTCCAACGTCGAGCTCAGCTCCCCGACGGCACTCAGGGCGGCGCTCGACCTGGTCGAGACCCAGGTGCCCCACTTCGACCGCCTGCTCGTCTACGCCTGGCGGCGGCACCTGGCAGCGGCAGTGAATCGGATCGACATGCTCGCCGCCACCGAGGACGACCTGCACGTGCCGCAGGCGACTGTCGGCTTCGCCGACCTGGTCTCCTTCACCGCCCTGAGCAACGAGCTGGACGAGCACGAGATCGGTGACCTGGTCGAGGTCTTCGAGACCCGCTGCTCGGACGTGATCGCCGACCACAACGGCCGGGTGATCAAGACCCTCGGCGACTCGGTGCTGTTCCTGGAGTCGGACCCCGTCCAGGCTATCGACATCGCCCTCGACATCATCGCCGTCATCGGCGGGGACGAGAAGCTGCCCGACGTGCGGCTCGGGCTCGCGACCGGACCGGTCGTGCTCCGGATGGGCGACGTCTACGGCCCGCCGGTCAACCTGGCGGCGCGGTTCACCGCTGTGGCGCGGCGGAACCGGGTGATCATCGACGAGCGCACCGCCGAGCTGCTGCCGCCGTCGGACTTCGAGACCCGGCCCCTCCCGGCGCGGCCGATCCGGGGCTTCGGTGACATCGAGCCGGTGACGGTACGCCGCACCCGGCCCCGGCACACCTAGAGGATCCCGGCCTCCACGGCCGGTTCGGCGTACGCCCGGGCCAGCGACGCCGCGGTCTCGTGGGCATTGAGGCCGGACGGGTTCGGCACCACCCAGAGCAGAGCCCCGCCGAACGTCCCCGGCTGGCGGCCGGCCTTCGCGGCCGGGAGCTCGAAGGCTCCCCGGTACGCCGTGATGCCGGCGATCGCCACCACCTTCGGCTTCCGTGCGACGACGAACGCGTGCAGCGCCGAGCCCCCTGCCCGGAGCTCGTCGGCGCTCAGCTCGTCGGCCCGGGCGGTCGCCCTGCGGACCAGGTTGGTCAGACCCAGCCCGCGGCCGACGAAGTAGTCCCGGTCCGCCGGTGTCATCCCGGTCGACGGGTTGATCGGGCGCTCGATGATCCCGGCGGCGAGGAGCGCGGGGTAGAACCGGTTCGCCGGGTGCGCGAAGTGGGTCTGGGTCGCTGCGGTCCAGAGTCCCGGGTTGATCCCCACGAAGAGCAGCCGCAGGTCGTCGCCGTAGAGGTCGGGGACCTCGGTGTCGCGGAACGACTCCAGCTCCGCGCGACTGAACCGTTGCATGGACTCCAGCCTAAGGACCCCTGCGCCGGCCGCTAGGCTCGGCCCGTGTCCCCGACGTTGACCCCGGACCTCGCCCCGAAGGTCGCCGTGATCGGCGGCGGCCAACTGGCCCGCATGATGGCCGAGCCCGCGGCGGCCCTGGGGATCCCGCTCCGGCTGCTCGCTGAGGCCGACGGCGTCTCTGCTGCGCAGGTGATCGTGGACCACCAGGTCGGCGACTACACCGACCTCGCCGTGCTCCGGCAGGCCACCGACGGCTGCGCCGCTGTCACCTTCGACCACGAGCACGTCCCGACCGAGCACCTGCACGCCCTCGCCGCCAGCGGGATCGCGGTGCACCCGGGGCCTGACGCGCTGGTGCACGCCCAGGACAAGGGTGTGATGCGCGAGGCGCTCGGCCGCCTCGGCGTCCCGTGCCCGCGCAACGCGATCGTCACCGACGTCGCCGCGGTCGAGGATTTCGGCCTGCCGTGCGTGCTCAAGACCACCCGCGGCGGGTACGACGGCAAGGGCGTCTGGTTCGTGAAGGCACCGGGCGAGTGCGCTGAGGCCTTCGAGACCGCGGCACGCACCGGCGTCCGCATCCTGGCCGAGGAGCTCGTCGACTTCCGCCGCGAGCTCTCCGCCCTGGTCGCGCGCTCACCCTCGGGTCAGGTCGCGGCCTGGCCGGTGGTCGCCTCCGAGCAGCGGGACGGTGTCTGCCGCGAGGTGATCGCCCCCGCTCCCGACCTCGACCCCGAGCTCGCGGTCCAGGCGCAGCAGATCGCGATGACCGTGGCCGGCGAGCTGGGCGTGACCGGCGTCCTCGCGGTCGAGCTCTTCGAGACCGCCGACGGCCGGGTGCTGGTCAACGAGCTCGCGATGCGGCCGCACAACACCGGCCACTGGACGCAGGACGGTGCGGTCACCTCGCAGTTCGAGAACCACCTCCGCGCCGTGCTCGACCTGCCGCTCGGGGCCCCGGACGCCCGCGCCCGTTGGACGGTGATGGTCAACATCCTCGGCGGGAGCGGGGACGGGGCGAGCTCTGCTCCGCTGTACCAGGGCTACCCGCACGCCCTGGCCCGCGACCCGTTCCTCCGGGTCCACCTGTACGGCAAGGGGATGCGGCCCGGCAGGAAGGTCGGCCACGTCAACGCGTACGGCGACGACCTTGCCGACTGCCTCGAACGCGCCCGGCATGCGGCAGCATGGTTCGCGGGCGAACTAGGAGATGAGAGCGAATGAGCGCACCGTTGGTCGGCATCGTGATGGGCTCCGACTCGGACTGGCCGGTGATGAAGGCCGCGGCCGAGGCGCTGGCGGAGTTCGACATCACCTGCGAGGCCGACGTGGTCTCGGCCCACCGGATGCCCGAGGAGATGATCGCCTACGGGCGCGAGGCCGCCGGCCGGGGCCTGCAGGTGATCATCGCCGGGGCCGGGGGAGCAGCCCACCTCCCCGGGATGCTCGCCGCTGTCACCCCGCTGCCGGTGGTCGGCGTACCGGTGCCGCTGAAGTTCCTCGACGGGATGGACTCGCTGCTCTCGATCGTGCAGATGCCGGCCGGTGTCCCGGTCGCGACGGTGGCGATCGGCGGTGCGCGCAACGCCGGGCTCCTCGCCGTCCGGATCCTCGCAGCGGGCGATCCTGCGCTGCAGCAGAAGATGCTCGACTTCCAGGAGTCCCTGCGCACCCTGGCCCAGGACAAGGGCAGGACCGTTCGCGACCAGACCGGTGTGGCCCCACGCAAGCTCGGCTTCTAGGACAGCCCGCCCGTCGGCGACGCCGTGATCCCGAGACGGAGATCACGGCGGCGGCGGTTAACGAGTATTCACTCGCGAAATAGTATGGGCCCCATGGATTCTGACTTCCCGCTGTACGGCCTGTCCGAGGAGCACCGCGAGATCCGCAAGGTGATCCGCGCGATCGCCGAGGAGAAGATCGCCCCGTTCGCGGCGGCCGTCGACGAGGACGCCCGGTACCCGCAGGAAGCTCACGACGCGTTGCTGGCTGCCGACTTCCACGCCCCGCACGTGCCCGAGCAGTACGGCGGCGCCGGGGCGGACGCCCTCGCGACCGTGCTCGTCATCGAGGAGGTCGCCCGGGTCTGTGTCTCCTCGAGCCTGATCCCCGCGGTGAACAAGCTCGGCTCGCTGCCGGTGCAGATCTCCGGTTCCGAGGAGCTCAAGGAGAAGTACCTGACCAAGCTGGCCAAGGGCGAGGGTGGCTTCTCCTACGCGCTCTCCGAGCCGGACGCCGGCTCCGACGCCGGGGGCATGACCACCCGTGCGGTCCGTGACGGCGACTTCTACGTCCTCAACGGTGTGAAGCGCTGGATCACCAACGCCGGTGAGTCGGAGTACTACACGGTGATGGCGGTGACCGACCCCGACTCGCGCACCCGCGGCATCTCCGCGTTCGTGGTCGAGAAGTCCGACGAGGGCGTCTCCTTCGGCGCGCCCGAGAAGAAGCTCGGCATCAAGGGCTCCCCGACCAAGGAGGTCTACCTCGACAACGTCCGGATCCCGGCTGACCGGATCATCGGTGGCGAGGGCACCGGTTTCGAGACCGCGATGCGCACCCTCGACCACACCCGGGTCACGATCGCTGCCCAGGCCGTCGGTGTCGCCCAGGGCGCGCTCGACTACGCCCTGGAGTACGCGATGGAGCGTCAGCAGTTCGGCAAGTCCATCTCGGAGTTCCAGGGGATGCAGTTCCTGCTCGCCGACATGGGGATGAAGGTCGAGGCCGCCCGGCAGATGACCTACGCCGCCGCTGGCCGCTCCGAGCGCGGCGACTCCGACCTGACCTTCTTCGGCGCGGCCGCCAAGTGCTTCGCCTCCGACGTCGCGATGGAGGTCACCACCAACGCCGTCCAGGTGCTCGGCGGCTACGGCTACACCCGCGATTACCCGGTCGAGCGGATGATGCGCGACGCCAAGATCACCCAGATCTACGAGGGCACCAACCAGGTCCAGCGGATCGTGATGGCGCGCCAGCTGCTGGCCGGCGTGCAGGCGATGCTCTGAGCTCTCGGCGGTCTGCTGTACGTCGACATCGGGGACCCGCTGGACGCGTTGCCGCTCGAGGGTTGATGCGCAGCGGCCTCCGGGTCCGCCCTATCCTTGCCCTGTGCACATCCCCGCCCTGGCCATCCGGATCGGCAACTTCGTCCTCGGGACCAAGATGACTGCCGGTGCAATGGTGATCTGGGCCGAGGACGGTCACGTGCTCCTGGTGAAGAGCAAGCACGGGGAGAGGCTCTGGGGCTTCCCGGCTGGCGTCCTGAACAAGCGCGAACAGCCGCTCGACGGTGCCTGCCGCGAGCTGCGCGAGGAGACCGGGCTCTCGTGCTCCCCGGCCGACCTGGCGATCGTAGAGGCGAATGTGCAGGAGCACGGCCGCCACCTGGACTCGGTCTTCCGGGTGCAGCTGCCGCGGCCGGAGACCGAGCTCGCGTCAGCGGACGCGTTCGAGATCGCCGAGGCGCGGTGGTGGCCGGTCGACGGGCTTCCCGAACTGCGGCGTGAGTCCGGCCGCGCTCTGGCCAGGACGCCCAGCCTGCTCGAACCGCGCTGATCCGTCCGGGCCGCTACCAGCCGGCGCCGAAGCAGAGGAACGGCACGATGTCGTCGGTCGCGGCGATGACCTGGGCCAACGCGTCTGCGGGTGCCGCGCCCGCCGCGACCCGTTCGTGCCAGGCCGCGAACACCTCGCAGGCGAGGTCGTCGGCGACCAGGGCGAGCGAGGAGATCACTGCGCGCGAGCCGGCGTGCAACCACACAGCGCTCATCCCGAGAGACTCCTCGGTGTGGACGGCGGACGAGCGGCCGAGGTCGCAGGCCGAGAGCACCACAACATCAGGAGCCCGGGGGAGCAGGTCGATGTCGTGCCCGAACCACGGGCCGTCGGCGAGCTCGACGGCCGAGAACAACGGGTGGTCACCGGGGTGGGAGCCGTGACCCGCGATGTGCAGGAGGTCGACGCGCGCCGCGAGCCACCCAGCGCGGGTCGAGTCCGACTCGTTGCCGGACAGGACGTGCGCGCGTGGCCACGCAATACCTGCGCGCCGGATCTCCTCCTCCGCGCGGCCCAGCCGAGGCCCGGCCAACAGACCGACCTCGCGGACGGGGGGCAGGTCACGTGCGGTCTGCTCCAGCCACGCCGTGGCTGAGGTCGGCACGGTGACCGGGCGGCCGATCAGGCCGGGCAGTGCGGTCCAGGGCGTGCCGGCCAGCAGGGCCGACGGGGTGAGCACCAGCCGGCGGTAACCGATCACCGCGAGCGCGGGCCGGACCAGGACGTCGGCGAGCTTGGCCAGGTCGGTACGGAGCGAGGCGCGGACGACCTCGGCAAGGCTGCTGCGGTGGTTGTTGGCAGCAAAATCGAGGTCGGCCGCGATCCGGTCCAGGATGGCCTGGACCGGGCCCACCGTTCCCAGGGGGATCACTGCGGCGTCGGTCGCGGTCACCGCCAGAGCGGACAGGGTCCCGTCCAGGACGATGTGCGCGACCAGGGCGGCATCGTCTCGCGCGAGACGGTCCTGGAGAGCGACCAGGTCCGCCGGCTCGCCGACGGTACCGCGGGCCGCGATCCATGCGTGAGACCGGATGCGCTCGCGCAGCTCCCGGCGGGTGCTGAGGTCCTCGGGGGCGGCCAGCCGCAGGGCAGTCAGGTCCGCGGCGAGGGCCGGGTCGGGTGGTGGCCGCAGCGCGGTCACCCGGGACGCCAAGGCCCTGGCCCGCTCCGACCACTCGAAGACGACCTCGGGGTGTCCATCGGCCATGGCGGCGCGGAGTCCGAGTCGAGCCAGGTGCTGACCATGACCGACCACCGAGGTCTGCAGGTCGAGACTGCCGAAGGTCGCCTGCCAGGTGTGCAGCTCGGCGAGCCCGCGTTGCGCATGCGTCCGGGAACGTCCGAGGTGGCCCTGCTCGGCTGCGAGCTCCGCCCGGACCTCCCGAGCAAGGAGTTGCAGGGTGATCGGCGAATCGGCGGTGGTGCGGACCCGACCCGCGCGGGCAGTTGCGCTGGCGTGGTCGCCCCGACGGACGGCTAGTCGTGCAGCATGAAGGGCCAGACGATCGGCGTCCAGGCGGTGCCCGCCGCGGCGGAGCTGTTCGGCCAGGTCGTCACAGACCGCGATCAGGGCTCTGCCGGTCGCGCCGTCCTCGATCTCCGCCATCACCGCAACCGCATCGGCCCGCAACGCCCACGGCTCACTGCCGTGGGAGCGGAACCGACGTGCCGCCGCGCGAGCCACCGTGCGCGCGCGGGCCGGCTGTTCGGCGAGCAGGGTGCGCGCGAGGAGGAGTTCGCACCCGGCCTGGAAGCGTCGCAGTTTCTGGCCGCCGTACGCGGCGACCGCGGCCTCCAGCGCTTCCACGGCCTCCCGGGTCCGGCCCGAGGCCACCAGGACCTCAGCGCGGTCCTGTTGGACGATGGCCCGGTTCATCGGTGACATCGGTGCGAGGATCTCGGCAGCCTCGTCCATTCCACGCATCGCGGCGACGAGATCGTTGCGCTGGAGCTGGGAGTAGGCGAGGTTGAAGATCGCTTTCGCACGTTCCTCCCGCTCGCCGGCCCGCTCGAGGTAGTCGGCGGCCTCGGTGAAATCAGCGACCGCGGAATCGGGATCGCCACCTTGGAGGAATGCCATCCCGCGGTTGATGAACACCTTGCCGACGTGTTGTGGATGGTCCCGGAGTTCTTCGATCGAGTGCTGGAAGTGGGCGAACGCTCTCGGGCTGTCCGCATTCATCATGTGCAGCATCCCGAGCTGGGAGTGCGCCAGCCCAGCGGTCAAGGGTTGGACCTGCTCACGTCCGAGGACCTGCTCGCACAACTCGATCGCTCCGGCGGGCCCGATCGTCTCGGCAATGGCCCAGGAGGCGGTCACGTCCAGGCGATCGAGGAGGTCGAGGTCGTCGGTCAGACCGCGGGCCTGATCGGTCAGGCTCAGGCATCCGGAGTAGTCGCCGGAGTTGGCAGCAACGACCGCTCGCTTGTGTAGGGCCTCAGCGTCGTCCACGCGGTGTCACGTCGTCAGGTCGGTGCCGGCCTTGATCGCCGCCCAGGCGCGGCGAACGGCACCCGTGACGTCGTCGGCTCCCTGGTCGATGGCGCCGAGTTCGGCCGCCAGCCACCCGGCGAAGAGCGGTGCGGCGAAGGACGTGCCGCTCCAGAGAGCGAACCCGCTCGTGAAGTCGTCCGGGTCGATCGTCTGCCGGGTGCGACCATCGAGGACCGTCTGCGCCATCGACTGGTACCCGCCACGGAATGCTGGCGAGGTGCTCATCACCGCTGCACCGGGGGACTGCGCGCGCACCCACGGCCCGGCGTTGCTGAAGATCGCGTCGCTGCCGTTCGGGTTCAGCGCGGCGACCGAGACGATCGGGACCACTTCGGCGGTGGCTTGGACCGAGCCCTTGCCGTCCTTCCAGGGTGCCAGCGCCGCCGGGTAGGCAGGTCGTACCGTGGAGTCGTTCCCAGCCGAGCAGATGACCGCTACGCCGTTCTCGCCCAGCCGGCGCAGGGGCGCGTGGATGACGGCATCGAACTTCGGGTCCTCCGGTGTCTCGTGGTAATAGCTCAGCGAGAGGCTCAGGACGTCGATGGCATGGCCGTCGTCGCGGCCGGCCCGGTAGCGGGCGGCCAGCTCGGCGATGTCGGAGAGAGCATCGATCAGATCGCTCTCCACGATCAACCCCGCTGACGGGGTGATCCGCCACGAGAGGATGTCTGCGTCCGGACACGCCTGGTGCACCAGGCCCGCGATGAAGGTGCCATGGCCCGCGTAGATGTCGAGGCCGCCATCGAGGGGTCCGGCCTGGTCGCCGTAGACCTCGGGGTCGGTGTAATTGTCCTGGTGCCCGATCGGGTCGTGGTCGAGCAGCACGCCCTCGTTGACCACGTTCTTGAGCCAGGGGTGCTGCGCGCAGCCGGTGTCCAGGATCGCCACGACGGGTCGACGGCCCTCGAACGCTTCGGACCGCTGCGGCGCGGGGCCTACGTAGGCGATCGGCTGCCGCCCGCCAGCACCCGGCATTCCGTACGACGACACCGCCGGCCCCGGGTTGCCGGAGGCGAAGGGGTTGCCGGAGGCGAAGGGGTTGCCCGAGGCGAACGGGTTGCCGGAGATCGTGGAGATCGTCAGGAAGTGATCGAGGCCCAATGTCCGGACCTCGTGCTCCTCGAGCATGGTGCGGGCGTACTGCAGCAAGGTCCAGGCGTCCGGTTCCACCGGGTTCTCGTGAGGAGCAGTGAGGTACAAGCGCGCCACCGAGTAGTCCAGTCGGTGAGCGGGAAGGTCGGTGTTCCGGGCCTCAGTGACGTCGAGCTTCCAGCCGAGGTCCGCGGCGAGCTGCTCCAGGCGAAGGGGCAGATCCGGGTTGTCGAGCGCAGTACGGCGCGAGATCACCAGCCGCTTCCCGGCGTACACGGTCGGCAGCGGGTCGATGCTCTCGACGGCCCGCGCCGTCGCCGGGTCGAGCACCCGCGGTGCGAGCTGCTTGATCCGCTCGGCCCACGCGCGCTCGAGCCGTGCCCGGTAGGCGCTGAGCTGCTGGACATCGACAAGCGCGCGGCGGCGATCGGAGACGTTCTCGGACATGGTGAACCTCAGATCCAGAAGGGAGGGGTGACGAGCGGACGGGAGCTGCCGGACTCGTTGACGAAGGTGAGGCGACAAGCTCCGGTGGGTGTGACCGGGAACTCGAACCGGCCCGAGTCGCTGACCTGGGTCTCGTCGGTGCTGCTGTTCTTGCCCATGGAGGTGAGGAACACCGTCATGGGTTGTGCCGGGACGACCCAACCGTCGAGCCGGGCCTGACGCTGGCTCCGAGAGATGCGGACCTGGACCCGGAAGCCGGGCCCCAGGTACTCCAGCGACCACGTCCCGACCTCGTCAGGGGCGCGGAGCATGGTGACCGAACGGACCCCGAGCAGCTCCTTGTCCCACTCGACGAGGGTGAGGAGCTCGGCGTCGAGGTCGTTGGTCTCGATCCGGGCGAGCACTCCCTCGGCGAGGTCGTCGGGAGGCGGGTCCAACTTGGTCCAGAGGTCGGCGATGGCGTCGAGCAGCGCCTCGTCGGCGACCGTCTCGTCGTCACCGCCGGTCATGACGCACCCCCGGCTGCGACCAGTTCGGTGCGCAGCTTCTCCAGGCAGCGCGCCCGGGTGGGACCGATGCTGCCGACCGGCATGTCCAGGGCCTCCGAGACCTCGGCGTACTCCGGGCGCGGTCCGGCGGCGAGCATCCGCAACAGGGCCTGGCAGCGCTCGCTGATCCGGGAGAGGGACAGCCGCAGCCGGACCTTATCCTCGGCCAGCACGATCTCCTCCTCCGGGCCGTCGGCGGCGGGCAGGGCGGAGCCCAGGACCTCATCCTCGGTGACCACCTCGCGCCGGAGCTTCTTGCTCACCCGCCACGACTCACGCCGGGCCGTGGTGCAGAGCCAGCCACCCACGGCCATCGGGTTCGAGATCCGGTCGGCGTTGTCGACCAGGGCGAGCCAGGTGTTCTGAACGATGTCCTCTGCGGTCGCCCGGTCCACCCCCGTCGCGCGGACCACCTGCCACAGGGTAGGGCTGAGCAACCGGACCAGCTCCTCCAGCGCGGTCTGGTCGCCGTCGCGCCAGGCGGTGAACGCGGCAGCGGACGCGGACCAGCGAGCGCCGTCCCGGGTGCCCGGCTCGGCGCCTCGCTCGGTGCGTGGAACATCGGACAAGGTGATCACGTCCCTACGAGGAGGTGCAGCTCCTCTTGATACAACCGTGGCTGAAATCTAGTGGGGTCCAGCACGCAAGGACCAGCGATTCGTGCACGCTCGCGCGTCCACCTGGGGCCAGGTGTCCCGGATCGTGACCATGTGACCCGATTCTGCTCGGTTCTCATCTGCGACCTGCTCAGATCCAGAACGGCGGGGTGGCGGGCGGCCGGCCCCGGTCGGTCACGAAACTCATCCGGCACGCACCGCTCGGAGCGATCGGGAACTCGAACCTTCCGGTGTCGCTGACCTGCGCCTCCAGCACCACGGGCTGGCGCAGGAGCGAGGACAGGAAGACCTTGATCGGCTGGGCCGGGGACATCCAGCCGTCCACCCGTGCCTGTCGGTTGCGGCGCGCGATCCGGAGCTGCACGTGGAACCCGGGGCCCAGGTACTCCAAGGACCAGGTGCCGACCTCGTCGGCGATCGGTACGAGGGCCGGACCGCGGTGGTTGATCACCGCGGGGTGCTCGGCGAACAAGCCCTGCTCGTGGCCGGCGTACACGTCGTCGGGGTACTCGGCCAGGACGAGCTCGAGGGGATCGAGTGCTGATGGGTTCGTCACACCAGGGATGAGGGCGCGCCTGCCGCGCCTGATACATCCGCGGTGGATCAGGTCCCGGTCAGAAGATCTCGGGGGTCTCGCTCGCCTTGGAGGTGAACACCGGGTCACGCTTCTCCAGGAAGGCGGCAACCCCCTCCTTGCCGTCACCGATCGACGCGTGCCACATCGCGAGGCTGTCGGCCCGGTGCGCCTCGATCGGGTGGTCGGCCGCAGAGTTCCGGTAGAGCATCCGCTTCGCCAGGGCGAGGGCGACCGGAGAGCGGCCGACAACGAACGACCGCGCCAGCCCGTACGCCGCCTCCAACAGGTCCTCGGGCTCGTGCACCGAACGGACCAGCCGACCGGCCAGCGCCTGCTCGGCGGTGAGGATCTCGGCGGAGTAGACCCACTCCAGTGCCTGCTGGATCCCGACGATGCGTGGCAGGAACCAGGACGACGCGGCCTCGGGGACGATGCCGAGCCGACCGAACACGAAGCCGATCCGTGCCTTGGTCGAGGCGAGCCGGAGGTCCATCGCCAGGGTCATCGTGGCGCCGATGCCGACGGCGGGACCGTTGATCGCGGCGATCACGGGCTTGGGGCAGTCGTAGATGGCCAGCGTGACCTTGCCGCCGGTGTCGCGGACGCCGCTGTGGAACGGCTCCTCGGTGAGCCGGTGACGCAGGTCCGCCGGAGTGGGGTCCGCGTTCTCGTCGAGGCCGAAGACGTTGCCCTGCGCGGAGAGGTCCATACCGGCGCAGAAGGCCCGCCCGGAACCGGTGACGACGATCGCCTTGATGGTGTCGTCCAGTGCAGCGTCGCGGAAGAAGCGCTCGAGCTCGACGGCCATCGTGACGGTGAAGGAGTTGAGAGCGTCCGGCCGGTCCAGCAGCAGGGTGGCGATCCCGTCGCCGTCGACGGTCAGACTGAGGGTCTCCCAGGTCTGGTCGGTCACGGTCTGAGTCCTGTCGGTAGGCAGAGGTTCTTGGGGATGTCCGCGGTGCGGTCCTTCTTGATGTACCCGAGCAGCGCGAGCGCGCGTTCAGTGTCCCAGTACACGGCGAGGTCCCGGATCGGCATCGCGCAGGTGAGACCGTCGGTGCCGTTGACCTGCGTCATGGCCCGGGCGAACCTCGCCATGTCCAGGACCCCGGTGCCCTCGCTGACCCGCAACGACGCGGTTGCTGCGTTGTTGAGCTCCATGTAACGGAAGGGGTTCAGCACCGTCCACGGCGACTTCACCTTCTTGCCGATGGCGCTGACCACCTCGCGCTGGTTCCTGGCGCGGGTGATGTCCCCCAGGGCCGGATCGCTGTAGCGGGAACGGGCGTACCCGAGCGCGACGGTCCCGTCAGCTTCCTGGCAGCCCTCCTTGATGTCGAGACCGGCCTTGGGGTCTTTCATCTTCCGCTTCGGGCAGATCTCGATCCCGCCGACGGCGTCGACCGCCTTCACGAAGCCGGCGAACCCGATCTCGACGTAATGGTCGATCCGGAGGCCGGTGTTCTGCTCGAGCGTCTGGACCAGCAGGTCCGGGCCTCCGAGCGCGAACGCGGCGTTGATCTTGGTGGTGCCCTTCCCCGGGATCGGCACGATCGAATCGCGCGGGATCGACATCAGCAGGGGCGGGCCGTCGCCGGTGTGCAGCAGCATGATCGTGTCGGTGCGCTGCCCCACGTCACCGCCGGTCTTGAGGCGGCTCCGCTCGGCGGCGCTGAGACCCTCGCGGCTGTCCGAACCGACCAGCAGGTACGTCGTCCCGGGCTGCTCCGCAGGTCGGTTCCCGGCCGGCGTGACCGCGACGGAGTCGATCTTGTTCCACGCCAGGGTCGGGACCGCGACGAGGAACGCCAACCAGGCGATCACCAGCAGCAGCAGGAAACGGAACCGCACGAAACCACGCACGGTCCGGAGGGCGGGGCGCCGAGGGGGCTTGCCGGGCACCGACGGCGACGATGGCGGAATTGGTCTCCGGGGCGTGGTCGACGGGGCGGCGGCACCGGTGCTCGGGAGGACCCGGGTCTCCTCGACGTCGTCCGGGGGCTTCTGCCCGTAGAGCCAGTCGAACTCCGGGGGGTCAGGGGGGCGGTCCGGCATGGCGACGACGCTACAGGGCACTCCTGTGTCGGCTCGGTCGGCTCCACGGAGCACTAGCCTTCGGGGCATGGACCCGCTGCCCCCGTCGTACGGACGCGTCACCCTCACCCTGCTGGCGGGCCAGCAGCACGTGAACCTGCTCGGCAACGTCCACGGCGGCGAGGTGATGCGCCTGGTCGACTCGACGGCCGGCGCCGCTGCCGGGCGGCACAGCGGCGGGCCCGCGGTCACCGCGGCGATGGACGAGATGGCGTTCCTGGCCCCGGTCCACGTCGGGGACATCCTGCGGGCGACGGCCCAGGTCAATTGGGCGGGCCGGACCTCGATGGAGGTGGGCGTGCGGGTCGAGACCGAGCCCTGGAACCAGGCCGGTACCGACCCGGTGCACGTGGCCTCGGCATACCTGGTCTTCGTGGCGATCGACCTCGACGGGTCACCCCGGACGGTGCCCGGCCTCCGACCCGAGACTCCCGACGAGGTACGCCGGATGCGGGAGGCCGAGATCAGGCGTGCCCACCGCCTGGCCGGCAAGCAGGAAATCCTCGACGGCAGGAACGGCGCGCCGTCACAGGAGTGACCCGTGTGACTGGTGATACTGACCGAATGCAGTCCGTCCTTCCCCCGGACCACCGCCGCCAGCTGGGGCGCATTCGTTTCCGTCGCGCCGTCGCGCTGATGCTGATGACACTGGTCCTTCCCGGATCGGCCCAGCTCGTGGCCGGCCGCCGGGAGGTCGGACGGGTGGCGATGCGGATCTGGTTCGGTCTGGTGGGCTCCGGCGTCCTGCTGCTCGGTGTCGGGCTGCTCTCCGACAGCTTCGTCTTCTGGTTCCTCTCCAACACGGCGGTCCTCGGCGTCATCCGGTTCGTGCTGATGGGCCTCGCGGTCGGCTGGGCGTTCCTGTTCGTCGACGCGTGGCGGATCGGGGAGCCGCTCGCGCTCGCGCAGAAGCAGCGCTTGGCGATGGTCGGCATCAACGGCGTCCTCTGCTTCGCGGTCGCAGGATCGTTGCTCTTCGCCTCGCACGTCGTGACCGTGCAGAAGGACTTCCTCGCCGCGATGTTCAGCGACGGCCCGGCCAGCAAGGCCGAGGACGGTCGCTTCAACGTCCTGCTCCTGGGCGGTGACTCCGGCGACAGCCGTTGGGGCCTGCGTCCGGACAGCCTCACCGTGGCGAGCATCGATGCGCAGACGGGCAAGACCGTCCTGTTCGGCCTGCCGCGGAACATGGCGAACTTCCCGTTCCCGGAGGGTTCGGTGATGGCCGAGCAGTTCCCCGACGGCTACAACTGCGGAGCCGAGTGCAAGCTGAACTCGCTCGCCACC
Organism: Marmoricola sp.; assembly: GCA_046598495.1. Lineage (GTDB taxonomy): Bacteria > Actinomycetota > Actinomycetes > Propionibacteriales > Nocardioidaceae > Marmoricola. The sequence continues at coordinate 119,612 of JBKJIR010000020.1, read as the reverse complement.
TGGGCCGCCGACCACAAGGCCCTGTTCGCGGGCTTCGAGAACCCGGGCGTCGAGGCCACCAGCCAGGCCGTCGAAGGCATCACCGGACTGAAGATCAACTACTACGCGATGGTGAACCTGCGTGGCTTCAAGCAGATGGTCGACGCCGTGGGCGGGGTCACCCTGAAGGTCCGCGACCGGATCCCGATCGGTGGGGTGGGCAGCCCGGTGACCGGCTACATCGAGCCCGGGACGCGCAAGCTGAACGGGATGGACACACTCTGGTTCGCCCGGTCGCGGGAGTCGGCCGACGACTACTCGCGGATGGCCCGCCAGAAGTGCGTGATGAACGCGATGCTCCAGCAGCTCAGCCCGCAAACGGTGGTGCTGAAGTTCGGTGCGATCGCGGAGGCGAGTCAGTCCCTGATCTCCACGAACATTCCCAGTAGCGAGGTCGACCGGTTCGTCGCGCTGGCCCTGGAGGCGCGCAAGCAGCCGGTCAAGACGGTCTCGTTCGTGCCGCCGATGATCAACACCGGCGACCCCGACATCGGCAAGATCCATCGGTTCGTGCAGAACGCCATCGCTCCGGCCGCGAAGAAGTCCGGCGCGGCCTCCGCGACCGGCTCGCCGAAGCCGAAGAGCCAGGGGACCACCGGCGGTGCCATCGGCAGCCTGCGCAGCGGGTACGCCGCCAACCAGGCCGACGACCTCGGGTCTGCCTGCTAGTCCCGACGCTCGCCCGCCCGTGTCCCGGGCGTGTCTCTGGCGTACTCCGGCTCAGGTCTCCCTCGGTCGTGCCGAATCGAGAAGGTGTGCGGGAATGTCACGAGGAATGAATTTAATTACACCGTTGTAATTCACGAATTACAGGTTTGTAATTGACCAGAATCCCTTGCCAATACCCATGTTACTAATGTGACACTTGGGGCTCGTGTGAATCCTTCCCCCTCACACTGGAGCCCTTAAATGCCTTTTTCCCGTGATCGTTACGTCACGATCTGCCAGCAATTCCTCGTCACGGCCACCGTCGTGGCCATCGGCGCGTCCGCGGCCGGTGTGATGACCCTGCAGATCGTCGCCCCGGAGGCAACCGCGCCGGGGGCGGATGCTGCGCCCGCGGTCCGGGTCACCGAGGGGTACGTCGCGGAGCGTCCGGTAGCGCCGAAGGTGCGCACGGTGAAGGTCGTCGGCATCGCTGCCGGCGCCCCGGGGAAGACGGTCCGGCGCGACACGTCGTCCGGCCCTGCGAAGACCACCCATCGCAAGCTGGCCGCGCTCTCGGCACCGACCAAGGTCAAGGGCTACGCGACGGTCGGCGTCACCTGGCAGCAGGGCACCGAGCTGGCCGACGAGGACATCAACGTCCAGGTCCGGACCCGCAAGAACGGGACCTGGTCCGGCTGGACCACTGCCGAGTACCACGACGAGCACGGCCCCGACGCCGGGAGCGACGAGGCGGAGTCGGCGACCCGCCCGGGCACCGACGCCGTCGTCGTCGGTGACGTCGACGAGGTCCAGATGCGGGCCGAGACGAAAGACGGCACCGCGCCGGCCGACCTCGAGCTCGCCGTGATCGACCCGGGAACGACCGAGGTCGTCGAGGCGCCTGCCGCCATCGACACCTCCAAGCTGCCGGGCTCCGAGGCCGGGGTGGGGGAGAACAGGTCGGCTGCGACCCATGGGGATGGGGCCGCAGCCGACCTGGATCTGGTGGCGATGAAGACCGCTCCGAAGCCGTACATCTTCTCCCGCGCCCAGTGGGGCGCCAACGAGAGCCTGCGTGACAAGAGCTCCTTGCGGTACGGCACCGTCAAGGCGGGGTTCATCCACCACACGGTCAACGCCAACAGCTACTCCGAGCAGCAGGTTCCGGCTCTTCTCCGCGGGATCTACGCCTACCACACGCAGTCCCGCGGCTGGTCCGACGTCGGCTACAACTTCCTCGTCGACCGCTTCGGTCGCATCTGGGAGGGCCGGGCCGGCGGGGTCGACCGAGCCGTCGTCGGTGCCCACACGCTGGGCTACAACGAGTACTCGTTCGCGATGTCGGCGATCGGCAACTTCGACCAGGTCGCCCCGTCGCAGGCCGTGGTCACCGCCTACGCCAAGCTCTTCGCCTGGAAGCTCTCGCTCTACGACATCCGCGCCGACGCGACCGGGATCTATGTCAAGGACCGGCGGATGGACGCGATCAACGGCCACCGCGACGTCGGCCAGACCGCGTGCCCGGGCCGTTACCTCTACGCCAAACTGTCCGCGGTCCGTTCGGCCGCGGCTACCATCCAGAACGGCGTCCAGCTCACCGGTGACCCGGTGAAGTGGCCGATCCTGCCGACTCCGTCGGGCGTCGTACCGCCGACCACGACGCCCAGGGCCGCTGTCGCGCAGCCCACGATGTCCTTCCCGCTGCGCCGCAACCTCGCCGGCTCGGCGTACTCCGACATGGTGACCAAGTCCTCGACCGGCGTGATCAAGGTGGTTCCGACCGAAGGGGTCCTCGGTTTCCGCGGCGCGATCGTGAGCGAGGGCGACTGGTCGGGGATGAGCCTGATTTCTGCCATCGGTGACGTCACCGGTGACGGGAAGTCGGACGTCCTGGCGAAGGCCACCAAGCAGGCCTGGGTCTTCCCCGGTGACGGCCAGGGCCGGGTGTCCCGCAAGGGCATCGCCGCGACCCTCGCGTTCAACCGGGTCAACATGATCGTCGGGGTCCGTGACTTCGACCGCGACGGTCGCAACGACGTCGTCGGTCGCGACAAGACCACGACCGCGCTGCTGCTCTACCGCGGCGCTGGCAACGGCACCTTCAAGGCACCGATCGTGCTGCGCAAGCAGTGGCCGCTGACCGGGACGGTCGGTGTCGGCGACTTCAACGGCGACCGGAAGCCGGACCTGATGGCCGTCTCCGGCGGCCGCACCCTCTACCTGTTCCCGGGCACCACCGGCACCGGGCTCGGTCCCAAGGTCGGCGTCACCAACGCCCCGTCGGACCTGGCCACGCTGATGAGCTGGGGCGACCTGACCGGGGACGGCCGTTCCGACGTGATGACCCGCTCCGCGGGGTCCCTGAACGCCCAGCTCTACGCGGGCACCGGGTCCGGGAAGGTGGGTCAGGTCTGGGGCTCCTTCTCGACCTTCAACGGTCTGACCAAGGCCTCGCTGGCGCCGATGGTCGGGAGCGCCGCTGCTGACGTGGTCGGCCGCAACGCGGCCGGTCGCCTGGTGGTCGTCCCGCACACCGGCAAGCGCAACCTCAGCGCGCCGCTCTACTCGAACCTGAAGGTCACCACGGCGACCCAGGTGCTGAACGCCGGCGACTGGAACCGGGACGGCCACGGCGACGTGATCGTCCGCAGCGCCGGCGGTGACCTGCTCGTGCTCTACCCGGGTCTGGGCAACGGACGGTTCGGCCGCGGCCTGTCGCTGGGCAGGGGCTGGGCCTCGGTGACGCGCCTCAGCGCCACCGGCGACGTGACCGGCGACGGTCGTCCGGACCTGCTGGGCCGGATCGGGTCAGGTCCCTGGACGATCTTCCCGGGGTACGGGACGAAGGCGTTCAAGGCCCCGCAGCTAGCGCCCGACTCGTTGCGGACGTTCAACCAGATCGGGTCTGGCACGTGGACGCCGGAGAGCACGTCGTTCGCCTCGGCCGACGGATCGTTCGTGCTGACCGTCGCCAGCAAGATCGGGTACGCCCTGAAGGCGGCCAACGGTGCGGAGGTCACCGAGTACGACACGTACGTCGGCATCGGTGACGTCGACGGCGACTACGTCGCGGATCTCCTGGCCAGGGAGAAGGGAACCGGCACCATCTGGTTGCTCCCGGGGAAGACGTCCGGAGGGTTCGCCCCCCGGATGTGGGTAGCAAACGGGTTCGCCGGTTATCTGCTGATCGGCTGATCCGCGCGGAGAGAAGCAGTGGTGCGCTCACTCTGGGAGTGAGCGGACCACTTGCTCGCGTCCGGACGCGCCACCAGCACCAGGGACCCGGTTCCCGCCACCAAGCCGGCCACCAGCTCCTGCCCGGCGGGAGCGAGCGGATCGAGGTCGGTGATGACCCGCTCGTCCCGCGGCTTCGGCGTACCGAGGGCGCTCGCGTCGAAGGCGGAGAAGACATCGCTCTGCCCGGCCCACAGGACGCCGTGGTCCAGGACGCCGTCCGGCAGCGGGGTCGGGAACCGGACGGCGAACGGCAGCAGCGAACAGGCCATCGTGGTCGCGGCCGGCCGGTTGAGCCCGTCGGGTCCGACGATCGCAACCGGGGCGTCCTCGTGCAGTCCGAGTCCGCAGGTCCACAGCGCACCGAGGAAGACCACTCCGAGCCAGTGCGGGGGCAGGTCGATGCGGACGTCGTCGCCCGGGTCGAGCATCAGCTCCTCCACGAACAGGTTCGCGGTCTTCGCGACCCAGTTCGCGTAGGTCTTCACCGAGAGCTCGGTGCGTTCGCCGGTGCCGTCGTCGTAGAAGGTGACGAACGGCTGCCCGGGATCGGCGGCGAGGCGGCGCTCCAGGAGGGCGGGGAAGGTGGTCACGGGGGACACCGTAAACCGGCATGATGCACCCATGACTGACGACCTGGTTGCTGATCTCTGGGCAGTGGTTCCGGCCGGCGGTGCGGGGACGCGCCTCTGGCCGCTCTCGCGTGCCGGCGCCCCCAAGTTCCTGCACGACCTCGGAGGCAGCGGGCGGACGCTGCTGCAGGCCACCTACGACCGGCTCGAGCCGCTCGTCGGCGAGCGCCTGCTGGTCGTCACCGGGGCGGCGCACCAGGACGCCGTCCGCGGCCAGCTCGGGGGACTCCCGGCCGACCGGGTGATCGCCGAGCCCAGCCCGCGCGACTCGATGGCGGCGATCGGGCTCGCCGCCGCGGTCATCGAGCGTCAGGACCCGGACGCCGTGATCGGTTCCTTCGCCGCGGACCACGTCATCGCCGACCCGGCCGCGTTCCGGGCCTGCGTGCGCGAGGCGGCCGAGGTGGCCCGGACCGGACTGCTGGTCACGATCGGGATCGAGCCCGACCGCCCCTCCACCGGTTTCGGTTACATCCGGCTCGGCAGCGACCTGGAGGGCTTCGCGACCGCGCACGCGGTCGACGCCTTCGTGGAGAAGCCGGATGCGGCAACCGCAACGGCGTACGTCGACTCGGGGGAGTACCGCTGGAACGCCGGCATGTTCGTGGCCCGGGCGAGCGTCGTCCTGGACCTGCTCGCCGGCGAACACCCGGAGCTGGCCCGCGACCTGCGGGCGATCGCCGCGGACCCGGCCCGGTTCGGGGACCGCCTCGCGGAGCTCTGGCCCGGTCTGACCAAGATCGCCATCGACCACGCGATCGCCGAGCCGGCCGCAGCCGCGGGCAAGGTCGCGGTCGTCCCGGGCTCGTTCGGGTGGGAGGACATCGGCGACTTCGAGGCGCTCGCGGACCTGCTGCCGGTCGGCCCCGACGGGCTCAAGGTGCTCGGCGACGCGACGCAGGTGCTGGGTGCCGGGAGCACGGGTCTGGTCGTTGCCGGAACCGACCGCACCATCGCGGTCCTCGGCCTCGACGACGTGGTGGTGGTCGACACCGGGGACGCGTTGCTGGTCACCACGACCGCCCACGCGCAGGGCGTGAAGGCGATCGTGGAGCGGTTGAAGCAGGGCGGTCGCGCCGAGCTGACGTGATCATCGAGCGTGGCGAGAGGCGGTGACGGGCGCGTCTCCGATCACCCGACCGGGATGTTTTCCGGCGACTGGTCGTAGGGGAACTGGTCCACGAAGCCGCTGATCGCCTCGCCGCTGACCTGGCCGCAGTAGAGCCAGTTGCCCTTCTGCTTCGCCGCGTCGCCCGGGTTCTCGGGATCGGCGGTCCAGCGGGTCACCGCGACGTGCTTGCCGTCGGGGAACGCGGAACCGTCGCTGGCCGACCACGGAGCGGCGATGAACCGGTTCTTGTCGCTGTCGGCGTACTTGTCCGCGATCGTCCGCAGGGCGTCCATCTGGTCCTGGTCCTCGGCCGCGGTCTCGTCGTACCAGGCGATGGCGTAGCCGTGCTCCATGTTGTGCACGAGGGTGGCCACCTCGGGCCGGTCGTCGCTGGTGTAGTACGGCCGGCCGAACGGCGCCGGGCTCGAGCGGTGCGCCCCGAAGGACGGCGGCGCGTCGCCGTACGGGATCGGCTGGTCGTCGATGTGCGTCTGCGCCCCGTCGCTCGCGGTCGACTTCACCGGGTCGCAGGACGCCTGGGGCTGCGCCACGCCGATCTTGTCGATGTCGGTGCCGGCGAGCTCCTTCCGGTCCTGGCTGTCCTGCCACGCCTTCCAGCCGGCGGTGCCGATCAGACCCGCAACGATGAGGATGCAGACGCCGAGGATCGCCATGCTGCGGGTCCGCTCCTTGCGGGCCTGCTCCTGGCGCATCTTCTCTACCAGCTCACGACGTTCGAGGTTCTTCGGGTTCTTCTTGGCCACAGGGGTGCTCTCTCATCAACTGATCGGCGGGGAGAATCGAGGGAAGTCTACGAAAGTGGCGCAAGCAGTGTGCGGGTGTCCGCGGATCCGTCCTCGCGGGCGCTCCAGCCGAAGGCGAACAGCAGTGCCGCCAGACGCGGGTCGTCGGCCGTGGCGGCGACGCTGAGCCCGTCGCCGGTCGTCACGGGGGCGAAGCCGCACGCGCCCAAGGCCAAGGCCAGATCCTCCGCCGAGGCCGGTGCGCCGAAGGCCGAGCGGTCCTCCCCGGCGAGCGCTGCGACGACAGCCTCGCGACTGCCGAGCCCGAACATGTCCGTCCCCGGCTCGCGGACCAGGCTGCGGGCGCCGGCCCCGTGCTCGCCGGCGGGCAGCACCCTCTCCGCGAGCCCGCGTACGACGGCCAGCGGACGCCCACCGAGCTTGCCGGTCACCACCTCGGCGAAGCCGGTGATCTCGTCGGCGACCGCCGGCGCGGTCACGGCCAGCGGATTGCCGTAGCCGTCGGTGCGGCCGTCGTAGGAGACCAGCGGCTCGATCCCGGCGGCACCGATCGCCAGGTCGGTCTGACCGTGCCGCCAGGCCCGGCCGGCGGTGTCGCTGATCAGCACGGCGACGTTGTGCCCGGTCAGCGCGCGCAACGTCTCGCGGATCCGGCGCGCGGTAGCGTCCGGGTCCAGGGGGAGCAGCACCAGGGACCCCGCCTCCACGTTCGAGGCGTCGATGCCGGCTGCAGCCATGACCAGGCCGAGGTGGTTCTCGACGATGCTGGTCGGGCCGCGGCGGGCCACCACCCGGACGGTCTCGGCACGGATCGCCTCCTCACGGTCGCCCGTGACGACGCGCCCCTCGGCCTTGCTGACCACCTTGCTGGTGATCACCAGGACGTCGCCGTCGCGCAGGTCGGGGACGTGCTCGGCGACGAGCCCGGCCAGGTCGGCCCCGACGGTGATCTCGCCGATGCCGTCCGGCGCGTGCACCTCGACCGGGGTCACAGCCCGACCAGGTCGAGGGCGGCGAGGACCATGTCGGCGGTGGCGTCGTGGTCGGCCATCATCAGCGGCACGGCAGCGGCCCGGATGCCGGCGGCCTCGATCCGGGCCACCGAGCCGGCGTCCACCGAGTCGACCAGCCAGCCGTCGAGGATGCCGTCGCCGGTGCGGGCTCCGTAGTGCTCGGCGACGCCGGCGGCGGAGACCTCGACGTCGATGATCCCGAGGAGCTGGCGGGCCATGCCGCGGACGTGGTCGTCGCCGACGATCCCGGAGACGCCGACGACCGGCGCCGCCGTACCGCGCACGGCGTCGCGGATCCCCGGCACGGACAGGATGGTGCCGACCGAGACGACCGGGTTCGAGGGCGGCACGACGACGACGTCGGCCTCGGCGATCGCCTCCAGCACGCCCGGACCCGGGGTCGCCTCCGCGGCGCCGATCGGCACCACCGAGTACGCCGGGACCGCCGCCTGGTGACGGATCCAGTACTCCTGGAAGTGCACGGCCCGGCGCTCGCCGGTGGCCGGGTCGTCGATCGCGATGTGGGTCTCGATCCGGTCGTCCGACATCGGGAGCAGCCGGACGCGGTCCCCGTGGAGCGGCGCGAGCCACCGCTTGCACAGTGCTGCGGTGACCGCCGAGAGCGGGAACCCGGCGTCGAGCATCTGGGTCCGGACCAGGTGCGTGGCGATGTCGCGGTCGCCGAGGCCGAACCACGTCGGCTCCACGCCGTACGCCGCCAACTCCTCCTTGGCGTGCCAGGTCTCGGCCGTCCGTCCCCAGCCGCGCTGGGTGTCGATGCCGTCGCCGAGGGTGTACATCACGGTGTCCAGGTCGGGGCACACCTTGAGGCCGTGGACCCAGATGTCGTCGCCGGTGTTGGCGATCACGGTCACCTCGGAGGCAGCCCCGGTCCGTTCGACCAGGCGCAGCACCCCCTGCAGGAAGCGGGCTCCGCCGACGCCGCCGGAGAGGACGGTGATGCGCTCCGGCAGGGCGCCGTCGGCGGAGCGGGGGAGCGAGGAGACGGCGGAAGTCATGGCAGAAGTGTGACCCCTCGCCGACGCGCGGCGGCGTCGGGGTGCTCCGGTGATAGCAGATCAGGGCTTGACTTCCCGGGTACGACAGGCATGTAATCACAGCAGTGTGGTTTTCAACCCCGACTCGCGTCGGTGAGGAAGATCACCTCACACACAATCGCGGTCCGTCAGGGTCGCAGGGTCGAAGGGGAACACCATGCGCGAGCTGTATCTGCTCGAGGGGGACGTTGACGAAAGTGGTTGGCAGGAGCGCGCCTTGTGCGCTCAGACCGACCCTGAGGCGTTCTTCCCGGAGAAGGGCGGTTCCACCCGGGAGGCCAAGCGGGTCTGCTTGACCTGCGACGTCCGCGGTGACTGCCTGGAGTACGCCCTGGGGAACGACGAACGTTTCGGCATCTGGGGCGGGCTGTCGGAGCGCGAGCGTCGCAAGCTGAAGAAGCGGGCTGTCTGAGACCAGTGTTTGGTGGGCGGGTCCGTCCTGCACCTAGGCTGACCCCTCGTGAAGGTCACCGGAGTCCTCGTCAGCCACAACGGCGCCCGCTGGCTCCCAGCGGTGCTCGCGGGGCTGGCAGCGTCGACCCGCACGGTGGACGCGATGGTGGCGGTCGACACCGGGTCGCGCGATGACTCCGCCGATCTGGTCGAGCGCGCGACCGGAGCCCCGGTCCTCCGTCTCGACCCGCGGACGCCGTACGCCGAATCCGTCCGCGCCGCTCTCGCCAGCGCCGCTCCGGCCGAGCCGGACGAGTGGGTCTGGCTCCTGCACGACGACTCCAACCCTGCGCCGCGCTGTCTGGAGACGCTGGTCGCCACCGCGGCCGAGGCGCCCGCCGACGTCGCGGTCCTCGGCCCGAAGCACCGCGAGTGGCCCTCGCTGAAGCGCCTCCTCGAGGTCGGGGTCACCCTGACCGGGACCGGGCAGCGCGAGACCGGCCTGGAGCGTGGCGAGTACGACCAGGGTCAGCACGACGAGCCGCACCGGGTACTCGCGGTGAACACGGCCGGCATGCTGGTCCGGCGTGCCGTGCTCGAGAACGTGGGCCTCGACCAGTACCTGCCGGTCCTCGGCACCGACATCGACTTCGGCTGGCGGGTCGCCCGCGCCGGTTACGCGACCCGGGTGGTGCCGGACGCGGTGATCTTCCACGTCGAGGCCTCCCGCCAGGACCGGCGGGACTCCGAGCTGGTCGAGCACCCGCGCCGGCAGGAGCGCGAGGGTGCCCAGTACACCCTGCTGGTCAACAGTCCGGGCTGGACGATCCCGTTCCGCTCGGCCCGGATGATCCTCGGCGGCCTGCTGCGTGCGCTCGGACTGCTCCTGGTCCGCGCACCGGGGGAGGCTGCCGACGAGATCGCCGCCCTGCTCAGTATCTTCTTGCACCCGCGCCGGGTGCTCCGGGCGCGTCGTGAGCGGGCCGGAACTGCGACGGTCTCCCACCAGGAGATCCGCCCGCTGCTCGCTCCGTTCTGGCTGCCCTACCGGCACGGACTGGACTACGTCACCGATGTCGGGATCGCGATCGCGACGAGCGTCCGCGAAGAAGCGGCGCGACGGCGACCGCCCGGCGTCACCGAGGAGACGCCGCTCTGGGAACGGGTGCTCCGGACCCCCGCGGTCTGGGTGCTGGTCCTGGCGCTCGTCGCCGGACGCTCCTACCTCGGCGGCGAGCCGCTGCAAGGTGGGAGCCTGCTCCCGGTTCCCGACAGCCTCGCCCAGTGGTGGCAGACCTGGGGCGGCTGGCGCAGCGATCTCGGTCTGGGCACGACCGCGGCGGGTCCGGCATACCTGTTGCCGCTGGCGCTGCTCGGCACCGTGTTCCTCGGCCAGCTCGGCCTGCTCGTCCAGCTGATCTTCGTCCTCGCGGTCCCGGTCGCCTTCGTCGGTGCACTGCACCTGCTGCGCCGCCTCTGCACCGGGCAGGCTGCTCCGCTCTGGGGGGCTGCCACCTACGCCCTCCTCCCCGTCGTCTCCGGTGCGCTGGCCCAAGGTCGCCTCGGCACCGTGGTGGGCGCCGCGGTGCTGCCCTGGCTCGTGTCCGCTGCGCTCGGGATCGGCGCCGGCGCAGCAGAGGCCGATCCCGGTACCGCGGTCAAGCGTTGGCGGGCGGCCTGGCGCGCGGCGTTGCTCGCCTCGGTGCTGGTCGCGTTCGTGCCGGCAGCCTGGTTGGTGATCGCCCTGCTCGCGTTCTTCGCCCTCGTCGGCGGGTTCGCCGGGGGCCGCCGGCGCGAGCTGGCCATCTTCACCCTGGTTCCGGTCGTGCTCGTGCTGCCGTGGGCCGTCGGCACCTTGCGTGCGCCCAGTGCCTGGTTGGTCGAGGCCGGCCGGGCGGCGACGCTCCCCGCGGACCCCGGTTTCCTCGACCTGGTCCTCGGCCGGACCGGTGCGCTGGTCGAGGCTCCGGCCTGGTTCGCGATCGGGCTCCCGGTGGCCGCTGTCCTCGCCTACCTCCGGCCGGACACCCGGGCCCGGGTCCTGCAGGTCTGGGTGGTCATCCTGGCGGGGGCGATCGTGCTCGCGGCCAGCTCACGGGTGCCGGTGACGCTCCCGGGGGTCCCGTTCGAGTTCCGGCCCTGGCCCGGGTTCCTGATCATCCTCATCCAGGCAGGCTTCGTCGCGGCCGCGGCGATCGCCGGCGACGGGCTCCTCAAGCAGGTCTCCGGCGGCAGCCTCAGCTGGCGCCAACCGGTGGCCGCGGTGACGGTGGCGATCACGTTGGCAGTGCCGGTGCTGGGTGCCGGCTGGTGGCTGCTGCGCGGGTCCGACGACCTGCTCGACCACTCGCTGTCCGCGGAGATCCCGCGATACCAGCAGGAACTCGCGGCCGGCAATGACCTGACCGGCGTCCTGCGGATCACCGGCGGTCCCGACCGTGGCCTCGACTACCGCGTCCTCCGATCCGGCACCGAGCGCCTCGGTGACGACGCGGTGCTGGCGATGACCGAGCCCGACCCGGAGTTCGGGAAGCTCGTCGAGCGGCTGCTCTCCGACGCCGGGCCCGAGGACGTGGCGCTGCTGGCGTCGTACGGGGTCAAGTACGTGTACGCGCCACCTCCGGTGGCCGGTGTGGTCAACGGCGGGTTGGATGCCGCCAGCGGTCTGGGTGGAGCCAGCGGTCCGGCGCGCGGGTCGCGGGCGTGGGTGGTGCAGGAGGAGACCACGTTGACCTCGGTCGACGACGCCCGGGCCTGGCTGCGGCCGCTCTGGGTCGCGATCGCGCTGCTCGGCCTGCTGACCACGGTCGTTCTGGCGGCGCCGGAGCGGAGACGACGCCGATGAGCAGACAGATCAGCGCCGGTCGCCCGGCGGTCCTCGGGATCATGGTCGTGGCACTCACCGCCGGCATGCTCACCATCGCCGGTACGACGCCGCGCAACATCGGCCGCCCGGTGGAGGACCCGTCGCGGGTCAGCCTCGACCGGCGCGTGTTCAGCTGCACCGGCGGCATCCCCGGGACCACGACGGTGATCGGCGATGTCGCCACCGGGTTGGCGAAACCCCGGAAGATCACCAGCACGCCGGTCGCGACGACCGCGGAGGAGAAGATCGCCGACACCTCGTTCGCCGGCCAGCAGGTGACCTCGTCACGCCAGCTCGCCTGGGTGCCCTGTCCCGAGCCACGCGCCAGCTGGTGGTTCGTGGGTGCCGGCGGCGCGGTCATCCACGACACCGTCCTGCGGATCACCAACCCGCGCACCGGTGCCGCGGTCGTCGATGTCGACGTCTTCGGTCAGTTCGGACCGGTCGAGGCCCCGGGCCTGCGGGGAATCACCGTCCCGCCCGGCACGACCCGCACGATCGATCTGGGCGAGGCGGCACCCTCGACGGGCAACCTCGCCGTCCGGATCGTCGCGAAGCGCGGCCTGGTCGCGGCGTCGGCCGCGGACCAGTTCAACGTCGGCGTGATCGGGACGCAGGCACGGGAGTGGCTGCCGGCCCAGTCAGCACCTTCGACGGCGACCACGGTGACCGGTCTACCGCCGAAGGCGGACGTGGCCAGCCTGATGGTGGTGAACCCCGGCACCGTCGAAGCGGTCGCGGAGATCCGGATCGTCGGCAAGACCGGCACCTTCTCGCCGAAGAAGTTCAAGCCGTTCACGATCGCGCCGCAGTCCGTCGCGACGATCCCGGTCAAGTCCGTCCTCGACGGGAGCTCGCTCGCGATCCGAGTGATCTCCGAGCGCCGCCTGACCGCGACCATTCGCACCGTCGTCGGCGACGACACGGCGTACGGGACGGGGGCGCTGGTGGTGCGCACCGAGTCCGCCTTCGCGGTGCCGGAGGGCTCGGGGCGTCTCGTCCTCTCCTCGCTCCGGCTCCCTGCCGAGGTGAAGATCTACGCCTACGACGCCAAGGGTCGCAGCCTCTTCGCCAAGACCGCGAAGGTGCCCGCCCAGGCCAGCGCGTCGGTGGAGCTGGCGAGCACGGTGCGTTACGTGCGGATGCTGCCCGCGAAGTCGGGGGTCATCGCCGGGTTCACGATCGCCAGCAGCCGAGGGGTCGCCGGGGCCGCGGTGTCGCCGGCGAGCCGGTCGATCCGACTGCCGCAGGTCCGTCCGGGCTGGTGACCGGCTCGGCGGGCAGCTACTCGCCCTCGTAGCCCGGGTGCACCTCGTCGGCCGGGATCCCGAGGATCTCGGCGATCTGCTCGACCACGACGGTCAGCAGCAGGGCCTCGAGCTCGAGGGGTGTCTCGGCGCGGTGCTCGATCGGCCGCCGGAACAGCACCAGGCGCGGGTTCGAGGTGGACGTCTGTTCGACGTACGAGGCGAGCGGGACGGTCGACGCGGTCCAGGTCGGGCCGATCACCGGGACCTCCTCGACCGCGAGCTCGAGGTCGCCGAGGTGCTCGATCCAGCGGCTGACGACGGCTCGGAGGACCCGCAGTGCGATGTCGTCGAACTGCTCGCCCCGCGTCCGGCGCGCAGGGATTCCTCCCGGAGCGAACGGAGTGTCACCGAAGACGGGGCTGCGCATGCCGCGGGCGTGCCGGTCCCGATGACTGCGCCGGTGCGGCACGGCACCGGGCTCCAGCGGGATCGAAGTGTCGTCGGGCACGCCGCGAGCCTAGTCCGGCCGCGGCCGCGCGGCGGGTAGCCTCGGCCCCGTGAGTTTGCTCCGTCGCTGTTCGCGTACTGCGTGTGGTCGCCCGGCCGCGACCACGCTGACCTATGTGTACGCCGACCAGACCGCCGTCCTGGGCCCGCTGGCGACGTACGCCGAACCGCACGCCTACGACCTCTGCGACGTGCACAGCGAACGGCTCAGCGCCCCGCGGGGGTGGGAAGTGCTCCGGCTGGTCCACGACGACCCCCACGCGCACTCCAGCGACGACCTCCTCGCTCTGGCGGACGCGGTCCGCGAAGCCGCCCAACCCCGTCCGGTCGCGGTGGTCCGCGAGCCTTTCGAGATGCGCGAGGTCGGCCGCAAGGGCCACCTGCGGGTGCTCAGCTCCGAGGAGTAGTTCGACGTCGGACCGTTCGTGGCGTGAGGCCGGCTCGCGATCGGCTCCGCGGCCCGTGTCCGGCCGAGCCACTCAGCGGGGAAGCGCGGTAGTCCGGTGAGGCGACCTGGAGTGGGTCAACGCGTCGGAGTTGCGACTGTTCGGAACCGGAGGGTTGTGGACAGCGCCGAGGTCCTCCGATGGCACTGGGATCAGCCCCCAAGTGGATAGCCATTCCGGGCTATACCCGTCGTTCCGGATTCGACGTACGTTTCGTGACGGACGTCGGGTCGTTGGATCCGTCCGGCAGTGAGTGGGACCTACCGAAAGGAAACGAACATGCGACGTATCGCGATCGGGGCCTCACTGGCCCTGGGTTTATCCCTCGGAGGCGTCTCCACGGCCTTCGCTGGCGAGTACAACGGCCAGGGCGACCCCATCGAGAAGGGCGGCCATCCGGCCTCGGAGTGCTCGTTCTCGGGTCAGGACCAGTCTGACGACTTCGAGGCCAACGGCCCCAACGGCGAGGGCGACGACGACTTCGCCACGGTGCCCGGCAAGGGCACCTCCACGAACCCGTCCGGGGTTCGGGTGCAGAACTGGGGCCAGTACGTGGTGCTCGGCGGCGGCGGTAAGGGATCCGGGGTCCCGGGCCAGGCTTGCCGAGGCAACTAGCACGAAGGCTGCCTGAACACTGGCCCAGAAAATGGGCCATGCGCTTGAATCGCGCTTAGACGAGAGCCGGGAGCACCTTCAGGGACCCTCCCGGCTCTCGCTGTCATTACTCCACCACCGGGGAGCGAGACCGACGGTCCTGGACTGTCTCAGTAACGGCGGTATGTGGCCGGCGACCTGCATCGCCTCACAATCGGACGGTTGCGAGACAGGACGGGCTCAGCCCTCGATGGGGTTCGTGGTTGCTAGGGAAGGCGAGCCACACCAATCGTCGCGGTCCATGAGCTCGGGTTGGTCGATTACGGCAACTGCACGGCGGCCCCATGTGCGAACCGCAGGATCGGTTGAGCCACAGGATTGAAGGGCCACGGCCCTGACCCTTTGGCGATCGTCGTCATCAACGTGACCGACGGTGCAGTACAAAGCGATCAGCATGAAGTCCTTGGTCGGACAGCCGGGGTCCTCGGCGCACTCGACTACGACCGGCAGAACCTCTCGACCATCCAGCATCATCTCGAAGTCCTGAGACGGTTCATAGGCGTTGGCATACGCCCAGGTACGTAGTTCCGCAGCCGTGGGATTTACCCAGTCCTCGAAGAAGGGCTCCCCTGGAATCAGCTCCACATCGACACGCTCGCACACGTTCCCTGTTCGAGTCATAGGGAATGGTTCACAAACCGACGGTTGTGAGAATCGTCAGGCGTCTTGCGTTGAGGGCGAAGTCCGCGCCTACCATCGGTGTATGAGAGCCGTCGGCAAAGCAGTCGCGCTGATGGTCCTCGCAGTAGTCCTGACTTCATGCTCAGGCGACGATCTGGCCCCGACCCCCGCAGGTAGTGACGACGTCTCGGCAAGGCCACTCACTCAGGCGCCACGCCTTTCCTGCCCGGGTGTAGCGACCGCTGCGACCTTTGACTGGGGGCTCGGCGGTCCACCGGCCCCAAGCGGGAGCCTTTCCAACGCCGACGCGCTGGCACAGGTCTCCAAACTGGTTCGCAGGCAAAAACTCGACGTGGATCACGCCAACTACCTCGTTCTTGCTCGGCACCCGAACCGCGAGGTGCGTGTCTACAGGATTCCCGATTCGAACGGACGTGTGATGGCGCACGTAATCCTGTCAACGGTGGCGAGTCGCGGAAGCAAGCAACCAGACCGCTGGATAGCGGACGCTTGGGAGTTTTGCATCTGAAGCGCATGGCGTCGCAATCGGAGGTTATGGACAGCATCCAAGGCCGATGAGCGGGCACACGCCGCAGCGGATGCCCGCCCACCTGACATTGCTCAGGGCTGGTAGGTGACGCCCTCGGCGATCTGGATGACCTGGTCACGCGTGAGAACTGCAGGCGCCTGCACGGAGAACGGCTGCTCACTCGATGCTTGCGCCTCCAGGATCCAGGTGGGATCGCCAGCATCGGCCGCCTGACGACCCAGTTGTGCGGGGGCGCCGTTGATCCTCAGGGTCTCGACGTCCTGGGCGCCGTACTCAGCGAGGTTCGCGCTGACTCGCTGCACGAGGGCCACTGTCAGGTAGCTGCCACCAGCTTCATCCGACGACCCGAGGGTCAGGATCCGGTCCTCCTTGTACGAGAGGACGGACCACCCAGACGGCGCCACGCTGAGTGCAAGGTCGACCGGCTGTGGTTCCTCCTGGAGTGACTCGGCGATTGCTTCAACACGCTGGTCGTCGGCGTAGTCACCCGAACCCGTCACGGCCGTCCAATCGCGGTCGTCTGTCTGCCAGATGATCGTTACCGACGGAGCGCTGTCGGGCGTCCCGTTGAAGACGGTGCGCCCAAAAACAGTCCCCTGGTGCCCGTCGACCTCCACCGTGGATGCACTGTCGGGAATGCTCCAGTGGTCCTTGTCATCGACGTCGGTCACGATGGTGACTCCGTTGAGGGCCGGCCCGTATCGCGCTGCCGTGAAGTTGCTGTCGCGCTCGAACACCGGATCGCCCAAGTCACGCGGGATCGCCGTCGAAGTGAGCGGGAAGGTCATCGGGTCGACGGCTGCGAGCGCGATTGACCCGTCTGAGCCGACAAGCGCAGGAGCGACCGCCAATCCGATTGCGGCTGCGGCTGCGGCCGACAGCAGCGGGAGGCGGCGTGATCGGCGCTCGGCCACAGGCGCCTGCGCCGTAGCCGCATCGAGACGTGCACGGGCAGCGCCCATCGCAGCGGCCGAGGGAGCAGTGGGCTTCGGGCCGAGGCGGTTGAGCATGTCGAGGTCGTTCATCGCAGTTCTCCCTGCAAGTCGTCGAGGATCGGGCGCAGTTGCTGCCGTGCCCGGTGGAGGCGGGATCGCACCGTCCCCAGCGGAATGCCGAGCGCCGCAGCAACTTCGGCGTGGTCGAGTTGGGCCCATGCCAGCAGAAGGAGGACGTCGCGGTCTGCCGGCTTCAGCTCAGCCAGCGCAGCGGCCAGCCGAGGTCGAACCGCCGCGGCGTCGGCTGACGCTACTGCGTGGGCTGATGTATCCGGCACGACAACCGCCAAGGGCACCCTTGCCAAGGCTCGGTAGCGCGTCGCCTCTGCCCGGTGATGTCTGCGTACAAGATTGGCCGCGATTCCGTACAGCCACGGGCGCGCATCACCTAAGTCCGCGCGATACGAACCGCGACGTTCGAAAGCGGTCAAGAAGAGCTGGGCGAGGAGATCGTCGGCCAAGTCGCCCATCCGACGACTGAGGAACCGGTGCAGCTCCAGGGCATGCCGTTCGAAAAGCTCACCGAATGCACCAGGCTGCTTGAGGGACGCGGCAATCACCGAGTGGTCATCAAGGTTCGTGTGCAGCGGGGGCTCCTGGGTCGGGCTCAGGGCTTGGATGTGCGGTGTCATACCTAGTCCATCGCAGATGCGCCCAACGCCGTTCACGAAACGCCCGGAGCAGCCGCGATCCGAGCGGTGTTCGAAACCGGCCGGTTCTGTTGCACCGGCCCTTGGAGTCGAGGGTTCTCCACACGTCCCCAAGACGCCTTGTATCGAACATCTGTTCGAACAAGGATCGGTGCATGACTCTCACCACCGTCTCTTACCTGGATTGTCCGGCACCTCGTCGTCGGGGTCGGCGGATCAGCGTTACACCAGGCGCCGCAGAAGTTCTGGCCGCTGTGCGCGCCCACAAGGCCGAAGCTGATGCGGCCGAAGTCGCGGTACTCAACGACGCGCTGGCGTGGGCACACCTGCACCAAACCGCCGACGATCCGGACTCGCCTGCCGCCGCGATGTGGGGCGATTCCGACGTTCCGATCGCCGGGGTCGGCGCCCCACTGATCGCGGACTTCTGCATTGCGGAGTTCGCGGCCGCGATCGGTCGCACCACAGAATCGGGCCGCTATCTGCTCGCCCATGCTCTCGAGTTGGCCCATCGTCTCCCGAACGTCTACGCCCGCATCCAGGCCGGGGACCTCCAGGTCTGGAGGGCCCGCCGGATCGCCGAGCGCACCCTGCCCCTGACCCCCGACGCTGCCGCTTTCGTCGACTTGGAGGTCGCCCCTGTCGCTCACCAGGTCGGCACCAAACGCCTCGACCACCTCGTCGACGAAGCAATCGGCACGTACATGCCTGAGCATGCGCTCGAGCTCGCCCAGCAAGCAGCCGAGACCCGGCAGGTGAAGATCTGTCACGACCCGGCGTACACCGGCACCAGCTACCTGACGGGCTCCCTGGACCTTGCAGATGCCCTCGACCTCGAGGCTGCCGTCCAGGCAGGGGCAGCCCACCTCAAGGACCATGGCTCCACCGAGCCCCTG
This sequence comes from Marmoricola sp., assembly GCA_046598495.1. Classification (GTDB taxonomy): domain Bacteria; phylum Actinomycetota; class Actinomycetes; order Propionibacteriales; family Nocardioidaceae; genus Marmoricola. Next base: position 101,285 of record JBKJIR010000020.1, on the reverse strand, counting down.
GACGTCCGCCGCTCCCAGGCCCTCGGACTCCTGGCCCGCGGCGAGATCGCCCCGACCCGCAAGGTGGTGCTCTACGTCCACGCCACCCACGACAACCTCACCACCCAGGGCGGGATCGCGCGCATAGAGAACTCCGGCGGACACCTGATCACGGTCAACCAGATCCGGACGTGGTGCGACACCCCCGGCGCCAGCACCACCATCCTGGTCAAGCCGGTCATCGACCTGCACGAACCCCTGGACACCAGTGCCTACGAAGCCACCGACCAGATCCGTGAGCACCTCGTCCTGCGCGATCGGACGTGCGTGTTCCCGCACTGCGCCCGGCCTGCGCGCCGCTGCGACTGCGACCACATCGACCCCTATGACCCCAACGGTCCTCCGTGCCAGACCTGCACGGACAACCTCGCCTGCCTCTGCAGGACACACCACCGACTCAAGACCTTCGGGGGCTGGACCTTCACCAGCTTCGAGTCCGGCACCTACCTCTGGCGCTCACCCCACGGCTACATCTACCTCCGCACCAGAGACGGCACCCAGGACCTCAACCACTCGCCACGTTGACTAGGGTCTGCCTCATGGCGACCGACCTGAACGCGTTCTTCAAGGCCTACGACGTCCGAGGCACCGTGCCGGACCAGATCAACGAGGACCTCGTACGACGCGTGGGCAACGCCTTCGTCGCGGTGATCGGGGCCGACCCGATCGTGGTCGGCTACGACATGCGGCCGAGCTCGCCGGGGCTGGCGCGGGCGTTCGCCGCGGGTGCGATGCAGGCTGGCGCCGATGTCACCCTGATCGGCCTCGCGTCCACCGACGGCCTCTACTTCGCCTCGGGTCACCTAGGTCGGGCCGGCGCGATGTTCACCGCCAGCCACAACCCCGCGCAGTACAACGGCATCAAGATGTGCCGCACGCACGCGCAGCCGATCGGCATGGAGACCGGCCTGGCCGAGATCCGCGACCGGGTCGCGTCGGGGGAGACCCTGGTCGCGGAGACCACGGGGAGCCTCGACGAGCAGGACCTGCTCGCCGAGTACGCCTCCTACCTGCTGAAGCTCGCTCCTGTTACCGGTCGGCACCTCAAGGTCGCCGTCGATGCCGGCAACGGGATGGGCGGCCTGACTACCCCGGCCGTCCTCAGCCAGATCGACGCCGAGATCGTCGAGCTCTACTTCGAGCTCGACGGCACCTTCCCCAACCACGAGGCCAACCCGATCGAGCCGGCGAACCTGGTCGACCTCCAGGCCGCCGTCCGCGAGACCGGCGCCGACATCGGCCTGGCCTTCGACGGTGACGCCGACCGCTGCTTCCTCGTCGACGAGAAGGGTGACCTGGTCAGCCCGAGCGTCCTGACCGCCCTGATCGCCGCGCGCGAGCTCGCCAAGGAGCCGGGCGGCACCATCATCCACAACCTGATCACCTCCCGCGCGGTCCCGGAGATCGTCGCCGAGCTCGGGGGCAAGCCGGTCCGTACCCGGGTCGGGCACTCGTTCATCAAGGCCACCATGGCCGAGACCAACGCGATCTTCGGCGGCGAGCACTCCGGCCACTTCTACTTCCGCGATTTCTGGCGGGCCGACTCCGGGATGCTCGCTGCCCTGCACGCGCTCGCCGCGCTCGCCGAGACCGACGCCCCGCTCTCGGAGGTCCTGGCGCCGTACTCGCGGCACGTGGCCAGCGGTGAGATCAACTCCGAGGTGGCCGACCAGCAGGCGGTCGTCGCGCAGATCGAGGCCGACTGGGGGTCGCGGCCGGGAGTGCGGACCGACCAGCTCGACGGCCTCACTGTCCTGCACGCGGACTGGTGGTTCAATGTCCGAGCGTCCAACACCGAGCCGCTGCTGCGGCTCAACGCCGAAGGCAAGGACGCCGAGACGATGCAGCAGATCCGCGACGAGGTCCTCGCCGCCATCCGTGCGTGACACAGCCGTTCTGAGAAGGAGCCCTGGATGAACCTCGATCAGAAGTTGCTCGACCTCATCGTCTGCCCGGCGTGCCACGGCACCCTCGCGGAGGACGACGCCGCCGCCGAGCTGATCTGCACCGGTTGCGGCCTGGCGTACCCGGTCCGCGACGACATCCCGGTCCTCCTGGTCGACGAGGCCCGGCAGAGCAGGATCGACGGGGCCTAGAGCCATGGCCCCCGTGTTCGACGACGGGCTCCTCGACGACGAGGAAGCGTTGCGGCGCGCCGAGCCATCCCTGCGCTACCTCGCAGAAGCCGGCTCGCGGGTCCGGCGCGAAGCCGTCTCGGCCGCGGAGCCGCTCCGCGCAGCGACGGACCGGCTCGGGGAGTCCCGTCCTCGGGCCGTCATCGCTGCCGGTCCCGACTCCCGGTTGCTCCGCGCAGTCCTGGAGCCCATGTGCCCGGTTCCGTTCGTGGCATGGCCCGGGGCGGGACTCCCCGGCTGGGCGGGCGCTTTGGACCTGGTGATCGTCCTCGCTCCGGACGGCGCCGACGTCGGCACTGCGGCCGGGGTCGCCGAGGCGGTACGCCGAGGCTGCCAACTGGTCGTGGCCACCCCGGAGGAGTCCCTGGTCGGTCGGCACGTGCCGGGGCGGTACTCCACCCTGCTGCCGACCGCGACCGGTGACCCGCTCGCGACGGCGACAGTCATGCTCGACCTGCTGGACCGGCTCAACCTCGGTCCGGACACCGACCCGGACGTCGTAGCGACCGCACTCGATGAGGTCGCGCTCTCGTGCGGCCCCTACCGGGACCTCGCCGTCAACCCGGCCAAGTTGCTGGCCAGCGGTGTCGCCGAGACCAGCCCGCTCCTCTGGGGCGGCACGGTGCTTGCTGCCCGGGCGGCACGCCGGATCGCGGAGTCGGTACGGCGTGCGACCGGCCGCGCGGCGCTCGCTGCCGATGCCGAGCACCTGCTCCCGGTGCTGGCCAGGGCGGCCCCCACGGACGTCTTCGCCGACCCCTTCGCCGACGAGGTCCCCGATCCGCGACCGTCGTTGGTCATCCTCGACGACGGTTCGCTCGACGATGTCGTCGCCGAGACCCGGGAACGCCTGGTGGCCCAGGCGGAGGCGAACGGGCTGCGGATCGAGGTCGTCACCGCCCAGGCCGACGGCGAGGTCGCCCGGTACGCCGCGTTGCTGGCCACCGGGAACTTCGCCGCGCAGTACCTGCGGATCGGTCTCGCCCAGTAGGTCAGTGCGCAGCGGGCGCGTGCGCCTTGCCCGGGAGCAGGTGCATCACCACGACAACCACGGCGCCGACCACGGCTCCGATGAGGGCCGAGGCGAGGGTGTTCGTGAGCCAGCCCAGCGTGCTGGTGACCGCGCCGCCGAGATCGTGGACGGCGTGCTCCACCTCGTCCTGGAGGTCGTGGACCAGGTCGTAGGGCCAGTGCCAGCCCAGGTCGTCGACCCCGGCCAGGATGATGTGTCCGCCGACCCAGAGCATCGCGACCACACCGACGGTTGCGATCACCGAGAGCAGGACCGGCATCGCCCGGACCAGCCCGCGTCCGAACTTCTGGAGGGCCGCGGAGCTCCGCTGGGCGAGGTTGAGGCCCACGTCGTCCATCTTGACGATGACGGCGACGACGCCGTACACGAGCAGGGTGATCGCGATGGCGACCACCAGCAGGATGGCGGCGCGGGAGGCGAAGGGCTCGTCGGAGACCTCGTTCAGCGAGATCACCATGATCTCGGCCGAGAGGATGAAGTCGGTGCGGATCGCGCCGGCGATCACGGTGTCCTCGGCGTCGGTGTCGAGGTGGGCCTTGGCCTCCTCGACGGTTTCGGAGTGGGGGCCGTGCCCGGAGATCCGCTCCCAGATCTTCTCGGCGCCCTCGTAGCAGAGGTAGGTGCCGCCGATCATCAGGAGCGGGGTGAGCAGGAACTCGGCGAACTGGCTGAGCAGCAGCGCCGCCGGGAGGATGAAGAGCAGCTTGTTGCGCAGCGACCCCTTGGCGATCCGCTTGATGATCGGGATCTCCCGGTGCGCGGCGACGCCCTGGACGTACTGGGGGGTCACCGCGGTGTCGTCCACCACCACCCCGGCTGCCTTCGCGCTGGCCCGTCCGGCCGCGGCTCCGATGTCGTCGACGGACGCCGCCGCGAGCTTGGCCAGGGCGGCGATGTCGTCGAGCAGTCCAAACAGTCCGGCACTCACGGCTGAAGGGTAGCGGGTACGATGAAGGTCGCGCCTCGCGCACGAGATCGTGGCCAGACGCCTTGCACAGGTTTCCACCTGTCGTCATGTCTCGATTCGAAACCACTCAACCCTGCAAGGACACCATCATGGATTACAAGGTCGCTGACCTCTCGCTGGCCGAATTCGGCCGCAAGGAACTCACCCTCGCCGAGCACGAGATGCCCGGCCTGGTCTCGCTGCGCACCACGTACGGCGAAGCCCAGCCGCTCAAGGGAGCCCGGATCGCCGGCTCGCTGCACATGACCATCCAGACCGGCGTGCTCATCGAGACCCTGGTCGCCCTCGGCGCCGAGGTGCGCTGGGCCACCTGCAACATCTTCTCGACCCAGGACCACGCGGCCGCTGCGGTCGTCGTCGGCCCGAACGGCACCGTCGACAACCCCCAGGGCACCCCGGTCTTCGCCTGGAAGGGCGAGTCGCTGGCTGAGTACTGGGACGAGGCCGAGAAGGTCTTCGACTTCACCGACGAGGCCGGTCAGCCCGTTGGTCCGAACATGCTCCTCGACGACGGTGGCGACATCACCCTCCTGGTGCACAAGGGCGTCGAGTTCGAGAAGGCCGGCGCGGTTCCCGGCCAGGACTCGACCGACAACGAGGAGTACAAGGAGGTGCTGCGCGTCCTGGCCCGTTCCCTGGAGAACAACCCGACGCGCTGGACCAACATCGCCAATGACATCAAGGGCGTCTCCGAGGAGACCACCACCGGTGTCCTGCGCCTGTACGACCGCTACAAGGAGGGCTCGCTGCTCTTCCCGGCGATCAACGTCAACGACTCGGTCACCAAGTCGAAGTTCGACAACAAGTACGGCTGCCGGCACTCCCTGATCGACGGCATCAACCGTGGCACCGACGTGATGATCGGCGGCAAGGTCGCCGTCGTCTGCGGCTACGGCGACGTCGGCAAGGGCTCGGCGGAGTCGCTGCGGGGCCAGGGTGCGCGGGTGATCATCACCGAGATCGACCCGATCTGCGCGCTGCAGGCCGCGATGGACGGCTACGAGGTCAAGCGGCTCGAGAGCGTCGTCGAGTACGCCGACATCTTCATCACCACGACGGGCAACTTCGACATCATCCGGGTCGAGCACTTCGAGAAGATGAAGCACCAGGCGATCGTCGGCAACATCGGCCACTTCGACAACGAGATCAACATGGCCGGTCTGGCCAAGGTCCCGGGCATCGTCAAGGACGAGATCAAGCCGCAGGTCCACCAGTGGATCTTCCCCGACGGCAAGAAGGTCATCGTGCTCTCCGAGGGTCGGCTGCTGAACCTCGGCAACGCGACCGGTCACCCGTCGTTCGTGATGTCGACCTCCTTCACCAACCAGGTGCTGGCGCAGATCGAACTGTTCACGAAGACCGAGGAGTACCCGGTCGGCGTGTACGTGCTGCCGAAGCACCTCGACGAGGAGGTCGCGCGGCTGCACCTCGACGCCATCGGGGTCGAGCTGACCGTCCTCACCCAGGAGCAGGCCGACTACCTCGGCGTGCCCGTCGAGGGTCCGTACAAGGCCGACGCCTACCGGTACTGAGCCCGAGAAAACTCAAGAGTGATCCAGCAGGACCAGGCCGGCCGGGCCCGCATCCTCGTCGTGGACGACGATGCGGCCCTCGCCGAGATGCTGTCCCTCGTACTGCACAGCGAAGGCTTCCAGAGCCGCATCGTTGCCCGCGGTGACGAGGCCTACGCAGCATTCGCCGAGTACAAGCCCGACCTGGTCCTGCTGGACCTCATGCTTCCCGGCACCAACGGCATCGAGGTCTGTCGCCAGATCCGTGCCACCTCCGGGGTGCCGATCGTGATGCTCACGGCGAAGAGCGACACGGTCGACGTCGTGGTCGGACTGGAGTCCGGCGCCGACGACTACGTCGCGAAGCCCTTCAAGCCGAAGGAGCTCCTCGCCCGGATCCGCGCCCGGATGCGGCACTTCGAGGATCCGGCCCCGGAGGTCCTCTCCATCGGCGGGGTCACGATCGACGTCGCCGGCCACAGCGTTACCCGGGTCGCCGGATCCGGGGCCGGCACGATCGCGCTCACGCCGCTCGAGTTCGACCTGCTGGTCTGCCTCGCGCGCAAGCCCTGGCAGGTCTTCACCCGCGAGATGCTCCTCGAGCAGGTCTGGGGCTACCGGCACGCGGCCGACACCCGCCTGGTCAACGTGCACGTCCAGCGCCTCCGGGCAAAGGTGGAGCACGACCCGGAGAACCCTGAGATCGTGCTCACGGTCCGCGGCGTCGGCTACAAGGCCGGTGCCTCCGAAGCGATCCCGGCGGGCGGGGCCGAGCCCGATGGCGACGACGCAGCGCACTGACCCTGACAGGGCGCCCGGCCGGTCGCGGTGGCTGCAGGCGCGCTCGACCCTCGCCGGCGCCTTCACCTTCTGGCGGCGTTCGGTCCGGACCCGGGTCGTCGTCTCGATCGTGCTGCTCGGCGCGGTGGTCGCCGGTTCGGTCGGGATGCTGGTCACCCAGCAGATCTCCGACGGCCTGGTGCGCAGCCGGGTGAACGCCTCGGTGGCCGAAGCCACCAACGAGACCTCGACCGCGCGGGAGCGCCTCGCATCGGCGAGCAGCAGCGACTTCGACCCGGTGACCCAACTACGCCAGCTCGTCGAGACCCTGGTCGAGCGCGGCGAGGCCCGGGGGTTCGCGCTGGTCGCCCTGGGCCCGATCACCGAGGAGGACGACGAGAGTGTCACGTCCGGCTCCGGTATCCGGACCACCCCGGGGATCGCCTCCGACAGCGTGCCGAGCCGGTTGCGCGCCGTGGTCGAGGAGACCAGCAGCACCGCCTGGACCTACACCCGGATCCGCAAGCTCTCCGAGCAGCCGGGGGACGGGACCCCGGGCGTCGCGGTCGGGTCCCGGGTCGTGCTGCCGGCCAACGGCGGCACCTACACGCTGTACTACCTCTTCGACATGGAGGAAGAGCAGCGCACCCTCAACCTCGTACGACGCTCGCTGCTGACCTCAGGAGTGCTCCTGCTTCTGCTCACTGCGGGCGTCGTCTTCCTGGTGACCCGGCAGGTGATCACGCCGGTGCGGTTGGCTCGCCGGGTCGCGGAGCGGATCGCGTCGGGGCGGCTCGAGGAACGGATGCACGTCCAGGGCGAGGACGACCTCGCCCGTCTGGGCATCTCGTTCAACCAGATGGCCGATGCCCTCCAGCAGCAGATCAGACAGCTCGTCGAGCTCTCCCGTAACCAGCGGCAGTTCGTCTCCGACGTCTCCCACGAGCTCCGTACCCCACTGACCACCGTGCGGATGGCGAGCGACGTCCTGCACGACGCGCGGTCCGGCTTCGACCCGATCGCCGGACGGGCCGCCGAGCTGCTGCAGAAGGAGCTGGACCGGTTCGAGACCTTGCTCGCCGACCTGTTGGAGATCAGCAGGTTCGACGCCGGTGCCGCGGGTCTCGCGCTCGAAGACGTCAACCTGGTCGACGTCGCTCACCGGGTGGTCGATCAGGCGGGCGCGGTGGCGCGGAGCCGTGGGGTCGAGCTCGTCCTGGACGCGCCGCGGCCCTGCCTCGCCGAGGTCGACGAGCGCCGGATCGAGCGCGTGGTGCGCAACCTGGTGGCGAACGCGATCGACCACACGAAAGTCAGCGGGGACGCGCGGGTCGTGGTGACCGTCGGATCCGATGCGCACGCCGCGGCGATCACCGTCCGCGACTACGGTGTCGGTCTCCTCCCCGGGCAGCTCGCGATGGTCTTCAACCGGTTCTGGCGCGCTGATCCGGCGCGCGCCCGGACCACGGGCGGGACCGGGTTGGGACTGGCGATCTCGCTTGAGGACGCGCAGCTGCACCGCGGTTGGCTCGAGGTCTGGGGGGCACCGGAGGAGGGCGCGCAGTTCCGGATCACCGTCCCCCGCAAGGCTGGCGATCCCCTCGGGCAGAGCCCCTTGCCGCTCGTCCCGGAGGACGCGGTCGTCCGGCTCCCCGGATCCGCCGACGACAGGAGGGTCTCAGACCGATGACGACGACGCACAGGCTCACCTCTGTGGTGATCACACTCCTGGCCGGTCTGTTGGCTGGCGGCTGCAGCACCCTGCCGGTCTCCGGCGAGGTGCAGACCCGTCCGGACGCCGCTCTGGGCTCGGACAGCGCCGAGCCGTACTTCGTCCCGGCCGGCCCGGTCAAGGGCGCCGACCGCAGCTCGGTGGTGCGCGGCTTCCTGCTCGCCGTCCAAGCGAACCCGCCGAGCACGTCGGTGGCGCGGTCGTACCTGAGCCAGAAAGCCCGGGTCACCTGGAAGCCCGATCGCGGCACCGTCGTCTACGCCACCTCCACGCTGGAACCCGACGGCGCCGTGGTGGAGGCTCGTCTGGCCGGAGCGCACCGGCTCGACGCCCGCGGACGCTGGCTCGGAGGCACCGCCGCCGAGACGGTCCGGATGCCGTTCACCCTGGTCCGCGAGGACGGGCAGTGGCGGATCGCCACCCCGCCCCGGACGCTGCCGATCCCGACGTCGTACTTCCGCAGCCTCTACGTCCCGTACACGCTGGCGTTCTTCGACCGGACCGGTGAGATCCTGGTGCCCACGCGGGTCTACCTGCCACGCGGGGAGCAGGTCGCCTCCAACCTGGTTCGCAGCATGCTGGCCGGACCTGGTGGTCAGCTGGCCAGGGCGACCCGGAACTCGTTCCCGCCCGGCACCAGCCTCGACCTCGCGGTGGTCGTGGACTCCGAGGGGATCGCGGAGGTCGCGCTCGACCCGGAGGTGCGGCGACTTTCGCCGCCCGATCTGTACCGGGCCGTCGTCCAGCTGACCTGGGCGCTGCGCCAGGTTCCCGGCATCATCGGCCTGCGGGTCTCGGTCGACGGCGTCGCCCTGCCGCTGGTGAACGGCAGGACCGCGGTCGGTCTGGACGAGGGGCGCGAGTTCGACCCGGTGGCGGCCGACAACGAGGACATGGTCGGCATCGTCGACGGACGCGTCGTGTTCCTCCGTCGCGGTGTGTCTGTGCCGGTCGCCGGCCCGCTCGGGGCCCCGGGTTTCGCGATGCGCTCGGTGGCGCGGAGCGTCTCCAGGTCGCGCTTCGCGGCGGTCGCGGCCACCGGCCGTCAAGTCTTCGTCTCACCGGGGAGCGGGTCCAACGACGCGGGCCGAGTCCGAACCGTGGTCGACGGCGCGGCCAACCTGCTGCCGCCCACCTACGACCGGTTCGGCGGTCTCTGGGTGGTCGACGCGGCGCCCTCGGGGGCGGTCGTGCACCTGGTGACGGGGTCGACCGACCGGATCGTCCAGATCCCCGGGGTCACCGGTCGAAAGATCTCCTCCTTCACGGTGACCCGGGACGGCGCCAGGTTCGTGGCCGGGCGCTCGGACGTCGCCACGGTGCTCGTCAGCGACCTGGTTCGTGAGGAGAACGGGCGGGTGTCCCGGGCGGCCGCAGCCGAGTCGGTCCTGGTCGAGGGCGTGCCCAGGGGTCCGGTGGTGGACGTCGCCCAGGCAACCGCTACCGCGGTCTCGGTGCTGATGCGGTCGGCCTCCGAGGACTACGAGGTCGTGGTGGTCGAGCTCGACGGCTCGCCGGGTGACCCGGACATCCCCGACTGGGACCCCCTTCCCGGGCGGGTGACCACGTTGCTCGACGGGCCGGACCCGAGGCTGCCGCTGCGCGCGCTGTCGCCCGACGGGCGTCTCTACGAGCTCAGCGCGATGGGTGAGTGGCGACGGGCGTACAGCGAGGTCCGCGCAGCCGCTTACCCGCAGTAGCCGTCCCCAGGTCGGATCCGGAGGTGCGCCGCGGTCATCGGGGCGAGGCATCCTGCCCCCATGATCGGTGCGGTGCTCGGAGACTGGTTCGACGCCTGGTGCGACGTGGCCCACGGCAGCCGGTGCGCTTCCTGCCTCGTGCCGGGGCGGGTGCTCTGTCCCTCGTGCGGCCGGGCCCTGCCCCGTTCGGGTCGCCGGGTCCGCCCGGACCCGGCGCCGCCCGGGCTGGCGCCGACGTACGCCGCCGGCTGGTACGACGCGCCGCTGCGACCTCTGCTGCTGGCGCACAAGGAACACCGGGCGTTCGCACTCGCGCGGCCGCTCGGCGCCGTCCTGGCCGGAGTGGTCTCGGGGGCGACGCCGCGATCGGGGGCCCGACTGGTACTGGTCCCGGTGCCGTCGAGCCCGGCCGTCGTCCGGCACCGCGGTCACGATCCCGTGCGGCGGATGGTCCGGTGCGCCGCGGCTGAGCTCCGCGGAGCCGGGTACGCCGCCGCCCCGGTGCCCCTCCTGCGGCAGCGGGGTCCCGTCCGCGACCAAGCGGGGCTGGATGCCGGGGCGCGCGCGGCGAACCTCGCCGGCCTGCTCGTGGTGGACCCCCGGGTGCACCGTCACCTGGCCCGGGACCGCCGCCCGGTGCTGGTCGTCCTCTGCGACGACGTGATCACCACCGGATCGACCGCCCGCGAGGCGCAGCGGGCGCTGGCCGGGGTCGGCATCCCCACGGGCCTGGTCGCGACCGTTGCCGCTACCCGGAAGCGGCTGCCATCGGTCCCGGATCACCCCTGATTCCGCAGCTTCGCTACCGCTTTGGTGGGGCGGCGGCTAACGTCTGTACATGGAGTCCGTCCGGGTCCGTGGTTGCGTCAGGCAGGACCTGGGCTGGACGTGCGTCCGACCAGGACCGGCCCGACAAGCCGATGCCAGTCGCAGGCGAAACGGCCCACGTAAGGCGGAGACGCTGATCACGGTGCGGCTTAGTCGTAAGTCCTGCCCGTCGCCCCTCGTCAGATGCGGGGAAGCGATGGAGAAGGCCAGTAGTGGCACAAGCTGCGACCGTCTCAGCAGGCGGGTGTGGGGGAGAAGACCAGGTCGGCCGGGCGGGCTCCGCCAGCCTTCGGGCATGCCCTGAGGTAGTACCCGCGGGGCGGGGGTACCGCCCCAGGACAACGGGAGGTCTGTATGGACGTTGTGGTGAGCAGTAGGCACTGTGAGATCTCGGAGCGGTTCCGCGAGCACGTCGAGGACAAGTTGGCTCGTCTGGAGAAGCACGACCACCGCATCATCCGCGTCGAGGTGCTCCTGGAGCGGGAGCGCAACGCGCGCCAGCCCGAGCGCCAGGTCCGGGTGGAGTTGACCGCGAAGTCGAAGGGCCCGATCCTGCGGGCCGAAGCCGCCGCCGAGGACAAGATGGCCGCGCTCGACCTCGCCCTGGACAAGATGTCGTCGCAGATGAGGCGCGCCGCCGACCGGCGCAAGGTGCACAGGGGACAGCACGCCCCGGAGTCGGTCAGCAAGGCGATGGCCCGGGCGGGCAACAGCGTTCCTGCCGTCGAGGAGCCCGACGAGACCGTCGCGGAGCACAAGGTCGGTCCGGTCACCGTGACCGGGGACGGGCCGCTGGTGGTTCGTGAGAAGACGCACTCGGCGACGCCGATCAACCTCGAGCAGGCCCTCTACGAGATGGAGCTGGTCGGTCACGACTTCTACCTCTTCGTGGACAAGGAGAGCGAGCGGCCCTCGGTCGTCTACCGGCGCAAGGGCTACGACTACGGAGTGATCTCGCTCGATCTCAGTTGAGCAGACCAGGCTTCTGACATGATGCCCGAGTGGCAGAAGTGATGGGTGAGCCGGTTCGGGTGGTCGTGGTCGACGACCAGGAGTTGTTTCGTCGTGGGCTGACGATGCTCCTGGGTGTCGAGCCCGACATCGAGGTCGTGGGTGAGGCCGGTGACGGCATCAGCGCGGTCGAGATGGTCGTCGAGACCATGCCCGACATCGTGCTCCTCGACGTACGGATGCCCAAGCGTGGCGGCCTGGAGGCCTGCATCCGGATCAAGGAGCAGGCGCCGTCGACCCGGATCATCATGCTCACCGTCAGTGACGAGGAGGGTGACCTCTACGAAGCCGTCAAGAACGGTGCGTCGGGCTACCTGCTCAAGGACTCCTCGATCGACGAGGTCGCCCAGGCGGTCCGGGTCGTCGCCGAGGGCCAGTCGCTGATCAGCCCGTCGATGGCGGCGAAGCTGATCGACGAGTTCAAGGAGATCTCCCGGACCGACCGGACCCCGGGGAACACGCCGCGGCTGACCGACCGCGAGCTCGAGGTGCTTCGTCTGGTCGCGACCGGGCAGAACAACCGCGAGGTCGCCAAGCAGCTCTTCATCAGCGAGAACACCGTCAAGAACCACGTGCGCAACATCCTGGACAAGCTGCAGCTGCATTCCCGGATGGAAGCAGTCATGTACGCCGTCCGCGAGAAGCTGCTCGACATCCCCTGAGCGCGCCCCGCATGCAGTCGTTGAGCCGTGCCCAGGCACGCCGGGTGGCCCTGGCGGCCCAGGGGTTCCTCGACGCCCCGCACGCGGTGCCCGACCTGCGCACGCTGAACCGGACCGTCCGACGGACCGGGGTCCTGCAGGTCGACTCGGTCAACGTGCTCCAGCGCGCGCACTACATGCCGCTGTTCAGCCGGATGGGCCCGTACGACGTCACGCTGCTCGACCGCGCGTCCCGGGGCCGCACCCGCACGCTCGTCGAGTACTGGGCCCACGTCCAGGCGTACATGCCGGTCGACCTCTGGCCGCACATGCAGCACCGGATGGCGTCCTACCGGCCGCAGCGCGGCAAGTGGTGGACCGACGCCGTGACGCCCGAGCTCGAGGCGTCACTGCTCGCCGAGATCGCCGACCGGGGAGCCAGCACCGCCCGCGACCTCGACGCGGGGCTGCCGCGCGCCAAGGAGCACTGGGGCTGGAACTGGTCGGCGACCCGGAAGGCCCTGGACTACCTCTACGTCGTGGGCGACCTGGCCGTCGCCGGCCGGAACAGCCAGTTCGAGGTGCTCTACGACCTTCCGGAGCGGGTGATACCGGCGGCAGTGCTGGCCCGGCCGGTACCCACCCCCGAGGAGGCCCACCGCGAGCTGGTCCGTCGGGCAGCCGTCTCGCACGGCGTCGCGACCGAGCCGGACCTGAGGGACTACTACCGGATGAAGCCCGCGGAGTCCCAGGCCGCGGTCGCCGCACTCGTCGAGGACGGCGAGCTGGTCCCGGTCTCGGTCGAGGGTCTGACCCGACCGGCCTACCTGCACCGCGATGCCCGGCTCCCGCGGAAGGTCGCGGCACGGGCGTTGCTCAGTCCCTTCGACCCCGTGGTCTGGGAGCGCGCGCGGACCGAGGCGCTCTTCGGGTTCCGCTACCGGATCGAGATCTACGTCCCCGCACCTCAGCGCGAGTTCGGGTACTACGTGCTCCCGTTCCTGCTCGGCGACGCGATAGTGGCCCGGGTCGACCTCAAGGCCGACCGCAGGGCCAAGGTGCTCCAGGTCCGGGCCGCGTACGCCGAGGAGCACGCCCCGCCGGAGACCGCCGAGGAGCTCGCCGCCGAGCTGCGCCGCCTGGCGGGCTGGCTCGGTCTGGAGGAAAATGTCGTGACATTGCGGGGCAACCTCAGCGCGGCGCTGCGCGCCTCGCTCCGCTGACCGACGCCAGGATCTGGTCGGCTGCGGTCTCGGTGCCGCGCGCGGCCCGGATCGATGCGCCCAGCCGCGCAGCCGCCGCGCGGTGCGGGCCGTCGGCGAGGAGCCGGGTGATGGTCGGCGCGAGGTCGGCGGGCTTGGCCTTCCTCGCCACCAGGGCACCGGCTCCGGCGGCGGCGACTGCCTTCCCGACCAGTGGCTGGTCGAGCATCGGGTGCATCGGCATCACGACCACGGGGAGGTCGTGGGCCAGCGCGCGCATCGTGGTGGCGTGACCGCCGTGGCCGACGACGAGCGAGACCTGTGGCATCAGCTCGTCGTGCGGGACGAACCGGTGCACCTCGTGGTTCCCGGCCGTGGTCAGGTCTGCCGGGTCGACCGCGGGGCCGGTGGTGACGACCACGCGGGCGTCCAGCCCGGCGGTCGCGTCCAGGATGCGCTGGAGGCACTCGCTCATCCCGGGGTACTTGTAGGTGCTCAGACTGACCAGGACGGCCGGCGGGTGCGCGCCGAGGTCGTGGGGTCCGTCCGGGAGGTCGAGGACCGGGCCGGTAAAGGTCCGGTTGGCCGGACCGGGACGTGAGCCGGCGGGGTCGAGCTCGGCGGGCGCGGCCACCAGCACACGGGCGGCGTTGTCCCAGGTGGTGACCGGTCGCAGGCCCTTGAGCCGCGAGACCAGTCCCATCGGGCCCTTGAGCCAGCTGCCGCGGAGATAGCTGTCGAAGAGGTGCTCGAGGGAGACGTAGGTGAGTCCCGCGTCGGAACAGGCCTTGGTGGCTCCGGTGAGGAGGCAGTCGACCAGGACCACGTCCGTCGGAGCACGGCGGGCCTCGACGACGGTGTCGTTGCCGATCTCCTTGTCGGAGAAGAGGGCGAACATCCGGGGCGGGGAGTTGTCCTCCAGGCTCGAGAACGGGCGGGCCGTCGGGTAGGCGCGGAACTCGAGCCCGGCCGCGGTGACTTCCGCGCGCTGGGTCTCGTGCCCGAGCACCCGGACGCCGTGGCCGCGGCGCCGGAGCTCGGTAGCTATCAGGAGTGCGGGTGGGACGTTGCCGCCGCCGTCCCAGGTCACAACCAGGATCTCGGTCATCTCAGTGTCCTTCCTCAGCGGGGGCGGCCGGCAGCACTGCGGTCACCAGGGTGTTCATCCGTCGTTCGGTCTGCGGGCGGGTGAGGCCGCGGTCGCGGCGCAGCAGCTTCCAGGTGTAGACGTCGGTCGCCACGACCAGCAGGTCGACGACCTCGTCGCGGGTGGCCGGGGGAAGTGGAGCCAGGTAGGGAGCGAAGACCTCGGCGACCCAACGCCGGTGGGTCTGCTTCCCGGCCTCGCTCATCTGGCGGACGTGCTCGGAGGACGTCTCCTGGGCGAGCATCAGCAGCGCGAAGCCGCCGCGCAGCTCGTAGTGGCCCACGAGGACCTGGACCGCCGCGGCGACGTCGCCCACCGGCGCCCGGCGTTCCTCGGCGATCTGCTCGTTGATCAGCGCGATGCTCTGCTCGAAGAGGGCGTCGCGGGTCCCGAACCGGCGAAGCACGGTCTGCACGCTCACCCCGGCCAGGGCTGCGACGTCGTCGAGCGAGATCGCCGCAGAGAGCTTCTCGGCCTGGAGGGTGAACGCAGCCCGGAGGATTCGCTGCCGAGTCACCTCGGCGGCCGCGGCCCGGGTGGTCTGGGTGTAGACGCGCGTGGTTTTCATGTCAGTTCTAGTTGACATGAAAGTTGGTTTCGTGTCAATAGATACTCACATGAAAGCGTGGGCTCCAGCGTTTCCCAGCCGCTGGCACCGGGTTCACCTGCGCGTAGGTAGAGTTGCAGCCGCAACACCCACCGCTGCGGAATCCGCCAGCGCCACCATTTTTGGGAGCCTGAGAACGTGCCTGCCTTCTTCGACAAGATCCTTCGCATCGGCGAGGGCAAGATCCTCCGCGAGCTGGAGACCATCTCCAAAGCGATCAACTCCATCGAGGATGACTTCGTCGCGATGAGCGACGAGGAGCTGCGCGGCATGACGGCCGAGTTCCGCAAGCGCCTCGCCGACGGCGAGGACCTCGACAGCCTGATGCCGGAGGCCTTCGCCACGGTCCGGGAGGCCGCCAAGCGGGTCCTCGGCCAGCGGCACTTCGACGTCCAGATCATGGGTGGCGCGGCACTCCACCTCGGCAACATCGCCGAGATGAAGACCGGTGAGGGCAAGACCCTGGTCTCCACGCTGCCGTCGTACCTGAACGCCCTGGAGGGCAAGGGCGTCCACGTCGTCACCGTCAACGACTACCTCGCCAAGTACCACGCGGAGTGGATGGGCCGGGTGCACCACTTCCTCGGACTCACGGTCGGAGTGATCCTGCCGTCGATGACCCCGACGGAGCGCCGCGAGGCCTACAACTGCGACATCACCTACGCGACCAACAACGAGCTCGGCTTCGACTACCTGCGCGACAACATGGCGAACGCCCTGGCGGACTGCGTCCAGCGCGGCCACAACTTCGCCGTGGTAGACGAGGTCGACTCGATCCTCATCGACGAGGCCCGCACGCCGCTGATCATCTCGGGTCCTACCCAGGACGAGGTGAAGTGGTACGCCGAGTTCGCCAAGGTCGCCGGCACGCTGGTCCGGGACGAGGACTACGAGGTCGACGAGAAGAAGCGCACGATCTCGATCCTCGAACCCGGCATCACCAAGGTCGAGGACCACCTCGGCATCGAGAACCTCTACGAGTCGGCCAACACGCCACTGATCTCGTTCCTGAACAACTCGATCAAGGCCAAGGAGCTGTTCCGCAACGACAAGGAGTACGTCGTCATCGACGGCGAGGTCCTGATCGTCGACGAGCACACCGGTCGTATCCTCGCCGGCCGTCGTTACAACGACGGACTGCACCAGGCGATCGAGGCCAAGGAAGGAGTGGTCGTCCAGCAGGAGTACCAGACCCTCGCGACGATCACCTTGCAGAACTACTTCCGGCTGTACTCCAAGCTCAGCGGCATGACCGGTACCGCGATGACCGAGGCGAGCGAGTTCGACAAGATCTACCGGCTCGGTGTGGTCCCGATCCCGCCGAACAAGCCGATGCTCCGCCTGGACCAGCCCGACCTCGTCTACCGGACCGAGGAGGCGAAGTTCAATGCCGTGGCCGACGACCTCGAGGAGCGACACCGCAAGGGCCAGCCGGTCCTGGTCGGCACCACGTCGGTCCAGAAGTCCGAGCTGCTCTCGTCCCTGCTGAAGCAGCGCGGCGTCGCCCACACCGTCCTGAACGCCAAGCAGCACGCCAACGAGGCGAAAGTCGTGGCCATGGCAGGCCACAAGGGTGCGGTCACGGTCGCGACCAACATGGCAGGTCGAGGGACCGACATCATGCTCGGTGGCTCCACCGAGTTCCTCGCCGACCAGGAGCTGCGCGTCCAGGGCCTGGACCCGGTGGACAACGCGGATGAGTACGAGGCCGCCTGGGCCACGACGCTGGAGAAGGTCACCGCGCAGGTCCAGGCCGAGCACGATGAGGTCAAGGAGCTGGGCGGCCTCTACGTCCTCGGCACCGAGCGCCACGAGTCACGGCGTATCGACAACCAGCTCCGTGGGCGTTCCGGGCGTCAGGGCGACCCGGGCGAGTCCCGGTTCTACCTCTCCCTCGAGGACGACCTGCTGCGGCTCTTCAACGCCGCGTTCGTCGAGCGGGTGCTGATCGCGCTCAAGGTTCCGGACGACGTCCCGATCGAGAACAAGTCGGTGACCCGGTCGATCCAGTCCGCCCAGGGGCAGGTCGAGGGCCAGAACTTCGAGTCGCGGAAGAACGTCCTCAAGTACGACGACGTGATGAGCCGGCAGCGCGAGGTCATTTACGGCGAGCGTCGCGAGGTGCTCGAGGGGCGCGACCTGCACGACCAGATCAAGACCATGATCGACGACGCGGTCGAGACCTACGTCGTCGCCGCCACCGACGGGTTCCCGGAGGAGTGGGACCTCGACGCTCTCTGGACCGCGCTCGGCACGTTCTACCCGATCGCGCTCCGGTACGCCGACCTCGAGGAGCAGGCCGGCGGCCGCGACGGGATGGACCGCACCGAGCTGCTCGAGACGCTCCAGGCGGACGCGCAGGCGGCATACGCCGCCCGCGAGGAGGAGATCGGTTCCGAGGTGATGCGCGAGCTCGAGCGTCGCGTGCTGCTCTCGGTCCTGGACCGCAAGTGGCGTGAGCACCTCTACGAGATGGACTACCTCCGCGAGGGCATCGGCCTGCGTGCCTACTCGCAGCGGGACCCGCTGGTCGAGTACCAGCGCGAGGGCTTCGACATGTTCACCGCCATGAAGGAAGGCATCCGCGAGGAAACCGTCGGGTTCCTGTTCAACCTGGAGGTGCAGGTCGAGGAGCCCGGTGAGATCGAGGTTCCCGATGGCATGGAGATCGAGCCCGGGCACGAGGGCCACGACCACCCCCCGGTCTTCCGCCCGATCGGTACCGGAGCGGTGGAGGCCGCGACGGCAGCCAAGGCCCAGGCGGCCCAGGCAACCCAGGCCACCCATGCCCCGATCATCCGGGCGAAGGGGCTCGAGGCGCCGCGTACGCCGCAGAACCTGACCTACGCGGGACCGAGCGAGGACGGCGAGGTCGAGCTGAAGGGCGAGACCGTCACCAACGCCGACGACCCGTTCGCGAACGTCGGCCGCAACGACAAGTGCCCCTGCGGCTCGGGCAAGAAGTACAAGCAGTGCCACGGTTCACCGAACCCGGGAGCGTTCGACACGATCTCCGGGGGTTGAGTCGGGTCCGTCGCCGGGTTTCGACACGCTCGGTCGAGGCCACTGACGCGTCCTTGATCACCCGAACTCGAGCACGACGCAGCGCCAACGACCCTCGATCCGTTCGATCCGGGCGGCGATGGCACGCGAACGCTGACCGTGCCGGACGTGGATGCTGATCTCGGCCGCGTCGTCCTGAGGGCGGGAGAGGTGGACGCTACGCACCTGGGCCCGGAGCCGACGGCGACGCTGGTCGCCCGGGGTGGTGCGCTGCAGGGTGCTGCTGCGGCGTTGCAGGTCGTCGTAGACCTCCAGAGTCGTCCAACGCATCATCTGGTGGACGCCGCGATCGCCGCCGATCACCTCGACGACGGCCTGGGCGAAGCGGGTGGCGAAGCCGTCGAGCCCCGGCTCGTCGCCGGTGACGAGCCGGAGGTTCGGTCGACTGGGGAACTCCGTGGTGGGCAGCTGCAGGGCGAGCACCCCCTGGGGTTCGGCCAGCGGCTCCGCAGGGGGTTCGCCGAGTGGTCGTGAGCTCGAGGCAGTGCTGGTCATGAGTCCTCCGAGTAGGTCTCGTGTGCTGCGGGCGGAACATGGAGGCGCTGGCCGGGACGAATCAGGTCCGGGTCGGCGCCGAGCGTGGTGCGGTTGAGGGCGTAGAGGGTCCGGGTCAGCTCCGCGATCGATCCCGCGGACGCGTCGGCCGGAAGCAGTCGACGGCTGATCCGCCACAGCGAGTCGCCGGGTTGGACCGTCACCCATCCAGACACCGACGGAGGCTCCCGGGCACGCAGGTTCTGCTGCGGCGTCTCGGATGCCGTGCCGCCTGGGGCGCGGTCCGGCAGGGCAAGACCGTCGAGCATTCTGGCGGCCGGGAGCCGGCGTTCTTCCGCGGTCGCCGACGGGGCGACGAGCAGGGCCGCCAGGACCGCCGTCGCCACGGTCAGGAGCCAGCGGTGCCAGCCTGGTGGGCATCCCAACCGGGCGGCGGCGCGGAACCGGCCGGCCGATGCTGCTTCGACCAGCACGGCGGCCCCCACGACAGCACCCCAGACAGCCGTGAGCGCAAGGAGCGCAATCGCCCCGTCGCGAAGGAGCACCTCGAACGAGTCCTGCGGTCCGGTCATGTCGTTTCCCTACGTTTGCTTTGGTTTCGTAGGTTTTACGAAGGTTCGTGCCGAGGGTCAAACAGTCGTCCACAGCCCCGGTTTCGGTCCGCGCGGTGCGGGGAAGGCAGGGACATGCTGTGGGAGGAGCGGGTCTTCGCGCTGTTCGACGACCTCGAGATGCAGGCGGAGGGGCTGTACCTCGACGAGCGGGACCGCGAGGTCGAGGCGCTCGCGCGGGCCGGCTACGCGGAAGTCACCCTGGAGGCGCGGCTGCAGGACTCCGGTGGCCGTCCGCTGCGACTGGGGCTGGTCGACGGCTCCGAGATCAGCGGTGTCCTGGCGCGTGCCGGCACCGGCTGGCTGCTCCTCCGCACCGCTACCGGCAGCTGGGTGGTCCCACAGGCGGCGGTGGCCCTCGTCGTCGGCCTCGCGCGCGGGTCCGTCCCCGAGGAACACCGCGGGCTCGGCGCGCGGCTCTCACTGGCCTCGGTGCTACGCCGGATCGCGGAGGACGACCCGACCTGTGTCCTCCGGGTGCAGGGTGGCCGTCAGCTCGAGGGTGAGGTGTTGCGGGTGGGTGCCGACTTCGTCGTCGTGCGGGCCGGCGGGTCCGAGGTCGATCTGCCGTTCTCAGGCCTGCTGGCCCTCCGAGGGGCGGACTGAGGTCACCCCTCGACGTACGGGTGCTCCTGGACGAACTCCCGGGTCTGCTCGTAGGCGCGCTCGATGTAAGCCTCGAGCTGGCTCGTCTCCACCCGCCACTGGCCCCGTCCGCCGATCTTGATCGCCGGTAGGTCGCCGCGTCGGACCAGGGCGTAGACCTGCGCGCTGGAGGTGTTCAGGATCTCCGCGACGTCGGCGAGCTGCAGGAAGCGCGGGTTCGGGTCCATGTCCCCCACTTTGCCACTGGTTGTAGCGGGGTGCGAGTCCCGGCCCGTCTGGTCCTGTGGAAGGTCGCCGACCCCCCGTCGTGCCTTCCGGCACCCTGGTCCCGACCACGCGACCAGCCGTCCCGGAAAGGCACACTCGGATGCCGACCCCACCTCTGCCGTCCACCCCGGCCACCCGGTTGCCGGCGTCCCGTTGGCGGGATCCCCGGCTGCTTCTCGGGACCGCGATCGTGGCCGGCTCGGTCCTGCTCGGGTCGTGGGTCGTCGCGACCACCGACGACACGGAGGTTGTCTGGGGTGTCCGCGGAGCGCTGCCGGCCGGGTCCCGTATCGGCGCCGACGACCTGGAGCCGCGCAGGGTCCGCTTCGCCGACGGTCACGCCGACCGGTATCTGCGGACCGTGGTGTCCCTGGTCGGGAAGAGCGTCTCGCGGGGCGTCGGTGCCGGTGAGCTCCTCCCCGCCGCTGCGGTCGCAGGCACGGCCGGGCCGGGCGGCGTCCAGCTGCCGATCACCGTCGAGAGCGGTGCGCTGCCGAACGCGACCGGGCCCGGATCGGTGGTCGACGTCTGGGTGGTCCCACGCGATCCGGTCCCGGGCGGTACCCAGGCGCGGCGGGTGCTGAAGGAGGTGGCGGTGATCGAGGTCCCACGGTCCGCGGACCCGCTGGCGCCCGCGACGAGCAGCACGCTGCTGGTCGCCGTGCCGGAGATCGACGACGTCGCCGGGGTGCTCGGAGCGAGTGCGGACGGACGGCTCGTGGTGACCCTGCGGGGAGCGCGGTGAGCTGCCGGGTCCTGGTCCTCGCCAGCGGAGCCCCGTGGGAGGCGGCGTTCCTGAACGGGTGCGCCGACGCGGGGCTCGTCGTCGCAGCCCGGTGCGTCGACCTCGTGGACCTGATGGCGGCGGCGACGCTCGGTCAGGCGGAGGTCGCCGTGGTCGCGGCCCGACCCGCCCGGCTGGACGCCGACGCCGTCCAGCACCTGCTCCGGCACGACGTCCGGGTACTGGCCGTCAGCGAAGTCGAGGACCAGGCGTGGATCGAGCGGCTGGGCGCTTCCTGGGTGCGTCCGGAACCGCCGGCAGCGATCATCGCCGCCGCGCTCGAGGTAGCCGCTGCTCGTGACGTTCTTGCCGAGCCGAGCGTGCCGGAGCCACCGGTGGCGGCGGTAGGGGCTCCTGCGGGCAGGATCGTCGCTGTCTGGGGACCGACCGGAGCGCCGGGACGCAGCACCGTGGCGATCACAGTGGCCGCCGAGCTCGCCGCGACCGGGCGCCGTACCGTGCTCGTTGACGCCGACCCGTACGGAGGGTCCCTCGCGCAGCAGCTCGGGATCCTCGACGAGAGCTCCGGACTGCTCGCGGCGGCCCGCAAGGTCAACGCCGGGAAGCTCGACGAGGCCGCGCTGGCCGCCTGCTGCCGTCGGGTCGGGACCGGTCCCGACGTGCTGACCGGGCTACCGCGGCCGGACCGGCGGATCGAGGTTCGCGTGGAGGCGCTCAGCACGGTGCTGGAGACCGCAGCCGGACTGGGCAGCGTGGTCGTGGACACGGGGTTCGGGATCGAGGACGAGCGCAGCGACCGGATGACCCGGGAGGCGTTGGCGGCTGCCGACGAGATCGTGGTCGTGGGGAGCGCCGACCCAGTGGGCCTGACCCGGCTGGTGCGCGGCCTGGTCGACCTCCGCGACCTGGAGCTGCACACCCCGGTGCGGGTCGTGGTGAACCGGATGCGGCCCACGTTGGGATGGAGCGCGCCGGAGGTCGTCGCCATGGTCGAGGGGTACGTCCGCCCCCGTGGCGTGCACCTGGTGCCGGAGAGCCGTGACCGGCTCGACCGGGCCGTCGCCGCCGGCAGGTCCCTGGTCGAGCTCGGGGACTCCGTCGTACGGCGTGCGTTCGCCGAGGTCGCGCGCGGGTGCTTCCCGGAGCTCGCTCAGGACCCGAAGAGCAGGTAGAGCCCGGTCGCGGTGTAGGCGACCATGATCACGAGCAGGCCGAGCTGGCCGGTGACGTGGTGTTTCTTCGGCAGAAGCGCGAGCGCCCGGTCATGCGCCGCGACGACGCCGACGATGTGCCCGAGGACGACGGCGCCGACCTTGACGCACGCGAGGAACGTCGGGTGGAAGGACAGCCAGTAGTTCAAGGTCCAGTCGGCGGTGCCGAGCAGGTTCTGCCCCTTCACCATCGGGTCGCTCAGGTAGAGGATCGTCGCCTGTCCTTGCTCCACGAAGTAGCTCAGGTAGTGCGCAGTCATGTACCCGACGACGATCGGCACCACGGAGTGCCCGAACAGCATCGGCAGCGCGCGCCTCGCCGTCGTGCCGGGGTCGACGCTGGTCGACCGGGTCGCCAACGCGAAGCTGACACCCACGACGACGCAGAACCCCAGCAGCGTGACCGCGTTGAGCAGGGGGACGTTGACCTCGACCTCACCGAGGACCTTGAGCCAGCGGGGAGAGTCCTTGAACGAGTCGAACGCCGTGGAACCGAAGAGGACGGCAACCACTGCCACCAGGCCGGGACGCGGTGTCAGGGTGGCCAGGTTGGCCAGCGGGCTGCGCCAGACCAGGGTCCCGTCGGTACGGCGCGCCCACGGCGACAGCTTCGCGAGCAGGTCGGAGTACACCTCGAACGGGTCGGCGCGGGAGAGCCAGGTGTCGCCGAAGAGTGCCGAGCCGATCATCATCACGCCCAGGTAGAGCGCCAGCCAGAGCGCCACCCCCGGCAAGAACCCGTTCGTCCCGAGGTAGCTCATGTTCGGGTTGACCAGCTCCTGCCAGACGAAGGCGAACAAGCCGACCGCAGCCGGCCAGTACCCCAGTCGCTCCGGGTAGACGTAGAGGCCCTTCGACGGCTCTGCGCCGGTCAACCGGGCGAAGCCCAGGTTCAGTGTCCGGACCGGGCTGATCGCGCGGTAGAAGCGGCCGAAGAGCAGGGACGCCGGCACCAGGCCGACCCAGAGCAGGATGTAGAAGACACCGAGGGCAGGGTTGTTCGGGCTGTCCGGACCGGCGACGAGAGCCCAGACGACGTACGCGGTGAAGACGAAGCCGAGGGTCCGCAGGGTCGCCCGGAACCCGCTGCTGTCCAGGACCCGGGCGAGACTGGCCGGCACCGGGCGGCCTGCCCGCTTGGTGTCGTGCTTGCCGTCGTACCGGGGGGTGCGCCAGGCCAGGATCAGCACGCAGAACGAGATCACCAGGGCTGCGGTGCCGCCCAGGATGGCCAGCGAAGCCGGGATCGGCAGGTCCCGGGCGCCCCCGATCGCGTGGAGCGGAACCACCTAGCTGACCTCGAGCTGGACGATCAGCGCGCCGAGGGCGTGGTCCTCGACGTCGACGATCCCGGGCTGGTCGATCGTCAGGCTGACCTCGACGTACCCCTTCGGGTAGGCGATCTCCCGCTCGGGGCTGCTGTGCACGTGCAGCTCGCCGGCCAGAGCGGCCGTGATCCGCAGCAGGACGGGCTCGCCGAGCTCGACCTCGACCCGGCTCCCGGACGGCTTGACGGTCTTCCCGTCGAGGGTGATGTCGATGACCTGGTCATCGGATTCCGGCGTCGGCGTGGCAGAGGGGGTGGTCGCGCCGGGCCCGGCCGTGGCGGCAGGCGTCGAGGTCGACGAACCGCAGGCCGTGAGCGCCAGGCCCAGGGTCGCCGCGGCGGCGGCGCCCCGCAGAGCGCGGGAGCGGAAGGTCCGGAACATCATCGGGAGAACTCCATCGGTGGGACGTGCAAAGGTGGTTGCTGTTGCTCTGCCAGAATCCCATGGCGAGGATTGTTCAGCCGCACCGGCCGGGGAACTCTGGGTTAGTTCTCAGGGGGCGGGGCGCACGAGGAGAGGTCGGACGAGATGAGCGAGCGACTGCGGGCCGCTGACCTGGCCGTGCTCAGTGCGGAGTCGTCGTCCACGCCGATGCACAACGCGACGCTGGAGATCTTCGACCCCGGCGACTCCGGCTTCGACTACGACGCCCTGATCGCGCACATCGAGGACCGGATCACCTTCGTGCCCCGTTACCGGCAGGCGATCCGTGGCGTCCCGGGCCGGATCGCGAACCCGGTCTGGGTCGACGACCCGGACTTCGACCTCGCCTACCACGTCCGGCGTTCCGCGCTTCCCCGTCCCGGGACCCTGGACCAGCTCCGGGAGCTGACCGCGCGGATCATGTCGCGACGCCTCGACCCGGCCCGCCCGCTCTGGGAGGTCTACCTGGTCGAGGGCCTGGAAGGCGGCCGGATCGCGGTGCTCTCGAAGTCCCACCAGGTCCTGGTCGACGGCATCGCGACCGTCGACCTCGGTCAGGTCCTCCTCGACGTCGACCCCGGTCCGCGGAACCTGGTCCCGGACGACTGGGCGCCCTCGACGGAGCCGTCGCCCACGAGCCTGGTCCTCGACGCCCTCGCCGAGACCGCCCGTGACCCGCGCATCGTCCTGAACACCGCCCGGGGGACCGCCAGCGCCGCGACGAAGGTCGTCGGGTCCGTGGCCGGACGCTTCGGTTCCATCGCGGGTGCTCTCTCCAACCGCCGCCCGGCGTCGGACAGCCCGTTCAACGTCGACCCGAGCGCGCAGCGCCGGGTCGTCCTGGTGCGCACGGCCCTGAAGGACTACCGCCGTGTACGCCGGGTCCACGGGGGTACCGTCAACGACGTCATCCTGGCGACCCTGACCGGGGCGATCCGGGCCTGGCTGATGACCCGCGCGGAGTCCGTCGACAGCGGTCGCCGGATCAAGGCGCTGGTCCCGATGAGCGTCATCGACGAGGACCTCGAGCCGACCTCGCTCGGCTCCCAGGTGATCGGCCACCGGCTCGATCTGCCCGTCGGTGAGGCGTCGCCGGTGATCCGGCTGCACCAGGTCTCCTACGCTCTCAAGGCCCACAGCGAGACCGGCCGGGCGCTGGCCGCGGACCGGATCGCGGGCGTCGCCGGGTTCGCCCCGACCACGTTCCACGCCCTCGGCTCACGGGTCGCTGTCGAGGAGTCGCAGGGGGTCAACCTGGTGATCACCAACGTCCCGGGACCGCAGTTCCCGATGTACATGGCCGGTGCCGAGATGGTCGAGACCTACCCGGTCCCGCCGCTCCAGCGCGGCTTCGCGATGGCGGTCGGCGTGACGTCGTACGACGGGGGCGTCTACTACGGGATCACCGCGGACCGCGACGTCCTGCCCGACATCGACGTCCTGGGCCAGTGCGTCCGCGAGGCCCTCGACGAGCTCGTCGACAGTGCCAGCGACAGCCGTCCGCGGGCTCCGCGGGGACGGAAGAAGTGAGGATCTACCTCCCGACGACACTGGCCGGACTGGCCGGCTTCGTCGCTGCCGGCGTCCTGCCGGCGACCGCGGAACGGTTCGTCTCCGGGGACGAGTCCGAGGAGGCCGAGTACGAAGCCCTGGCCGCCGCTGCCGAGGATGCCGCGGCGCTGCTGGACGGTCCTGGTCGCCGGGTCGTCGTGGTGGCCGAGGTCGTCGACGTCGACGGCCCGGTCAGGCTCGACCAGACCGTGGCCGTGCACGCGGACAGCAGTGCGGTCGACCCGGCTGCGCGCGACCTGCCCGAGCTCGGGTGGTTCGCCACCCAGGAGATCGACGAGCTGCTGGCCGGGGACCTCTCGTGACAAGTCTCCACCTGGGGCAGCTGCACCCCTTCGAGCAGGCGCTGGTGCTGCTGCTCGCGTTCGGGCCGGTGCTCCTGCTCGGGGTCACCATCTGGATCGCCCGGAAGCGGACCGACGGCGAGGACGGCTAGCGGGCCAGCCAGTCGCGGCCGACCCTGTTCTCGGCCCGGAGCGCCCTGCCGAGCATGTCTGCGATGAGGCCCTCGATCTTGCCGCCGATCAACGGGATCGAGGCCTTCACCTCGACCTCGACGACCTCGGTCGTGCCGCCGTCAACGGCCCTCAGGGTCACCGTGCCCCGCATGTCACCCGGCTTGCCGGGGATGGCCACGTGCAGGGAGGCGCCGGTCGGCGACGACCAGGACTCCGTCTGGACGATGTTGAGCTCGTCACCGACCAGCTTGCGGGCGAACGAGGGCACCTCGGTCGCGGGGCGGTGCTGGTCGACCACGACGTCCATGCCGGACGGGGTCGGGGTGATCGTCACCTCACGTCGCGGGTAGCGCTGGTACTCGCAGACCGCGTCCCGGAACGCCGGGTCGGAGAGCATCGCGTACACCTGCCCGGGGGTGGCGCCGTCGTACCGGAGCTCGAAGCGGACCCGCTTACTCATCGTTCACCCGCCAGCCAGGCGGCGCCGACGGCTTGCTCCTTGCCGAAGCCCTCGGTGGTCAGCTCGACCACCAGCTTCTCCAGCTTCCCGCCGATCAGGGGAACGCTGGCCTTGACCTCCAGGTCGTAGGTGAGCACGGTGGCGTCACCCTTCTCGGTCAGCTGCGCAGTGCCGTTGATGCTGGTCGGCTTGCCAGGGGTGTCGACGGCGAACGCCGCGGTGCTGCCGCTCCAGACCTGGGTGGTGATCGCGCGGGTCGAGTCGCCGACGAACTTCTTCGCGAAGGACGGTACGCCGATCACGGCCTGCTCCTGGTCGACCACGACCCGGGTGGCGCCGCCGTCGTCCTCGACGGTCGCCGCGCTGGAGAGGGCGCCGGTCGCGGTCGCGACCTTGTCCCAGTACGCCGTGTCGGTCAGCATCGCCAGCACTGCGGCCGAGGATGCCTGGTAGGTGAGCTCGTGGTGAAGTCGCATGGGGCAATCATGCCCCGCCTGCGCGTAAGTTGGCGCCATGAGCTCACCCGACGACCAGTTCGTCAGCTTCGGCGAGGACGGAGCACTGCTGACCTACGGCAGCTACCTGCGGCTGGAGCAGCTGCTGGACTCCCAGCACCTGGAGTCGGACCCGCCGGCCCACGACGAGCTGCTCTTCATCACCATCCACCAGGTCTACGAGCTCTGGTTCAAGCAGCTCCTGCACGAAGCGGAGACCGTCCGGGACGCGCTGGTGAGCACGGTCTCGGAGAGTGGCGGTCGCGACCTCTGGTTCGTCCGGCACCTGCTCACCCGGATGCACGTGATCGAACGGGTCCTGGTGCAGCAGATCGACGTCCTGGAGACGATGACGCCCCAGGACTTCCTCGAGTTCCGCCAGCGTCTCGCGCCGGCCAGCGGGTTCCAGTCGGTGCAGTTCCGCGAGCTGGAGTTCCTTTCTGGTGCCAAGGACCCGCGCTACGTCGAGCGGTTCAAGGGCCTCACCGCTGCCGAGCAGGACCGGCTCAGCCGCCGGCTGGCGGAGCCGAGCTTGTGGGACGGGTTCGTGCACGTGCTCGGCGAGGCCGGGCTCGACACCTCCTCCGATGAGGCGATCACCGCTTCGCTGCGCGTCGTCGCGCACGGCCGTTCCTCGTACGCCGATCTCTGGGGCCTAGCCGAGGCGCTGCTCCAGCACGACGAGCTCGCCGCCGCTTGGCGGGCGCGGCACGTGGTGATGGTCGAGCGGATGATCGGGGCCAAGACAGGCACCGGCGGATCGACCGGTGCGGAGTACTTGCGCAGCCGACTCGCGATGAAGTTCTACCCGCTGCTCTGGGACCTGCGCTCGGCGCTCTGAGCCCGGTAGCCTCGAAGAGTGCCTACGACCGAGGACGACAGCAGGACCGACCTGATCGGACGCCTCTGCGCCTATGCGGAACGCCACCCCCTGACCGGACTGGACGGTCTCTCGGTGTCATCACTGCTCCGGGCCTACTACCGGCACGCGGCGTACGAGGACCTCGCCGAGCGCAACGAGGTCGACCTGTACGGCGCCGTCTCCCACCACCTCCGCTCCGGCGCCGAGCGCCCGCAGGGGACCGCAGTGGTGCGGATCTACACCCCGACCGTCCCTGTCGAGGGCTGGTCCGCCGCCGGCCACACGATCGTCGAGGTGGTCACCGACGACATGCCGTTCCTGGTGGACTCGGTCACGATGGCACTCGACCAGGCCGGCCACGGCGTGCACCTGGTGATCCACCCCCAGCTGGTGGTGCGGCGCGACGTCGCCGGGCACCTCCAGGACGTCCTCGAGCCCGAGGGGGCGAAGGAGACCGACGACCTCGGCGCCCACGACCTGGGTCGCGAGTCCTGGATGCACCTCGAGATCGACCGGATCCCGGCCGACGAGCTGCCCGCTCTGGCCGCGAACCTGCACAAGGTACTCACCGACGTCCGGGAGGCGGTCGAGGACTGGCGCCGGATGCACGACCGCCTGGACTCCCTGGTGGCCGATCTCCAACAGAACCCGCCCCCGCTCCCGGCCGAGGAGTTGGAGCAGGGCGTCGCCTTCCTCACCTGGCTCGGTGAGGACCACTTCACCTTCCTGGGTTACCGCGAGTACGAGCTCGAGGTGCAGGGCGAGGACGGCGTCGAGGAGCTCACCGCGATCCCGGGAACCGGTTTCGGGATCCTGCGCTCGGACCCGACCGCCGCCGGCGTGCTGCCACCCCTGGTCGCGGCCAAGGCGCGCGAGAAGACGCTTCTGGTTCTGGCGAAGGCGAACTCCAAAGCGACTGTGCACCGACCGGTGCACCTGGACTACGTCGGGGTCAAGAAGTTCGACGAGCAGGGGGAGGTGGTGGGGGAGCGACGCTTCCTGGGCCTCTTCTCCTCGGCGGCCTACACCGAGTCGGTGACCCGGATCCCGCTGGCCCGCGAGAAGGCGCACGCGGTGATCGCCGAGGCCGGGTTCGAGCCGATGAGCCATGCCGGCAAGGCGATGCTCGACGTCCTGGAGACCTACCCGCGCGACGAGATCTTCCAGACCCCGGTCTCCGACCTGGTGCCGATCGCCTCCACGGTGATGCACACCCGGGAACGCCGCCAGCTGCGGCTGTTCGTCCGGCGCGACGTCTACGCGCGCTACTGGTCGGTCCTGGTCTACCTGCCGCGGGACCGGTTCAACACCGGCGTCCGGGAGCGGATCGCGGCGATCCTGACCCAGCAGTTGCACGGCGATTCGCTGGAGTACACCGCCCACGTCGGCGCCTCGTACGCCGCGCGACTGCACTTCGTGGTCCGACCCGCACCGGGCGAGACCGCAGGTGAGGTGGACGCGGCCGACCTGGAACGCCGCTGCGCCGCGGTCGCCCGGTCCTGGGGCGACGACTTCGCCGCCGCGGTCGTCGCCGAGTACGGCGAGGAGCACGGCAGCCGGCTGGCCCGGCGCTACAACGGCTGCTTCCCGGAGGCGTACAAGGAGGACTACCCAGCCCGTACCGGCGCCGCGGACATCGGCCGGCTGGAGGAGCTGGGTGCGGACGGAAACGACGCCGGCATCGGCCTCTCCCTCTACGAGGAGGTCGGCGCCGCCACCGGGCACGCCCGGCTGAAGGTCTTCCGGGTGGGGGCACCGCTCTCGCTCTCCGAGGTGCTGCCGGTCCTGACCGCGATGGGTGTCGACGTGGTCGACGAGCGGCCGTATGTGCTGGAAGGGCTGCCGCGGGCGTCCTACGTCTACGACTTCGGACTGCGGTACGCCGGAGGTCTGCCGGAGAGAGCGAGGGAACTCTTCCAGGACACCGTGCTGGCCGTCTGGGACGGTCGCAACGAGGTGGACGGGTTCAACGCGCTGGTCCTCGCCGTAGGCCTGACCTGGCGCCAAGCCCTGGTCCTGCGTGCCTACGCACGGCACATGCAGCAGGGCGGGACGCCGTTCGCCCAGGTCTCGATCGAGGACGCCCTGCGGGTCAACCTCGACATCACGCGGCTTCTCGTCCAGCTCTTCGAGGCCCGCTTCCAACCGCTCCCGGCGGGCGAGGAGGAGGCGCGCGCTGACCGGCTCGCCGAGCTGCAGTCGCGGGTCGTCGCGACCTTGGAACAGGTCACCAGCCTGGACCACGACCGGATCCTGCGCTCGTACCTGACCTGGATCACCGCGACCCTGCGCACCAACTACTTCCAGAGCTCGGCAACCGGCGTTCCACACCCGTACCTGTCGCTGAAGCTCGACCCCTCGGCGATCGGCGACCTGCCGGAGCCCCGGCCGCAGTTCGAGATCTTCGTCTACTCGCCGCGCGTCGAAGGCGTCCACCTGCGGTTCGGTGCCGTTGCCCGGGGCGGCCTGCGCTGGTCCGACCGACGGGACGACTTCCGGTCCGAAGTTCTCGGCCTGGTCAAGGCGCAGATGGTCAAGAACACCGTGATCGTGCCGGTCGGCGCGAAGGGCGGCTTCTACGCCAAGCAGCTCCCCGACCCCACGGACCGCGAGGCCTGGATGGCCGAGGGGGTCGCCTGCTACCGGACCTTCATCGCAGGTCTCCTGGACCTGACCGACAACCTGGTCGACGGCCCGGAGGGTCGCACCGTGGTGCCCCCGGCGGACGTGGTCCGCCACGACGTCGACGACCCCTACCTGGTCGTCGCGGCCGACAAGGGCACGGCAACCTTCAGCGACATCGCCAACCAGGTCTCCGCCGACTACGGCTTCTGGCTCGGCGACGCCTTCGCCTCCGGGGGTTCGGTCGGCTACGACCACAAGGCGATGGGCATCACCGCGCGCGGCGCCTGGGTCTCGGTCCGAAGGCACTTCCGGGAGATGAACATCGACTGCCAGGTCGAGGACATCACCTGCGTCGGCATCGGTGACATGTCCGGGGACGTCTTCGGG
Source organism: Marmoricola sp. (assembly GCA_046598495.1). GTDB lineage: Bacteria > Actinomycetota > Actinomycetes > Propionibacteriales > Nocardioidaceae > Marmoricola. The sequence goes on along the minus strand of JBKJIR010000020.1, from coordinate 70,348 downwards.
AACGGCATGCTCTGCTCCGAGCACATCCGGCTGGTCGCGGCGTTCGACCACCGCGACATCTTCCTCGACCCGTCCCCGGACGTTGCGGCGTCGTACGCCGAGAGGAAGCGGCTCTTCGGGCTGCCACGATCCTCGTGGAAGGACTACGACAGCGCCCTGATCTCCGCCGGCGGCGGAGTCTTCCCGCGTACGGCGAAGTCGATCACCCTCAGCCCGCAGGTCCAGGAGGTGCTGGGCGTCGCGGAGGCCTCGCTGACCCCGGCCGCCCTGATGACCGCGATCCTCAGGGCGCCGGTCGACCTGCTCTGGAACGGTGGCATCGGCACCTACGTCAAGGCGGCCACCGAGTCCGACGCCGACGCCGCCGACAAGGCCAACGACGCGATCCGGGTCGACGGCGGGAGCCTGCGTGCCCGGTGCGTGGGCGAGGGCGGCAACCTCGGCTTCACCCAGCGCGGGCGGATCGAGTACGCCCTGTCCGGGTGCGGCAGTCTGGGCGGCCGGATCAACACCGACTTCATCGACAACAGCGCCGGGGTGGACACCTCCGACCACGAGGTGAACATCAAGATCCTGCTGGACAAGGTCGTCGCCGACGGCGACCTGACCGGCAAACAGCGCAACGAGCTGCTGGCCTCGATGACCGATGAGGTGGGCGGGCTGGTCCTGGCCGACAACTACGACCAGAACCTCGCACTCGCGAACGCGCTCGCCCAGGCGCCGGCGCTGCTGCACGTGCACGAGGACTGGATGCGCGCGCTGGAGCGGGAGAACCTGCTCAACCGTGAGCTCGAGGCGCTTCCCAGCCGCCGCGAGGTGGCAGGCCGGATCGACCGTAACGAGGGCCTCTCCGGTCCTGAGCTCGCGGTGCTGCTCTCGTACACCAAGATCGTGCTCGCCGACGACCTGCTCGCGAGCGGGATCGCCGAGGACCCGTTCCTGCGCGGGGACCTCTACCGCTACTTCCCGACGACCATGCGTCAGGACTACCGCGGGGCGATGGAGCTGCACCCGCTGCGTCGCGAGATCGTGGTGACCCAGCTGGTCAACCAGCTCGTCAACGGCGCCGGGATGACCTTCGTGCATCGGCTGGCCGGCGAGACCGCCGCGTCGACCGACCAGCTGGCGCTCGCGAACTTCCTGTCCCGGGAGATCTTCGGTGCCTCGGCACTGAACAAGGAGATCGCGGCTCTCGACAACGTCCTGGACGCCGAGGTGCAGACCCGGATCCGGATCGAGGTGCGCACCCTGGTCGAGCGGGCGAGCCGCTGGCTGGTCAACAACCGTCGACTGCCGCTGGACAGCGAGGCGATCGTCGAGGAGTTCGAGGTGACCGCCGAGCAGGTCACCGCCGCGCTCCCGGAGCTGATGACCGGAGCCGAGCTGAACGCGTTCACCGTGCGCTCCGAGGCGCTGACCGCAATCGGGGTCCCGGTCGATCTCGCTGCCCGGATCGCCGCCTGCCCGCCGGCGTACATGGTCCTCGGCATCGTGCAGACAGCGTCCCGGGCCGGGGTCGACCCGCTGGAGGTCGCCCGGGTGCACTTCGCCGTCGGTGACCTCCTCGGACTCCCGGGGCTGGTGACCCGGATCCTGGCACTGCCGCGACGGGACCGCTGGCAGACGATGGCCAGGGCTGCGCTCCGTGACGACCTGCACACCGTCCACGCCCAGCTGACCGGTCAGGTCCTCGACCTGACCGGTCAGGACGCGACCGCGGACCGGGTGCGGGCCTGGGAGCAGGAGAACCGGAGCGGGGTCGCCCGGGCTGCCGAGACCCTGGCTGTGATCTGCACCGACGAAGGCGCAGACCTGGCCCGGATGTCGGTGGCGCTCCGGGTGGTCCGTTCGTTGCTCGATTCCCCCTGACCCGTCGACCGCGCCCACCGACCGGGAGCCCGATAGGTTCTCCTCATGCGCCGTACCGAGCCTGAAGTGAACCCGGCTGACCTTCCCGCCAGCGACCTGGTCCGCCGTACGGCGACCGGCTCCTTGTCCGTCGCCGACGTGATCGAGGCCTCGCTGGACCGGATCGCGAAGCGCGATCCCGGTCTGAACGCCTTCTCGGTGGTGCTCGCCGAGCAGGCGCGAGGCGATGCCGCCCGCCTGGACGCGTTCCTGGCCGACGGCGGCCAACCCGGCCCGCTGCACGGCGTCCCGGTGGCGATCAAGGAGGAGCTCGACGTCGCGGGCTGTGTGACGACCTTCGGGGGGCGGGGCAACACGACACCGGTCGCCGCCGACGGTGAAGTAGTCCGACGGTTGCGCCAGGCCGGCGCCGTGATCGTCGGCAAGACCCGGATGCCGGAGTTCGGGCAGTGGCCGTTCACCGAGTCCGTCGACGGCGGCGTCACCCGCAACCCGTGGGACCGCAGTCGTACCCCGGGCGGTTCCAGCGGCGGTACGGCGGCAGCGGTGGCCGCAGGAATGGTCCCGGTCGGCATCGGCGGTGACGGCGGTGGCTCCATCCGGATCCCGTCGGCGTACTGCGGGCTCTTCGGGCTCAAGCCGACTCGCGGTCGGGTCACCACCGACCCGATGCCGCACCTGTGGTGGGGCCTGGGGACGACCGGCCCGCTGACCCGGACCGTGGCCGACTCCGCCCTCGTGTACGACGTCATCCGCGGCAACGTCGGCGGGGACCGGTTCACCGCGCCCGAACCGTCGACGTCCTTCATCGCGGCCGCCGGGACCGACCCGGGCCGGCTCCGGATCGGCTGGTCGAATGTGCCGGTGACCAAGGGCGTCCGGCTGGCGCCGGAGCACGCTGCCGCCGTCGTCGCGATGGCCGCCCTGCTGACCGAGCTCGGTCACGACGTCCGCGAGGTCGACCCGCGCTACCCCGACCCGACGGCGGCGTTCGTGCCCCAGTTCCTCGGCGGCGTCCGGACCGAGTCCGATGCGATGGAGCACTTCGACCTGCTGGAGAAGCGCACCCGGCAGACCTACCTGCTCGGCTCCTGGGTGACCCCGGGAGTCCTCGAGAAGGCCCTGGTCGCCGGTGAGAAGGTCTCCGAACGCGCCAACCGCGTCTTCGACGGCGTCGACGTCCTGCTGACCCCGACGATCGGGCCGCGGCCGGCCCGGGTCGGGGTCCTCTCGCGGGGGGGAACGCTGGTGCAGACGATCAAGGCGCGTCCGATGGTCGCCTGGACGGCGCTCTGGAACGTCACCGGCAACCCGGCCGCCTCGGTCCCGACCGGTCTCGGCGCGGACGGACTCCCGGTCGCTGTCCAGCTGGTCGGTCGGATTGCGGACGAGACCACCCTGCTGTCGCTCTCGGCACAGATCGAGCGGGCACAGGGCTGGCCGGTGCTGTGAACCTGCTGATCACCCCGCAGGCCTGGATCCGGCGCCACCTGGTCAGCCGGGTCCGGGCCCTGCCCAGCCCGCTCGCCGGGCGGACCGTCCTGATCACCGGGGCCTCCTCCGGAGTCGGCGAGGCATCCGCCCGGGCTATCGCTGCACGGGGAGCCGTCGTACTGCTGGTGGCACGTCGCGCTGCGGAGCTCGACCGGGTCGCGGGCGACATCGCGGCCGACGGGGGAGTGGCGCACACCTATCTGTGCGACCTGACCGACGGTGACTCGGTCGACGCCCTCGTCGCGTCAGTGCTGGCCGAGCACGGCGCGGTCGACATGTTGGTCAACAACGCTGGCCGCTCGATCCGCCGTTCCCTGGAGTACTCCTACGACCGGATGCACGACTTCGAGCGGACGATGGCGATCAACTACTTCGGACCGGTGCGACTCACGCTGGGGCTGATGCCGGCGATGCGGGCGCAGAGGTTCGGCCACGTGGTCAACGTGGTCACCTGGGGCGTCCAGATCAAGGCGCCGCGGTTCTCGGCGTACATCGCCTCCAAGACCGCTCTGGACACGTTCAGCCGGATCGCGGGACGCGAGGCGTACGACGACAACGTCACCTTCACCAACCTGCGGCTCTCGCTGGTCCGCACCGATATGATCGCTGCGACCGAGGCCTACAACAAGGCGCCGGCGAAGACGCCGGAGCAGGCGGCTGCGCTGGTGGTCCGGGCGCTAGAGGACCGGCCGCTGACCATCGGTACCCCGGTGAGCAACGTCGCCGAGGTGCTCAACCTGGTGGCCCCGCGCCTGATGGATGCGGTCTCGGCACGCGCCTCGCGGCTCTTCCCGGACTCGCCGGCCGCGCGGGGCGAGAGCTAGCTGGTGCTGGGAGCCTTCGTCGGGACCACGACCGGCGTCGGGTCCTCAGGCTCGTCGGCGACCTTCTTGGCGCCGGGAAGCTTCCGGACGCCGACCGGGTCGGCGAAGACGATGATGTTGCTGGTGTACTCCGAGCCCGTCCACCCCGTGCAGGTGACCAGCACCAACCGGTTCCTCGTGCGCTTCTGGTTGAAGAGGTCCTCGGCGTGGATCGCCAGTTCCTCCTGGGTGTACACGAAGACCTTCGTCGCGATGTAGTCGACGATGCTGCGGGTGGTCCTGATCCGGACGGCCGAGCCGGGACGGAGCTCACCGAGACGGTTCATCACACCGCCGCCGTTGTGCAGGGTGTGCCCGGTGAGCAGCGTTTGCCCCTTCAGGGAGCCGGGCTTCGCGCTCCGACGCCACCACCCGACCTGGCTGGCGTCCTCAGGCGGAGAGAGCACCCGGTTGGCGTCGACGCTGATCGGGATGATCTTCGCCTCGAGGTCGATGTCCGGGACGATCAGCAGCTCGGGCACCGACGGCTTGGCGTACGCCTTGGACCCGTTGCCCTTCCCGAATCCCGATCCCGGGGTCCCGATCCCGGGAGAGGGAATGGCAAAGCCGGCGATCACCATCGCGAGGAAGAGCACGACGAGTCGTTTGCTCAGTCCTCCGACGCGATCGCCGGCTTTGCCTTGGTTCATCTAGTGGTGCTGCGTCACTTGTTCAGCATACGGCGGTAGCCGATGAGACCGGCGGAGCCAGCGAGCAGGGTGAGCGCAGCGGTAGCGGTCAGCACGGCGCGAGCCGTGCCGTCGTCACCAGCGGCCCCCGCGTCCACCACGGTCGGCGGCTCCGGGTTGTCGGTCGGCGTCGGGTTCGGAGTCGGCTCGTCGACCGTCACCCGGCTGTTCGGACCACATGTCACGTTGCCGATCTGGCCACCGACCAGCGACCCGCCAGCGAACTCGGCGAGAGCCGGCAGAACCTGGATGTCCAGGGCGGTCACCTCGATCGAACGACCGTTGTCGCCGAAGGTCTGCTGGTTCAGCGTGATGTTGAGGATGTTCTCCTGCAGCGGCTGGAGCAGCGGCTGCAAGGCGTCAACCAGCACGACGACAGCCTGGTCCTGGACCTGCTGGAGCACACCGACGAGCGGGCCGGCCAGCGGCACGAGCGCCTCCTGGACCATCGTGTTGAGCTGCACCTCGAGCGCGTCGATCAGGGTCTGGGTGACCTGGTCGAGCTCAACGACGACCTCGGTGTTCGGCGGCGGGTTGGCCGGCAGGTTGAGCAGGACGATCGGCTCTGCGACGCCCGGAAGGGTGACGGAGATCGGCGTGGCGTTGGTGCCTCCGCTGGTGTCCACCAGGCGGGTGTCACCGACGGCGGCGTCGGGGTCGGCGAAGCAGCTGCCCTCGATCACGCTCAGGGAACCGGAGAGACCGATCTCGCCGATCGGGGTGCCGCCCACGCCGTCGACGATCGCGTCCACGACCTGGTCGAGGACCGGGCCGAGCGCGCCGAGCAGCGGCTCCAGCGCGGTGCTGAGCGCACCGCTCGGGCCGGGCAGGACACCGAGGTCCAGGGAGCCGAGCTCGAGGGTCAGGGGCTCGCCGTTGAGCTCGCAGCGCTCGTCGCCGACCTTGACCACGCCGCCACCGGTGCCGGCGATGCCGGCGCAGGCGAACGAGGTGCCGTCAGCGTTGGCGACAGCTTCCTGAGGAGCGACACCGACAGCGAGCGCGGTGTTGGCGGGAAGGAGGTCGAGGAGCGTGGGGATCGTGGAGTTGTCCACGCTCTCCTCGCTGGTGCCGTCGTGCACGGCAGTGACCTCCTGGGAGATCACGGAGTTGCCCGCGATCGACAGGTTGATCGCCTGCGCAGTGGACTGCGACACGGTGGCAGCAAAGGCTGGTGCGACGGCGAGCAGCGAGACGGCAGCCGCCCCGGTGATCGCGCCAAATCGCAGAAGACGTCGGTTCAAGATGGTTCCTCCCGGCAGGGCACCGCTTTTACCGCGACACCGTTCAGTGAACTACAGAGCACCCGAGGATGGGCGCAAGCCAATCGGGCCACATCCTACGAGTTTTGGCTCGTGTGTGGCAAAAGTTGACCAAGGTTACAGAATTTAAGGGGTGCAAATAACATGATAACAGTACAAGAGTGCTGATTCGCTCAGCTGGCTTTCCGAGAAGTTTTCTTGGTCGCCTTCTTGGCGGCTGCTTTCTTGGTCGCCTTCTTGGCGGGTTTCGCGGGCATCTCGGAGGTGCCGGACGCCTCCGCGCGAGCGCTCCTGGCCGCGTCGACGCTTCGCTGCAGAGCAGCGAGCAGGTCGACCACCTCGCCGGAACTCTTCCGCGCAGCCGGGGTCGCCTTGACCTCACCGCCCTCGATCTTGGCCTTCACCAGCGCCTCGACGGCCTCGCGGTAGTCGTCCTCGAACTCGCTGGGGTCGAAGTCGCCGGCAAGGGTGTCGACGAGCATGGTCGCCATCTTGACCTCGGCGGGCTTCGCGTCCTCGACGTCGGCCGAGCCGAAGTCGGGCTTCCTGATCTCGTCGGGCCACATCATCGTCTGGAGCACGATCACGTCGTCACGGACCCTCAGCACCGCCAGGGACATCCGGCTGCGGAGCGAGACCGTCACCAGAGCCATCCGGTCCGCGTCCTGCAGCGCCTTGCGGAGCAACGCGTACGGCTTGGCGCCGGTCTTCTCGGGTTCGAGGTAGTAGCTCTTCTCGAAGAGCATCGGGTCGATCTGCTCACTCGGCACGAACTTCTCGACACTGATCTCCCGGCTGCTCGTTGCTGGGAGATCGGCCATGTCCGCGTCGTCGAGGACGACCATCTCGCCGTCCTCGGTCTCGTAGCCCTTGGCGATGTCGGCGTACGCGACCTCCTCGCCGTCGAGCGAGCAGATCCGCTGGTACTTGATCCGCCCGCCGTCCTTCGCGTGGACCTGCCGGAAGGAGATGTCCTTGTTCTCGGTCGCGGAGTACAGCTTCACCGGGACACTGACCAGCCCGAAGGAGACGGCTCCCTTCCAGATCGCGCGCATGTGTCCAGAATGCCCCGCGATCGGCTCGTACGCCACCTCGCTCCGCCGGATTCGGCTGACAGGATGGGTGCATGAAGCCGATGCTCGCGACCCGGGGCGACCAGGTGCCTGCGGGCGACGGGTGGATCCACGAGGTCAAGTGGGACGGCATCCGGGCCCTGGTGGACGTCAGTCCGGGACGGGTCCGGATCACCACCCGGAACGAGAACGAGGTCGCGGTGGCCTACCCCGAGCTGCACGGTTTGGCCGACCTCGACAGGGACCTGCTGCTCGACGGGGAGATCGTCGCGCTCGGCTCCGGAGCGCCGTCGTTCCGCGACCTCGCTGACCGGATGCACGTCCGGGACGCTGCCAAGGCCGCCCGCCTCGCCACGCGGAACCCGGTCACCCTGATCGCCTTCGACGTGCTGCGGATCGACGGCGTCGACGTCGCGACCCGGCCGCTGGTCGAACGCCGTGGGTTGCTGCTCGGGCTCGGGCTCGACTCTCCCGCGTGGCAGGTGCCCCCGACCTACGACGACGGACGGGTCCTGCTCGACGCGGCCGAGGCCCAGGGGCTGGAGGGGATCGTCAGCAAGAAGCTGTCGTCGGTCTACCGGCCCGACCACCGCAGCAAGGACTGGCTGAAGTTCCCGATCCGGCCGACCGGCTCGTACCTCGTCGGCGGCTTCCGTCTCGAGACCGGGAGCACGGCGCTTCCCGGGGAGGGACGCCTCGGTGCGGTGCTGGTGGGGGAGCCGGGTCCGGACGGTCTGCGGTTCCGCGGGCGGGTCGGGTCCGGGATCGCCGGCAAGGCGGGTCAGAAGCTGGCCGGGCTGCTGCGGCCGCTGGTGCGGGAAGCCTCGCCGTTCGACGAGGCGTTGCCACGGGCCGACCGGGAGGGAACGGTCTGGGTCGAGCCGAAGGTCACCGTCGACGTGCAGTACCTCGAGCTGACCCGGGACGGGCGGCTCCGGCAACCGGCGTACCGAGGCGTCAGGACGGATCTCGATGCAGCGACCCTGGGGGAGGGCTGATGGAGCGCACCGAGGTGCAGGTCGACGTCGAGGGTCGCGTCCTGACGCTGGTGAACCTGGAGAAGGTGATGTACCCCCGGACGGGGACGACCAAGGCGGAGGTCCTGAACTACTACGCGCGGATCGCGCCGAAGCTCCTGCCGGTCCTCGCGGACCGGGCGGTCACCCGGATCCGCTGGCCGCACGGCACCGGGGACAAGAGCTTCTTCGAGAAGAACGTCCCCAGCGGGACGCCGGGCTGGGTGCGGGTGGTCACGGTCCCGACCTCGGGCTCGCGCACGGCCTCGCAGGAGGACGGCGAGCTCCGGTTCCCGGTGGTCGACTCCCTGGCGACCCTGACCTGGCTGGTGAACCTCGCCGCCCTGGAGCTGCACGTGCACCAGTGGCGGGTCGACGACGACGGGCGGCCGGTCAACCCCGACCGGATGGTCATCGACCTCGACCCCGGGGAACCGGCCGGGCTGATGGAGTGCTCGCAGGTGGCGCTGATGGTCCGCGAGCGGCTGGCCGCTGACGGACTGGAGACGCGCGCGGTGACCAGCGGCTCCAAGGGCCTGCACCTGTACGCCGACCTGGACGGCACCCGGGCCTCCGACGAGGTACGGGACTACGCGAAAGACGTCGCCGAGGAGCTCGCTGCGGCACACCCCGGGCTCGTGATCGCACAGATGACGAAGGCCCGACGTAGCGGCAAGGTGTTCTTCGACTGGTCGCAGAACGTCGGCGCCAAGACCACGATCGCGCCGTACTCGCTGCGCGGTCGGGAGGTCCCGACCGTGGCCGCCCCGCGCTCCTGGGACGAGGTCGAGGCAGGTGCGGAGGACCCCTTGGGCCTCGAGCAGCTCCGGTTCGAGGACGTTCTGGAGCGCGTGCTCTGACCGGCTGTCCACAGATCCACGTTGCCTGGTTCCCGGCACGCGGCGGAGAACGGTAGGAAGGCCCCGCCACATCTCGGGACGTGCGGAGGCCTCATGGCGTTGGAGCAGCTGACCCCTGCGGTCCTCGTCGACCGGCTCGACCACCAGGTCAAGGCCGCGGTCCGGCGGGCCGGCGTCGACCCGCAGCGGGAGACCGACCGCGTCCGGGCCTTGGCGACCGAGGCGGTCGCGGCGCACGACGAGCTGAGCCTGACCGGTGCCGTCGCGCCGGTCGCGGATCCGGGCGCGGTCGTCGACGAGCTCGTCGCGCGGGTGGCCGGGTTCGGTGCCCTCCAGCGCCACCTCGACGATCCCGAGGTCGAGGAGATCTGGATCAACGACCCGAGCCGGGTCTTCGTCGCGCGCGGTGGACGGCACGAGCTGACCACCACGATCCTGACCGCTGAGGAGGTCCGCGACCTGGTCGAGCGGATGCTCAAGCAGAGCGGCCGCCGGCTGGACGTCTCCTCGCCCTTCGTCGATGCCCGGCTCCCTGACGGGCATCGGATGCACGTCGTCCTGGAGGGGATCAGCACCGACTTCGCGGCGGTGAACATCCGCAAGTTCCTGCACCGGTCGTCCCGGCTCGCCGATCTGGTCGTGCGCGGTTCCCTCACCGACCAGGCAGCGGTGTTCCTCGACGGAGCGGTCGCGGCCGGGCTGACGGTCCTGGTGGCCGGGGGCACCCAAGCCGGGAAGACGACACTGCTCAACTGTCTCGCCGGCTCGGTGCGGGGCAGCGAGCGGATCATCAGCGCCGAGGAGGTCCGTGAGCTGCGGATCCCGCACCCGGACTGGGTGGCGCTGGAGTGCCGGCCGGCCGGCCTCGAAGGCACGGGCGAGGTGACCCTGCGCGACCTGGTCCGCGAGTCGCTGCGGATGCGACCGACCCGGGTCCTGGTGGGTGAGGTACGAGGAGCCGAAGCGCTCGACCTCCTGATCGCGTTGAACTCCGGTCTGCCCGGGATGGCGACTGTGCACGCCAACAGCGCCCGCGAGGCACTGGTGAAGCTCTGCACCCTGCCGCTGCTGGCCGGTGAGAACATCCCGGCCGGTTTCGTGATCCCCACCGTCGCCTCGGCCATCGACCTGGTCGTGCATCTCCGGATGGACCCGGACGGGACCCGCCGGGTCAACGAGGTGGTCGCGGTCAGTGGTCGCGTCGAGCACGGGGTGATCGAGACCGAGACCCTGTTCGTACGCCGCGCCGGCGAGCTGGTCCGGACCTCGGGGATGCCGACCCGGGTCGACGCTTTCGAGCGCGCCGGTCTCGATGTCCTCGGTCTGCTCGGAGGAGTGAGCTGATGGGCGCCGCGCTCGGGCTCGCCTTCGGGGTCGGTCTCGTGCTGGTCACCGCCCCGTGGGCTCTGCCCCGCGGCCCGAGTCGCCGCGCGCGCACGTCATTCCTGGGCTCGCTGGTCCCCGAAACGGGCCTGACCGGGGTCCGGCCGCGTGCGGTGGTGGCATCCGCCGCCGTTCTCGCAGGCGTCACCGGCGTCGCCGTCCAGGCGGTGTCGCACACGATGCCGGTGGCCGTCGCCTTCACGGTGATGGCCGGCTACCTGCCGGTCGCGGTGCTCCGGTCGCGGGCTCGCCGCCGACAGCGGGAGCTCGCCGAGGTCTGGCCCGAAGCCGTCGACCACCTGGTCTCCGGTGTCCGTGCCGGTCTGGGGTTGGCGGAGGCGCTCGTGGCGCTGGCGACCCGGGGGCCGGAGCCGTTGCGGCCCGCGTTCGCCTTATTCGCCCTCGACCACCAGGTCACCGGGCGGTTGACCGATGCCCTGGACCGGCTCAAGGCCGGCCTGGCCGACCCGGTCGGCGACCGCGTCGTCGAGGCACTCCGGGTGGCGCGCGAGGTCGGCGGCGGTGACCTGGGCCGGTTGCTCCGGAATCTGTCGGCCTTCCTCCGCGAGGACGCGCGCACGCGCGCCGAGCTGGAGGCGCGGCAGGCCTGGACGATCAACGGTGCGCGGCTCGCGGTGAGTGCGCCGTGGCTGGTCCTGCTGATGCTCTCCTTCCAGCCCGACGTCATCCGCCGCTACGCCAGTCCAGCAGGCACGATCGTGCTCGCCCTCGGCACCGCGGCCTGCGTTGCCGCGTACTGGCTGATGATGCGGATCGGCCGGCTCCCGCGTGAGCGGCGGATCCTCCGGTGAGCGGGATTCTCGGCGCGGCTCTCGGGGCTGCCGCGGGTGGCGGCTTGTGCCTGGTCCTGGCACGGGTCCACCGGTTGCGGCGGACCGCGGTGGCCGACCGGGTGCTGCCGTACCTGCGCGACCTGGCTGCGGACCCGCGGGCACCGAGTTATCCAGGGACGTCTGCCTGGACCTCGCCGTCGGCGCTCCTCCGCAGCAGTGCCACGGCCCTCGGGTCCCGGCTGGACGTGATCCTCGGCGGCTCGGCCTCGGTCGAGCGCCGCCTGCTCCGGGCGAACCTGTCTCGGACGGTGCACGAGTTCCGGATCCAGCAGGCCGTCTGGGGCATGGTCGGGTTCCTGCTGGCTGCGGTGCCCTCGGCGGTCCTGGCCGTGCGGCGACCCGACCGCGGCGTCGCGCTGCTGGTCTTCTGCGGGATCGCGTTCGTCCTCGGCGTCCTCCTGCGCGAGAACCGGCTCACCGCCGAGGTCGCCCGACGAGAGCGGCGGGTCCTCGAGGAGCTGCCGGTCCTTGCCGAGCTGTTGGCGCTGGCGGTCGCGGCGGGGGAGAGCCCGGTCGCCGCACTGGACCGCGTCGTACGGCGTTCGCAGGGCGAGTTCGCCACCGACCTGGCCCGGGTCCTGGCGGAGGTGCGGACCGGTACGCCGCTGGTCGAGGCCCTGGACGCCCTGGCCGGCAGGTCCGGCCTGGCCGCAGTCACGCGGTTCGCCGAGGGGATCGCGATCGCCATCGAGCGGGGGACCCCGCTCGCCGACCTGTTGCACGCGCAGGCGGCCGATGTTCGTGAGGCGAGCCGTCGGGCGCTGATCGAGTCGGGCGCGCGGCGCGAGGTCCTGATGATGGTGCCGGTGGTGTTCCTCGTGCTGCCGACCGTCGTGGTGTTCGCGTTCTGGCCCGGACTGGTCGGGCTGGACCTGGTGGTGCCGTGAGCGGCACCGTTCAACGAGAGGAGCAAGATGACTGACCGAACTCGGGTGACCCGCCGTCGTGACGAACGGGGTGACGTTCCCGGCTGGGTACTGATCACCGTCATGAGCGCGGGCCTGGTGGCCGGCCTCTGGGCCGTCGCCGGCGACCAGCTCAACGAGATGCTCCGTGCCGCGCTCTCCTCGGTCACCGGGTAGCGGCCAGGACGGCGCGGCGGTCGTCGACTTCGTCCTGGTCGCCGTGGTCCTGGTCCCGCTGGTGCTCGGGTTGGTCCAGGTCGGACTGACGCTCTACGTGCGCAACGCGCTCGCAGCGGCGGCGACCGAGGGCGCCCGTCACGCGGCCGCGTTCGGTCGCGCGCCGCAGGACGGGGTCACCCGGGCCCGTGGGCAGCTGACCGGTGTCATCGGCGACCGGTTCGTCCGGGAGGTCAGTGCCCGCGCCGGCGAGCACGCGAGCCTGCCGGTGGTAGAGGTTCGGGTCCGGGCCGTCGTCCCGGCACTCGGGCTGGGGGGCCCCGGGCTGGTGATTCAGGTGACCGGCCACGGCGTGCGGGAGACCGCGCCGTGACCCGGCAACTGGCCCGACGGCCCGATCAGCAAGGGACCGCGATCATCGAGTTCGTCTGGCTGGCTGTTCTGCTGCTGGTCCCGTTGCTGTACGTCATCCTGGCGGTCTTCGAGGTCCAGCGGTCGGCGTATGCGGCCTCGGCGGCGGCGCGCTCCGCGAGCAGGGCGTACGTCGGTGCGGCCGGTCAGGACAGTGCCTACGACCGTGCCCGGGTCGCGGCCCGGCTGGCGTTCGCCGACCAGGGGATCGAGACGCCGTTCGAGCTGGTGGTCCGGTGCCGGCCCCGACCGGAGCGGTGCCTGTCCCCGGCCTCGGTGGTCAGTGCAGAGATCCGTGCGGAGGCCCGGCTGCCACTCGTGCCGGACGTGTTCAGCCTCCAGGCGCCGTCGGTCGAGGTGCGTGCCCGGCACCAGTCCCCGTACGGGACCTTCCGGGCGGAACGACCGTGAGGGCACAGCGGGACGAGGAGGGGTCGATCGCTCCGCTGGTGATCGGCCTGACCGTCGTCGTCGCGATGCTCGTCGCTGTTGTCGTCGACGTTTCCGCGGCTTTCCTCCGTCGTGAGGGGATGAACGCCATCGCCGATGCCGCAGCGCTCGCCGCCACCGACGGGCTCCAGGGAACCCTCGCCTACCGCAACGGCCTGGACGAGCGGCTCGCGATCGACGTGGTCGCGGCCCGTCACCACGTCGCGGAGCACCTGCGGGCCACCGGGGCGGCCCTGGAGTACCCCGGACTGACCTGGTCGGTGACGGTCGAGGCGGACGCGGTCGTCGTCCGGGTGCGCGCGCCGATGGACCTGCCGCTGCGGCTGCCCGGGGCAGGGGAGGGCGTGCTGGTCTCCGCTTCGGCTGCCGCCGTCGTCCGAGTCTCGGGATGACCCGCCTTCCCGGCCGGGTAACCTTCCCTCTTGTGGCTACACGCGATTACGACACCGAGATCAAGCAGCTCCAGGCGACGATGGTCACCATCGGGAAGGTGCTCGATCTCGACGGCATGCGCGCGGAGATCGCGACCCTCGGTGAAGAGGTCGCGGACCCGAACCTCTGGGACGACCAGGCGAACGCCCAGCGTGTGACCGGCCGCCTCTCCGGGCTCCAGGGCGAGCTGGACCGCTTCACTCTCCTCTCCACCCGCCTCGAGGACGTCGGGCTGATGGTCGAGATGGGTACCGAGGAGGGTGACGAGACGACCTTGGCAGAGGCCGACCACGAGCTCGACCGGATCAGCAAGGCCGTCGAGACGCTGGAGGTCCGGACCCTCCTCTCGGGTGAGTACGACGCCCGCGAGGCGATCGTCAGCCTTCGAGCCGGTGCCGGTGGTGTGGACGCCGCCGACTTCACCGAGATGCTGATGCGGATGTACATCCGTTGGGCCGAGCGCAACAACTACCCCGTCGAGATCTTCGACACCTCCTACGCCGAGGAGGCTGGCCTGAAGTCCGCCACCTTCGCGGTCCATGCGCCCTACGCCTACGGGACGCTCAGCGTCGAGGCCGGGACCCACCGCCTGGTCCGGATCAGCCCCTTCGACAACCAGGGCCGGCGGCAGACCAGCTTCGCCGCCGTCGAGGTCGTGCCGGTGCTCGAACAGACCGACGAGATCGACATCGCGGACGAGGACATCCGCACCGACGTCTACCGCTCCGGCGGCCCCGGCGGGCAGTCGGTCAACACCACCGACTCCGCGGTCCGACTGACCCACCTCCCGACCGGCGTGGTCGTCTCGTGCCAGAACGAGAAGTCGCAGCTGCAGAACAAGGCGAGCGCGATGGTGGTCCTCAAGGCCAAGCTCCTCGCCCTGAAGAAGGCCGAGGAGAAGGCACACCTCGACGAGCTGAAGGGTGACGTCCAGGCCAGCTGGGGCGACCAGATGCGCAACTACGTGCTGAACCCGTACCAGATGGTGAAGGACCTGCGGACCGAGTTCGAGTCGGGCAACCCCCAGTCGGTCCTCGACGGTGACATCGACGGCTTCCTGGAGGCCGGCATCCGCTGGCGCCGGGGCGCAGAAGCCAAGTAGCGGACTACCCGGCCGCGTCGAGCGCCGTCGCGACGGCGACGCACCACGACCCGGCCCGGGCCTTCACCTCCGCGCGCCGGTCGCGCGGACCGGTCGTCTCGCAGGTCAACCAGGTGTCTGCGAAGAGCCCGGCGTAGCGCATCCGGGTGACCCCGCCCTTCGCTCCGGGGCTGGTCGACGAGCAGAGCTGGGCCACGGTCGGCTTCCCGAACGTCGCCCCCTTCACCACCCGGCACCCCCGTCGCGCGGCCGCAGAGGTCACCAGGGACCGGGCGAACGGGGTCGAGACCGGACGGGCGAACACCCAGGCCTTGGCCGTACGGCCCTTCTTCCCCTTCCAGGCGCACCCGACCTCGTGGCCGACGTCCCCGGGCTTGCCCCCCGGAACCGGATCGCCGTTCTTCCAGGCGTCGGCCTCCACTGCGCCGCCGCCCAGAGCGCGGCGGATCGCCGCCTTGGGGACCAGGTCGCAGAACTCCACCCGGACGACGTCCAGCGCGTCGGGGTCGAGCTCGCCGATCGTGGCGGTCGTGGGGGCCGGGACCGCCGGGGAAGCGTCCTCGCCGCCGCAGGCGACGAGCAACACGGCCAGCAGCACGGCCAGCAGGACCGTGCCGAGGGCGGTGCTCACGTGCGCAGCAGCGTGGGGGACCCGGGGCAGCGCCATGGGAGCACTGTAGGCCACGGCTCCCGGGGTGGCGTGCGGAGACCCTTGGGTCGCCTCGCCTAAACTCGGGATCACTGTGATCCGATTCGAGAACGTCTCCACGACCTATCCGGGCCAGAACCGCGCTGCGTTGGCCGACGTCAGCGTCGACATCGAGAAGGGCGAGTTCGTCTTCCTCGTCGGTGCCTCGGGTTCCGGCAAGTCGACCTTCCTCCGCCTGGTGCTCCGTGAGGCGCGCCCGGACCAGGGCCGGGTCTACGTGGCCGGCAAGGAGATCAACCGGATGGCGAGCTGGAAGGTTCCGTCTTTGCGCCGCAAGATCGGCACCGTCTTCCAGGACTTCCGGCTGCTGCCCAACAAGACGGTCACCGAGAACGTGGCGTTCGCGCTCCAGGTGATCGGCAAGCCGAAGAGCCACATCATCACGGTCGTCCCAGAAACCCTCGAACTCGTCGGCCTCGAGGGCAAGGGCGACCGGATGCCGGACGAGCTCTCCGGTGGCGAGCAGCAGCGGGTCGCGATCGCCCGCGCCTTCGTCAACCGCCCGCAGATCCTGATCGCTGACGAGCCGACCGGCAACCTCGACCCGAACACCAGTGTCGGGATCATGAAGCTCCTCGACCGGATCAACCGCACCGGCACCACGGTGATGATGGCGACCCACGACGCGGGCATCGTGGACCAGATGCGCAAGCGCGTGATCGAGCTCTCCGACGGCAACCTCGTCCGGGACCAGTCCCGCGGCGTCTACGGCTTCCAGCACTAGAAAGGCTGCGTCAGCAGATGCAACTCAGGTACGTCTTTTCGGAGACAGCCACCGGGCTCAAGCGCAACGTGTCGATGACCATTGCGCTGGTCGTGACCATCTTCATCTCGCTCACCCTCGTAGGGATGGGCTTCCTGCTCAACGCGCAGGCCAAGGAGGCCGAGCGGACCTGGGGGGACAAGCTCCAGATCACGGCGGTGCTCTGCAACGAGAACTCGCAGAGCCCGCGCTGCTCCTCCGGCGCGGCGAACGAGGCTCAGAAAACGGAACTCCGCAACCTGATCGGTTCGCACCCCGAGGTCGAGTCCTACGAGTTCCAGAGCAAGGAAGAGGCTTTCGCGATCTTCAAGCGGATCGCGATCGACCCGCAGGACAAGACCGAGGCCGCGGTCTTCGCCACGGTCACGGTCGACGTCATGCCCGAGGAGTACCAGATCAGCCTCCAGGACCCGCGGAAGTTCGCGGGCATCAAGGACGCGCTGAGCGGGATGGACGGGGTCGACCGGGTACAGGACCTGCGCGCGGTGCTCGAACCGATCTACTTCTGGATGAACGTGCTGAAGTGGGGCGCCCTGGGCATCGCAGGTTTCCTGCTGCTCGCGGGGGTCCTCCAGGTGGGCAACTCGATCCGACTGGCGGCGTTCGCGCGCCGCAAGGAGATCGGGATCATGCGTCTGGTCGGCGCGTCGAACCTGTACATCTCCTTGCCGTTCCTGCTCGAGACACTCGCCGCTGCACTGATCGCGATCGTGCTCTCCGGTCTGGCGCTGGCCGCGTTCATGCAGTTCGCTGTCTACGGCTGGCTGCGGCAGAACAGTCGGGTGATGCCGTGGCTGGACTGGGGCGACGCTCTCACGGCCGGGATCTGGGTCGCGGTCATCGGGGTGTTGCTGACCGCGATCCCGACACTCGTGATGACCCGGAAATACCTCAAAGTCTGACGAGATTCGGTTATCGTCGCACGAGTTCACTTCTTCCCCATTTGAACGGTCGGCTCCGTGAGGCGAAACCTTTCCCGTACGCCCCGCAGTACCCGCCGCCGCACCAGCTGGACGGCGGCAGTACTGGCTACCGTCGTGCTCGCGACCGGGCCGGCGGTGCTCTCCGGGGCGAACGCCGACGAGCTGCGAGACAAGAAGAACAAGGTGCAGCAGAGCGTGAAATCTGCGGCAGGGGAGCTCGAAGGGTCCAGTAGGGCGATGTACGCCGCGACGGCAAGCCTGCGGGCAGCCAAGGCGCAGCTCTTCGCGGCGCAGCGGCAGCTCGCCAAGACCCAGGGTGAGCTGACCACGGCGCGGATCCTCGACGCGCAGATGCAGGCGAAGCTCGTCGCCGCAGTTGCGGCCCTCGGCAAGGCCAAGCACCAGCTGAAGGTCGGCCAGGCGGCAGTCGTGGAGCAGCGCACGAACCTCGGCCGGATCGCGGTCGCGTACTTCAACAACGGCGAACCTGAGCTCCTCCGGATGTCGGTGCTGCTCGGCGGGCGGAGCCCCGAGGAGATCGGCACCCAGCTCAACGCGATCGACAGCATCGCGCAGGAGGCCGATGTGATGCTGGCCGACCTGAAGGCCAGGGAAGCCCTCTTGGAGGTGCAGAAGAAGAAGGTCGCGGCCGCGAAGGTCGTCGTCGCCGAGCAGCGCCAGGAAGCCGCGGTGAACCTCGCCCGCAAGACGGCCCTGGAGCAGGAAGCGGTCACCAACCGGGCCCAGGTCGCCGCCCTGGTGAGTACCCGCGCCAGCGCTGCCGCCCTGGCTCGTGCCGCCCGTGCGGAGGACAAGCGCAAGCTGCGGTCCCTGCGTGCCGAGGAAGCGCGGATCCAGCAGCTGATCATCGCCCGCGCCCAGCAGCAGACGGGCGGCTTCACCGGCAGCGCGAACGGGTTCCTCGTCCGCCCTGTCGATGGCCCGGTCACCTCGCCGTACGGGTACCGACGGCACCCGATCTACGGCTACTACGGCCTGCACGACGGTGTCGACTTCCGGGCTCCTTGCGGCACGCCGCTGCGCGCCGGGACCAAGGGCACCGTG
The DNA here is from genome assembly GCA_046598495.1 of Marmoricola sp. GTDB lineage: Bacteria > Actinomycetota > Actinomycetes > Propionibacteriales > Nocardioidaceae > Marmoricola. The sequence goes on along the minus strand of JBKJIR010000020.1, from coordinate 52,048 downwards.
ATCTCCGAGTACTACTCCGACGTCTGGGGCAACCGGTTGATCCTCGACGTCGGTCGGGTCAACGGACGCAGCCTGACCTTGATCTACAACCACATCAGCTCCTACCGGGTGCCGACCGGCGCGCGGGTGGACCGGGGCGAGGTCGTCGCCTACTCGGGCACCACCGGCTGGTCCACGGCGTGCCACCTGCACTTCTCCGTGCTGGTCGACGGCAGCCCCGTCGATCCGATGAAGTTCTTCTAGCCTGCGAGGATGTAGGCATGCCCAAGGAACAAGGGCGCAAGTTGATTGCGCAGAACCGCAAGGCGCGCTACGACTTCCACGTCGAGGACGTCTTCGAGGCCGGTCTGGTCCTCGTCGGCACCGAGGTGAAGTCCCTCCGCGCCGGTCGGGCGACCCTGGGTGACGGTTTCGCCGAGATCCACGAGGGTGAGGCCTTCCTGCACGGGGTGCACATCCCGGAGTACACCCAGGGGACCTGGACCAACCACGAACCCCGGCGCGTCCGGAAGCTGCTGCTGAACCGGCACGAGATCGACAAGATCGACTCGAAGGTCAAGGAGCGCGGCTTCACCCTGGTCCCGTTGTCCCTGTACTTCCTCGACGGCCGTGCCAAGGTCGAGATCGCGCTGGCGCGCGGCAAGAAGTCCTACGACAAGCGCCACAGCCTCGCTGAGCGGCAGGCCAACCGTGAGAAGCAGCAGGCCCTCGGACGCCGCATGAAGGGCCAGGAGTAAGTAACGATCAGACAGGCAGTCGGCGCCGAGCATTCCGCTCCTCGCGGTCGTCTGGTTGGGTGAGGTCACGTCTCGAACCGGAGGTTCCCACCCCATGCGTCTTCGTCATCTCGCCGCCTCGGCGTCCGTCTTCCTGCTGGCCGGCCTGGCGGGTCCCGCCCTCGCCAGTACCGGTGGAACTGCGGACGGTGAGAACCACCCGAACGTCGCGATGATCGCCGGCTACGACTCCGAGGGGCGGTTCCGGTGCAGCGCCACCCTGATCCGTGACGACCTGGTGCTGACCGCGGCGCACTGCACCGACGGCGTGGTCGGCAAGATGCTCGTCACCTTCGAGTCCGTGATCTACGCCTCGAGCACCCCGCCGCCGACCTCGCCGCTCCCGGTCGCCGCCGACCCTGCTGCCGGCTACACGACGGCCGAGCTCCAGGCGGCCGGGTACGACTCGGGCAGCCCGTTCACGCACCCGGAGTACTCGAACTTCACCGACATCGAGAACTGGAACGACCTCGGCGCCGTCGTCCTCGACTCGCCGGTCACGGACATCGCTCCCGCACCGGTAGCCGGTCTGGGCACCCTGAGCGCGATCAAGTACGCCGACCTCTCCAAGACGCTCTTCACCGCGGTCGGCTACGGCACCGAGGTCCGCAAGCCGACGTCCGGGCCGCAGAAGCCGACGCCGTTCAGCTACCCGCTCATCCGTCGGTTCGTCGACATGCCCGGGCAGAAGCTGACCGACCAGATCCTGCAGACCAACGGCAACCCCAACGACAACAAGGGCACCGGAGGCACCTGCTTCGGCGACTCGGGCGGCCCGGTGTTCCTGAACGGCGAGATCGTTGCGGTCACCAGCTACGGGTACACCAGCAACTGTCGCTACCTCGGCGGGTACCAGCGGGTCGACATCACGGCCTCGCAGGACTGGCTGGCCGAGGCCTTCGGCTTCACCGTCGCGTCCTGAACCACACCCCAACGGGCGGAGGTCCCGAGAACGTGCTGCCCTGGCACGATCTCGGGATCCCCGGCCTGTTCGACGTGCACGTCCACTTCCTTCCGGCGAACATCCAGGCGGCCGTCTGGCGCCAGTTCGACGAGGCGGGGCCGAAGATCGGCCGCGCGTGGCCGATCCGGTACCGCGGCAGCGTCGAGGAGCGGGTCGAGCAGCTGCGGTCCTTCGGCGTACGGCGCTTCAGTGCGTTGCCGTACGCCCACAAGCCAGGGGTGGCGGCCTACCTCAACGACTGGGCCGCCGAGCTCTCCAATCGGGTCCCCGAGTGCCTGCACTCGGCGACCTTCTACCCCGAGCCCGGCGTGGCCGACCAGGTCGCAGCTTCGGTCGGCTCCGGCGTCGAGATCTTCAAGCTGCACACCCAGGTCGGTGAGTTCCTCCTCGATGACGTCGCCCTCCTCCCGGCCTGGGAGGTGCTGGAGGACGCCGCGACGCCGGTCGTCATCCACGTCGGTTCCGGTCCGGTCGGCAACGCGTTCACCGGCCCGGAGCACCTCGCCCGGCTGCTCCGGCTCTTCCCGGACCTGCGCGTGATCGTGGCGCACCTCGGCGCCCCGGAGTTCGCCGAGTTCTTCGACCTCGCCGAGACCTACGAGCACACCCGGCTCGACACCACGATGGTCTTCACCGAGTTCTTCGTGCAGTTCCCCGACGAGCTCGTCCCGCGACTGGCCGGCCTCGGCGACAAGATCCTCTACGGCAGCGACTTCCCCAACCTTCCCTACGACTACACGCACCAGTACGACGGCCTCGCGCGCCTGCTCGAACGTGCGCCCGGCCTCGACGAGGCGTGGCTGCGGAAGGTCTGCTGGGAGAACGCGGCGGGACTGTTCGGGGGGTAGGCCCGGCCGGTTTCCGGTTGACTGTCCACGACGCGCCCGCCCCCGCACCCCAGGAGCCTGCCCATGACCGCCTTCGCCGGCCGTTCCATCCTCGTCACCGGAGCTTCCTCCGGGCTGGGCGCCGCGACCGTACGACGCTTCGCCGCCGGTGGCGGCTCGGTCTACGCGGTCGCCCGTGACCAGGAGCGTCTGACTGAGGTCGCCGCCTCCTGCGCGGACCTCCCGGGTGAGGTCCGGATCGGTTTCGCCGACATCGTCGACCCAGCCAGCTGCCGCGGTGCCGTTGCCGGTGCGGTCGAGGCGTTCGGGAGGTTGGACGTCGTGGTGAACAACGCCGGCCGCCACGACTTCCGCATCACCACCGAGGTGACCGAGGACGAGTGGGTCCACGACATCGCGCTGAACCTGAACGGCGCCTTCTTCGTCGCCCAGGCGGCGATCCCGCACCTGCTCGCGGTGCACGGCAACATCGTCAACGTCGCCTCGGTCGCCGGCCTGATGGGTGAGGCCTACTCAGCGGCGTACACGGCGGCGAAGCACGGCATCGTGGGCCTGACCAAGGCGCTCGCGATCGAGTACCTCAACGCCCCGCTCCGGGTGAACTGCGTCTGCCCGGGCGGGATGGACACCCCGCAGGTGACCACGATCGACGTACCCGAGGGCGCCGACTGGGACCTCATCATGCGGGTGGCCGCGAAGCGCGGGCTGATGAGCGCCGACAGCGTTGCTGCCGTGATCGCCTTCCTCGCCTCCGACGACGCGGGGGCGGTGCACGGCAGCATCCAGGCGGTCGACCAGGGTCATCTGGCGGGCTGAGGCCCGTCGATGGTTGAGCTTGTCGAAACCATTCGTGGTCTGTCGGTCCAGCCGCGTAGACTGGCGCCATAACTCAAGAGGGGCTGATTGGTTTCGACTAGGGTCGTTTGTCCTAGGAGAAGCGGGTCGAGAAGCCAGCGTCATCTCGTAAACGATCGCTGGAAAACCATAGTTGCCAACTCTAATCGCAACGACTTCGCTCTCGCTGCCTGAGCAGTGATCGAAGGGTCAGACCGGGCATCCGCCTTCGTCCCGGACCCTGGCCTCATTCAGAAGGCTTGCTGATCAACTTCCGTGGGGAGGGTTGATCGGGACTTAATCCCGACTGAGCCCGTCGGCGCACGTGTCCGTGCAAGCGCCGGGGCCGAGAAAAGCGCATACCGCGGACTGCACCCGGAGAAGACCTAGTACGGCGCTCAAGGACGCGGGTTCGATTCCCGCCAGCTCCACCCATCCAGCCCTCTGTGTTCTGCGACGGCCGTCCCGGCTCCCGGGGCGGCCTTCGCAGTGGGTGGGTCCCTCAGTGCCAGGACGAGAGCGCCGCGGCAACGGCGATGAACCCGAGGCCCCACCAGCAGTGCCACAGGCCGACCGGCTCCCACCACGGCACCTCGTTCGGGATCGTCCGGGCCCGCCGGGACTTGCGTTGCGACATCACCCCCGGAGGACCCTGACGGTCCCGGAGATCACGCGGTCACGGGTGTGACCTGCGCGACCAGGTCCTCAGACCGTCAGCGTGGTGCTCTGCCCCGGGTCCAGCCAGGTGATCCGGTCGGCGTACGGCGACGTGTTCAGCACCTGCTCCGCCGGGCCGCGGTCCTGCTGGAAGTGCGACCAGCCCTCGTAGTGCACCGGGACGACGTTCGCGGGCTTCACCAGCCCGATCAGCTCGGCGCCCTCACGGGCGTCCATGGTGTAGCGGAACCACCCGGAGAGGTAGCGGAACCTGACCGACCCGAGGTGCAGGAGCATCGTGCCGACCTTCAGCCGGGACGCGACCTCACGCAGCGCCGGGTAGAGCACGGTGTCGCCGGTGACCCACAGCTCGCCGTTCTGCTGGCTCGGCCAGGCCAGCGAGAAGCCGATCACCGGGCCGGTGATCGGGTCGCTGCCGAGGGGGCCGTGCCGGCACGGGGTCGCGGTGATGGCGACGGTCTCCTTGCCGGGCGCCTCCAGGGTCGCGGTCTCCCACGCCCCGAGGCCGATGCTGGTGCCGCCGAGGACCCGGGCGGCCTTCGTCGTCGTGAACGTGGTGCCCCAGGTGGGAAGCAGGGCCCGGGCGGTCGGGTCGAGGTTGTCACCGTGGTGGTGGTGGCTGACCAGCACGGCGTCGATCGCCCCCAGGTCGGCCGCTGGCACCGCCGGGCCGGCGAGCTTGCGCGAGGTGGTGCCCCACCCGAAGAAGTACCGCTTCCCGGGCGGGTCGAAGGTCGGATCGGTGAGGATCCGCCACCCCCCGACCTCGATCAGCGCGGTCGGTCCACCGATGTGGGTGATGGTGGCCGTGGAGGAGGACGCAGGGGTCATGGGGACATGAGACCGGACCGGGCCGCTCTTGACCAGCCCAGGGTCGCACCAACGCTAGCCTCGACGGATGTCCTGCCTCTTCTGTGACATCGCTGCCGGGACCATCCCGGCCGACCTCGTCCTCGCCGACGACGACTTCGTGGCGTTCCTCGACATCCGTCCGCTCTTCAAGGGCCACACGCTCGTCGTGCCGCGCCGGCACGTCGTGACGTTGCCCGAGCTCCCGGCGGAGCTGCGCGACGGGTTCCTCGGGCTGGTCCAGCGGCTGTCGACGGCGATGGTCGAGGTCCTCGGAGCCCAGGGATCGTTCGTCGCGATGAACAACACGGTCTCGCAGTCGGTGCCCCACCTGCACTGCCACGTCGTGCCGCGCACCAAGGGCGACGGGCTCAAGGGGTTCTTCTGGCCGCGGACGAAGTACGCCGACGCCGCCGAGTCCGCTGACTACGCCGGACGACTCGCCGACGCGCTGTCCTGAAGGTCCTCGTCGGCGTCCTCGTGGGTGCCGCGCTCGATGAGTCTGGGGAAACCGCGGACGTGGTTCCCGGTGCCGATCGCTGCGATCCAGACCGCAGCGGCGCCGACCACCGCGCCGCCGACGGCGTCGAGGGAGAAGTGCCAGCCGAAGTAGATCGTGCTGAGAACGGTCAGGAGGAGGAAGACCCACGCGGCGACCCGGATCCAGCGGGCGAAACCGACCAGCGTGGCGAAGACGCACACGGTCACCATCATCGCGACGTGCAGCGAGGGGAAGGCCGCGATCGTCTGGACCGCGTTCGTCGCGTTGGGGTCGGCGAGCACCGCGTTCCGGTCCTCGAGCAGGTTCTGCACCAGGGTCGCGGTGTAGGTCTGCTTGAGGTCGGCGAACTCACCCGGGTTGCTGTAGGCGGGGCCGAGGGTCGGCAGCAGGAAGTACGTCGCGATGCCGAGCAGCCAGTCGACGGCGATCGCGGTCACGAACCACGAACCGGCGGCCGGACGGCGGGTCCACATCAGGGCGATCGCCAGGCTGGTCGGGATCAGCACGATCCAGGCGATGTAGATGAAGGAGAAGAAGCTGGCGGCGACCGTGGTGCCGAACAGGTTGTGCAGCACGTCGGCCGGGTCGTGGTCGAGCCAGAGGATCTTGTCGATCTTCGCCAGCTGCGAGTCGAAGTCGACGTCCTCACCCCGGACGAACGGCACGTAGCTCTTCAGGTTCCGGAAGGCGGCGTAGCAGATGTACCAGGTGCCCAGGCCGCTGAAGGCGAAGATCACGTGGGAACGCGTCCAGCGCTCCCGGACCACCCCGGCGAGCGTCGTACCGAGCGTGGACCAGTCCCGGCGGGCCCGCGCGATCGCCCGGGGGAGGACGTCGATCAACCACGCTGCCAGCAGGATCAGCGGCAGCCGGACGTAGGTCGCCATGCCGGCGCCGTCGGGGTCCCGGATCGGCAGATCCTCGAGCTGGGCGACGACGACGGTCGCCACCGCGAGCACGAGCGCGCACCAGCCCGCGAACTTGAAATCTGCCTTTCCCACGGGGGCAGCCTAAACGAGACCGACGGGGCACGGATGCAGGCACGTCGGCAGCGGTCGCGGGCGCCGGGGACGGAGGTTCTAGAGTGAGCCTGCTGTGCCCACGTGTGAACTGGCGCTGGCGCGGCCGAATCTTCGTCTTCCTCAACCGATCAGGAGCAGTCATGGGTCGATACGACGGTCGCGTCGCGATCATCACAGGAGCAGCGCGCGGCATCGGCGCAGGCACCGCGAAGCGGTTCGCCGAGGAGGGTGCGGCCGTCGCCATCTTCGACATCAACGAGGAGCAGGCCGCGGAGACGGCTGCCGGTCTCGGCGGCGCAGCCCCGGCGATCGGTGTCGGGGTGAACGTGACCGACGCGGCCTCGGTCGAGGCCGGGGTCGCTCGGGTCCTCGCCGAGCTGGGCGGGCTGCACGTGATCATCAACAACGCCGGCATCACCCGCGACAACCTCCTCTTCAAGCTCACCGAGGAGGACTGGGACGCGGTGATGAACGTCCACCTCAAGGGCGCGTTCCTGATGAGCAAGGCCGCGCAGAAAACGTTCGTGGAGCAGAAGTACGGCAAGATCCTCAACCTCTCGAGCATCTCCGCCAACGGCAACCGCGGTCAGGCGAACTACTCCGCAGCGAAGGCCGGCGTCCAGGGCTTCACCCGGACCCTGGCGCTGGAGCTCGGCCCGTTCGGCGTCAACGTCAACGCCATCGCCCCGGGGTTCATCGCCACCGAGATGACCGACGACACCGCCCGTCGGCTCAAGATGGACGTCGACGAGTTCCGCAAGCTCAACGCCGAGGCCAACCCGGTGCGCCGGGTCGGTTTCCCCGAGGACATCGCCGCTGCTGCCGCGTTCCTGTGCAGCGACGAGGCGTCGTACATCACCGGGCAGACGCTGTACGTCGACGGCGGCGCGAAGATCTGAGGCTCGGCCGCCGCTTTTTCTGCAACACCCCCAGGGGGCCTGCCGGGAACGGCCGGCCCCCTGGGTCATGCTTGGCGGCATGATCGAACGCGCCTCCGGCTCCGTGTCTCTCCGTCCGTGCACCCGCTCGCGCCGGCCCTGGTACGCCGTGCTGACGCTCGCGCTGGCGGCGAGCCTGGTGCTCGCGGGGTGCGGATCGGGCGACGACGGCGGTGCACCGGGGGAGAACCCGGGAGCGCAGCAGACCGAGGACGGCACCAACATCCCGGCCGTCTGGCCTTTGACCGGGCTGAAGGCCCCGGCGTCGGTCTCCAAGCGCCCGGTGGTCGCGGTCAAGATCGACAACACCTCGGCCAGCCGGCCCCAGGTGGGCCTGAGCGCCGCGGACATGGTGGTCGAGGAGCTCGTCGAGGGCGGCATCACCCGGCTCGCGGCGCTCTTCCACTCCACCATCCCGCCCACCGTCGGGCCGGTGCGGTCGGCGCGTGCCTCCGACATGGGGGTGGTCAAGCCGGCTCAAGCGACCCTCGTCGCCAGCGGCGCCGCGCGGGTGACGCTGATCCGACTGCGACAGGGTGGCGTGCCCTACTACACCGAGGGTGGCCCCGGGTACTTCCGCGAGGGCTCGCGGCGGGCGCCGTACAACCTGATGGTGCGTCTGCCCGACCTGGTCGCGAAGCTGAAGGCGCCCTCGGGGACCCTGCCGCCGTACCTCCCCTGGGGCACCGCCTCGGAGTTCACGGGCGTCTCGCCGGCGAAGCGGATCTCGGTGAAGTTCAGCTCGGCCACGACGACCCAGTTCCTCTACTCCAAGAACGCGAACAAGTACACGAACACCAACACATACGCCAGTGCGGACGACCAGTTCAAGGCCGACAGCGTCCTGGTCCTCCGGGTCCGCGAGGTCGACGCCGGTTACCGCGACCCGGCAGGTAACCGGGTGCCGGAGAGCCTCTTCTTCGGCAAGGGCGCGATGATGCTCTTCCACCAGGGCCAGGTCGTGCGGGGCACGTGGGACAAGCCCCGACGTGACTCCCCGGTGACCCTGAAGACGGCCGCCGGAGCGCTCACGGTGCCGGCGGGCAAGGTCTGGATCGAGCTGCTCCCGACCACCGGCAACACCGGGGTCACCTTCCGCTGACCCCGGGTCGCCGGGTGGGGGGACCTAGTCGTCCTCGTCCCCGGCGATCAGGTCCTCGGGGTCGGGGAGGGCGACGCCGCTCTCGGCGAGCGAGCGCATGCCGGCGAGGATGAAGCCGATCGCTGTCTCCACCTGGGCAACGGCGACCTTGGGGTTGGCCGCCGTGCTGACGGTCTCGCCGGCGGCGGACATCGCGCCGAAGAAGATCCGGCTGAAGGTCTCGAGCATCTCCTCGGAGAGGTCGTAGGTCGATGTCTCGAGGACGGAGCGGACCATGTCCTGCACGAGCCCGAAGCTCGAACGGTCCTGCTGCTCGCGGAAGCGCTCGTAGCCGAGAACGGCCGGGCCCTCCTGGATCACGATGCGTTGGTACCCCGGGTCCTGCACGATGTCGAGGAAGGCGCGCAGACCGATCAGGGCCTTGTCCCACGGGTCACGGGAGCCCTTCAGGGCTTTGAGGATGCGGGTCGCGGCGTCGGTCTCGAGCTTCTCGAACACGGCCTCGAAGACCGCCTGCTTGCCACTGAAGTGGTGGTAGAGCGCGCCTTTGGTGACTCGGGCGCTGGCGACGATCGAGTCGAGGCTGGTGGCGGCGTACCCCTGCTGGGTGAAGAGCTTGGTGGCCTGGTCGACCAGGGCGCGCTTGGTCGATGCCGAGTACTGCTGGCGCCGCGAGACCCCCGCCACCTTGGTGGCGACCTTGGGCACCTTGGGCAGCGTCGAGCGGAACTTCTCGGCGTGGGAGCGCGTGGACATTCCGACAGTCTAGGTCCGACCCGTCGTTCCGGTGTGGGAGACGTCACGGGCCCGAAACGCCGTTTCAGATTGATGGCGGGCGGTTGGTTGCATACTCTCGGTACGTACCAACGGTATGTGAACGAAAGGATGTGGACCATGACCTGGAACGCTTTCCATCACCGTGGAGAAATCCTCCAAACCGTTATCGATACCGCGGACGTCCGTCGCGACGGCGTCCTGCCGATGGACCTTCCGGGGGTCCGCGAGACCTTCTCCGACGAGCTCGACCTGATCGGCGCGCTCTCGCTGAAGTGGCACACCCGGCTCTCCGGGAACATCGAGCGCGAGCTGATGGCCCAGCCGATGGACCTCGAAGGCGCGATCGTCAACGCCTGGCGCAAGGCCAGCGAGGCTGCTCCCGGGATCCGCCTGATCCTCGACCGCTACACCGAGTCGCCGAGCGACCCGGAGATGGCGGTCGCCCTCACGCGTGCGCAGGAGAAGGAGTGGCTCAAGCTCGCCACCGCCGCCGGCCTCGCCAACGATGACAGCGCCGCAGCGGCGCGCGCCGGTGAGCGCCTCACCACCAAGGCCCGGGCCGACCTTCCGGTCCCCGCCTCCCCGAATGTCGACGCCGTGGACTCTCCCTCCCTCGTCGACCGGATCCGTGCGGTTCTCGCCGCCTGATCCGACTCCCACGACGATCCCCGGGCCCCTCCCTCCCGTTGAGGCCCGGGGATTCGTCATGCCCGCGGGCTGCAGTGGCACGATGAGTGCATGGAGCCGAGGCCCGGGAGTCTGCTGATCGCGGCCCCGACGATGAACGACCCAAACTTCGCGCGCACGATCGTGCTCCTCCTCGATGCCGGCCATGACGGTGCGCTCGGAGTGGTGCTGAACCGGCCGACCGATCTCGAGGTTGCCGAGGTGCTGGCGCCGTGGGCCGGGGTCGTCTCCGGCCCGGACGTGCTCTTCCAGGGCGGGCCGGTCGAGACCGACAGCGCCCTGGCTGTCGCGCACGTGGCCGCCGACGACGAGGAGCCGGTCGGCTGGCGGCGGGCGTTCGCGAACACCGGCCTCGTCGACCTGGACGCCCCGGTCGAGATCGTCTCCTCCGCCGTCTCCCGGCTGCGGATCTTCGCCGGGTACGCCGGGTGGGGGGCCGGGCAGCTGGAGGGTGAGATCGAGGACGGCGCCTGGTACGTCGTGCCGGCCGAAGAGTTCGACGCCTTCGTCGAGGATCCCGCCGGTCTCTGGGCGACGGTGCTCCGGCGCCAGGGCGGTCAGCTCGCGATGCTCGCGACGATGCCGGCGGAGCCGACGATGAACTGAGGAACACCCCGCGCGTTCACGCTAGGATTCCCCGATGAGCACTGCAAGTTCTTCCGGGCGGCCCGCGGGATTCGGGACCGACGTCCTGGAGTCGGAGAGCATCGTCACCGAACGCCTCAGTCACGAGGACGGCGACCACGAGCGCTTCTCGCACTACGTGCCCAAGGACAAGCTGATGGAAGCCATGGTCAACGGCACCCCGGTCGTGGCGCTGTGCGGCAAGGTCTGGGTCCCGAGCCGGGACCCGCAGAAGTTCCCGGTCTGCCCGGACTGCAAGGAGATCTGGGCGAGCATGCAGGACGGCTCCTCGGATCCTGCGCCTTGACCGGCTCTGACGCTGCGCAGTCCGAACCTGGCATCCCTGCCCCGCTCGACAAGCTCTCCCCGGCGTACCCGGCACCTCGCGCTGCGTGGGGGACGGCGACCAGCCTGCGGGCGTGGCAGAGCGAGGCGATCGCCCAGTACTTCGCGACGGACCCGCGCGACTTCCTCGCCGTCGCGACTCCGGGTGCGGGCAAGACGACCTTCGCCCTGACCATCGCGGCCGAGCTGCTGTCGCGCCGGGTCGTCGACCGGATCACGATCGTGGCGCCGACCGAGCACCTCAAGACCCAGTGGGCGCAGGCGGCGGCGAGGGTGGGCATCCCGATCGACCCGGCGTACTCGGGCGGCAAGGGCAGGACCAGCAACGACTTCGTCGGCATCGCGGTCACCTACGCCGGGGTCGCGACCAACCCGCTCGCCCACCGGATCCGGACCGAGCGCTCCAAGACCCTGGTGATCCTCGACGAGATCCACCACGCCGGCGACGCCCTCTCCTGGGGCGACGCCATCCGGGAGGCGTTCGAACCGGCGAAGCGGCGGTTGGCCCTGACCGGCACGCCGTTCCGCTCCGACATCAACCCGATCCCGTTCGTCACCTACGCCCCCGGCGTAGGAGAGGAGGCCGGGGTGCTCCGCAGCGCCGCCGACTTCACCTACGGGTACGGCCACGCGCTCCGCGACCACGTGGTGCGGCCGGTCCTGTTCTGGGCGTACGGCGGCGACCTGCAGTGGCGCACGCGCGCCGGCGACGAGGTCTCGGCGCGTCTGGGTGAGCCGCTGACCAAGGACATGGCGGCGCATGCACTCCGGACCGCGCTCGACCCCGGCGGCTCCTGGATCGGGTCGGTCCTCGAGGCGGCCGACCGACGGCTCTCCGAGGTCCGCAAGAACGTGCCCGACGCGGCCGGCCTGGTGATCGCCAGTGACCAGGACTCCGCGCGCGCGTACGCCGCAGTGCTCGCCGGAATCGCGGGGGAGAAGCCGGTGGTGGTGCTCTCCGACGAGAAGGCGTCGTCGAAACGGATCGAGAAGTTCGCGGCCGGGGACCACCGCTGGATGGTCGCCGTCCGGATGGTCTCCGAGGGTGTCGACATCCCGCGTCTCGCGGTCGGCGTCTACGCGACCACGATCTCCACGCCGCTCTTCTTCTCCCAGGCCGTCGGGCGGTTCGTCCGGGCCCGGAGCCGTGGAGAGACCGCGTCGGTCTTCCTACCCTCCAGCCTGCCGCTGCTCGGTTTCGCCTCCGAGCTCGAGCTGGAGCGCGACCACGTGCTGGGCCGCCCGATCAACAACGAGGGCGACATCTTCGCGGCCGAGGACGCGCTGATGGCCCAGGCCCAGGCCGGCGAGGGCGCGTCCGACGAGCTGCAGGGGTCCTACGAGGCCCTCGGCTCCCAGGCGACCTTTGCGCACGTGCTCTTCGACGGCGCCGAGTTCGGCCACGCTGGTGAGGTGCACGTCGGTTCCGACGAGGAGATGGACTTCCTCGGCATCCCGGGCCTGCTGGAGCCCGACCAGGTGCGCAGCCTGTTGCAGAACCGGCAGAAGCAGCGCCGGACGATCAACGAGGACCGCAGGGCGTTGCAGGCACTCGACGACGTACCGGACGAGCCGGACGTCGCCGCGCACGAGCGGCTGGCGATCCTGCGCCGCGAGCTCAACGGGCTGGTCTCGGCCTGGAACCACCGGACCGGCGCCCCGCACGGTGTCACCCATGCCGCGCTGCGCAAGGACTGCGGCGGACCGGCCGCGGCGACCGCCACGGCGGTCCAGCTCCAGGCCCGGATCGACAAGCTCCGCGAGTGGGCGGCGAAGAAGAGCTCCTAGGGCTCGCGCGGTGTCAGACCTCGCTCCGGCGCTCGGCCAGCGGCGCCCCATCGCAGCAGTTCGCCTTGACGTGGCAGTGCGGGCAGAGCCAGCGCGTGGAGATCGGGTCGAACGGCTTCCCGCAGTAGTCACAGGGCATGTCCCCGACCGTACGACGTGCCGCCCTGAGGATGCAGGGCGGCACGCCGTGGTCACTCGCCGGTGACCGAGAGCCGGACCTGGGTGCCCGGCGGCAGCGCCTGGACCAGGCGCAGCTGCGCCAGTGCCGGGTGGTCGTCGAGCAGCTTCGCTGCGTTCGCCAGCGAACGCAGCGCGGCGGTGTCGGCACGGGCCTTCTCCAGCTCGGCCAGCCCCCGGGTCCGCGCCGTCACCAGCGCGGCCTGCGCAGCACGCAGCTCCGCGGGCAGCAGCACGTCCTTGACCACGACGTCCTGGACGTCGATACCGACCTGGACAGCGGCTGCCCGAGCCGCCGCGACGACGGCAGGCAGCGCGGTGAGCCGCAGGTGCTTCCCGGCCGCCTCGGCGTCGACGTCGACCAGCGCGTCACGCAGGGCCACCTGGACGGCCAGGTAGACCACGTCGAACGGCGCGGCGGCCACCTCGACGTACCGGCGCGGGTCGCCGACTGTCCAGCGGACCGCGGCCGAGACCCGCACCGACAGGCCGTCGGAGGTCGGGATCTCCTGGACCGGGATCGTGCCCACCTGCTCGTGCAGGAGGACCGGCTCGTACGTCGCGCGGTGCGGGCGCCGGTGCTTGCCGGGCGCGAGCACCTCGGTGAAGACGCCGTCCAGGTACTCGACGAGTCGGGTGCGCTGGCGGACGGTGATGGTGCGGTGGAACAGGGACATGGCTGACCTCCTTCCGTGTCGTGGCAGACCGTGTCCGGGTTGGTGCTTCTCGGGTGACGCCGGATGTACGGACGGGCCGGGGCCAGCACCCGCTGCGGGGCGACGACCGTCGTCCTGACCGGCCGGGCCGCTGGCCTCGGGTCCTGCTCCGCCCCGGCCCGCCCGCACTGGTGAGAGGGGAGTCGAACCCCACGCGTTGACAGCGCAGACCATCCTGAGTGGTGTGCCCCCCGGTCTTACGCGCAGGACCGGGTCAGATACCTCTGTCCGGCTGCTTCCTGAGGGCTGGAGCAGCTTAGGGCGGGGATCCCCCGCGACGCGAAGGGTTATTGCTCAGAACGGGGGCGTGCCCAGCCCGGTGATCCGGAACCGGCCCCACGGGTCGACGTCGGCGATCTTCCCGGCCGCCATCCCGTACGGCGTCCGCAGCGCGAGGGTGGTCCCCGACCGGTGGGTGGCGGCCAGGGTCTCGTCCGGCGCGATCCGGCCGTACCAGTGGAAGCGGCCGTCGTTGGGGTCCACGTGGCCGCGCAGCTGCACCTCCACCTCGATCGCGGTGTCGTCATCGACGGCCAGCGACGCGGGGCCGGCGTACGCCTCGCCGGGCTCGTGCTCGGCAAGGCTCATCGGGCGGTCTTCTTCGCGTCCGGCTTCAGCAACCGGATCTCCCCGGTGCCGTCGATCGAGACGCCGTTGTCGGCAGCGAACCCGCTGAATGCGTGCCAGATGAAGGAAGCAAGGTAGGACGCAGTCGCCTCCTGGCTCATGATGTCGCGACGCAGCCACCACTCGCCGACGGCGAGGCCCATCCCGATCAGGCCGTGCGCCCACGGCTCGGCTCCGGCGGCGTCGACGCCGAGGCGGCGCAACGTGTCGCCCATCAGCTTGGCGAAGGTGGTCGCGATCTGGTCCTTGCCGTCAGCCAGCGGGTCGTCGGCGCTGCGGTGCTCGACCAGGAGGAGGAAGACCTGCGGGTGCTCGCCGACGACCTCGAGGTAGGCCTCGCAGCCGGCGTACACGCGGTCGCGCATCGGGCCCTTGGCCGTCAGCAGCGGGACCAGCCGGGTCAGGACCTGCTCGGCCGACCACTGTCCGACGGCGCGGTAGAGATCGTTCTTGTCGGTGAAGTACCGGTAGAGGACCGGCTTGCTCACCCCGGCAGAGGCGGCGATCTGGGCGATGGACGCGCCCGAGCCGTGCTCGTCGATGGCGGCCACGGCGGCGGCCACCAGCTCGGCCCGCCGTCCTTCGCGGTGGTCGTCCCAGCGCGTGCTCCGGCCGTCGCCGTTCTCGGGCGTTGCAGTCTTGACTCGCGTTGCCATGTCGTCCACTCTAGCAATATCTGTTACTGGAAGTAACACCAACATCCCCGGTCGTCGAGCTTGTCCAGACGCGGTGGACCTGAAGGAGAAGCCCATGACCGCCGTGCTGGAGCCCGAGAGCAACCCCGTCGAGCGGCTGCTCAAGTCCTCAGCCCGGCAGTCCTACGACCCGGACGTCGACATCGACTGGAACGCACCTGCCGTCCCGGGTCTGTGGTGGATGCAGCCGGAGCGGATGTCGCTCTACGGCACCCCGTTGTGGGACCGGCTCACCGAGGAGCAACGGATCACCCTGTCGCAGCACGAGATCGCCTCGATCGCGAGCGTCGGTCTCTGGTTCGAGCTGGTGCTGATGCAGCTGCTGCTCAAGGACGCCTATCGGAGCGACCCGACGACCGCCCGGACCCACTACGTACTCACCGAGGTCGCCGACGAGTGCCGGCACTCGACGATGTTCGGTCGGGCGATCGGCACGTTCGGTGTGCCGGCGTACGGGCCGCGCGCGTCGGCCAAGAAGCTCGGTCACGCGATCCCTTCGGTCCTGCGCGGAGCCGGGGCGTACGCCGCGACCCTGATCGGCGAGGAGCCGATCGACCGCTGGCAGCGCGAGATGATGAACGACGAGCGGATCCAGCCGCTGGTGCGGATGGTCTCCCGGATCCACGTCGTCGAGGAGGCCCGGCACGTCACCTTCGCCCGCGACGAGCTGGAGAAGTCGCTGCGGGGGCTGCGTAGGACGAGAAGCGGCAAGCGAGAGCTGCAGTGGCACCAGTACGTCGCCGCGCAGGCGGCGTACGTGACGATGCGATCGCTGGTGCACCCGGACGTCTACGCATCCGTCGGCATCGAGCCGATGGTGGGCCGGCGTGCGGCGCTCGGCAACCCGCACTACCGCGAGACGGTCGCGTGGATGGGCGAGAAGATGGTGCCCTACCTGACCGAGGTCGGGATGATCCCTGCGACGGGCCGGAACCGGCGCACGTGGGAGGCGTCGTTCCTGCTGCGCAAGGCCTGAGCGCACGGTCATCGAGCTTGCCGAGATGGGTTTCGACAAGCTCAACCACCGTTGGTTGAGCCTGTCGAAACCTCACAGCACCTTGGAGAGAAATTGCTGCGTCCGCTCGTGCTGCGGGTTCGCCAGCACCTCGCGCGGGTCGCCCTCCTCGAGGATGACGCCTTCGTCCATGAAGACGAGCTTGTCGCCGACCTCCCGGGCGAAGCCCATCTCATGGGTGACGACCATCATCGTCATGCCCTCCTGCGCGAGGCGGCGCATCACGTCCAGGACGTCGCCGACGAGCTCGGGGTCCAGGGCGCTGGTGGGCTCGTCGAAGAGCATCATGTCCGGGTCCATCGACAGGGCACGCGCGATCGCGACCCGCTGTTGCTGACCGCCCGAGAGATGGGCGGGGAACGCGTCCGCCTTCTCGGAGAGCCCTACCTTGTCCAGGTTCGCGCGGGCGACCGTCTCGGCCTCGGCCTTGCTCCGTTTCTTCACCCGGCGCTGGGCGATGGTCAGGTTGTCGAGCACCGTCAGGTGCGGGAACAGGTTGAAGGACTGGAAGACCATCCCGATCCGGCTGCGGACCTGGTCCAGGTCCACCTCGGGGTCGGTGATGTCGATCCCCTCGACCACGATCGATCCTGAGGTCGGTTCCTCGAGCCGGTTCACACAGCGCAGCAGCGTGGACTTACCCGAACCCGACGGGCCGATCACGCAGACGACCTCGCCGTCGGCGACGGTGAAGTCGATGCCCTTGAGAACCTCGTTGTCCCCGAAGGACTTGTGCAGGCCCCGGACCTCGATCGCGGCTGTCATGGGCTCACCGTGCCTTCTGGGTACGTCGTTCGAGGTAGGCCACCAACTGTGTCAGAGGAAGCGTGATCACCAGGTAGAGCACCGCCACCGCGGTCAGCGGGGTCGCGTTGCTGTAGATGCTGAGCGAGTCGGAGGCGAAGTTCGTCAGTTCTTTCTGGCCGATCGCGACACCGGCGATCTGGATCAACGAGGTGTCCTTGAGCAGCAGCACGAACTCGTTGGTCAGCGGGGGTGTGACGATCCGGATGGCCTGGGGGATGACGACCGAGATCATCGTCCATGCGGGGCTCATGCCGAGGGAGCGGGCGGCCTCGACCTGGCCCTTCGGGACTGCCTGGATCCCGGCCCGGATCGTCTCGGCCATGTACGCAGCCGAGACCACGATGAGCGCGATCAAGGCGGCTCCCCGGGGGCCGCCCGGGGGGATCCAGGCGAACGCGATCGGGACGGCGAAGGCGAACGCGATGATGACGATCAGGACGGGGAGGCCGCGGAAGAACTCGATGTAGCTGGTTGCCAGCCAGCGGTACGGCGCCAGCGGCGACATCTTCATCAGCGCGAGCACGAACGCCAGGACGAGGCCGACGGAGAACGCGATCGCGGTGTAGACGACGGTGTTCTTCGCGCCCTCGAGCACGACGTCGGGCCAGATCTCCCCGAGTACCTCGGCGTCGAAGAAGTTGGATCTGACCGCCTCCCAGTCAGCGATCAGGGCCAACGTGGCGACGGCCCCGAGCAGCAGCGCGTAGAGCGCGCCGTGCCGGAGCCGCCGCTTGGTGCTGCGTTTCACCGGGGTCAGTCGACCGCGAAGTAGGTGTCATAGATGGTCTGGTACTCACCGCTGTCGCGCAGGGCCGTCAGCTGCTCGTTGACCGCCTCGATCAACGAGGCGTTGTCCTTGCGCGCTGCGAACCCGTAGAGCTCGGCGGTGTCATAGGTCTCGACGACCTTGAACCGGCCCGGCTCCTTCGGGTCGCGCTGGTGCTCGAGGTTGACCGGGAGGTCCTGCAGGATCGCGTCGATCTGGCCAGCCTTGAGTGCCAGGTACAGCTTGCCGTCGTCGCCGTACTGGACCCGCTCGGCCTCCGGGGCGTTCTCCTTGGTGTAGGTCTCGCCGGTGGTGCCCTGCTGGACACCCACCTTCTTGCCCGCGAGGTCGGCGATCGCCACGATGTCGGAGTCGGCCGGCACCAGGAGCGACTGCTGCGAGGTGTAGTACCCGTCGGTGAAGAGCAGGTTCTCCTTGCGCTCGTCGGTGATCGTCATCGCGCTGGCACCGAGGTCGCACTGCTTGCCGTTGAGCAGGAGGCCGCTCTGCAGCGCCTCGAAGTCGGAGTCCCGGATCGCCAGCTCGAGGTCGAGCCCCTTCGCGATCGCGGCGACCAGGTCGACGTCGAAGCCGGTGAAGCCGCTCTCGGCATCCTCGTCGAAGTCCTCGAACGGGGCGTAGGGCACGTCGGAGCACACGGTCAGGGTGCCGGACTTCACCAGGTCGAGCGCGGAGCCGCCCGTCGTCGAGGGCTCGTCGTCGTCGGAGCTGCCGCAAGCTGTCAGGGCGAGGCCGAGGGCGGCGGTCACCGCCAGGGCCTTGAACACGTGTCGGGTCGTCATGGAGAGCACCCTAAGATCCGCGGGCCGAGTCCAGGGTGCTTGTCAGCAAGTCGGGACCGAGTTGTTACGTGGGCGAGATCAGGCCGACCTCGACGAGGTCGTCGTGGGAGACCAGCAGGTCTGCGCTCCCGAAGCCGGTGAACCATCGGCGAGTGCGTGCCAGGCTGGTGACGTCGGTCCCTGCCAGGAGGGCGTCGCCGTCGGTTCCGGTGAGCACGGCCACCGTGTCCCCGCCGTCCAGGCAGGCCCGGGTGGCGGCCAGCACGTTCAGGAACCCGTACGACGCCGGACCGGAGATCGCGTGCACCAGCGCGCCGGCGCACCGGAACGGCAGCTCCCGGTCGAGGGCCGCGTCGATCGAGCCGGCCAGCTCCTCGGCGCCCGGCACGGTGTCCGGGGTCGCACCGCCGGCCCGGAAGGCGGTCCGGACCTCGCCGGCGGCCAGCTCGTCCAGGGCGCTGAGCCACCCGTGGGACGCGCGGCCGTCCTGCCAGCGCGGCACCTCGACGTAGACCTCGACCTCGGAGAGGTCCTCCGCCACGGCATCCAGGGCGGTCAGCACCCGGCGGGCGTTGTGGGCCAGGTCGTCCTCGTCGCGCAGGGCGAGGTGCAGGGAACGCATCCGCAGCAGCGGCGCCCGGCTCGCCCAGCGGATCGCCGGGCCGATCGCGCCGGCACCGCCGGTGACGAGAAGGCTGACCGCCAGCGGCTCCTCGTGCTCCTCGGTGTCACCGTCGTCGAGGACGTCGATCAGGTCCGGGACCTTCAGGTCGGTGACGACGAGCCCGCCGACCAGGCCGGCGTACGCGGACCGGCGGTGCGCGCAGTGCTCGGCCACGGCTCGGTCGAGCGGCACACTCGCCGGCGGGAGGGTCGCTGCGTCGTCGATGAACCCGGTCAGCCAGTCGGGAACCGCAGTGCCGGGAACTGTTGTGTCGAGGACCACGGGGCCACGCTAGTTGGCCGGGGCCGAGCGAGAGTAGGGTTGGCCCCTGGAGTGTCCAGGGAAAGCCGGTCCGAGTCCGGCGCTGACCCGCAACCGTAGGTCGCCCAGCCCCGTGCTGGTCGACGAGCCGGAACGCCTGCACACCGACGTACGGCTCCCATCACCCGTCGAGGTCACGGGACGGAGCCTGGGTGCAGGCCATCCAGGTTCGGTCCGGACCTGGAGAAGAGAACATGAAGCGCACCGTGCTCGCCGCCCTGGTCCCCGGCCTCCTCGCCGTCCCCGTCGCGCTCGTGCTGGCGGCCCCGGCCGAGGCAGCTGCGTGCTCGGACAGCAGCGGGGTCACGGTCGTCGTGCAGTTCCCGGACCGTACGGAGATCGGCTGCGCCCCTGGCGATCCGTCGACCGGATACGCCGCGCTGAAGGCCGCCGGCTTCACGATCACCTACGCCCAGGGCAACGGCGCCGGCGCCCTCTGCAAGATCAACGGCGCGCCGAGCGACGCCGTCTGCGGATCGATGCCGCCGGCGAACGCCTACTGGGCCTACTTCCACGCCCAGCGCGGAGGCGCCTGGTCCTACAGCAGCACCGGGGGTGGCTCCTACAACCCGAAACCCGGGACCGTCGAGGGCTGGCGGTTCGGCAGCGGCGCCGCACCGAGCACGCCGCCACCGGGAGCCGTGACCTCGCCGACCCCGCCGCCGTCCAGCACCCCGAAGCCCGCCCCGTCGGCCACCCGGCCGCCGTCGTCCGGCACCACCGGCGGAAGTGTCCCTGGGACGGCGGCGACGTCGGGGGCTTCCATCCCGGGCGGTACGACGACCTCCCGGCCCGCAGCCGGCGCGACCGCCGGACCGACCGCCGGACCGACCGGCGGGCCGACCGACGGGCCGACCCCGAACAGCACTGCCGCCGGGCAGGCGCCCGGGGAGACGCCGGACCTCGGCGAGCCCACGACGGTCACGGGGTTGCCGGCGACGGACACCACGGCGCTCGAGGCGACCTCCTCCGCCGGCATCTCCTGGGTGTGGGGAGTCGGCCTGCTGGCCGTCCTGGGGACGATCGGCGGAGTTGTCGCGATCCGACGACGGGGCTGAGATGGACCCCTCCCGACGACTTCCACGGGCGCTGCACCCGCTCGCCTGGTGGGGGTGGGCGATCGGCATGGCCGCGGCCGCCAGCACGACGACCAACCCGCTCCTGCTCGCACTCCTCCTGGCCGTCGTCTGGGTGGTCGTGATCGCGCGCCGCACCGACTCTCCCTGGGCGCGTGCCTTCCGCCTCTACGTCGTTCTCGCGGTCGTCATCATCGTCGTCCGGATCTTCTGGCACGTGCTGGTCGGGCTCAAGTGGGGCACGATCACCGTGCTCCCGCTGCCCTCGGTCGGGCTCCCGGACTGGGCGGCCGGCATCAACCTGCTCGGCACCGTCTACCTGGAGGGTTGGATCGCGGCGGCGCTGCTCGGCGTCCAGCTCGGCACCCTGGTGATCGCGGTCGGTGCCGCGAACGCCCTGGCCAACCCGAAGCGGCTGCTGCGGTCCCTCCCGCACGCACTGCACGAGGTCGGTACCGCGGTCGTGGTCTCGGTCAGCGTCGCCCCGCAGCTCGCCGAGAGCGTGCAGCGGGTGCTGCGGGCGCGCCTGCTGCGCGGCGAGGCCGGTCGCGGTCTGCGGGCGGTTCCGCAGGTGGCGCTCCCGGTCCTGCAGGACACCCTGGACCGCTCGTTGCTCCTCGCCTCCGCGATGGAGTCGCGCGGCTACGGGAGCCGCCGTCAGCAGAGCACCCCCGCTCGCCGGGTGCTCATCGGCGGGCTCACCCTGGTCGGGCTGCTGGCGATCGCGTTCGGGGTCTACGGGGTCCTGGACCCGACCAGCTCCCCGGGCTGGTCCGGCGCCCCGGTGGTCCTGCTCGGCGTGCTGCTCGCGTTCGCCGGCATGACCCTGGGGGGGCGCGAGGTCCGGGTGACGACGTACCGGAAGGATCCCTGGGAGCTGCCCGAGACGTTGACGGTGCTCGCCGGCGTGGCCGCGGCGACCTGCACGATCCTCAGCCGGCAGTGGACGCCGGATCTGATGCTGATGCCGTTGCAGCCGATCGCCGCGCCCGGCCTGCCGCTGCTGGCGACGCTGGGGATCGTGATCGGCGCGCTGCCGGCGCTGGCGACGCCCCCGCCTCCGACGGTGCGGGGCCGGTCGTGACGAACCCCGACGGCATCGCGATCGAGCTCTCCGGGGTCTCGGTCACCTACGCGGGCAGCACGGCGCCCGTCCTCCGTGAGGTCGACCTGAGCATCGAGGAGGGCGAGCTGGTCCTGGTGGTCGGGCGGACCGGCTCGGGTAAGAGCACCCTCCTCGGCGCCCTGAACGGGCTCGTGCCGCACTTCACCGGAGGCACCCTGACCGGCTCGGTCCGGGTCCACGGCCGGGACACCCGCGACCACCGTCCCCGCGACCTCGCCGACCTGGTCGGCGTCGTCGGGCAGGACCCGCTCGCCGGCTTCGTCACCGACACCGTCGAGGAGGAGCTCGCCTACGGGATGGAGCAGCTCGGCCTCGCCCCCGACGTGATGCGCAAGCGGGTGGAGGAGACGCTCGACCTGCTCGGGATCGCCGACCTGCGCGACGCCCCGCTCTCCGACCTTTCCGGCGGCCAACAGCAGCGGGTGGCGATCGGCTCTGTGCTGACCGCGCACCCGCGGGTGCTCGTCCTCGACGAGCCCACCTCGGCCCTCGACCCGACCGGTGCCGAGGAGGTGCTCGCCGCGATCACCCGGCTGGTCCACGATCTCGCCGTCACGGTGGTCATCGCCGAGCACCGCGTCGAGCGGGTCCTCGCGTACGCCGACCGGGTGGTCCACGTCGTCGACGGTCGGGTGGAGTCCGGGCTACCGACCGAGATCATGCGGTCCTCGACCATCGCGCCCCCCGTGGTCGCGCTGGGTCGCTGGGCCGGATGGTCGCCGCTACCGATGTCGGTCCGGGACGGGTGGCGCGCAGCCGGGGCGTTGCGCCGCGAGCTCGCGGAGGCAACGGAGCCCGGGCACACGGTGGCGCCACGCTCGTCGAGCTCGCCAGGACGCAGCGCCGAGCCGGGCTCTGCCCTTACCGCCACCGCCGTCACCGTCCGGCACGGTGACCTGGTCGCCGTGCGTGAGGTCGACCTGACGCTCCGGCACGGCGAGGTCGCCGCGTTGATGGGACGCAACGGCGCCGGGAAGTCGACCCTGCTCTGGGCCCTCCAGGGTTCAGGGCCGCGGACGGCCGGGAAGGTCGCCCTCGACGTCGGCCAGGACTTGGTCGACCCGCGCGACCTGGCGCCCGCCGTACGACGTCGCCGGGTCGGCCTGGTGCCGCAGACGCCCGCAGACCTGCTCTACCTGCCGACGGTGGGGGAGGAGTGCGCGCAGGCCGACAAGGAGACCGGGTCGGACCCGGGCTCGTGCCGCACCCTGCTCGATCGGATCGTCCCGGGGATCCCCGACGACGTGCACCCCCGCGACCTCTCCGAGGGTCAGCGCCTCGGGCTGGTGCTGGCGATCCAACTGACCGCCGACCCGCAGGTGCTGCTCCTCGACGAGCCGACGCGGGGCCTGGACTACCAGGGGAAGTCGGTCCTGTCCGCGGTCCTGCGGGAGCTGGCTGCGCAGGGCCGTGCAGTGCTGCTCGCCTCTCAC
Source organism: Marmoricola sp. (assembly GCA_046598495.1). Taxonomy (GTDB): domain Bacteria; phylum Actinomycetota; class Actinomycetes; order Propionibacteriales; family Nocardioidaceae; genus Marmoricola. The sequence goes on along the minus strand of JBKJIR010000020.1, from coordinate 29,088 downwards.
GACGTCGAGTTCGTGGCCGAGTGCGCGGACCGGGTGGTGGTGCTCGCTGCTGGAGAGGTCGTCGCCGACGGCACGACCGCTGACGTGGTGACCTCGAGCCCGGCGTTCGCGCCCCAGGTCGCGAAGGTCCTCGGTCACGGGCTGCTCACGCTGCCCGACGTCCTCGACCGGTTCGGGGCGGCGCGATGAGCACACTGGTGCGCACCCCGGCCGTCGCGCTGCGTCCGCGCTCGACGGTCGCGATCGCCCTCGCCGTCGTCGCCGGGCTGCTCGCGTTCTGCTGGCCGCTGTTCGTGACCCCCGAGTCGGCGCTGGCGCAGGACGCCGCGGCCCCGCTGATCCTGGGCGCGCTGCTGCCGGTCGTCCTGGCAGTGGTGCTCTTCGAGATCAGCGAGGGCGGGCTCGACCCGAAGGCGGTGGCGATGCTGGGCGTGCTCTCCGCCGTCGGTGCAGCCCTCCGCCCGCTCGGGGCCGGCACCGCGGGCATGGAGACGGTCTTCTTCCTGCTGGTGCTCTCCGGCCGTGTCTTCGGGGCGGGGTTCGGGTTCGTGCTCGGTGCCACCACGCTGTTCGGCTCCGCGCTGATCACCGGCGGCGTGGGGCCCTGGTTGCCGTACCAGATGCTCGGCGCGTCCTTGGTGGGGCTGTTCGCCGGGCTCCTGCCGCCGGTCCGCGGGAAGGCGGAGCTCGCCCTGCTCGCCCTGTACGGCGGCGTGTCCGGCCTGCTGTACGGCGTCCTGCTCAACCTGTCGTTCTGGCCCTACGCGCTCGGGCTCGAGACCGAGCTCAGCTTCGTGCCGGGGGCACCGGTGGCCGACAACCTGCAGCACTTCTTTATCTTCACGTTCTCGACGTCGCTGGGCTGGGACCTCGGCCGGGCCCTGACCAACATCGTGCTGGTGCTGGTCACCGGGCCGGCGATCCTGGCCACCCTGCGCCGTGCTGCCCGCAAGGCCGCGTTCACGCCCGCTCGCTGACCCTCAGCACCACTTCTCGACGAGCACCCGGACCACGGTCGCGTTGCGGTTCGTCGCGACCCCGATGGCCTTCTCGATCTGCGCGTTCGACTGCTTCGCCTCGTGGTACGGGATGTCGTACAGCAGGTGGACGGCCCGGTCGCGGACGAAGAAGTACTCGCCGTTGCCGGTCCGCTCCTCGATGAGCCGGGTCCCGGCGGCGTCCGGCGGGTTCTTGAGGAAGCTGATGTAGTGCCCGTGCCGGAACGGGGTCGCGGCGGCGATCTCCTCGGCGTCGGTGGCGACCTTGACGAGCTCAGCCGGGCTCAGCACGATCGTGGGAACCGCGAAACCGCGGTCGGCCAGGAAGACGGCTTCCAGCTCCGCCTCGATCCGGGCGCGGGCACGGACCGGGGAGACGACCCGGATGTTGCCGGTCTGGATGTGGCTGTCGACGTCGCCGTACCCGGCCGCGGTGAGAGCCGCCCGCAGGTCGACCGTCTTGTACTGGCGCTTGCCGATGTTGACCGCGCGCAGGAACCCGATGTGCGTAGGCATGCGGCCAGGGTAGGCCTCGCCAGTCGTTAGGGTGGGCTCATGTCTGCGCCCAGTCCCGTCGAGCTCGACGAGCCGGTCACCGACGATCTCACCCAGCTCGCGACCCCGTGGGTCACCATCGTCTGGAACGACCCGGTGAACCTGATGTCGTACGTGACGTTCGTGTTCACCTCCTACTTCGGCTACTCCAAGAAGAAGGCCGAGAAGCTGATGCTCGAGGTGCACCACGACGGTCGATCCGTGGTCTCCACCGGTAGCCGCGAGGAGATGGAGCGGGACGTCCAGGCGCTGCACGAGTACGGGCTCTGGGCGACCATGCAGAGTGCGGACGCATGAGCGCCCCGCCAACGAGCGCAGCAATCAGGCGGAGTACGCCGGAGAACAGCGCATGAGCGGCTTCACCAGGCACCGCAGGTCCGGTGCGGCGGTGGCCACCTTCACCGCGTTCGAGGCCGACCTGCTGCGGTCCCTGGCGAGCCAGTTGATCGAGCTCCTGCGCAACGAGACCGCGACGCCGGAGACCCTCGACCCGCTCGAGGCGATGCTCGACTTCTCCGGACCGACCGCGGAGCCCGAGGACCCGGTCCTGCAACGGCTCTTCCCCACGGCGTACCCGGAGGACGCCGAGGCCGCCGCCGAGTTCCGCCGCTACACCGAGGCCGACCTGCGCAACGGCAAGGCTGCCGGGGCGGCAGCGATCATCGACACCCTCGAGGACGCCGGCCTGGACGACCAGCCCGAGGACGGGATGTTCATCGACGTCGAGCTCCCGCCGGCGCTGGCGGTCACCTGGATGCGCTCCTTCACCGACATGCGTCTGGCGATCGCGACCCGCCTCGGCATCGAGGAGGGCGACGAGGCGTACTGGCACTCGCTGCCCGACGACGACGCGCAGGCGCAGGTGCACGACATCTACGACTGGATCGCCTACCTCCAGGAGACCCTGGTCAACGCGGTCAGTTGATCGAGGTGCGCCGTCGTCCGCGGGCAGTCACCGCCGTCCGAGGGTCGGGCAGGCGTCGGGCGCGGGCGAGCCAGCACCTAGGCTTGTCCACGTGTTGAGACTGGACCGGGCGACGTACGACGCCCTCGTGGCCCACGCCAAGCGGGACCACCCGGACGAGGCGTGCGGCATCGTCGCAGGCCCCGAGGGGTCCGACCTGCCGACCCGGCACGTGCCGATGATCAATGCCGCCGGTTCGCCCACCTTCTACGAGTTCGACTCCTCCGAGCTGCTCGCGCTCTACAAGCAGATGTGGACGGCGGACGAGGAGCCGGTGGTGATCTACCACTCCCACACGGCCACCGAGGCGTACCCCAGTCGGACCGACATCGGTCTCGCGAACGAGCCCGGAGCGCACTACGTGTTGGTCTCGACACGCGAACACGGGAATAGTGAGGGCCCGGTGGAGTTCAGGTCCTACAGAATCATTGACGGGGTCGTCACCGAAGAGCCGGTCGAGGTTGTCGGCACTGGCACCCTTGAGACTGCGACGAACGAGAAGAGCTGAGGAAACCCATGGCCATCGAGGTCCGAATCCCCACGATCCTGCGCACCTACACCGGGGGCGAGAAGGCCGTGGACGCGAGCGGTGCGACGCTCGCCCAGCTCATCGAGGACCTGGAGGCCCAGCACCCGGGGATCAAGGAACGGCTGCTGGATGCCAAGGACGACGGCTCCCACGACCTGCGCCGCTTCGTGAACGTCTACGTCAACGACGAGGACGTCCGGTTCACCGGTGGCCTGGAGACGGCGCTTTCCGACGGTGACCAGGTCGTCGTGCTCCCCGCCGTTGCCGGCGGAGCCGGCGGTCAGACGGAGCTGGCGGCCCGCTAGTGCGTTACGACAGCCTGCTCGAGTCCGTGGGCGGTACGCCGCTCGTCGGCCTCCCACGGCTCTCGCCGTCCCCGGACGTCCGGCTCTGGGCGAAGCTCGAGGACCGCAACCCGACCGGTTCGATCAAGGACCGCCCGGCCCTGAGGATGATCGAGCAGGGGGAGAAGGACGGCCTCCTCCGCCCCGGCTGCACGATCCTGGAGCCCACCTCGGGCAACACCGGCATCTCGCTGGCGATGGCCGCCAAGCTCAAGGGCTACCGGTTGGTCTGCGTCATGCCCGAGAACACCTCCGAGGAGCGTCGCCAGCTGCTGCGGATGTGGGGGGTGGAGATCTACTCCTCCCCGGCAGCCGGCGGCTCGAACGAAGCGGTGCGGATGGCCAAGAAGATGGCCGCCGAGCACCCCGACTGGGTGATGCTCTACCAGTACGGCAACGCCGCCAACGCGCTCGCCCACGAGGAGGGCACCGGCCCGGAGATCCTGGCCGACCTCCCCGAGATCACCCACTTCGTCGCCGGCCTCGGCACCACCGGGACCCTGATGGGCGTCTCCCGGTTCTTCCGCCAGGCCAAGCCCGAGGTGAAGATCGTCGCCGCCGAGCCCCGCTACGGGGAGCTCGTCTACGGTCTGCGCAACCTCGACGAGGGGTTCGTCCCCGAGCTGTACGACGCCTCCCTGATCGACTCGCGGTTCTCAGTGGGCCCGCGTGACGCGGTCCGCAGGGTCCGGGAGCTGCTCGAGTCCGAGGGCATCTTCGCCGGAATCTCCACCGGCGCCATCCTGCACGCCGCCCTGGGACAGGCCGCCAAGGCCGTCAAGGCGGGGGAGCGCGCGGACATCGTCTTCGTCGTCTGCGACGGCGGCTGGAAGTACCTCTCGACGGGCGCCTACGAAGGCACCGTCGACGAGGCGGAGGAGAAGCTCGAAGGCCAGCTCTGGGCATGAGCAGCGTCCGCCGATGAGCACCCTCCAGATCGTCCTATCGGTCCTGTGCGGCCTGACCGCGCTGTGGCTGGTCGTCGAGATCGTCCGTGACCGGCAGCCGGGCAATCTCACCTTCGCCGGCCTGGTCGCGATCGAGGTCGGGCTGGTGGTGCAGCTGGTCTGGGGCATCGCCCGGCTCTTCGGAGAACGTGACGACGTCGCAGTGTTCACCTACGTCGGCTACCTGCTCGGCGCCCTGCTCCTGGTACCGGTGGGTTTCGTCTGGGCCGCCTCGGAGAAGAGCCGCAGCGGGACCGCGGTGCTCCTCGTCGCCGTGGCGGTCGTGCCCTTCCTGCTGCTGCGCCTGCACGACATCTGGGCGGGAAATGTCTGACGCGCCCGTGACGGGCACGACCGGCACGGGCGCCGGCTTCGGCAAGGTTCTGGTCTTCGTCTACGGGATCCTCGCCTTCGCCGCCAGCGGTCGGGCTTCGTTCGAGCTGGTGGCCAAGTTCTCCGAGGCGCCGGTGCCGTACGCGCTCTCGGCGCTGGCCGCGGTGATCTACCTCGTCGCGACCTTGGCGATCGCCACCGACCGTCGGCGGATCGCCCTGGCCGCGGTCACCTTCGAGCTGGTCGGCGTCGTCGGCGTCGGTCTCGGCAGCCTGGTCTGGGAGTCGCAGTTCCCGGACGCGAGCGTGTGGTCCGACTTCGGGAACGGCTACGGCTACGTGCCGCTGGTGCTGCCGGTGGTCGGGCTCTGTTGGCTCCTGCGCAAACGGTGAGGTCCTCGGTGCCGCGAGGAGGGAATGGAACTCCCCGGACGGGGCTTGACCAGGGGTGAGCCCCGAGACAAGCACCGTCGACGACGCCGTGAGCGGGCCCGTGGGAGCGACCGCTGCCGAGCCGACCCGGCACGGCTCCCACGTCGGCCTCGCGATCACCGCGCTGGCGCTGGGCGGCTTCGCGATCGGCACCACCGAGTTCGTCACGATGGGCCTGCTGCCCGAGATCGCGCAGGGCATCGGGGAGACGATCCCGCGGACCGGGCACATCATCTCGGCGTACGCCCTCGGGGTGGTGGTGGGCGCCCCGGTCATCGTCGCGCTCGGTGCCCGGCTGCCCCGGCGTGGCCTGGCGATCGGGCTGGTGCTCGCGCTCGGCCTCGGGAACGCGGTCACGGCCGTCGCGAGCGGCTACGAGCAGGTGATGGTGGCCCGGTTCCTCGCCGGTCTCCCGCACGGCGCCTACTTCGGGGTCGCCTCGTTGATCGCCGCGTCGCTGGTCGGCCCCGAGCGGCGGGGCCGGGCCGTCAGCGGGGTGATGCTCGGCCTCTCGGTCGCGACCGTGGCCGGGGTCCCCGCGAGCACCTGGCTGGGACAGGGCCTCGGTTGGCGCAGTGCCTACTGGGCCGTCCTGGTGATCGCGGTCCTCACCGTGCTCGGGCTGCTCGCGTTCGTGCCGGCCACCCCCGGCAACGCGAACGCCACCCTCCGAGGCGAACTCCTGGCGCTGACCCGGCCGCAGGTGCTCTTCGCCCTCGGGGCCGGGATGATCGGGTTCGGCGGCATCTTCGCGATGTACAGCTACGTCGCGCCGTTGGTCACCGACGTCGCCGATCTCTCCCGGTCGGCGATCCCGTGGTTCCTGCTGGCCTTCGGCGTCGGTTCGGTGCTCGGGTCGTGGCTGGCCGGGCGGCTGGCCGACTGGAACGTCGTCCGCTCCATCCTGGTCGGCTTCGTCGCGATCATCGCGGTGCTGCTCCTCGTGGTCCTCCTCGCGGGCTCCCCGGTCGCCCTCGGGGTGATGGTCCTGGGGGTCGGCGTCCTCGGGTCGGTCCTCGCCATCAACCTCCAGCTGCACCTGATGCACGTCGCCGGGGACGCGCAGATGCTGGGCGCGGCGCTGAACCACTCGGCGCTCAACGTCGCCAACGGTCTCGGGGCCTGGCTCGGAGCCGTAGTCATCGAGGCCGGTCACGGCTACCGGGCACCGAGCCTGGTCGGCGCCGGTCTCGCCGCCCTCGGCCTCGTCGTCTTCGGTCTCGGGCTCGCCCGAGACCGGCGCGCCGTGAAGTGATGTCGGTCGCGGTCATGCCCATTTCAGGTAATCGCCACTAACCTTGCCCCGTGGCTGACTCACCCATCGGCATCTTCGACTCGGGCTTCGGCGGGCTGACCGTCGCCCGGGCCGTGATCGACCAATTGCCGAACGAGTCCGTCCTCTACCTCGGCGACACCGCACGACAGCCCTACGGGCCGAAGCCGATCGGCGAGGTCCGCGAGTACGCGCTCGAGTGCCTGGACCACCTGGTCGACCAGGGCGTGAAGATGCTGGTCATCGCCTGCAACTCCGCCAGCGCCGCGATGCTGCGCGACGCCCGGGAGCGGTACGACGTACCGGTGGTCGAAGTGATCCTGCCGGCGACCCGGCGTGCGGTCGCCGCCACCCGGACCGGTCGGATCGGGGTCATCTGCACCCGGGCCACCGCCGAGTCCCAGGCGTACGACGACGCCTTCGCGGCCGCCCCGCACGTCACCCTCAGCACGCAGGCCTGTCCCCGGTTCGTCGAGTTCGTCGAGCAGGGGGTGACCGGCGGCGAGGAGCTGCTGGCCGTGGCCCACGAGTACCTCGACCCGCTCGCTGCCGCCGACGTCGACACCCTGGTCCTCGGTTGCACCCACTACCCGCTGCTCACCGGCGTGATCTCCTACGTGATGGGCGACGGGGTCACCCTGGTCAGCAGCGCCGAGGAGTGTGCGAAGGACGTGTACCGCGCGTTGACGGAGCGGGGCCTCGAGCAGGACCCGACGACGGCGGCACCGGTGCACCGCTTCCTGACCACCGGCCAGCCTGGGGAGTTCGCGACCATCGGTCGGCGCTTCCTGGGTCCCGAGCTGGAGACCGTGTCGCAGTTCGCCGGCGGCGTCGCCCAGGTGGTGGCGCTGTGAGGCTCACCGTCATCGGTGCCTCGGGCTCCTACCCGGGGCCGGACTCGCCCGCCAGCTGCTACCTGCTCGAGTCCGAGCACGAGGGCCGCACCTTCCGGTTGCTGCTAGACATGGGCAGCGGCGCCCTCGGGGTCCTGCACCGCTTCATCGACCCGTGCAGCGTCGAGGCGGTCCTGCTCTCGCACCTGCACGCCGACCACTGCCTGGACCTGACCGGTTTCTACGTCCTGCGTCGCTACCACCCGAAGGGCGCCCAGCCGAGGATCCCGGTCTGGGGTCCGGTGGACTCCGACCGGCGGATGGCGAAGGCCTACGACCTCGACGAGGACCCCGGGATGAACGAGGAGTTCGACTTCACCCTCTACCCGGACGAGACGTTCACGGTGGGCCCGTTCACCGTGACCGCACGCCCGGTGGCGCACCCGGTGCCGGCGTACGGGTTGCGGATCGAGGCCGACGGGCGGGTGCTGGCCTACTCGGGCGACACCGGGACCTGCGACGCCCTGGTCGACACCGCCCGGGACGCCGACTTCTTCCTCTGCGAGGCGTCCTTCATCGAGGGCCACGACAACCCGCCGGACCTGCACCTGACCGGTGCGGAGGCCGGTGTGATGGCGACACAGGCGGGGGCGCGCCGCTTGGTGCTCACCCACGTGCCGCCCTGGCACGACGCGCAGATCATGCTCGCGGAGTCGCACCTGACCTACGACGGTCCGACCGAGCTGGCCGAGCCGGGCAGGACCTACGAGATCTGAGCAAGGACGAGGCCAGCGGATCTGATCGTCGGGCATCGAGCTTGTCGAGATGCGGTGACCTGCCCGTAGTCCTCAGCTCATCCCCGCCCTGGGCACCGCCCAGACGCCGCTGTTCAGCCTCGGCACCCTGGCGGGCGAGGAGTGGGCGCAGGTCGGGGTCACCGCCCCGATCTGGATCGTCATCCCGTTCGTCGCAGGACTGTGGCGGGTGCTGCGGGCCGAGCTGAAGTACCCCGTCCGTGCTCTGTGCGCGGAACCTTCTAGGCTCACCTCCATGACCCGCGCAGATGGCCGTTCCGACGACGAGCTCCGACCGATCACCTTCACCCGCAACTGGCAGGACCATCCGGCAGGCTCGGTCCTGGTGGAGTTCGGGAGGACCAGGGTGCTCTGCGCCGCCTCGGCCTCGGTCGGCGTCCCGCGCTGGCGCAAGGGCTCCGGGCTCGGCTGGGTCACCGCGGAGTACGCGATGCTCCCGTCAGCGACGAACACCCGCTCGGACCGCGAGTCGGTCAAGGGCAGGATCGGCGGCCGCACCCACGAGATCTCCCGGCTGATCGGCCGCTCCCTGCGGGCAGCCATCGACTACCGCGCACTCGGCGAGAACACCATCGTCCTGGACTGCGACGTGCTGCAGGCCGACGGTGGTACCCGCACCGCGGCGATCACCGGCGCCTACGTCGCGCTCGCCGATGCCGTGGCGCACCTCAAGGCCCAGGGTGCTCTCGCGGGCGAGCCCCTGACCGGCTCGGTGGCGGCCGTCTCGGTCGGGATCATCGACGGCGTACCGCGCCTCGACCTCCCCTACGAGGAGGACGTCCGGGCCGAGACCGATATGAACGTGGTGATGGACGGCGACGGCTCGTTCATCGAGGTGCAGGGCACGGCCGAGGGTGCGCCCTTCAACCGGGCCGAGCTGGACGCCCTCCTGGGCCTGGCCGAGAAGGGCTGCGCCGACCTGACCCGGCTCCAGCACGAGGCTCTGGCCACCCCGCTCGGATGACCCGGATCTTCCTGGCGTCGCGGAACGCCAAGAAGCTCGCCGAGATGCAGCGCATCCTCGGCGAGACCCTGCCGCACCTGCAGGTGCTCGGCCTCGACGACGTGCCGGCGTACGACGAGCCGGTCGAGGACCAGCCCGACTTCGCCGGCAACGCGCTGGTGAAGGCCCGGGCGGGCTTCGCGGTCTCGGGGCTGCCCTCGCTCGCCGATGACAGCGGACTCTGCGTTGACGCCCTCAACGGGATGCCTGGGGTGCTCTCCGCACGCTGGTCGGGACCACCCAAGGACGATGTCCGCAACAACGCGCTGCTCCTCGACCAGCTGGCCGACGTACCGGACGAACGCCGTGGCGCGGAGTTCCGCTGCTCGGTCGCGTTCGTGCACGCCGGCCCCGACGGATCGCCCGTCGAGGAGGTCGTCGACGGAGTCATGCGCGGCCGGGTGATCCGCGAGGTTCGGGGCGAGGGCGGCTTCGGGTACGACGTGCTCTTCGTCCCCGACGACCAGGACGGCGACCTCACCTGCGCCGAGATGACCGCGGCCGAGAAGGACCTGATCTCGCACCGGGGTCGGTCGCTACGGGCGATTGCTCCCGTGGTCGTCGAAGCGTTGGGCTGATCGTGAGGTCCCGACAGGCTCAACCGGCGTTGGTGGAGCCTGTCGAAACCTCCGAACCCGTGCGCCCGGTGAGATTCGAACTCACACTGTCACGGACCTAAACCGTGTGCCTCTGCCGTTGGGCTACGGGCGCTACGCGACGAAGTTTAGGCGTCGATCCCGAGGTCCCGGCGCAGCTTGCTCACATGCCCGGTTGCCCGGACGTTGTAGTGCGCGAGCACGACCGCGCCGTCCTCGTCGACCACGATCGTGGAGCGGATGACGCCCTGGACGACCTTGCCGTAGAGCTTCTTCTCACCGAAGGCGCCGTACGACGTCATCGCCGCCCGGTCGGCGTCGGAGGCGAGCGTGATGGTCAAGGAGTCCCGGGTCCGGAACTTGGCGAGCTTCTCGGGCTTGTCGGGCGAGATGCCGACCACGGTGTAGCCGGCTTCCTCCAGGGTGCTCAGCGACTCGGTGAAGTCGCACGCCTGCTTCGTGCAGCCGGGGGTCATCGCGGCGGGGTAGAAGTACACGATCACCTTCCGGCCGCGAAGGCCCGAGAGGCTCACCGATCCACCGTCGTCCGTGGGCAGGTCGAAGTCGGGGGCCACGTCACCAGGCGCGAGTCGTTCAGTCATGGCCACACGGTAACGTTCGCGGGAGAGCACCGGACAACGAGGAGTGGGTCGTGGGAGACAGGAACCTGAGCTCGATCGAGAGCGACATCGAGCTGACGCGTGAGCGGCTGGCGTCGACGATCGACCAGCTCGCGTACCGGACCAGCCCCAAGACCATCGCGAAGCGCGAGGTCAGCCAGATCAAGGCCTACTTCGTCGATGCCAACGGGGCGCCGCGGCAGGACAACATCTTCAAGGTCGCCGGCGGCGTCGTCGGGGTCGTGGCCGTCCTCGTGCTGATCCGCAAGGTCGTGAAGTGACCCGATCGGTGACGCCGGCCTCGTGAGCAGGCGTACGACGAAGCCGGAGGACCCGGGCGAGAAGACCCCGATCCGGATGCTCCACGACCGGGTGCTGGTCGCCCTCGACCGCGAGGCGGGGGAGCGGAAGTCCAGCGGCGGGATCCTGATCCCGGCGACCGCAGCGATGGGCGGCACCCGGCTCTCCTGGTGCCGCGTGGTCGCGGTCGGTTCCCTGGTCCGCGCCGTCGAGGTCGACGACCGGGTGCTGTTCGACCCCGACGACAAGGCCGAGGTCGAGGTGCACGGTGAGGTCTACGTCGTCGTACGCGAGCGTGACCTCCACGCAGTCGCCGCGGACCGGCTCGGGGACAGCCCCACCGGTCTCTACCTCTGACCGCGGCGCCTCCGGGCGCCCGCCGCCCCCAGGGGCGTCCGTAGAGGAGTTCTCCACAATTCCTAGACGGGCCTATCGTTCTGCCCTTGAACTGGTAACACTGGGGAAGTACGCGACCGCTGGTCGGGAACTTCGCAGGGATATCGCCTTTTCGGGAGGGCTCAGATGGACATGCTCCAGGTAGTGGCAAGACGGGCTACGGCCAAGATCGTTCTGGTTCTCCTCCTCGGCGTCGTCGCCGGTCTCATCGTGGGAGGCGGCGTCCGTGTCCTCGGGCTGGGCGACGGGGACGGCGCCCATGCAACGGCCCCTGGTGCGACCAGCAGCCCACCCGTTCCGGCAAGCCCGCTGCCGACGGCAACGGCGGCCACGCTGCGTCAGGGCCGGGTCCCGGCCAACGACGCGGTCGGCCGCCTTGCCTCCGAGGTCAGTCTCGGTCGCGTTCACACCTCCGACGGAGCCGTCGCCGCCTTCACGGCGTACGCGGTGTGGCTGGTCGGCTCGCCGGCGGCGCAGGCTGACCCCGTGGCAGCCGTGCGCGCTGTCGGGAGCTCGTTGGTCAACCCCGCCGACGCACGCCAGGTCATCGAGATGTCGCGCAAACCCGGCGACGGGTTCGCGGCGAGTGCCGGGGCCTACCGGGTGCTGGGTCGGGCGGGCGACGCTGCGAAGCCGCGGGAGGTCATGATCGAGGTCACGGCGCCGCTCACCGTCAACGGAAGTACGCGGTGGAGCGCCGTCGGCGGCGTCGTCGCGTGGACGCCCGCCGGGTGGCAGCTGATCAGCATCCGCCCGGTCGAGGTGCCGCAACCGGCGTCGGGACGCACGAACGTCCGCGGGTTCACACCGGCGGAACGTGCGAAGACTTTCGCCGGCCTCGGCTGGCAGGCTTTCGCCCTCGCCGAAGGGCGGTGACACCCGTGCTCAGGGCGCCGGTGCTGCGCGGACTCCTTGCAGCCGCCGTCATGACAGTACTGCTGCCGGTCATCTCCGCCCCCACGGCGGAAGCCGCTGTCACCCATCGCATCCTCATCACCGGGGACTCGATCACCCAGGGCTCCTCGGGCGACTACACCTGGCGCTACCGGCTCTGGAACAAGCTCGCTTCGACGGCTCCTGGTGCGGTCTCCTTCGTCGGCCCCCGAACCAGCCTGTACGACGTCGTCAACAACACCTACGGCTCGCTCCACTACGCCGCCGACTTCCCGGCCAAGGCGCACGGTGCGTTGTGGGGGGACAGCTTCGTCAACGAGCTCGACAAGATCGGACCGCAGGTGGCTGCCACCGACGCGAACGTCCTGGTGGTGATGCTGGGGAGCAACGACCTGGCCTACAAGACCTCGCCGGCCGCCACCATCGACAACCTCCGGACCTACATCACCCGGGCGCGAGCGGCCCGGCCCGGGATCGATGTCGTGGTCGGTGAGGTCCTGAACAAGTACGACCCCTGGGCGCAGACCTACCAGCTCACGTCCCAGGTCAATCAGTACGCATCGTTCCTGGCCTCGCTGGCGAGCCAGCTGAGCACCGCCGCTGAGCGGGTGGTGATCGCGCCGACCCGGACCGGGTGGGACGCGGCCAAGCACGCCTGGGACGGGACCCACCCCAACGCGACCGGTGAGGCGCTCATCGCCCAGCGGATATCCCAGGCCCTGACCCAGATCGGGGTCGGCAGCACCGGGTCGGACATCTCCGGGGTGAAGTCGTGGTCGGTCCCGGGCCCCGACGTGAGCTTGGCAGCAGGCTCAGAGGAGGCGGATCTCGCCTGGAACCGGACCTCCACGGGGGCGACCGGGATGTACATCGAACAGCGCCTCACCAACACCAGCGAACCCTGGCGGCGCCTCCAGTACGCCGTCGCGGGCAACGGCTGGACAGCGGAACTGCTGACTGCCGGTGGCACCTACCAGTACCGAGTCGTCCCGGTGAAAGGCACCAGCACCGGCCTCGCCGGGCCGTCATCGACCGTCACCGTCAGCGGCCCGGCGATCGGTGCGATCAGCACCATCTCGGCCGCGGAGGGTGGGGAATCGCTCTACGGGGGGACCACGGCCGGCGTGAGCTGGTCAGCAGCGACCAATGCGTCGGGATACCTCCTCGGCAGCGTGCTGATGAGCAATGCTGCAGCCACCTGGGACAACCTGCCGTACCCGGTGACCGCACGGTCCTGGACCTTCGAGCCGCTCCAGGGCGGTCGTCCCTACCGGTTCAAGGCGCAGCCGGTTCGCGGGTATCTCACCGGAGCGGCGCGGGTGAGCACATCGGTGCGAATGGACGGCATCCCGGCGGGTCGGACCTACGCAGTGCTGGGGGACTCGTACTCCTCGGGCCTGGGTTCCGAGGAGACCTACTACGGACAGGACTGCCTGCGATCGACCGGGGCGTGGGCCTTCGACATGCAGGCGGCCTGGCAGTACTCCACCCGGCACTTCGCCTGCGCGGGTGCGGTGGTCTCCGGCGTACGTGACCAGGTTCCGCTGATGAACATGTACTTCGACGTCGAGAAGGGGAAGCCGCAGCTGATCACGGTCACGGTCGGCGGAAACGATGCCGGCTTCACCGACGTCCTCAAGAAGTGCGTTGCCGGGAACTGTCTGGGCGAGGAGTCGACGGTGTCCGCTCGGATCAGCACGACGAAGGCCAGTCTGGTCTCGCTCTACTCCGAGATTCGTGCTGGTCAGCCGTACGCGGACGTCATGGTCGGTGGCTATCCCCAGGTCGTGCAGACCGGAGGCACCTCGGACAACCCGCTCTGCATGCTGATCGGTCATGAGGAACGACAGATGATCGACAGGCTCTCGACGCAGCTCAATACCGTCATCGCCAGTGCGGCGAGTGCTTCCGGAGTGTGGTCCGTCGGGTCCGCGGTGAAGTCCCAGTTCGCCGGTCACAATGCCTGCGTCGACGGCCCCGGCGAATGGATCCATGCCGGGAACCGCGACTTCGGCGGGATCAATGGGGTGCTCGACACCAAGTCGTTCCACCCGAAGGATGCTGGGCAGGCCGCGTTCGCGACGGTCTTCAGCAACGCGTTGATCGGGCAGACCCAGTGAGACGGCGCACGCACCTGGCCACCTGCACGGTGGCCCTCGCGGCTCTGCTCGCTTGCAGTGCCTGCGGGCCTGCTGGCACCGGGGAGTCGCCGCCGTCGTCCGGGTTCGACACCAGCTCGCCCTTCCCGGATGTTCGCGAGCCGACCGCCGAGTCGCTGGACCGTGCGGACGAGGTCCGGACGATCCCAGGATCGCTCCCATCCCGGCCGGACGAGTCAAGGGTGTTGCGCAGCCGAACCGGGGCCCAGGACCGGCGTACGGGCGAGCAGTTCGCGTTGGAGACGGCTCAGTTGCTGACCGATGCGCGAGACCGACGCTCGGGGGAGGTCGCTCTCTCCCTGGTCGCTGGCCGGAGCCTTCCGCCGGACCTTCGGGCCTCCCTGCTCAACGAGATCGACAACCAGATCGCCGCGGGGACGCAGCGCCACCTCGACACGGCCTACAGCGTGTGGTTCCGATCGGAGGCGGTGGGCGATCCGGAGGCTCCCACCAGGCTGAACGTCGAGATCGCTGCTGTGCTGGTCTCGGACCCACTCACCATCCGTTCCTGGCATCGCGACCGCTACGACGTGGCGAGGGAAGGCGGACGCTGGTCCCTGGTTTCGTACGGGGGCGGTCGTTTCGGTCCGGACGGCACAGCCGAGCTGACTCCTGCCGAGCAGCACGACTTCCTCCCGGGCAAGGGTTGGCGGCGGATCCCGCCCTCATGAGCACCGACGGGGCGGCTCTCCGAGTGGGTCGCCCCGTCGGCTACGCCGGCGTCTCTGCGGCCGGGAAGGTCACCCGGAAGGTCGACCCCTCGCCGTGCACCGAGATCGCTTCGATCTGGCCGTCGTGGACGTCCACGATCGCCTTCGCGATCGACAGCCCGAGCCCGGTCCCGGGAACCCCGAGCTCCTCGGCGTGGGCGGAGCGGAAGAAGCGGGTGAACAGCTTCGCCCGGTCGGACTCGCGGATACCGATCCCGGTGTCCTCGACCTCGAGCATCGGTCCGTGATCCGGACTTCCCGCGGACAGTCGGATCGAGACCCTGCCGCCGTCGTCGGTGAACTTGACGGCGTTCGTCGTCAGGTTGATGACCAGGCGCTCCAGCTCGCCGGCGTCCCCGGTGACCAGGACCGGGGTCTCCGGGGTGGTGATGTCCACGGTCAGATCGCGGTCAGCCAGGCTGGGTCGGACGATCTCGTCCGCGCGCGCGATCACGGCCACCAGGTTGACCTGACCCCGCCGTCGTCGGCGGTCGAGCGTCTCCATGCTGGAGAGGGTCAGCAGGTCGTCGATGAGGGTCAGCAACCGGCGGCTGTTCAGGTCGATCCGGTTCATCGCGTCCCTCTGGTCCGCGTTGGGGTCGCCGTACACCCCGTCCATGAGGAGCTCGAGGTAGCCGACGATGTTGGTGATCGGGGTCCGCAGTTCATGGCTGACCGAGGAGACGAAGGCGTCCTTGACCTGGTCGATGTCAGTGAGACGCCTCACCGCGCGGCGCTCGGTCCGGAGCGCCTTCTCCAGGGCGGCCTCGGCATCGATCTGGTCGGTGATGTCGTCGGCGGTCGCCACATAGCCGATGAAGGCCCCGTTGTCGTCGTGGATCGGGCTCAGGATCGTTGACAGGGTCCGCGGGATGCCGTCCTTGCGGACGAACTGCCAGACCCGCGCGGTGCCCGGGGGCAGCTGGCCAGTAGCCCGGACCACGGACACGTACGTCGGGTCGGTGCCTAGCTCGGCGGCGTGCCGGGCCAGCTCGGCCTCGGTGTGGAACATCCGGGTGGACTGCCCGAAGACCTCGTCAGGCGTGTAGCCGAGGATCGACTCGGCCCCCGGGCTGAAGAGGTTGATCTGGCCGATCGGGTCGGTGCCGATGATGGCGATCCCGCGGGCGCTCTGCACGAGCCGGTCGCTGCGAGCACGTTCGTGCAATGCCTGGGCAGCGCTGCGCCGCTGCATCGAGACCGCGGTGGAGAACGGGATGGAGACCAGTGCGCAGGCGATCAGGAAGGCCTGTTGGGGGAGGTAGCGGAACTCCGGGTGCAGCTGGGTGAGCAGGTAGACGTCGGAGAAAGGCCCGTACCCCTGGTTGGTCATCGTGCTCGAGATCGCCCCGACCGCGATGAGCTGCCAGATCGACTCCCGCATCGGCCCGCGGAACGCCACCCAGCCGAGCAGCGGGATCACCAGGAAGGCGAGGCTCGGGAGCTCGGTCGGGATGAACGCGACCACGGTGAGGACCACGGTTGCCGACCAGACCAGCAGCCGTTCCGCGCTGCCGTACTCCGGCGTCGGCCCGCTCCGCTCCCGGAAGAGGCCGAGCAGGATCGCCTGGCTGGCGAGGTGGGTCGTGAAGGTGGCGATGCCCACCCGCCACGGCACGCCGAAGTCGCCGATGCCGGCGACAGCGGCGAAGATCGCGGCTGCGGTAACGGAGCCCAGCAGGCACGCGAGGGCGAACCGGCCGAGCTCTCCGAGGTCGTCCAGACTCACTCGTCGGGAACCGCCCGCAGTGAGGACCCGCTGCGCAACCACGGCCTCGACCGCGATCCCGAGTCCGAAGCCGACCGCGACGACCGCCGGGTAGTCGCTCAGGAGGTAGGAGAGGGCGGACAGGACACCGACGGCGACGGCGGTGAGGGGCAGGAACCGGCGGGGGGCGAGGATCAGGGCGCCGGAGGCGAGCCCGGTGGGCCACATGAAGCCGATGTGGGTGCCGGTCGGTGCGGTCTGCGTCGAGCCGAGGCCGAGCAGGAACATCAGCAGCAGAACGCCACCGAGACGGAGCGCCAGACGGCGATTCATCCAGCCTCCTTCGTGGCGGGGTTCCGGTCTGGCCTAGGGGCACACACTAATAGCGACGAACGTCCGAACAGACCTGAGGCCCTCCATGCCCGGGAACAGGAGGGGCTCACGTCTGCGGGCCGGCGGGTCAGCCGGCAGTACGGCGGCTCATCCGGATCACGCTGATGCCGGCGAGCATGACGGCGAGTCCTGCGGGCGCCATCCACGGCGCTACGTCGTTGCCGGTGTTCGGGAGAACCGTCCCGACCGGACCGGCGCCGCCCTGGGCGCCCTGCGCGGCCGTCGGGGTCGTCGGGGTCGTCGGGGTCGTCGGGGTCGTCGGGGCAGCGACCTCGTCAGTGGTCCCGTCCTCGTTCTCCTCTTCCGGCTCCTCCTCCACCAGCGGCGGCTCGACGCACGGTTCACTCGCCGGCACGGCCGCGCTGACCAGGAGTTCCTCGACGGACTCCGGAGTCACCAGCTCGGTCTGCTCCGGTGCGTCGACGACAGCGACCTCGGTCCCGGCGACCTGGGCCCAGCCGTCGCCAGCAGGCGCCGTTGCCGACGTGGTGGGCGTCTCCTCGCGGGTGGTCCCGACGACCTGTGCGGCGCCGGTCGGGGTGTAGCCGTCCGGGGCGACGGAAGCCCAGACCGTGTCGATCACGGCTGCGATCGCCCGGGTCTCGACCAGGGTCCAGCCGGCACCTGCCGGAGCGTCGCCGTCGGTGGTGGCGTTCTCGGTCGTCGACGCGGTGGCGCGCTCGTCCGCCGGTCCGGTCCAGTCGGCTCCCGGGGCCGCGAGCGCCCAGATCGATTCCGTGTGCGAGACCGCCGGGACCGCCGGGACAGCCGGGACAGCCGGAACCGCCGGGGCGTCGATGACCCACTGCCGGGTCGTGACGGCCGGGGTCACCACGACCTCGCGGGTGTTGCCGGTCTTCGTCCACCCCTTGCCCTTGCCGTTCTGGGCGCCCCAGTCGGCGTCCTCCCAGCGCAGGTTCCCGGTGGTCTCCTGCTGGTACTCGACCTCGAGACCGACGACAGCCGGGACGGTCACGACGTCCTCGAAGTGGCCGACCTCGGGCACGGCGGGGACGGCGGGCACAGCGGGGACGGCGGGGGAGTCGATGACCGTTCGGGTGAACAGGTACTCGGCCGGGCCGGCGACCTGGCGGGTCCAGTCGGTCTCGACCGCCGCCGGGCTGAGGAGCTTGCTGAACCCGAACTCGTACGTCGCCACGTCACGTTCCCAGAGCCATTCGCTGTGGGTGACGGCGGGGACGGTGCGGTAGACGGCCGGGTGCACGACGGTCTCGTAGACCGCGGCGATCCCGGGCTGGCCGCAGGGACCGTCCTCCGCAGCCTGCGCCGACGGGGTCGCCAGGGTGAAGGCGGAGGCGACCGCGAGCGTGGCGAGGGATCCGGTGAGGAATCGGGTGCGGGTCATGGTGGTCCTCTTTCGTCGATGTCCAGCAGCTGAGGTGGCGGTGGGGCCCGCGGTGGTTCCTGCTCGTAGTCAGATAAACGACGTCGAGAAACGGACGTTATGGGACAAAAGTGAAATAGATCCGGAATGTCCCTGACGGATACTGAGGACATGACGTCGGTCCCTGCGATGGTCCCGCTGCGCTTCGACGCGTTCAGCCCCGAGCACGGGCTCCTGGTCGGACTGTTCCTGCTCGGAGTGATCGCCTTCGCCTGGCTCGGCCGGAGCCTGCGCACCACGGACAGCGGCATCGCGTTTGCCCGCGGCTACGCGATCGCGATCCCGCTGGTAACGGTCCCGATGCAGACACTTCAGCTGCTGCCGAACGACTTCACCCTCGGAACGTCGCTGCCGCTCCAGATCTGCGACCTGTCCTGGATCGTCGCGGTGTACGCGCTCTGGACGCGCTCGCCGCGGGCCACTGCGCTCCTCTACTTCTGGGGGCTGTCCCTGACGATCCAGGGCATCCTGACGCCCTCGCTCGAACAGACCTTCCCGGACCCGCGCTACTTCATGTTCTGGGCCATGCACCTGCTGACCGTCTGGGCCGCGGTCTACCTGGTCTGCGCGGTCGGTGGTCCGAACTGGGCCGGGTACCGGTTCACGCTCGTCTGCACCGCGGTCTGGGCTGCGTGCGTGATGGTCTTCAACGCGGTCACGGGAACCAACTACGGCTACCTGAACGAGAAGCCCGGGGTCTCCTCCCTCCTCGACCTCCTCGGTCCGTGGCCGGTGTACGTCGTCGCCGAGATCGCGATCATCGCGGCCCTCTGGGCGCTGATGACCTGGCCCTGGGTGCGGTCCGGAAAACGAGAACAGGCCACCTGCCACGATGGCAGATGACCTGTGCTTGGTGCGCCAACAGGGACTTGAACCCCGAACCCGCTGATTAAGAGTCAGCTGCTCTGCCAATTGAGCTATTGGCGCGTGAAGCGTCCCGAACTTTAGCAGCGTCCCGGCCTGATCTGAAATCGGCCACCCACCCGGTGGCGGGGCTCACCGCTGTCGTCAGCGGAGAGCCAGGACCGCGTGCGCGGCGTTGTGCCCGCCGAGCCCGCTGACGGCACCTCCGCGCCGGGATCCTGAGCCGCAGAGCAGCACCGAGCCGACCTCGGTCGCGACCCCCCACTGCTGCGCCGGGGTGGTCAGGGACTCCCGGTTCGAGGCCCACGGCCACGCGAGGTCGCCGTGGAAGATGTGTCCACCCGGCATCGCGAGGTCAGCCTCGACGTCCTGGGGGAACCGGGCCTCCAGGCAGAGCTGGCCGTCCGGGCCGGTCATCACGCAGTCGAGCAGGGGCTCCTCCAGGTGGACGTCGATCGCGGCGATCACACGGCGTACGGCGTCCAAGCGGCGGGCCTCGGTGTCGACCTCGAAGAGGGCGCCGGGCATGTGCAGACCGAAGTAGGTCAGCGTGTGCGCCCCGAACGCCGCCAGCTCGCCGAGCACGGAGGGGTCGGTCAACGAGTGGCAGTAGAGCTCACCGGGGGGAGTGGTCGGCACCTTTCCCGCGGCGGCTTCGGCGTACGCCGTCGCCAGCGTGCCGTACTCCTCGGCGACGTGGAAGGTGCCGGCGAACGCCTTCCGGGGGTCCATCCCGCTCTTCAGCCGCGGCAGCCGGGAGAGCAGGAAGTTGATCTTGAGCTGGGAGCCGGCCGGCTTGTTCTGCGGGTCGGCGTCGTTGCCGAGCAGGATCTCCAGGACCCAGGGCGCGACGTTGCTCAACACCGTGTCCGCGCGGACCGAGTGCTCACGGGTGCCGTCGTGCCAGACGACCTCGGCGCCGCCGGTCCCGGGGTCACCACCGGTGTCGGCCCGGATCGCGCTGACCCCGGCACCGGTGAGGATCTCCGCCCCGGCACTGCTCGCGGCGCGGGCGAGTGCCTCGGTCACGGCTCCCATCCCTCCCACCGGCACCTTCCACTCCCCGGTGCCGTTGCCGATCAGGTGATAGAGGAAGCACTTGTTCTGGATCAAGGTCGGGTCGTGGACATCGGCGAAGGTGCCGATCAAGGCGTCGGTGGCGACCACGCCACGGACCAGATCGTCGGTGAACCGATGCTCGATGACCTCACCGATCGGACGCTCGACCAGCGCGGACCAGGTCTCCGCGGCGATGCCGTCAGCCATTGCCCGGGCGGTGATCAGGGGCTGGGTGAGGGTCGGCGCGATCCGGCGGGCGGCCGTGGCGATCTCGGCGTAGAACTGCACCCAGGCCTGGTAGTCCTCATCGGTGCCGCTCAGCGCGCCGAACGAGGCGCGGGTCGCGGCTCCCGGGTCCCGCTCGACGAGGAGGCCGACGGCGCGTCCGTCCCGGACGGTGGGGGAGTACGACGCCACCGACCGTGAGCGCAGCTCCACGCCCAGGTCGAGGTCGCGGGAGATCGAGGTGGGCAACAGCGAGACCAGGTAGGAGTACCGGGAGAGTCGCGCCCCGAGGCCGGGGAAGGCTTCCGTGCTGACGGCCGCGCCGCCGACCGTGTTGAGACGCTCCAGGACGAGGACCGAGACCCCGGCCCGGGCCAGGTACGCCGCTGCGGTGAGCCCGTTGTGGCCTCCGCCGACGATCACGACGTCGTACCGGCGGTGTCGGGCGTCGCTCATAGGGCTCACGGTAGTGCCGACATAACGCAAAAGGGGTCAGCCTCGTTGACGGAGGCATGACCATGCTGACCGCCCGGATGCGAGCACCGAGGACCTTGGGGTCCCAGGTGGCCCGCGTGCTGGTGCCGCGGTTGGCGATCTTCGGGGCGCTGGCCTCGGCGTTGCTGGTCGGGAACGCGATGGCGCTGACCCCCTCAGCGGCTCCGCTGGAGCAGCTGCCGGACGTGGCGCCGACCTGGTCCGCTGCCGTCGGTGCCGGGAACCCTGGCTGCGTTCCGGCGGCGGACTGGCCGGCCGGGAAGCCGGGGTCGGCGGTGGTGGTGCACCGCTTCAGTGACAGCAGCACGCAGCGGGTCGCCTTCGCCGCGGCGTGGCGCGTCAATCACAACCTCACCGAGGTCGACGACGTGTGGGTGCTCGGCGTCTGCGCGTGACGCAGCAGACACGTTGGTCGCGACCAAACCCTTGAATTTAGTTTAACGTTGAACTAGTCTTCTTCTCATGCCAGCCGTAACTGTTGACGATCTGACCGTGCTGAACCGACTGCCCGCCCCCGGGCTCGGAGACACGGTGCGCCCTGTCAAGCAGGTGATCGACGCTCCCTCGGGCTTCGAGGGTGAGGGTTTCCCCGTACGTCGCGCCTTCGCCGGAGTCGATCTCCGCGATCTCGATCCCTTCATCCACATGGACCAGATGGGTGAGGTCGAGTACGCGCCCGGCGAGCCGAAGGGCACGTCCTGGCACCCGCACCGCGGTTTCGAGACCGTCACCTACATCATCGACGGCGTCTTCGACCACCAGGACAGCCATGGCGGCGGGGGAACGATCACCAACGGGGACACCCAGTGGATGACGGCCGGGTCGGGTCTGCTGCACATCGAGGCGCCCCCGGAGTGGTTGGTGACCTCGGGCGGCCTGTTCCACGGCATCCAGCTCTGGGTGAACCTGCCCAAGCACGCCAAGTGGAACGCCCCGCACTACCAGGACATCCGGTCCGGCCAGGTCGGTCTGACCACCTCGAGCGACGCCGGCGCCCTGGTGCGGGTCATCGCCGGGAACGTCGGGGCCACCGAGGGGCCCGGGTCGACGTACACCCCGATGACGATGGTGCACGCCACGGTCTCCCCGGGCGCCCGACTCGACCTGCCGTGGGACCCCGAGTACAACGCGCTGGCGTACGTGCTCTCGGGGCACGGAACCGTCGGGCTGGAGCAGAGGCCGCTCCGGACGGGCAACCTGGGCGTGCTCGGGGCCGGTGATTTCGTGACCCTGGAGGGCGCCGCCACCCAGGACACCCGCACGCCTGCGTTCGACGTCATCGTCATCGGCGGAAGGCCGATCCGTGAGCCGATCGCCATGGCCGGACCGTTCGTCATGAACACCAAGGCCGAGGTGATGCAGGCATTCGAGGACTTCCAGAAGGGCAGGCTCGGCACCATCCCGAGCGTCCACGGTGCGCCGACGACGCTCCAGGAAGGCTGAGCATCTCTCCGACGAACGCCCAGGCCCCGTGGCCACAGAACGACGAAAGCCCCTCCGGCGACCGGAGGGGCTTTCGGTTCAGGGTGAGTAACGGGACTTGAACCCGCGACATCCGCCACCACAAGGCGGCGCTCTACCAGCTGAGCTATACCCACCATCGCTCCGCCGTAGCGTGAGCAGAAGGAAGTGTACTAAAGGTTCAGGAGTGATCCGAACCGGGTTTCGGGACGGGCACAGCCCGCTTCCTCAACCGTCCTGCGGAGGGTTCGTCTCGACCCCGGCGCCGGTCAGGGCGCCCTGGTGGAGCGCCGCGATCCGCCGGGCCTCCTCGCTGTCCGGGCCCAGGCCCGGGACGAAGACGGCCTGCCGGTAATAGCGCAGCTCCTCGATGCTCTCCTGGATGTCGGCGAGCGCCCGGTGCCCGCCCGACTTCGCCGGCGCGCTGTAGTAGGCCTTCGGGAACCACCGTCGGGAGAGCTCCTTGATCGAGGACACGTCGACGATCCGGTAGTGGAGGAAGGACTCCAGGTCCGCCATGTCGCGGGCCAGGAAGGAACGGTCCGTCGCCACCGTGTTCCCGGCCAGCGGGGGGCGGCTCCCGTCGGGACAGTGGTCCTTGATGTACGCAAGAACCCGTGCCTCGGCGTCGGCCATGGTCGTCCCGCCGTCGAGCTCGTCGAGGAGGCCGGACTTGACGTGCATCTCCCGGACGAACGGGATCATCTGCTCCAGAGCCTCGGCGGGTGGCTTGATGATCACGTCGATGCCGTCGCCGAGGACGTTCAGATCGAAGTCGGTGACCAGCGCCGCCACCTCGATCAGCGCGTCGGCGCCCAGGTCCAGGCCGGTCATCTCACAGTCGATCCACACAAGTCTGTCGTTCACGAGGGGTGAGCCTACCCAGGTCCTCCTGCCGGGCTTCGGTTTCGCCTCAGGGGGCACCACCTAGATTTGCGGCATGTTCCCCCGGCCCGATCTGGACACCAGCGGGCGCAACCGCAAGGTGGCCCTGATCCTGGGGGCCCTGCTGGCGTTGAGCGCGGTCGTCGCAGCCGGCACCTGGTTCGGCGGCACACCGGCCACGACGGCCGACAACTCCAGCGTCGAGGTCACCCTCGGTCCGGGCTCGGTGGTCGTCGGTGACGACGCCGCGCCGGTGAAGGTCGTGATCTACGAGGACTTCCTGTGCCCGTCCTGCCGACAGCTCGAGGAATCCACCCGGGACTTCCTGCGGGAGAACGCGGCCAAGGGGACGGTGCAGGTCGAGTACCGGCCGATCAACCTGCTGACCGACTCCACCTACTCCGCCCGCGCTCTGAACGTCTGGGCGGCGGTGCTGCAGAACGCCAGCCCCCAGGCGGCCCTGGCCCTGCACGACCTGCTCTTCGAGGAGCAGCCAGACACGCGGAGTGCCGACGAGGTCACCCCGGCCGACCTGCAGGCCCTGGTAGAGCGGGCCGGCGCGGGTACGCCGGAGGTGGCAGCCGCGCTCGCGGCCGAGAACAAGGAGTTCTTCGCCGCCGTGAACCGGGTGAGGCGGGCCGCCGGCATCAGCAGTACGCCGACCGTGGTGATCGACGGCCAGGTGCTCTCGGGGATGAGCGTCGCCGCGTTACGGGACCGGATCGAGACGGTCGTCGCGACCAGGCGCTGAGAACGCAGGGCCCTACCTGGGTCGAGAACGAGTAGGGGCCGGCGGTCTCATACACCGCCGGCCCACCACTTTTCTACGTCAGCCTGCGGGGTCAACGTGGTCGCGACACGCGTACGAGGTGGTGCGAATCACCGTGCGGCGGGTGAATTCGGGGGGAATTCCGCCGTCTGGATGCGTGCTGACCAGCCGGGCCGGACTAGGTGATTCGGTCTAAAGACTTCACCCGATCGGTGCGACACGATCGTCGTGGCACGCAGTCCTGTCTCCTGCCCCCAAGAGCCGGGACGGCGCGCCCGAAATCAGGTGAGCCCGCCCCGCCGCAGTGCGGTACGACGAGGCGGGCTCGGTGGACGGTGCTGGGAACTGCTCCGCCCCCACTGCGCCTACCCGGGCGACGGACTTGCAAAACCGGGTCGGCCGGGTTCTCAGTCGGAGGCTGCGCGTTGCCCGGTCAGCAGTGCGAAACCGTGGCGGTCGACGGACGCGGAGGTCGCCGTGACGACCGCCACCCCGGCACCGGAAACCCGGTCGAGCCCGAGCCACGACCGGAAGCCACCGGTCCCCCCGTTGTGCCAGACCACCGGGTGCTCGCGGTCGGCGCCGAGGATGACCCACCCGGCCCCGATGTGGGCGCGACCGCCCATCGGCGCAGCCGGTTCGAGGGCGCCGAGCCCGGGAGCGGTGCCGTCGAGGAGCGCGGCGACGAGCGTGCCCAGGTCGCGTATCGAGGAGCGGATGCCGCCCGCCGGTCCCAGGGCGGCGCCGGTCCAGGGCTGCATGGCCCGGCCTCGCTTGCTGTGTCCGTCCACGGCGCCGGGACGGAGCTCCTCCGGCGCCGCGGGGACGTAGGTGTCGTGCAGCCCCAGCGGCTCGACGATCCGGGTCCGGACTAGGTCGGCGTACGTCGACCCGACGGCACTCGCCACCGCGTGGCCGAGGAGCTCGAAGCCGAGGTTCGAGTACGCGAACCGGGGTTTGCCGAGCTTCACCCCACGGGCCTGGACGAGCAGTTCGGGCAGGTCCTCGCCGTACGGGTTGGCGCCGTGGTGCCAGAGCGCGATCGTCTTGCGGAACGGCTGAGCGCTCGACGGGAGCCGGGGCAGGCCGGACCGGTGCTTGCTCACCGCATCGAGGTCGACGCCAGCGGCGGGGGAGTCGCCCAGCTCCAAGAACTCCCCGAGGGGCGAGGTGCGTCTCACCTCGCCGCGGGTCAGGGCGTCGGCGTACAGCAGGCCCGTGATCGCCTTGCTGACCGAGCCGATCTCGAAGTCGTCGTTCAGCTCGGCACCGAGGGCGGCGGTCGTCGTACCGGACCGGTTCACTACCGCAACGGCGGCGACCGGGTGGCGACCGCCGAGGCGTCGGCGGAGGTCGGCCCCGAGGCTCGCGGCGCCAGTGATCGGTTCAGTCATGTGCGAAGCCTAGGTAGCGTGCAGGAGATACGAGATGGGTGCCCCCGGCACGATTCGAACGTGCGACCTAGAGATTAGAAGGCTCTTGCTCTATCCAGCTGAGCTACGGGGGCGGGACGTGCGAGATTGCTTGACGAGAACTCGCACGCTCCGCGTGGAAGTCTAGTGACGACCGAATCTGTGCGCAGCGAGGCGCCCCAGAGCGCCGCCTGCGCGCCGGCCGTCGTGGCGGTCCGGTAGCGGCATGGTCGGATGCCGGTCCGAAAGCAGCAGGACCTTGACAGGGGTGGCGCGAGAGGCCCCGATCGCCAATGATGGGGTGGTGCTCCCCGGAGAGCTGAACTACGACCTGGTGTCGCACGACGCTGCAGCAACGGATGCCGCATGCGCATCTCAGCCGGCCCTGGCCGACGTATTCTTCGACCGGGGACCCGGGTACCTCAGGGTTTCTGGCCGGGTGTCTTTCGCTGACCTCGACATGGTTGCCTCGTGAACGCCGACCCTTCGAGCCTCAAGGCAGCTGCCCTCCTTACCCTGCACGCCGGGCGTGGTTTCGTGCTCCCCAACGCCTGGGATGCCGGCTCCGCCCGCATCCTCGAGCAGGTCGGCTTCCCGGCCATCGCCACGACCAGCGCGGGCATCGCCTGGTCCTGCGGGGTCGCGGATGGAGGAGCGCTGGACCGCGACACGATGCTCGAGCACGTCGGTCGCATCGTGGCCGCAGTGAGCGTTCCGGTGACCGCGGACCTCGAAGCGGGGTACGGCGACACCGCGGACGAGGTCGGCAGCACCGTGGCCCGGGCCGTGGAACTCGGGGTGGTGGGCGCCAATCTCGAGGACGCCGGACAGGGCGGGCTCTTCGACATCGACGAGGCCGCAGACCGCATCGCGGCTGCCCGCGCCGTGGCACCAAGCGGCACCTTCGTGATCAATGCCCGCACTGACACCTACTTCGCAGGCACGACCGGGGACGTCTTCGCCGAGACGGTCCAGCGCGCGGTGCGGTACGTCGAAGCGGGAGCCGACTGCGTTTTCGTGCCCGGCGTCGTCGAGGACGACACCATTCGCAGACTTGCCGCGGCCATCCCCGGCCCGCTCAACGTGGTAGCAGGGCTGGCGAACACCATCGACGCGCCCACGCTCTTCTTGCTCGGCGTCAAGCGGGTCAGCTTAGGCGGCAGCTTGGCCCGAGCCGCGCTCAGCGGGTTGGAGCGCGCCGGCCAGGAGCTGCTCGACTCCGGAACGCTCGGCTTCCTCGACGGTGCGATCGGCTACGCCGACCTGCAGCGACGCTTCGGCTCGTGACCCTTGTCGTCTGCAGCCGCAGGTAAGGCCGGCCGGGCCGTGTGCGCTGCTCTGGCGGCTCGCGGCGTCGAGGCCGCCGCCACCGGTCGGGCAGACTGGCCGCCCGCTGACCCTGACCCTGGCGAACCCTGAGATGAGTCACTCCGCCGCGATAGGGTTAGGGACTTGCGTGACAGCGATCGCGAGGACCGCGGGCCTGCTCGTTCCTTGTGAGGGAAGGCGACTGGTCAGCGGCGCCGCTGGCCTGAGCGGACGAGAGCCTCGATCGCGCAGAGGTAGAGCTTACCTTCTCGTACTCGGCTCTGTGATGTCTGCGAACCAGAGTTGGTCTGGTCGTTGGCTGATGTTGACGTCACCAACGACAGGCTCGGTCCGATCGGTCGGGCCCCGACTCACGGTGCGGGTGTGACGTTCTGGTTCAGGCGGAAGACGTTGTGCGGGTCGTATTGAGCCTTCAGCGCGCGGAGCCGGGCAAAGCGGTCGCCGTACGCGTCCTGCACGTAGGCACCGTCCGCGTCGGGCTCGTAGTTGGTATAGCCCCCGCGCGAGTGCGGCTCGAGTGCCGCAGCAGTGTCGCGCGCCCAGGCAACGCAGCGGTCCTGATCGACCGGGTCAGTCCAGTTGGCTGCGATGAGTACGTCGTAGCTCGCGTCGCGATGCGCGAAGGCTCCGTCACCCTCCGTGATCGCGCCGCCCATGTGCTCCACGATGAGCTCGAGTGCGGGCGGCGCCTGGATGTCGCTGGCCCGGTCGACCAGGACGTCGATGACATCGTCGGTGAGGGCGTCAAGGAAGCACGAGCGCCAGTAGTGGTACTCACCGCGGGGATATCCCTCGTCCATCCGGCTCTGCTGCTCGGTATAGGCCAGCGGCCCCAGCGCATCGAGCAAGGGCTCGCCGACCGCAGCCTTGGTGGGGTCGAGCAGGCGTGCGCCCTCGGCGGGATCGCCCGCGTAACAGGCGGCAATCGCGGCCACCGGCGAGCCGTCCGGGCCCGCGGTCATCGCCGCGTAGGTCGTCAGCTCGTTCGGGGCCGTGCGGGTCAGCTCCCGGTAGGCCTCCAGGACGGCACGGCGGTGCTCGGGAGCGAACGCCACGCTCCCGCCGTACACCGTCGGACCGACCGGATGCAGCCGGTATTCGAACGACGTGACGACGCCGAAGTTTCCGCCCCCGCCCTTCAGCGCCCAGAAGAGATCCGGGTTCTGGTCCGCGCTGGCGGTGACCAGGCGGCCGTCGGCGGTGACCAGATCGACGGACAGCAGGTTGTCGCACGCGAGCCCGTGCTTGCGCATGAGCCACCCGATCCCGCCGCCGAGCGTCAGCCCGGCGATCCCAGTCGTGCTCACGACCCCGAGTGTTGTCGCGAGACCGTGCTTCTGGGTCGCGCGGTCGAACTCGGCGCCCGTGGCCCCTGACTGAGCCCGCGCGACGCGTTTCTGGGCATCGACGATCACCGTGCGCATCAGACCGAGATCGATGAGTACGCCGGCGTCGCAGGTCGAGAAGCCGGCGACGCTGTGCCCGCCTCCCCGCACCGCAACGGGGAGGTCGTGCTCCACCGCGAAGCCCAGCGCTTGCTGCACGTCGGCCACGTCCTCGCAGCAGGCGATCAGCGCCGGCCTCCGGTCGACGGTGCCGTTCCACACCTGCCGCGCCTCGTCGTACCCGGTGTGGCCCGGCACCAGCACCTGGCCGCGCATGACCTCGCGCAGTCCCGAGATCCCCGCCGTGTCGATTCCTTTGGTCTCAGACATGTTCTTCATCTATGCGCCACCTCCGGCTCGCTCCTGTGAAAACTTCGACGCGCTGCATGCGGTCGAACGGGTAGTTGCTGCGACGACCGACCTCGAGTACGTCGTCTTCTTCGCCGGCCTCGAACAGCGTCAGCACGACCTCGTCGGCCGGGATCCAGGTCGAGCTCAAGATCCGGATCGGGACCCCCTCGCGTCTCAGCCCGCCCGCGGCGCGGCAGAGGTGCTCCTCTGTAGTCACCAGGTCTGCTCGACTGACCCCGGGCCAGTAACGCTCCATCAGGAAGGTCTCCTGCAGGGCAAGCTCCATGCGAGGACGGTAGGTGGGCGCCCACGCGCCCGTAATCGGGGAACTCCCTCGATCCTCAGGCATTCGTGGCGCTGGGGGTAGAGGTGGACCCACGCGGGACCGACAACCTCGCCACGAGCTCCGCCCGGGAGCGGACGCCCAGCTTCCGGTAGGACCGCGAGAGGTTTGCCTCGATCGTCTTCCTGCTCAACGAAAGCGTCGCAGCGATCTCGCCATTGGTACATCCCTGGGCGACCAGCGCCGCGATCCGCCGCTCGACCGGAGTCAGGTCGACCTGGGCCTCTGATCGCACGCCGAGGCGCGCGATCTCCGAGCGCGCCCGCCCGGCCCACAGGGTCGCGCCGCAACCCTCAAAGACAGC
>JBKJIR010000052.1:0-15876 GCA_046598495.1 Marmoricola sp. | reverse complement strand
CACGACGTTCTGTTCGGTGCGTCCTGGCCCGGGCCACTGGGTGTGCTTGTGGTAGACGAGCAGCAGCATGTGCGCCGCGATCAGGGCGATGAGGATGCCGGGAATCAGCAGCACGTGCACGGTGAAGAGCCGGGGGATGACCGAGTCACCTGGGAACTCACCACCGAAGAGGAAGAACGACAGGTAGGTGCCGACCACGGGTATCGACTTCACGAACCCGTCGGCGGCCCGGATGCCGGTGCCGGAGAGCAGGTCGTCCGGCAGCGAGTAGCCGGTGAATCCCTCCAGGGTGCCGAGCAGCAGAAGGAGCGACCCGATCACCCAGTTCAGCTCGCGCGGCTTGCGGAACGCACCCGTGAAGTAGACGCGCAGCAGGTGGATCATCATCGAGGCCACGAAGATCATGGCGGCCCAGTGGTGCATCTGCCGCATCAGCAGACCGGCGCGCACGTCGAAGGAGATGTTCAGGCTGGACGCGTAGGCCTCGGACATGTGGATGCCGCGCAGCTGGTCGTAGGAGCCGTCGTAGACGACCTCGGCCATGCTCGGCTTGAACCAGAGCGTCAGGAAGACACCGGTCAGCAGGCAGATCACGAAGCTCCACAGAGCGATCTCGCCGAGCATGAAGGACCAGTGGTCCGGGAAGACCTTGCGGATCTGCTTCTTGGTCGCTGTGGCGATACCGAGACGCTCGTCGGCCCAGGTCGCGGCGGCACCCGCCGGGTTGGCCTTCGGTGTCGAAGCCGGTGTCGTGCCGTTGGTCGTTGCAGTGGTACTCATCAGGCTCACCCACGTTCCCAGTAGCTCGGGCCGACCGGCTCGGTGAAGTCACTTTGTGCCACCAGATAACCATCCTCGTCCAAAGCGAGCGGCAGCTGAGGCAGGTGCCGGGCAGCCGGGCCGAAGATGACACGTCCGTTGTCAGCCAGGTCGAAGGTCGACTGGTGGCACGGGCAGAGGAGGTGGTGGGTCTGCTGCTCCCAGAGCGAGATCGGGCAGCCGACGTGGGTGCAGATCTTGGAGAAGCAGAGGATTCCATCGATTCCCCAGTTCTCCCGACCCTTCCACGGGGTCTTCAGGTCCTCGGGCTTCATCCGCACCAGGATGACCGCAGCCTTCGACTTCTCGGCCTGGAGAGCAGCACCCTCGTACTCGTGCTCGCCCTCGCCGGTGTGGACGAGGACCTCGGGCTCGGCGTTGACGAGCTGGCCGATCTCCATCATCGACGGCTTGATCTTCGCGCCGTCGACGTCCTGGACGACCAGCATGCCCTTGGTCCAGACGGTCTTCTCCAGGGTGTCACCCGGGAGCGGGCCGAGGTCGCGGAGCGCGACGATGGCCGGCAGACCGAGGAAGCCGAGGGCGCCGATCAGCGAGTTGCGCACCAGCGGGCGACGGCCGATCCCGGAGTCGACGATGCCTGCCTCGAGAGCGGCAAGAGCCTCGGCGCGGTCCTCCTCGGGGGAGGCAGCCGAGTGTCGGTACTCGACCATCTCGTGGTCGCTCATCAGCTTGCGCGACCACTGGATCGCGCCGACACCGATCATCATCAGGGAGAGGCCGAGTGCGGCGCCGAGCGCCACGTTCGACGCACCCAGGCCGAGGAACACATCGGTTTCCTCGCCGATGTCGAGGGTGAAGTAGGCGACGCAGAAGAGCAGGGCGAAGAGCGAGGAGAGGCCGAAGAACGAGGCCACCTGACGCTCGGCACGCTTGGCCATCGCCGGGTCGACGTCCGTCGGTCGCGGGAGGTGCTCCGGGAGGCCCGGGTCTGCGATCGGCTCAGCCGGTACGAGCTCGCTGCCCGGCTGGTGGCCTGATCCGGTGGTGTCCGTGGCGCTCACGCGTCCGCCCCCTTCGTGGTCTTCTTCTTCGAACGGGCACTGCCGGCGGTGATCCAGATCCCGGCGGCGACAAGGCCACCGATCCCTACGAGCCAGGCGAACATGCCCTCGGCGACGGGTCCGATCCCGCCGAGGCTGAAGCCGCCGTAGTCCGGGGAGTCTTCCTGCTTCTTCAGGTAGGCGATGATCTGGCGCTTGTCGTCGGCGGACAGCACGCCCTCGCCGAAGACCGGCATCTGCTGCGGTCCGGTCAGCATGGCCTCGTAGAGGTGCTTCTCGGAGACGCCGATCAGGCTCGGGGCGAACTTGCCGCCCGGGAGAGCCCCGCCGCTGCCAGCGAAGTTGTGGCACGCGGTGCAGTTGGTGCGGAAGAACTTGCCACCCTCGACGATGTCCTCGTTGCTGGCTTCGCTGATGTCGAGGTCCTCGGCGCTCGGGACCGATGGGCCGGGGCCGAGCGAGGCGACGAACGCGGCGAGGTGGCTGATCTCGTCCTCGGTGAAGATGACCTTCTTGCGCGGGGCCTGAGCGGCCGGGGCGGCCATCGGCATCCGGCCGGTCCCGACCTGGAAGTCGACGGCAGCAGCGCCGACGCCGATCAACGACGGACCGTACTGGTTGCCGCGCTTGGTCAGGATGCCCTCGCCGTTGAGGCCGTGGCACGAGGCGCAGCTGACCGCGAACAGAGCGCGGCCGGCGGCGATCGCCTCGGTGTCGTCGTTGGTCTCGCGGGCATTGGCAGGAGCCAGGGCGGCGTACAGGCCGCCGCTGGCCAGCAGGCCCAGGATCAGCACCGCAGGAGCCGCGAACCGGCTGCGCCGACGGGCGGAGAGCCGAGCTGAGATCTTGCGCGTGAGCAGTCGCACAACAGGTCCTATCGGTTCAGGTCTACTTGATGATGTAAATGGTCGCGAACAGCCCGATCCAGACGACGTCAACGAAGTGCCAGTAGTACGACACGACGACGGCCGTGACCGCTTGTTCGTGGGTGAAGCGCCGCGCTACCAGCGTACGACCGAGTACGAAGAGGAAGGCGATCAGACCGCCGGTCACGTGGATGCCGTGGAAGCCGGTGGTGAGGTAGAACATCGTGCCGTAGGACCCGGTGACGTCGGAGGGAATGGTGATTCCCGCGTGGATCAGCTCGGTGTACTCCAACGCCTGGCCGCCGATGAAGATGGCGCCCATCACGTAGGTGAGCACGAACCACTCGCGCAAGCCCCACAGCTTCATGTTGAGCACGCTGCCGGTGCGGCCGACCTGGCCGCGCTCGGCGGCGAAGACGCCGAGCTGGCAGGTCAGGGACGACAGCACGAGGATCGTGGTGTTCGCAGCAGCGAACGGCACGTTCAACTCGGAGGTCATCTCGGCCCACAGGTCGAGGTTGACTGCACGGATCGTGAAGTAACTGGCGAACAGGGCCGCGAAGAACATCAGCTCGCTCGAAAGCCAGATGATGGTCCCTACCGCAACCATGCTCGGTCGGTCATGGTGCCCGTGCAGGCGGGATGCTGGGATCACGGAAGTCGTCGCCACGACGCCATTATGTCGGTACGGCGGCGCGATGCCACCTCGACCCCCCTTTTTTGAGCGAGTGTCGCGCGGGGTTACGCAGGGGGGTGGTGTGACTCACGTGATCAGGCCTCCTTCTACCCTGTGCAGGTGCTGTTCTCGTCCCTGCTGCCGGTCGCCCCGACCCCGGTTCCGCTGCTCGTCGCGCTGGAGTCGGCGGAGTCCGATATGCCCCGTTTCACGGCCTCGAGTTTCTTCACCGCCTGGGGTCTGGACCCGGTCCCGTTCATTCTGACGATCTGGATCGTCGGGCTCTACCTGCTCGGCGTCTGGGTGCTGAGGAGCCGCGGGGACCACTGGCCGCTCGGTCGCACGCTGGCCTTCGTCGGCGGCGGGATGGGGTCGTTCTACGTGGCGACCCAGTCGGGGCTGGCCGCCTACGACACGACGCTGCTCAGCGTTCACATGGTCCAGCACATGGTGCTCGGCATGGTGGTTCCTTTGTTCCTCGCCCTCGGCGCTCCGGTGACGCTGGCGCTGCGCACCCTGCCGCGCAGTCCCCGCGACCTGCTGATGAAGGTGCTGCACTCCCGGGTGGCGAAGGTGCTGACCTTCGCGCCGCTCACCCTCGCGATCTACATCGCCAGTCCGTGGGCCCTCTACTTCACCGACTGGTACTCCGCAACCCTGAACTCGGCCTTCCAGCACGAGATGATGCACGTGCACCTGGTCCTGGTCGGCTCGCTCTTCTTCTGGCCCCTAATGGGCATCGACCCGCTGCCCGGTCGGTTGGAGTACCCGTTCCGGCTGCTCATGATCTTCCTGACGCTCCCGTTCCACGCCTTCCTCGGGGTCACGATCATGGGGGAGACCGAGCTGATCGGCGGCAGCTGGTACCCCGACCTGGGGCGGACGCTGACCTGGCTCCCCGATCCGCTCGAGGACCAGCACCTGGCCGGCGGCATCCTCTGGAGCTCCGGCGACCTGATCGGTCTGCTGTTCTTCGCCGTGCTCTTCGTCCAGTGGGTGCGGGCGTCGATGAAGGAGGCGGTGCGCGAGGACCGGCGGCTGGACCGTCTGGAGCGCCAGGGCCGGGACGCCGGGTGAGGCGAAACCCCGTGACTCCGGACGAGCCGCGCCTAGTAGCATCACGGCTGTGACTGCGAACACAACCTCCGCACCGCTCCGCGTCCTCGTCTACAGCGACGACTCCGACGTGCGCCAGCAGGTCATCCTCGCCCTCGGTCGCCGGGTGCACCCCGACCTGCCGTCGCTCGAGTACGTCGAGGTCGCGACCGAACCGGTCGTGTGGCAGCAGCTCGACTCCGGCACGATCGACCTCGCCATCCTCGACGGCGAAGCCACCCCGGCCGGCGGCCTGGGGGTCGCGCGCCAGATGAAGGACGAGATCTACCAGGCTCCGCCGACGCTGGTGCTGACCGGGCGCCCGGACGACCGGTGGCTGGCGACGTGGTCGCGCGCGGAGGCCGCGGTCTCCCACCCCCTCGACCCGATCGAGCTCGCGGAGGCGGTCATCCGTCTCCTGCGGGCGCGGGTCCCCTCCGAGGCCTGAGCATGGGCGGCCACACCTGGCCCGACGTCCTCACCTCACTCGTCGCCCGAACCGACCTGACCGTCGATCAGACGGCCTGGGCGATGGGCGAGATCCTCAGCGGCGCAGCGACACCGGTCCAGATCGCCGGCTTCGCGGTGGCGCTGCGCTCCAAGGGTGAGACCGTCGAGGAGATGCAGGGACTCGTGGACGCGATGTACGCGCACGCGACCCCGTTCGAGGTCGCGGGTCGCACCCTCGACATCGTCGGTACGGGCGGCGACCGTTCGTTCTCGGTGAACATCTCGACGATGGCGGCGATCGTTGCCGCCGGCGCAGGCGTCACCGTGGTCAAGCACGGCAACCGGTCCGCGTCGAGCAAGGCGGGGAGCGCCGACGTGCTCGAGCTTCTCGGGATCCGTCTCGACCTGCCTGCCGCGGCAGTGGGCCGGGTCGCCGTGGAGGCCGGCATCACGTTCTGCTTCGCCGCGGCGTTCCACCCGGCGCTGCGGCACGCGGCGGTCGCTCGCAGCGAGCTCGGGATCGGCACGACCTTCAACTTCCTGGGCCCGATCGCGAACCCGGCCCAACCAGCGGCCCAGGCGATCGGCTGTGCCGACCTCCGGATGGCGCCGGTGATGGCCGGAGTGTTCGCGCGCCGCGGCGTCGACGCCTGGGTCTTCCGCGGCGATGACGGGCTCGACGAGCTGACGACCACGACCACCTCCCGGATCTGGACGGTTCGCGCCGGCCAGGTCGTCGAGGAGTCGTTGGACCCGTCCCGGCTCGGGATCGCTCGCGGTACCGCCGAGGGTCTGCGCGGCCAGGACGCGGCTTACAACGCCGAGGTCGTACGCCGCCTGCTCGCCGGTGAGAAGGGTCCTGTCCGGGACGCCGTGCTGCTCAACGCCGGCGCCGCGCTGGCCGTGCACGCCGACGAGGACGGTTCGCTGGAGGACCGGCTCGCGGCAGGACTCGTGCGCGCCACCGAGGCACTCGACTCCGGGTCGGCAGCCGCCACGCTTGAGCGGTGGGTCGCTGCCGCCGCGGTCCACGCCGACTGATCAATGCCGGGACCTCACGGTGGTTGAGCTTGTCGAAACCTCAGTCGACCCGCAGAGCCAACCGGTACGAGCCGTCCGGCCGGGCCTCGAAACCGAGTCGTTGGTAGTAGGCGCCGACCATCTGCGGTGAGGTGACCACCTCGGTGATCCCGCGACCGGCCAGCAGGTCGCTGCTGCGCCAGATGAAGCGCCCCGGGGAGAAGTCCCGGTAGCGCGGGGTCACGTAGTCGAGCAGCACGATCGCCGTGGCGGCCTCGACGTGCAGGAGGACGACGCCGACGGTCTCGTCGTCGCGCTGGACGATGAACGCTGCGTTGCCGTCGGCCGCTCCGTCCCAGACCAGGTTCGGCTGGAACCGCAGGATGTCGGCCTCGTGCACGCGGAGCACGTGCCGCAGGTACTCGTCCTGGCCACCGACCTCGAGCACGGCGTACGACGCGTGGTCGTGGCGGGTGCGGACCAGTGCCCGGATGTGCCAGGCGTTGATCACCATCAGGGCGACGTTCATGGCGACCATCGGCCAGATCTCCAGCGCCGCGTTGAAACCGGTGAGGACCACGCAGGCCGCGAGGTTGAGCACGCGGAAGCGCAGCACGCGCGCCTGCATGACCGAGTAGATCAGGAGCGCCGAGCCGAGCCATCCGACGATGTCGAGCCAGGGCATGGATCGAGGCTAGCGGTCGGGGGGCATGGCTGCGCGCGCCGCTCTGGCTGTGTTGCGCATGACCCGCCGCTTGGCGAGCAGGAGGGCCCAGCGCCCTGGCCAACGGAGGTACTCGTAAGCGCGCCCGGGCCAGGTGCCCATGTGCCGCTTCCGGATCTGGTCGCTCTCCTCCATCGACTCGGTCTCGGCGCTCACAGTCGCCGAGTCCGCGTGCCACCGGAAGCTGGCAACGGTGCGGGGGATCGCGACCAGGGGCCCGCGGCGGCGCAATCGGAGGAACAGGTCGAGGTCCATGGCCAGCCGGATGCTCTCGTCGAGCCCTCCGACCGCCACCACGTCGGCGTACCGGAACAACGAGCCGGGCTGGGGGATCAGGTTCGGTCCGAAAGTGACGATCGCCGCTGCCAGGCGGCCGGCACGACTCCGGAAGACGACGGTGTCGTGCTCGTCGATGTAGTCGCACCAACCGAAGGCCAGCACTGCGTCCGGACGTTCGACCAAGGCGCGGGTCGTGGCCGCGAGGCTACCGGGGGCGAGGAGATCGTCGTCGCCGAGCCACGCGAAGTAGGTCGTGTCCGGAGACCCTTCCTCAAGGCCTGCGTTGAGAGCGCCGGAGAGGCCCCCGCGCCGCGGGTCCTCGACGAACCTTGCTCCGGTCGGGGCGATCAGCTCTTCGACACCACGGCCACGTGGGGCTACGACGACGAGGTCGAGGTCGGTTTGCTCCTGCGCCGCGATCGACGCGAGGGAGCGCAGCAGCAGCTCCGGGCGCTCTCCCAGGGTGGGGACGACGAAGAGGGTGCTCATGCGTTCAGGGTCTCAGGCGCCGGTACCGGCGCCGTGCGGGTCTGCATCACGGTCCGCAACGGGATCAGCATGCCGACGACGGCGAGCAGTCCGACCAGCACGAAACCTCCGGGGAACCCGGCCGCTGCAGGGTCCGAGGGGCCCGCACTGACCTCGAGGCGGCCAACGGAGACGGTACTCACCGCAGTGGCGATCGCCATCAGGGTGAACGCCACGGGAATCAGGGCCCGCCGGGGGGTACGTGCAGGGTCGTCGAGCACCACCCCCGCCAGGAAGGCGATGCCGATCCAGAGCGGCAGGGAGTACCGGCCCTGCCAGGCGAGCCCCTCGTAGGGGTACGAGATCACCGTGAGGACGCTCGGAACCACAACGACAAGAACCAGGACGAGGACGAACGCCACCCTGATCCGACCGGAGGCGCGGCGGGCCAGGGCGAGGAACATGGCCGCAAGAGGAACGCCCCACAGGGCGTAGACCAGTGCGGGCGGGGGCTCGTTGAGGGTTGGGAAGGTGGCGATCGACTGGAACAGCCACAAAAGGTGGTAGATCGCGAGCTGGGCGACATCGAGGGGGTCTGTATCGGCTCCTGGCAGCCGGGGACCCAGCGCGTTGGTGTTGGCTGCTCTCACCCAGGCGGCTGAGAGCAGCGTACTGATCAGGACCGCCGCCGTCGCCGATCCCCAGACCGTGCGATCACGGTTCAGCAGGGTGAGCCAGCCCCGAAGAGGCAACAGCACGACGGCGCAAAGACTGATCAGGACCAGCCACATCGAGCCCGTAGTGTGCGTCGTCACGAGCGCAACGGCACCCACCGTCGCAGGAAGGGCGAGACGGCGGGCCGCTTCCTGCTGCCTCGTTGCTGCTACCAACGCAGACCAGACCAACGCGGCCCCGGAGTAGGTCAGCCCGTTGGGGCTGGCGATCGTGGTGCTGTAGAGCATCACCGGGGTCACGCCGATGCTGAAGGCGACGAGAGGCCAGGGTGTCCGTGCCCAACGGCTGATCAACGAGGCTGCCCAGGCCAGAAGCAGCGCGCACATCAGCGCAGTCACGGCCCGCATCACGTAGTTGGCGCCGTCCCCGCCGAAAGGCAAGGCGGCAGCGCCTACCACCAGGTAGTACGTCGGGTTGTAGGCGCCAGCGGCGGTAGCGACCTGAGCGTCACCGCCGGGGTAGGTTTTCGAGGCCCGGCAGTTGTCCCTCCCGGTGTACTCGTAGAACTCGCACACCGCCGTAGCGGCGTCGACCATCGATCCCGGGACCCGCACGTACCCGCCACGGCCGTTCTCGGCCGGGCCGTGGTCGGTCCACTCGCCGCGTGCGACAGCGGCTGCGTGGAACACGTGGTCGAACTCGTCGATGCCGCGGTAGGTCGGCATGGTCAGGATCCACGCGGACTGCACGAGGAGTACTCCGACAAAGAAGGACCAGAAGATCCGGCGAGGCGAGTAAGTCGCCTTCACGCATCTCCCCCGGGGGCTGGGTCTGAGGTCGGGCGGTGAGACGTCAAGGGTTGTTCGGCGCGTTGGATAGCGAGTTCACGGACCAGAAGCGTCAGTTGGCGCTCGAGGTGATGGATCCGCTGGGAGGTAGCCAGCGCGGTGTAGACGAACACCATCACCAGGACGTAGAGGACGAGGTCAGTGCCGCGACCGACCCCGATGGCGTTGGCCACCTGCGTGGTGATCATCGGCCAGAGCACCGCGACGATGCCGAGTCCGACGACGATCAGGCCGGCGAGCCGCCGCAGGAGCTGCTGCCGGCCGGGTGCCCGTTCCCGCACGAGGAGAACGCCGAAGCCGAGGGCAGCGGCGATCAGCAGGACCTTGATGATCATCGGACCGACCGGATCTTCTTCACCGCGAGATCGAACAGGATGTTGAGCGAGTTGCTGTTGCGCTGCCCCTTGGCTCGGGAGTACTCGGTGTACCGCACGGTGACTGGCTCCTCGATGTAGCTGAGACTGTTGGGGACGATCGCGTCGAGGAACTCGCTCGCGTAGGCCATGCGAGGGAGTTCGAGGTGGATCCGGGTGAGGGTTCGGCGGCTGAGGACACGCAATCCGTTGTGGGTGTCGGTGACGTCGAGCTTGGCGGTGAAACGGGTGAAGGCAACGCCGGCCTTGAGGATGAGGTGCCGTAGTCGAGGTATCTCGTGGGTGGTGCCAGTGAAACGAGATGCGAGGACGACGTCGACCCCGGTCTCGCGGGCGCGCTCGACCATTCGTACGGCGTCACTGACCAGATGCTGCCCGTCGGCATCGAAGGTGACCACATGCCGGGCTGCCGTGGCGCGTAGGAGGTAGTCGAAGCCGGTCTGCAGCGCGGCTCCCTGGCCCTGGTTCAGGACGTGTCGAAGCACCGTGGCGCCGGAAGCGCGGGCGATCTGGCCGGACCCGTCAACCGAGCCGTCGTCGACGCAGACGACGTTCGGGAAGGTCTGGCGGAGGTCAGCGATCGTCGCGCCGACGGTCTGCTCCTCGTTGAAGACGGGCACGACGACCCACACGTCCTCGTACATCAACGCCTCCCCGTTCGGATCCCTCGGCAAGACTACGGCGTTCGGAGGCGGGAGTGGCGAGTTCGGGCATCTCGGCGCCGGGGGAATGCCATGCTGCTGTGCAGTTCCGGGAGGGAGATCGCATGGCGGAGCGCTTACGGGTCGTACTCCCGATGGTCACTTATGTTCCGGGGGCGATGGGCGGCAGCGAGACCTACGCGCGCGAGGTGGTGGCCGAGCTCGTCCAGCGGACTGATCTGGACCTGACCGTGCTGGTGTCGAGCGCAGGCGCTGGCCAGTTCGGAGGAGCAGCGGAGATCGTGGTTCGCCGTGTGGTCGGGGGCGGGCGCACTAGTGACCGCCTTCGCACCCTGGCGAAGGGGAGGTCTCCGGGCGGAGAGGCCCGCGCCGCGCTGTCGGTTGCAGATGTGGTCCACCACCTGTTCACGGTGCCAGTCCCCGCTCAGCGGGGCGTGCCGCACGTGGTCACACTGCTGGACGTGCAGCACCGGGACCTTCCTGCCATGTTCAGTCGCGCCGAGCGGTACTACCGATCAGTCGCTTACGACCGCACCGCTCGACGTGCCGACCGGGTGGTCACCATCAGCGAGTTCGCCCAGCGCAGCATCGTTGACCGACTCGGGGTGCCCGCCGGGCGGATCGACGTCGCACTTCTCGGGGTCGACCACGCGTGGTTCACCCCTGAGCAGATCGAACGTGAGGACTTCGTCTACTACCCGGCCGCGGTGTGGCCGCACAAGAACCACGCGCGGCTGATCGAAGCAATGGCCCTCGTACGGCGCCAGCACCCGAGCCTGCGTCTGGTCCTGACCGGCGCTGGGCAAGAGAGGCTCGGAACCCTGCCTGAGTGGGCCGAACACCGTGGGCACGTCGCCCGCGACGAGGTACGTGACCTCTACCGGCGGGCCGCCTGCCTGGCCTTCCCGAGTCTGTACGAGGGGTTCGGGCTGCCGCCGTTGGAGGCTATGGCGACGGGGTGTCCGGTTGCCGTCGCGGATTCCGGCTCGCTGTCCGAGGTGTGCGGAGACGCAGCGATCACTTTCGATGCCACCTCTGTGCCAGAGATCGCACGTGGGATAGCCGAGACGCTCTCAGGAACACCGGACCTCATCGGTCGCGGCCTGGCCCGCGCGGCAAGGTTCACCTGGAAATCCTGCGCGAACGCGCACATCGCGAGCTACCGAGCGGCGGCTGTTAGCACCTGATTTCCACGACGGCCGGAGACCACGAGAGCAGCTAGACCGACGGCGGTCCCGACCAAGGGCGCCACGCTCACCCGGAACAAGTCGGAGCCCGGGAACAGGAGCGCCATCGCGAAGGCGATCGCCGCTGCCATCCAGCTGACGGCGATTCCTCGCCACGCCTGCCGCGCAGCGGCTCGCACCTGGACGACGATCGCGATGAGCATCAGTCCGCTCGATCCACCCAGAAGGGCCAGGGACCAGCCTGGCAAGGTGTGCCCGGACCCGAGGAACACTTCGAGAACAGGATTGCCGAGAAGTGCGAACCCGCCAGTGAAGAGGACAGCGGCGGCGGCCGCCAATGCGATCGACCGTCTCACCAGATCGTCGGCCGCGTCCTCCGCGCCCGTCTCGATCGCTGTCGACAGACGGTTGAGCAGCGGACCGAAGACGGCCCCACCGAGCTGGATCGGAACGCGGCTCAAGGTCAGAGCTCCGGCGAAGGTCCCGATCAGGAGGGCGGTGGCGCCGTGCCAGGCCAGGAGCGGTGCCGATGCGTTGTTGATCAGGATGGGTCCGCTCGCCCCGGCGAGCATCAGGCCCACCGTGGTCGCGTCGACCGTCCCCGGTCGCAGGTGTGGCAGCGCGAGCCAGTCGCGGAACCGCAGGTGGACCGCAACTGCAGCCACGACGCTCCCGCCGCAGACCGCGAGCGCCAGGACGAGCGGGTCGTCAGATATCAGCACGGCGACGAGCGCGCCGGCTGCGCGCAGAGCGCCGTCAGCCATCAACTGGAGGGCGACGACACTGAAACGGTCGGATCCGGTGGCCGTTCCGCGCTGTACCGCAAGGACCAGGCTCACCAGCAGGAAGGCACCAAGGCTGGCACCCAGCCCGCGATGCCCGTTGAAGACCTGATCTGACAACGGTCGATCCAGGGCGACGCACGCGCCCGCGATTACGACGACGAGGACCCCGGCGCGACCAGTCACCGCGCCCGTCGTCACCGCGGGTGAGCGGCCGGCGACGCGGTCGGCGATCACGCCACGTGCGAGGAGCGTTTCGAAAACGCCCAGGGGAAAGGCGACGAGGGTGGCCGCGATCCACCAGGTCGCGAACGCAGCGAACGCACGGTCGTCCGACCCGTGTGACGCCACCGCGAGCATGACGAGGGACCCGATGCCGTTGCCGGCGATTCCGACGGCGACGATGCTCGACCGGCTCACCACTCCGCTCATGGCGGGGACCTCACCCGACCTTGCGCAGGATGCCGTCGCGGAACTCGCTCAGGAGACCGCGGCGGCTCCAGCTGGGGTCGAGCTCGAACTCAGGGTGCTCGGCCAGGAACTGTCGCACCGCGGTCAGGGGATTGTTGCCGCGATCCCAAGGCCGATCGGCGAAGTGG
Organism: Marmoricola sp.; assembly: GCA_046598495.1. Classification (GTDB taxonomy): domain Bacteria; phylum Actinomycetota; class Actinomycetes; order Propionibacteriales; family Nocardioidaceae; genus Marmoricola. The sequence continues at coordinate 3,327 of JBKJIR010000052.1, read as the reverse complement.
CCGGCCGGGAACTCCTCGATCAGGGTGTCGGCGACCAGGACGAACGACCCGACGGGCAGGAGCGGTGCCAGCGAAACAAGTTCCCGGTAGACGTGGTCGTGGGTGTGGTTGCTGTCCAGGATGAGGAGGGCTCGCTCCGATCCGTCGAGGAAGGCCGCGGCGCTGACGCGGACCGAGGGGAAGGTCGAGTCGGACTCGAGGATCGTGATGCCCCTTCCGAGGGGGTGTCCCACGAGTGCGGCGCGGGTGTGCTCGTGAACCTTCAGGTCGATTCCGAGCACCCGGGCCTCGAGTCCCGCCAGGACCTGGAGCGAGGCGTTGAGAATCATGCTGCCACCACGCGCCACACCGGTTTCGACGACGGCGTCAGGTCGGTACTCCCAGACCAGTTCCTGCAGAGTGCAGATGTCGTCCGGAAGTCGGATGATCGGGACGCCGAGCCACTGCCAGGTATAGGTGTAGTGATGACGCTCGGCGTCGACCTGCAGGTCGACCGCTCGTTCACGGAGGCCCGAATCCGAGCCGAGCGAACGGCGCCAGTCGGTGCGTGCGTCCTCGAACTCCTGCGCGCCGGGCACCCGGTCGCCATGGGATGTGTGGTCGGTGGGCTCAGTCATCTCCGAAGAACCGTTCTGTCTCGCGGGGGGTCCATCCTGCCGCGTGCAGAGACGATGTGCGGGCGACGCGTTCGTCGTGCTCCACGTCATCGTGCTCGTCGACGTCGTGCCACCGTAGTCCCACGGCCTCGACGAGTTCGGCCACCGAATGCGTCGAACCGGATCCGATGTCCACCGAACCCCGGAGGTCCGCAGCGATCAACGTGTGGATCGCCCGCGCCACGTCGTCCACGTGCACGAAGTCGTGGCGGGCGTCTGGGGCGCGAAGGCCGACCGACGTCCCTCTTTCGGACGCGTCTCTGGCTGCCGCCAGGACTCCGGGTCGTCGGCCCGTCGGGTCGAAGACGTAGAAGGGTCGTAGCCACGTCAGAAGGACCTGCGATGCGGATTCCTCCAGTGCGTTGCGCAGACGGTGCTTGGCCCGGGTGTAGGGGTCGGTCGGCGGGCGATCGTCAAGGACGCTGCCGGCAACCACGAAGCGACTCCCTACCCGATCACACCCACGGGAAGCCTCCAGGGTCACCTCCGCCCAGCGATCGTTGAGGGGGGAGTTGCGGTAGTCGGGGACACTGCTGGAGCACCAGGCGAGGTGGAGAACGACGTCCGGTCCGACCCTCTCGATCTCCGAGGCGAGGCGTGTCGGCTCCAGGAGATCGTGCGCTGGGCGTCCGATCAGCACTGGCTCCTGTTCAAGATCCCAGAGGTCGACGACCCGGCGGCCGATCAGTCCGGTGCCACCCGTGATCAGGACAACGGCCACGGCTGTCCGTTCTGATCAGCCGAGGACATCACGGCGACCGCCAGCGGCCACGAGATTCCCACCGTGGGGTCGTCCCACGCGAGGGTCCGCGCGTGGGACGGGTCGTAGGAGCCATCGATGACATAGGCGACGTGCGCTCCGTCCGTCAGCGCCTGGTAGCCGTGGGCGAACCCCCTCGGGACGTCGAGCACCCGTGGTCGATTGGCCCAGAGCTCGACGGCGGCCCAGGCCCCGTACGTCGCCGAGTCGGGTCGGGCGTCGACAACGACATCCCAGATGCCGCCGGCCAGGCACCAGACGAGTTTCCGCTCTGCGCTCGGCGGGACCTGGAGGTGCAACCCCCTGACGGTGCCGCGCCGGTCGTTCAGTGCTGTGCAGACCTGGGTGGCGACAACGTCTTCCGGACCGCCGTCCCACAGCTTGGTGAAATCTCCGCGGGCGTCGTGATGCATCTCTGCCTCCCGCAGGTGGAGCCCGTCGAGCTCGTGCCACTCGACTCTCATGGCAGTCGCGTCATGGTCGGCAGCGCGACCCAGCACTCGGCTTCCGGCGAGAGTTCCCAGACCATCGACCGCAGCTCGTCGCCGATGTTCCAGGGCAGGATCAAGACGTCGTCAACCTCTGCAGCAGCGAGAACCTCCGGTGCCACGACCGGTACATGCGACCCCGGGAGGAAGCGGCCCTGCTTCTCGGCGCTTCCATCGACCACGAACTCCAGGGTGGCAGCCGCCTCGCCTACCGCGTTGAGGAAGGTGTTGCCCTTGGCAGCGGCGCCGTACGCCACCACAGTCCGCCCGGACGTCTCGCGTTCCACGAGCCAGGCGCGGAGGTCGGCGACTGCTTGCCCACTGGTTTGCGCGAAGGCGTGCCATCGGTCAGGCTCGAAGAGCCCTCCAGCGCGCTCGACCGCGAGTTGATCGGCCACCGATCCGTCGGGGGTTTGCTGCCCGGCTTGCCTGAGCCAGTACCGGTTCGAGCCCCCATGGGTCGGCAGTTCCTCGACCCGAACGAGATCCAGACCGTGGCCTGCTGCGGCAGCCTGCACTGAGTGCACGCTGAGGTAGGAGAAGTGCTCGTGGTAGATGGTGTCGAACTGGTTGCCCTCCACCAGCCGCAGCAGGTGGGGAAACTCCATCGTAATCACCCCGTCGGGCTTGAGCAGCAGCTTCATCCCGGCCACGAAGTCGTTGATGTCGGGCACGTGGGCCAGCACGTTGTTGCCCAGCAGCAGGTCGGCCTGCCCGGTGGTGGACGCCACGTAGCGGGCCGTTTCGCGGCCGAAGAAGCGCACCAGCGTGGGGATGCCCTGGGCCTCGGCGTGGGCGGCCACGTTGGCGGCGGGCTCCACGCCAAGTACCGGAATACCCTTCTCCACGAAGTACTGGAGCAGGTAGCCGTCGTTGGAAGCTACCTCCACCACCTGGCTGCGGGACGTCAGCCCAAACCGCTGGGTGACCTGCTCGGTGTAGCGGCGGGCGTGGCGCAGCCAGGAGGCCGAGTAGGAGGAAAAGTAGGCGTAGTCGTTCTGAAAAATCTCTGCTGAGCTGGCAAACTCATCGAGCTGCACCAGAAAGCAACCGCGGCACACCCGGGCGTGCAGGGGGTAAAACGCCTCGGCCTGGTTGTAGCGGTAGGGCCGCACGTGCTCCTGGCACAGCGGCGAAGTGCCAAGGTCCACGAAGGTGAAGTCCAGGGGCGTGCCACAGAACCGGCAGGGGCTGGCCGGCGGCTCGGTGGGCGCCAGCTGGCTGCTGGTCTGGGGAAAGGCGGTAAGCAGGGCGGCAGGCGGCAGAATAGTAGCGAGCGTGGTCATGGCGGAGCGGAAAGTAGACGGAAAGGGATGCGGCTATTAGGGCCGCCCAGCGGCCTGCAGCTCGGCCACCGGCGGCGCGCCCGGCGCGCCCGACTGGAAATAAGCCGCCTGCTCCCGGCGCAGCTGGTCGATGAGAC
>JBKJIR010000067.1:0-6648 GCA_046598495.1 Marmoricola sp. | reverse complement strand
CGCGCCGTCCGAGCGTGCCCCGGCCCCTGCAAACGCAACGACCCCCGGTCCAGCAGGACCGGGGGTCGCGACGCGCGCGCTGCGAACTAGTAGTACCTACGCCGGGTGCCACCGATGGGAACGAAGTTCAGGATCAGTCCCACGATGATCAGGATGATACCGATCGTCGTGAGGACGGAAATAGTCGCCACGAGACCGATGATGAGCAGGATCAAGCCGAGAACAACCATGTCAAAACCTCCTCCCTAGGGGTTGTGGACAGTCTGTACCCGGCGCGACTTCGCGCAAACGCGGCACGGCCCGACAAAGTTTCTTGCGGTTTCAGTCGTCCAGAGCCCCGATGGCGGCGCGGATCGACAGTGTGCGCTGTGCCGATTCGACGTGCAGGTTCTCGACCATCCGGCCGTTGTAGGTGACGACACCGGTCTCCCGGGCGTCCCAGGCCGCGATCAGGCCGCGGGCGTCCTCGACGGCCTGCTCGGACGGGGCGAAGGCCGCGTTGGCGCCCTCGACCTGGCCGGGGTGGATGAGGGTCTTGCCGTCGAACCCGAACTGGCGGCCCTGCTCGCACTCGTCGAGGAACCCGTCGAGGTTCTTCACGTCGTTGTAGACGCCGTCCAGTATCGCGATCCCGGCGGCGCGGGCCGCGAGCAGCGAGAGGGAGAGCGCCGCGAGCAGCGGGGCCCGACCGGGCACGTGCTCGGAGTAGGTCTCCTTGACCAGGTCGTTGGTCCCCATCACCAGCACCGCCAGGCGCGGCGAGGCGGCGGCGAGCTCCCGCACGTTGAAGATCGCCTCGGGGGTCTCGACCATCGCCCAGAGCCGGGTGTGCTCCGGGGCGCCGGCCGACTCGATCGCGGCGACCAGGCTGCGGACCTCGTCCGCGCTGTTCACCTTGGGGACCACGATGCCGTGCGGTCCTGCCTGGGCTGCGGCGCGGATGTCCTCGTCGTGCCACTCCGTGCCGATGCTGTTGACCCGGATGGTCAGCTCCCGGTCGCCGTACTCGCCGGAAGTCACCGCAGCGGCGGCGTTGCGCCGGGCCTCGGGCTTGGCCTCGGGGGCGACGGCGTCCTCGAGGTCGAGGATCAGCGCGTCGCAAGCGATGGTCTTGGCCTTCTCCAGGGCGCGTTCGTTGGACGAGGGCATGTACAGGACGGAGCGGCGGGGGCGGAACTCACTCATGGTCGGTCTCTCAGTCCAGGACGATGGCGTCGTAGGCGGTCTTGAGGTCGGGGTCGATCGCGGCCAGCTCCTCGGCCAGCGCGACCATCACCTTGCACTGCTTCACCGAGGCGTCGTCCTCCATCTTGCCGTCGAGCATCACGGCTCCGGTGCCGTCGCCCATCGCCGCGATCACCCGGCGGGCGTGCTTGACGTCCTCGACGGAGGGCGAGAAGACCTTGTTGGCGATCTTGATCTGCACCGGGTGCAGCGACCAGGCGCCGACGCAGCCGAGCAGGAAGGCGTTCCGGAACTGGTCCTCGCAGGCGACGGTGTCCTTGATGTCGCCGAACGGTCCGTAGTAGGGGTAGATGCCGTGCATCGCGCAGGCGTCGACCATCCGGGCGATCGTGTAGTGCCACAGGTCCTGCTGGTACGTCGCCCGCGGGCCGTCGTACAGCGGGACGCCGTCGTCGCCGCGCTCCGGGTCCTGCCGGACCAGGTAGCCCGGGTGACCGCCGCCGACGCGGGTGGTCTTCATCCGGCGGTCGGCAGCCAGGTCGGCGGGGCCGAGGGAGAGACCCTGCATCCGCGGACTCGCCGCGCAGATCTCCTCGATGTTGGCCACGCCGCGGGCGGTCTCCAGGATCGCGTGCACCTGGAGCGGCTTGGTGATGCCGGCCTTCGCCTCGAGCTGGGCCAGGATCCGGTCGATGTAGTGGATGTCCTCGGCGCCCTGCACCTTCGGGACCATGATCACGTCGAGCTGCTCGCCGATCGCCGGGACCAGGGTGGTCAGGTCGTCGAGCACCCAGGGGGAGTCGAGCGAGTTGATCCGGGTCCAGAACTGGGTCGGCCCGCGGGTGCTTCCGAGATTCGGGGTGTTCTGACCGATCTTGACCAGGCCGGCGCGGGAAATCTCCTTGTTCTCGGCTTTGACGGCGTCCTCGAGGTTGCCGAGCAGGACGTCCACGGTGCCGACCATGTCGGGGACCTTGGCGGCCATCTTCTCGTTGCCCGGGTCGAAGAAGTGGATCGCGCGGCTGGGCCGGGCCGGGATCTCCCGGAGCGGGGCGGGGGCGCCGACGGCGAGAGGGGCGAAGAAATCCTTGGCGGAACGCATGTGCCGGAAGTTATCACCGGGCTCTACCGGCCGGTATGACGCATCCGACAAGCGGCTAGTGTTCCGGCGTGGAAGAGATCACACCGGCACCTCGAGCGACCGGACCGCTGCGGGTCGGCTTCGTCCCGGGGGTCATGCCGGGGAAGTGGGAGAAGGCCTGGGTCGAGTGGCACCGGACCACCCGCACCCGTCGCCTGGAGCTGCAGCTGGTCGATGTCGCCGACCAGGAGCGGCTGCTGCGCTCGGGCGAGCTCGACATGTGCCTGATCCGTGGCGAGATCGATCGCGACGGCATGCACCTGATCCCGCTGTACTCCGAGGTGCCGGTCGCCGTCCTGGCCCGGGAGCACCCGGCCACGGCGTACGACGAGCTCACCAGGGCGGACCTGGCCGGCGAGCTGGACGTGCTGGCTGAGTTCGGTGACCTCGATCTCCCGATGGCGATCGAGACCGTCGCGGCGGGCTCCGGTTATGTGGTCGTGCCGATGTCCCTGGCTCGGCTGCACAGTCGCAAGGACGTCGAGTTCCGGCCCCTGACCGACGGTGAGGAGTCCCCGATCGGACTGGCCTGGCTGCGGGCCAACGAAGACCCGGGGACCCAGGTCTTCGTCGGGATCGTGCGCGGTCGGACGTCACGGAGCTCGCGGGGCTGACCCGACTACCTCAGATCTAGGGCAATCGCCCGATGGATCCGGCTACCTCAGACGGCCAGGTTCGGGGTCATGACCGAGCTGGCCTGCCAACAGCACCCTGAGCTGTACTTCGCCGAGAGCCCCACGGCACTGGAGGCTGCGCGAGCCGCCTGTGCGGGCTGCCCGGTGCTGGACCTCTGCCTCGCCGGCGCACGCGAACGCAACGAGCCACACGGCGTCTGGGGCGGGCAGATCTTCGTGGCGGGTGTGGTGGTCGAGCAGAAACGGGGTCGCGGTCGGCCCCGGAAGCGGGTGGCTTGACCGCCGCAGGTCCACCGCTGGTTGAGCCTGTCGAAACCCCCGCTGGTTGAGCCTGTCGAAACCGCTCTCGTTCCCGTCTCAAATAACGAGACCGAGGTACGATTTCGGCCTCGAATTGTCGGCGGGGGTCCCTAGCGTTGCGGGTATGTCGATCACCTACCGCAACCTGCCGCCGCTGGCCCGGCACCGGAAGCCGGCGCGGTCGTTGGAGGCTGCCGGGGTGCTGGCCGCGGCACGGGCGGCGCAGGTCGACGTGCACGCCGCGGAGGCCCGGAAGCTGGTCGCCGCGGTGGAGTGGGCGGGTTTGCATGAAGCTGATGACCCGGAGCTTGCCGAGACCTGGGGTGAGTCGCCGGTCGCGTTGACCGGTGAGGGCGCGCCGTTGATCGCGCGTGGTTGTGTGGCGGAGTTCGCGGCGGTGATCGGGACCACCACCAACGGTGGTCGTGCGTTCCTCGGCGATGCCGTCGAGCTGGCCCACCGGTTGCCGGACCTCTACGCCCGGATCGTGGGCGGGAGCCTGCCGGCGTGGAAGGGCCGCCGGATCGCGCGCGAGACCACGATCCTGCCCGCGGAGGCCGCCGCCGACCTCGATGCCCGGATAGCTCCGCTCGCCGGGAAGCTCAGCGCGTCCGCGACGCAACGCATGATCGACGAGACCATCGCGATGGTGCTGCCCGAGCACGCCCAGGAGATCGCTGATTCGGTCACGACCCCGCGGGTTGTCGTCGATCACCGGCAGGTCTCCTTCGTCGGCACCTCCACCCTCTACGGCGCCCTGGACCTGACCGATGCCCTCGACCTCGACGTAGCCCTGGACCGCGAAGCCGAAGCCCTCGCCGCAGAAGGCTGCGAAGCATCCCTCGACGCCCGCCGCGCGATGGCCCTGGGCCGGCTCGCCCGCGGCGAGACCACCGGCACCCGACTGGTCACGTTGTACGTCCACCTCCCAGCCGACACCACGAACACCACGGCCGTGGTCGAGAACGGCGGCGGCCGGCTCCTGACCCAGACCCAAGTCGCGACCTGGTGTGCGAACCCCGGCGTCACGGTCACCGTGAAGCCCGTGATCGACCTCCACGACGAGCCCTCCAGCACCGCGTACGTCGTCCCGGATCGGATCAAGGAGCACGTCGCGCTCCGCGACCGGACGTGCGTGTTCCCGCACTGCTCCCGACCGGCCCGGGCCTGCCAGAAGGACCACATCGAGCCCTACGACCACGGCGGGAAAACCGCAGCAGAGAATCTCGGGTCGCTGTGCCAGCACCACCACAACCTGAAGACCCACACCCGCTGGACCTACACCATGCTCGAACCAGGCGTGTACCTCTGGCGCTCACCCCACGGCTACGCCTTCCTCCGCGACCGCGAAGGCACCCAGGACCTCACCCCACGACCTGTTGAACCGCCCGGGGGGTAGTCGGATCGAGCAGGGTCGGGAGTGCGTGGGTCCGCTTCAGAGCCAGGCGGACCCACCTGCACCGTGCCCTGCCTTCGGGTCGGGGCCGGCCGGTACGCCTTTTTCAAGTTCTTCGCGGAACAACCCGTCGCCAGCGTCGGTGGCTTCGAATGGATATCAAGGGACGAAGCACTGCAAAGGAGGTAGGACCATGTGGGACACCGTCCAGACCAACGAAATGCACCTGTCGCATGACATGCCGTGTGCGCGGTGCAGGCATGCCGTCCATACGTTCCTTGCCTGCGGCCCCGGCTGCGCTTGTGAGCCCGTCGTCATGCCCGGGACCTACGCGACGGCAACCTTCCAAGCCACGTCTCGCCCGAGATCAGCCCTACCGCATGAGGCGGTGGACCAACGCCCCACCCACGCCGCCGACTAGCGCCGTGCTCAGCGCCAGTCAGATAACTCAACCGAGTCGGCCCGCACCGCCCCTTGCCGCAGCCTCCGCTGAGGCTTGGTGAACACCGGGCACGCGACCGGAGCCACTTCTCGCACCAAGGACACATGCAATGGACATGGCAATGGAATCGCCCATCCCGGCCTGGCTCACCCCAGTGGCCTGGACCTACCTGGTGCTCTCGCTTCTGAGCGCAGCATTGATCGCGATCGACATCTACCGGGGTCGCCGCCGTCACGACAGCGTCGCCTCCGAACTGGTGTGGGTTGCCGCCGGGCTGTATCTCGGCCCCTTCGCCGTCGCCTTCTACCTGAGCCGGGGACGCACCAACACCGACTCGGGTCCTGCTGACGGCACCGCAAGGAAGCCAGCTGAGGCGGCGGTTGCGTTGCTTCCCGGTGGCGGCGCATCCGCTGTCGCGCACCTAATCGCTGTCCCGTTCGTCGTCGCCGTCGGGTGGACCATCGCGGGTCTGGCGATGTGGCCGATGATCATCATCATTGCGGTACTCGTCGTCGTCATGGTGGCGGTCTACGAGCGTGTCGCCAGCCACGGGCCCCGCACCGGTCACGCCCGCGGGTTGTCCGTTGGTGCAGCGATTGTTGCTGCCGTCATAACTGTTGCCGCATTCGACATCGGCATGGTCGGCTGGATGCTCTTCTTGCACTTCAACAACGCGATGCCGTCGGTCACTGATGGCACCTTCTGGTTCCTCATGCAGGTCGGCGTCATTGTCGGTCTGATGACCGGCTACCCGGCGGTCAAGTGGCTCCTGAGCCGCAACCAATCCGTCGTCCCAGCCTGACCAACGAACCAGCCGAACCACGGGTCACCGTCCTCCACCGCATGACGATTCTGGTCATTGCGAAAGATTCGCCGAGCATCGGCCACCCGAGGGACGTTCGGGCGGGAGGCCCTTTCCCATCCGGGGGAGGGCCTCTCGGGTGTTCTCCACGCCCCGTCTCCCTACCACTCTTCCTGAGTCAGAAGGTCGAGCTGTTCGGCTGCCGCACCTATGCTCGACGGCAGCTCGCGCACGCCTGCGGCGAGACGGGACCCCGCTGCGCCTCCGACACAGACCAGGGGGGCCAGGTGGTGCCTGGCCAACAGCTCGGCGACCGCGACGGCAGCTGGACGGTCCTCAGGGGTCACGACAGCCAGGACGGCTGCGCGGGCAGCGTGGCCGGCCACCGCGGTCTCCCAGGCGCTGGCAGGAAGGTCCGCGCCGAGGTAGAGCACGTCGAAGCCTCGTCGACGGATGGCGGTGGCAAAGGCGAGGGCGCCGAGAGCGTGCTGGCTGCCCGGCGGCAACCCGACGACGACCTTCGGCCCTCGCGACCTGCTGCCGGCGGCATCGAACGCCGCGGAGAGTCGTCGGTGGACGGCATGGCTGGCTGCGTGTTCCCCCGCGATGTCGATCTCGCCTCGCACCCAACCTTCGCCCAGGGCGGCGAGGGTGGGGAAGAGCCATGAGTCGACGACGTGCTCGAAAGATCCGAGCCCGAAACCCTCGTCGAGGCTCTGGTCGATGCCAGCGATGTCCAGCTGCGCG
>JBKJIR010000072.1:0-10725 GCA_046598495.1 Marmoricola sp. | reverse complement strand
CGCCAGATCCTGGTCTACAAGGACATGGGCCTGGTCTCGCAGGTCTTCGACGAGTCGACGCTCTCCTCGCTCAGGGGCCACCTCGCGATCGGGCACGCGCGCTACTCCACGACCGGGGCGAGCACCTGGCACAACGCCCAGCCGACGTTCCGTCCGACGGCGCACGGCTCGATCGCGCTCGGTCACAACGGCAACCTGACCAACACCAGCGAGCTTGCCCAGATGGTCGCCGACCTGCCCAGCGACTCCGGCGAGCTCGACATCCACGCCCGGAACCTGGAGACGAGCACCAACGACACCTCCCTGGTGACCGCGCTGCTGGCCTACCACCCCGACCAGTCGCTGGAGGACCGCGCCGCCGAGCTGCTGCCGCAGGTCCGCGGCGCGTTCTCGTTCGTCTGGATGGACGAGGGCACCCTGTACGCCGCCCGCGACCCGCAGGGGATCCGCCCGCTGGTCCTCGGCCGTCTGGAGCGAGGTTGGGTGGTCGCCTCCGAGACGGCGGCGCTCGACATCGTCGGGGCGTCGTACATCCGGGAGATCGAGCCGGGCGAGATGGTCGCCGTGGACGAGGACGGCCTGCGCAGCCGCCGGTTCGCCGACGCGGCGCCGAAGGGCTGCCTCTTCGAGTTCGTCTACCTGGCCCGCCCCGACACCCGGATCTCCAACCAGCGGGTGCACAGCGTCCGCGTCGAGATCGGTCGCCGTCTGGCGCGCGACTTCCCGGCCGATGCCGACCTGGTCATCCCGGTCCCGGAGTCGGGGACGCCGGCCGCGATCGGGTACGCCGAGGAGAGCGGGATCCCCTACGGCGTGGGCCTGGTGAAGAACTCCTACGTCGGCCGTACCTTCATCCAGCCGAGCCAGACCATCCGGCAGCTCGGAATCCGGCTCAAGCTGAACCCGCTGCGTGACGTCATCGAGGGGAAGCGGCTCGTGGTCGTGGACGACTCGATCGTGCGCGGCAACACCCAGCGCGCCCTGGTCCGGATGCTCCGTGAAGCCGGTGCCCGCGAGGTCCACGTCCGGATCTCGAGCCCGCCGGTGAAGTGGCCGTGCTTCTACGGGATCGACTTCGCCACCCGCGCCGAGCTGATCGCGAACGGTCTCTCGCCCGAGGAGATCTGCGCCTCGATCGGTGCGGACTCCCTGGCCTACATCTCGCTGGAGCAGCTGGTCGAGGCGACCACGGTTCCCTCGGACGACCTGTGCCGCGCCTGCTTCGACGGTGTGTACCCGGTGGCGCTGCCGGAGCCCGAGCTCCTCGGCAAGCACCTGCTGGAGGCCGCGGCCGTGATTCCCGACCGACCGCTCGACGTCGACGGGCTGGCGGCGTCGCTGGCCGGCGGCGGCGCGACCGACGCCCTCGAGCGTCCCTGAGACTGAGGACATCACGATGAGCACCTACGAAGCCGCCGGAGTCTCGATCGAGGCCGGCGACCAGGCGGTCGAGCTGATGAAGGTCTGGATCGAGAAGGCCCGTCGGCCGGAGATGCTCGGCGGGATCGGCGGCTTCGCCGGCCTGTTCGACGCCAGTGCACTGAAGAGCTACGACCGACCGATCCTGGCCACCTCCACCGACGGGGTCGGCACCAAGGTCGCGATCGCCCAGGCGATGGACGTGCACGACACCATTGGCTACGACCTGGTCGGGATGGTCGTCGACGACCTGGTCGTCTGCGGTGCCGAGCCGCTCTTCATGACCGACTACATCGCCACCGGCAAGGTCGTCCCCGAGCGGATCGCGGCGATCGTGAAGGGCATCGCCGAGGCCTGCGTCGAGGCCGGTTGCGCCCTGAGCGGCGGCGAGACCGCGGAGCACCCGGGTCTCCTCGCGCCCGACGAGTACGACATCGCCGGTGCGGCCACGGGGGTGGTCGAGGCGGCTGACCTGCTCGGCGCGAAGCTCGTCCGGCCGGGCGACGTCGTGATCGCGATGGCTTCGAGCGGGCTCCACTCCAACGGGTACTCGTTGGTCCGGCACGTACTGCTGGCTCCGGGTGCGGCAGGGGGCGCCGGACGCAGTCTCGAGGGGCACGTCGACGACCTCGGGAAGACCCTCGGCGAGGAACTGCTCGTCCCGACCCGGATCTATGCGAAGGCCTGCCTGGACCTGGCGCGTCGTACCCGGACGCACGCGATGTCGCACATCACCGGAGGGGGGCTGGCGGCCAACCTCGAGCGGGTGCTGCCGACCGAGGTCACCGTCACGCTCGACCGGGCTACCTGGGAACTCCCGCCGGTCTTCCGGCTGGTGCAGGCGACCGGTGACGTGGCCCGCGCGGACCTGGAGAAGACCCTCAACTGCGGAGTCGGGATGGTCTCGTTGACCGCGGCCGACGACGCGGACGCTGCGATCGCAGTCCTCGCCGAGCACGACATCCATGCCTGGGTGGCCGGGACCGTCGACGCAACCGTCGACGGCGCGGACGCTGGGACGGTCCGAATGGTCGGCGACTACGCCTGAGGCCCGCCTCCGCGACGGGCGCGCCCATCTGCTGATCCCATGTGCGGGAATGCCGCCCGGGCAGGTACGGTTGACCCCACGAGACGATGATTCCGACCGGCAGCCACCGAGCGCCGGCCAAGTGTGCGAGGGGGTCGACCCGATGGGACGCGGCCGAGCGAAGGCGAAGCAGACCAAAGTTGCGCGCGATCTGAAGTATCAGACGCACAACACCGACTTCAGTGCGCTGGCGAGTGAGCTGCACGGCGACTCCGGTGCCCCGAGCGCCGCACCGGCCTCGACACCCGAGCCCGACGAGTACGACGACTGGTCGGACTACACGCCGTCGTCGACCCGGGACTGACGAACCCCTACGATCCGAACGGGTTCTGGTTACGCGTGGTCTGCCCGATTTGTCCAGCGGTCTAGACCGTCGAGGACATGTCCGATTGGTCGGCTTTACACGGATCCTCGTCAGTGCCATGCTCATCAGGTCGTCCAGCAGTTGATCACCCAAGCGAGGGATAACACGATGCAGCACAACACTGAAACCGAGACTCTGTTGACGCCGGCAGAGGTTGCGGCCATGTTCCGCGTCGACCCCAAGACCGTCACGCGTTGGGCGAAGGCCGGCAAGCTGAGCGCGATCCGTACGCTCGGTGGCCACCGCCGCTACCGCGAGGCCGAGGTCAAGGAACTTCTGGGCGGTGTGATCCCGACCCAGCGCGGCGCCGCAGACTGAACGCCCGCACAGAGCTTCACGAGCACCCGGTGCCACGGCACCGGGTCCTCGTCGTTTTCGGGGAGGTCTAGAACGCTCCGTGACGGCCGGTGCCGGCCGTGAACCGGCCCGCCCCGGTGACGCCCTCGGCGAGCAGGGACGGGATCCCGAGAGCGAACTCGACGCTGATCGCCTCGTCCTCGGTCATCGACCACTGGCCGCGGGCGCTGGCCCGGTCGCTGCGCAGGCAGGCCTGCGGGAACGCAGCGAGCTGGGTCGCGAGCTCGCGTGCGGCCACCAGGGCACCGCCCGGGTCCACCACCCGGTTCACCAGTCCCATCGCGAGCGCCTCGTCCGCCCGAACCCCCCGGCCGGTGAGGATCAGGTCCATCGCGCGCGACTCCCCGATCAGCCGGGGGAGACGCACGGTACCGCCGTCGATCAGGGGCACTCCCCACCGGCGGCAGTAGACGCCGAGGACGGCGTCGGAGGCGGCGACCCGCAGGTCGCACCAGAGGGCGAGCTCGAGGCCGCCCGCGACCGCAGGTCCCTCGATGGCGGCGATGACGGGCTTGGAGAGGTTCATCCGGCTCGGGCCCATCGGGCCGTCGCCGTCGGCCTCGAGCCGGTTCGCGCGGTCCGGAGCGGCGACAGCCTTCAGGTCGGCGCCGGCGCAGAAGACCCCGCCCGCCCCGGTGAGGATCGCGACCGCGAGGGACTCGTCGGCCTCGAAAGCGCGGAAGGCTTCCGCAAGGGCCTCAGCAGTGGGACGGTCGACGGCGTTGCGGGCCTCGGGGCGGTCGAGGGTGACGGTGGCGATGCCGGCTGCGGTCTCGTAGTGGACGCTCATGCGCCCATTGAACTACGCAGCCCGGCTGAGTCGACCCCAGAGGCGGTGCGCGCGGCCGTGGATCACGGCCGGAGGGTGGTGGAGCTCGTCGACCAGCTGCTCGGCCGCGCGGCGACCCAGTGCGATGTGGTCGGCGGTACGGCTGAAGTCGGTCATCCGGGTCCCCAGGTCCGGTGCCGACAGGTGGTGGACGGTGACGCCGGGACCCAGGTCTGCCAACGGCCGCACGCGCATCGCGACCCCGAGGCTGGCGACGACGATCTCGATCGGCGTACGGGCGTGCGGGACCCGGGCGGGGACGGTCGCGTCGAGGACGAACACCCGCGTCGGAGCCAGGGCAGCGGCTCCGGCGACCGGGACCAGATCGGCCACCCCACCGTCGACGTGGGTTCCGCGCGACCCCAGCGGGTCGACGAGCTCGACCGGGGCGAAGACCCCGGGTACGGCGGCGGAGGCGAGCAGCAGCGGGGCGAGGAGTCCGCGGTCGTGGTACGTCGCCGCGCAGCTGGCCAGCGGCGTGGTGGTGACCCGCACCGGGACCGAGAGGTCCTCGAGCCGGGAGACCGGCACCCAGGCCCCGATGAGGGAAGCGAGCGCGTCGGAGGAGAAGAGGTAGGGGTGTCGTTGGGCGAGGTGCGCCAACCGGGTCCAGTTCCCGCCCGGGAAGATGTCGCGGGTGGTCAACCGCCGCCAGCGCTCGGCGAGGTCGTGAACCCGGTCAGCGTCGGGGTGCCAGCCCATGAAGGCCGCGTTGAGAGCGCCGACCGAGGTGCCGACGAGTCCTGCGGGCACGATCCCCGCCTCGATGAGGGTCTGCATCATCCCGACCTGGACGGCGCCGCGTGCGGCACCGCCGGAGAGGACGAAGACGTCCCGTGGGGGCTGCTGGTACATGGCACCTCCTGTGCCGACGCGAATCCTGATGGACTCAAGGCATCGGCCCCTAAATGTCTGATTTGAGCATTTCATTGGTATTTGCCGAAAGTTCGGGGCAGACTGGTCGATGGGACATGTGACGGCCGCCGTACCGGCGCCGCTCACCGAGGGGGAGAACGACATGGACACCATCGAGCTAGAGGTCGGCGTCACCACGTGGGACGGCGACCAGGCCCTGACCTACCACGACGAGGTCTGGTCGGCCTGGCTGCACGGGACCGTCGCCGCGGTCCACGATGCCGGCCGCCTGCTGCTGCTCGTCCCCGTCGCCATCCTGACCCCGGCGGCGATCGCGCTCGCGCTGCGGCTCTACCACGTAGGCTCCGTCACCGTCCTGGACTGAGGTTCGTAGGCTCCTCGGTATGGGCAGCCTCCGCGACCGCGACTTCTACGGGTACATCCCGGGGTTCGCCGTGATCGTCGTCCTCGCCGGCACCCTCGCCTTCGCCCCGTCGTTGGTCCCGCGTCCGCTCCGTGAGGCCGTGGGCCTCGCTCCGAGCCGCGAGCTGCCCGTGCAGCAGGCGGGTACCCGCGGTGCGTACGCGTTCTCCGCGCACCAGCAGGGCGACCCCGATGCTCCCGTCGGTTACGACCCCTGCAAGCCCGTCCGCGTCAAGGTGAACCCGCTGTACGCGCCCGAGGGGTACCAGGACCTCGTCGAGGAGGCGCTGGACCGTGTCGGTGCCGCCGCCGGGCTCCGCCTGGAGTACGACGGCACCACCACCGAACGGCCGCAGTGGGAGACCCGGTACGTTCCCGTCTTCCTCGGTGCGCCGCGCAGCCGCGCCGGCCTGATCGCGTGGGCCGACGCCGACGAGGTCCCCGAGCTCGCCGGCAGGGTCGCCGGCGTCGGCGGCAGTGTCGCCGTCGAGGACCAGTTCGGCACGACCCGGTTCATCACCGGAGGGGTCACCCTGGACCGGGTGCTCTTCGCCGAGCTGATGGCCTCGGACTCGGGGCGGAGCGAGGCACGGGCGATCCTGCTCCACGAGCTGGCGCACCTGCTCGGCCTGGCGCACGTGGGTGACCGCGACGAGCTGATGAACGCCGAGAACTTCGGTCTCCTGGACTTCGGACCCGGCGACCTTGCGGGCCTGGCGAAGGTCGGTGCCGGCAGCTGCGCCTGATCAGCTCACCAGCTGACCAGCTTCCAGATCTCGGGGAGCCGATCGGTGTCATCGGCGCCGACGTCGCGAAAGATCGTCACCGCTCGTCGCAGGTGCGCACGTGAGGCGTCGTCGTTACCGACGGCGTGGTGGAGATCGGCCAGGTTGTTCTCCAGTGCTGCCTCGCGATGGCGGTCGCCGTACCGGGTGCACAGTGCCAGGGCGCGCTCGGTCAGCTCGAGTGCCTCGGGAAGGGCGGCGGCATCGCGCTGGACGAGAGCGAGGTTGTTGAGCGCTGCCACCTCGGCGGGAGCGTCGTTCAGCTGACGTGCCAGGTCGCGGCTGCGTCCGAGGTGTTCGAGAGCCCGCTCCATCGAGCCTTCGCTGCGGGCGATGACGCCGAGGAGGTTGTGCGCCTGGGCCCCTGCCCGCGTGTCCTGCGCGGACTCGGCGAGCATGAGCGCGTCCTGAGCGAGTTCCGTGGCCCGGACCAGGTTGCCGGCGCTGAGGAGGGTCAGACCCAGGTCGGCCTGGATCCGGGCCCGGAGGCCCGGCTGGTCGTCCCCTGCGGAGGCGAGCGCGGCGAGCAGGTGGGACTCGGCGCGGTCCCACTCGCCGCGACGGTGGCGGACCTCGCCGAGCTTGTGCTCGACGGCGGCCAGGTCTGACGCCGACCCGCAGTGCGCTGCAGCGACCTCGTAGGCGGCGAGAGCGCCGCTGTAGTCACCGAGCATCGTGCGCAGGTCGCCGATCCGCTCCTGAAGACCCGCGAGATCGGGGTAGCCCAGCGCGAGCGCCGACTGGAGGTGCTCGAGAGCATCGGCGTGGGCGTAGAGGGACGCGGCGTGCGCGGCGGCGAGCCAGTAGTGCTCGGCGGCCGCGACGGTATCCCCGGCGAGACGGTGGTGCTGGGCCACGAGAGCTGATGCTTCGCCGACCGACCGGGTTCCCGAGAGGGCTGCGGCGACCCGGCCGTGGAGCAGCTGACGTCGTGCCAACGTGGTCTGTTCGTAGACACCCTCCCGAAGCTTCTGGTGGGAGAAGTCGTAGGCGCCGTCGCGTTCCCGGACCAGGCCGTGCGCGACGAGCTCCTCGAGTGCACCCACGGTCTCCTCGCTGCTGCGTCCGCTCGTACGGCGTAAGGTGTCGAGGTCGAAGGCCCGGCCGATCGTTGCGGCTGCGTCGAGCACCTGGCGCGACGTCTCGCCCACGCCGGCAAGGCGTCCGTCGAGGAGCCCGCGGGTCGGAGGAGGTCGGAAGCCGGGAGGCGCGTCCGTCTCCGTAGCCAGGCCTGCGAGGCACTCGACGACGTACAGGGGCAGTCCTTCGCTCTCGAGGAAGACCCGCTGCTCGAGGTCGGAGGTGCTGTTGGTGACCACCGAGTCCAGCAACCCGGCGACCTCGGACGGGTCGAGCCGGGCCGGGCTGACCACGGTTGCTCTGCCGGTAGACGCCAGCTCGACGGCCACCCGCCGAAGTCGGTGACCAGGCGGCACCCGCTCGGTCCGCCAGCACAGCAGGAGCAACAGCGGCCGGTCAGCGAGGCGCCGGCAGAGATACGCGATCGCGTCCAGGGTCGCGTCGTCGGCCGCGTGGATGTCGTCGAGGAGGACCACTCCGGGCTCCACCCCTGCGCAGGCCGCGCCGATCACGGTGGCGACGCTCTCCATCAGACGCACCTGCGCGCCCGGGCCGTCGAGCGGGAGCAGCCCGGAGCGGTCCTTCACCAGGTGATCGAGCTCGGGCAGAAGGAGGGCGGCATCGGCGAGGCGCTGGGCGGAGACGCCCTCGTGCCAGGGGCGGGTCGCTGCCGCAGCCTCTGCCTGACGCAGCAGCTCGACCACCGGGCCGTAGGGAAGCCCGACCTCGTCGACGTGACAGCGGGTGTCGAGCACCACGGCTCCTGCCTCCCGCGCCCGACGGACGAGCTCGGCGGCCAGCCGTGTCTTCCCAATCCCGGCTTCGCCCTCGACCACCGCCAGAGCTCCGTCCGGACGGGCCGACGCGCGGGCCGCGAGCAGCTCGGCGAGGTCACCGACGCGCCCGATGAGGGGCAGTTCCCCGAGAGGTGCGGGCGCCGGGCTCGGGACCACCCGGCGCGGCTCGGCGAGCGTGGGGGGAGCAAGACTGCCTTCGTTCACCTGGGCGAAGAGTGAGGTCGTTTCGGTGAGCGGGGCCACGCCGAGCTCGCGGTCCAGCGTCCGGACGCAGGTCCGGTACTGCTCGATCGCGGCGGCCCGGTTCCCGTTCCACGCGTGCAAGCGGATCAGCTCGCGGTGCGCCGGCTCGTGCAACGGGTCGAGCGCCAGCCACCGGCGGGTGTGCAGCGCTGCTTCCTCGAGCTCGCCGCTTCGGATCAGGTGCCCGACGAGTCGTCGCAGGACAGAGGTCAGCTCCGCCTGGAGCTCGGTGGCCGTCTCGATCTTCCAGTCGTCGAACTCCGAGCTGTCGCGGAGGGCAAAACCCTCGAGGAAGTCGCCGGCGAAGAGCGACACCGCCTGGCGGAGGTCGTCCGCGGTGGCGAGCTCGGCGGCTGCGTCACGGAAGGCGGTGACGTCCAAGGTGAGGCCCGCACCCCTACGCAGGGCCACCCCGTCGCCGCTGGCCTCGATCCACTCGTCGCCGACGCCCTTCCGCAGGGTGGACAACGTACGTCGCAGGGCCCCGCGGGCTCGCTCGGGATCGTGGTCGGGATACAGGAGCTCGCACAACGCTGCCCGGGAGCGAGGACGACCGGTGATGGCGAGGTGCGCCAGGAGAGCCATCGCCTTGCGGGTCTCGAACACCACAGTCGTGCCCGCCCTGATCACGTGAGGCGGGCCGAGCAGAGTGATCTCGACGACCATGGCGTGACGATAGCGGCCGGGCTCGCCTCTCGTACCGCGGTTGAATCCGTAACGAATACCGGACGGGCAGCAGGCAAGGTCACGAGTGACCCCGTCCCAGGTAGCCAGGGAGCGCCATGCGACCGAGAAGTGCCCCTATGCAGAGCCTCGTGCATCGGCGAGGATGCGCGCTATGACCGCAACGGCCGCGGCGGAACCGGTGCTGATCTGGTGGCTGGCGATGTTCAGCGGGTCCGACGAATGAGGAGGCCTGCCTCGAGGGTGATCTCGTCGGGACTGGTCCTCGTGGCTCTGGCAGTCGCGGCGGCATCGATCGCGATCCCGATGACCGCCGGGATCCCGGTCGACCCGGACAGTAGCGTGTTCATCTGGGCGATCACCCTCGTGTTCTCGTTCACCGGCCTGCTCATCGCGCTGCGCCAACCGGGCAACGCGATCGGCTGGCTATTCCTCGGCGTGGGGGTCTCGGCAGCCTTCGGGGCGCTGTCCGGGGCGTACGCCGACCGCTGGTTGCTCACCGGAGACGGATCTGAGGCCGTCGCGAAAGCTTCGGCGGCCTACGGGCAGGTCTCCTGGGTGCCCTTCATCCTGGTTCCGGCGACGTTCCTGCTGCTGCTCTTCCCCGACGGGCAGCTGCTGTCACGCCGCTGGAAGCCGGTCGCCTGGTCCGCAGGGTTCGGCGTCGTCGGCATCTTTCTCGTCGAGGGGATGGGGCCGGGGCCTATCGAGGACTACCCCACCATCCAGAATCCCTACGGGGTCGAGAGCGCCGTGCGCGAGGTCGTCGCGCTGGTCGTGTTGCTCGCGCTTGTCATCGGGGTGATCGGCTCGGCCACCTCGTTGGTACGCCGGTTCCGTCGCGCGCGGGGCGAGCAACGGCAGCAGATGAAGTGGATCGTTTTCGCCGGAGCCACGGCCGCGGTCACGATCCCGGTGATGACCGTGCTCTACGAGGTGGTGGGGGAAAACGTCGCGAACGCGACCATGATGCTCAGCGTGATGGGTCTCCCGATCGCCACGGCAGTCGCCATCCGCCGGTACCGGCTCTACGACATTGACCTGGTGATCAACCGCGCCCTGGTCTACGGTTCGCTGACCGCGACACTGGCGGGCTTCTATGTCGGTAGCGTGCTGCTGTTCCAGCTCGCACTGAACGGGATCACCGAGGGCTCGGGGCTCGCGGTCGCCGCTTCCACGTTGGCGGTGGCGGCGCTGTTCCGGCCGGTGCGGGCCCGCATCCAGAACGTGGTGGACCGGCGCTTCTTCCGGAGCCGGTACGACGCCGCCCGGACCCTGGAGTCGTTCGGCGCTCGGCTGCGGCACGAGGTCGATCTCGGTGCGCTCAGCGGGGATCTCCAGGCCGTCGCGGTCGAGACCATGCAGCCGGCCCACGTGTCGCTCTGGCTGCGCGGGCCTGCGGCAGGGGCGCGACCGTGAGCGGGCGCACGAGGTCGTTGCACCCGATCGTGATCTGGTCAGCCTTCGGTATCTCCATTGTCCTCGCCCTCGGCCGGGTGGCCTTGTCGATCGCAGACCCGGAGACGGGCCGGTCGGACGACCCGTTCGGCGGTGGCGTGCCGTTGGCGGTGATCGACGCGCTCGTCATCGGGTTCTTCGCCACGGTCGGTCTTGTGGTGGCGCGCAAACGGCCCACCAATCCGGTCGGCTGGATCCTTAGCCTGATCCCGCTGTCGCTGGGTGCCTTGCTGGTGAGCAACCACCTGTACGACGCCCTGTCCGCCCGCAACCCGGAGGCGGGCGTCACCGAGCACGTCGCCTGGGTCGCCAGTTGGGTCTGGATCCCGTTCACCCTGCCGGCG
>JBKJIR010000005.1:0-85575 GCA_046598495.1 Marmoricola sp. | reverse complement strand
GAACCCTCATGACGATGCCACGACCTTCCTTGGTGACCTCCAGCGGCCCGTCGCCGGTCCGCGGCTTCATCGCCGCCATGCGCACACCTCTTCCTTTGCCTGAATCAGAGCGCCGAGTAGATGTGACGCCGTTCGTACCCATTATTCCTCATGAGCCCATGCCGGGGACAATCGCGGGGGAATCCACCCGGCGCTAGGCGGGTCTGCGCGTAGCCCCGATCGCGTAGAGCAGACCCGTCGGCCCGGTGATCGTCTCCTGGTACGTCGTCACCGTCCCGCCGTACTCGACGGTCAACGCCTGTCCCGGCTGGGTGGCGTTGAACCACTGCGTCAGCGTGCCCCGGCAGACCGAGTTGCAGCTGAACACCTTCCGCGGCAGCTTCAGCCCACGGCTCAACAGGTAGGCGAACGAGCGCGCCTTCTTGTAGGAGTCGTCGACGCCGTACAGCGGCTGGTGCAGGACCACGACCCGGTCCGGGTCGACCGAGCGCAAGAACCGCAGCACCGCCCGAGTCTCGGGCTCGCTGGCCGGCCCCGTGCCCGAGTAGTACGGCGCAGGCTGCCGCACCCAGTCGACAGGGAAGTTGCGGTTGAGGTCGACGCCGCGCGCGTTCGTACGCCGCTGGTGGACCACTCCGTCCGGGTTCATCCGCGGGATCACCCAGATCGCCGCCCCGCGCACCGTCGGCCCGGACATCAGGTTGAGCAGGATCTTCGACGGCTCCGACTCATCACCGTGGATGCCGCCAATGAAGACCGCCTTCACCGGGGAGGTCTGGTCGCCGATCCGGTAGGCCTTGATCTCCCGGCCCTGGACGCTGGTCCCGATCACCTGGGTGGCGATCACCGTCGCGTCTGCCGACGACGTCGGCAGGACCACCCCCAGCCCGGCGAGGAGGAGGAGCGCGAGCGGCCCCGAGAAACGGCGCATCAGACCAACCTTCGGTAGTGGGTCCCGGCCCCGGGAGGGCCCGGGGTCAGTCGTGGTTGCCGGCCGGCGCCTCGGGGCCGGGCCCGGCGGGCCGGTGGGCGTTGCCGAGCTGAGCCGCGAGGCGATCGAGCAAGGCATCGACCTCGCTGGCCCGGTACCCCCGGACGGAGGTGGTGAAACGCACGGCGAGCAGGTCCTCGGCGCCCAGCGGGCCCGCATCCGGGACGACGACGTCGCGCCGGTCGTCGTACGACGGGGAGAGCGGGTCACCAGCGCCGGCGGCGACCACCACGATGCCGCCGACCACCAGGACGATGATGACCGCGAAGACCCACATCATCGCGACGCCGCCATGATCGCGACGGCCTCGTTGACGTCGTCGGTGAGCCGGAGCGCATCCAGGTCCCCCTCGGAGATCTTTCCGTCGGCCAGCACCGTGCCGCGGAGCCAGTCGATCAGACCGGACCAGTAGTCCACGCCGACCAGCACCACGGGGAACGACGTGACCTTCTGGGTCTGCGCCAGGGTCAGCGCCTCGAAGAGCTCGTCGAAGGTGCCCAGTCCGCCCGGCAGGACCACGAAACCCTGGGAGTACTTCACGAACATGGTCTTGCGGGCGAAGAAGTAGCGGAAGTTCACGCCGACGTTGACGTAGTCGTTGACGCCGTCCTCGAAGGGCAGCTCGATCCCGAGGCCGATGCTGACCCCGCCCGCGTCCGCAGCTCCCCGGTTCGCCGCTTCCATCGCACCCGGACCGCCCCCGGTGATCACGGCGAAGCCGGCTTCGACCAGCTTGGCGCCGATCTCGATGCCCTTGGCGTAGAAGGGGTCGTCGGCCTTGGTCCGGGCCGATCCGAAGACCGCGATCGCCGGTCCGACCTCCGCCAGGGCGCCGAAGCCCTCGACGAACTCCGCCTGGATCCGGAGCACCCGCCACGGGTCGGTGTGCAACCAGTCCGCGGAGCCCTTGGAGTCGAGCAGCCGCTGGTCGGTGGTGGACAGATCCACCTGGGTATCACGAAGGAAGGTCGGCCCCTTCCTCTTGACGCGGCGACCGCCCGGGCGGTTCGCCGCCGAGCTGTCCGGGCTCATCGGCCGTCCCGCAGCCAGACCCGCAGGGTCTCCTCGCAACGACGGATCTGCTCGAGCGGCACGTGTTCCTCCTGCTTGTGGGCGAGCACCGGATCCCCGGGCCCGTAGTTCACGGCCGGGATGCCCAGACCGGTGAAGCGGGCAACGTCGGTCCACCCGAACTTCGGGTTTACCGTGCCGCCGACGGAGTCGACGAACGCACGCGCTGCGGGGCGGTCCAGGCCCGGGAGCGCACCGGGCGCCGAGTCGGTGACCACGACGTCGAACCCCTCGAAGTACTCCTGCACGAAGGTCAGCGCGTCGGCCTCGCTGCGATCCGGCGCGAACCGGTAGTTCACCGTCACCGTGCAGGCATCCGGGATCACGTTGGTGGCGACGCCCCCGCTGATCAGGACGGCGTTCAGGCCCTCGTGGTACTCCAGCCCGTCGATCACCGGCGTACGCGCCTGGTAGGCCGTGAGGCGGGCCAGCAGCTCGGCCGCCCCGTGGATCGCGTTCACCCCGCGCCACGACCGCGCCGAGTGGGCGCGCTCGCCGCGGGTGGTGACCTCGACCCGGAGGGTCCCCTGGCAGCCGGCCTCGACCACGCCGTCCGAGGGCTCCATCAGGATCGCGAAGTCGGCCTCGAGCAGCTCGGGGCGCTGCTCGGCGATCAGCCGCAGTCCGTTATGGACCGAGGCGATCTCCTCGCACTCGTAGAACAAGTAGGTGACGTCCCGGGCCGGGTCGACGACGTCAGCGGCCAGCTTGAGGGCGACCGCGACGCCGCCCTTCATGTCGCAGGTCCCGAGTCCGTGCAGCAGGGTGCCGTCGTTGCGTGCCGGCAGGTTGTCGTTGAGCGGGACGGTGTCGACGTGACCCGCGATCACGACGCGTTCGGCGCGGCCGAGCTCGGTGCGGGCGACCAGGGAGTTCCCGACCCGGGTCAGGGACAGGTGCGGGTGACCCCGGAGCGCAACCTCGATCGCATCGGCGATCGCGCGCTCGTCCTGGCTGACCGACTCGATGTTGACGAGCGCCTCGGTGAGGGAGACCACGTCAGCGGTCAGGTCTAGAGCCATGGACTCATCCTGTCACCCGGTGGTGGCTGGGCTGGTCGAAACCGTCACCGCGTCTCGACAAGCTCGACGACCGGACCCCGACGGTGGTCGCGCTTGCCTCAGGGTGCACCGGTAGCCTGGATGTCATGTCTGCAGCGACTTCCGGCACCGCCACCCACGCCTGGGGCTTCGGTCTCGCGACGACCGCCGAGGACGGCGCGGTGCTCGACACCTGGTACCCGGCGCCAGCCCTGGGCAAGGCCCCCGACGATGCCACCGCTCCCCCGTTCCTGACCGCCCTGGAGGGCAAGGACGACGCCCGCCGGGTACGGACCGAGGTGGTCAGGACCGAGATCGCCCTGGCCGACGACCCGGTGGACGCCAGCGACGTGTACCTCCGCCTGCACCTGCTCAGCCACCGCCTGGTGGCCCCGCACGGGCAGAACCTCACCGGCATCTTCGGGTTGCTCAGCAACGTCGTGTGGACCAGTCGCGGCCCCTGCGCCGTGGCCGGGTTCGAGGAGGTCCGCGGTGCGCTGAAGGCATCCGGTGCGGTCGAGGTCTTCGGGGTCGACAAGTTCCCGCGGATGACCGACTACGTGCTGCCCAGCGGCGTACGGATCGCCGACGCAGACCGGGTCCGGCTCGGCGCGCACCTGGCCGAGGGCACCACGGTCATGCACGAGGGCTTCGTGAATTTCAACGCCGGAACAGTTGGCGCCTCCATGGTCGAGGGTCGGATCTCCGCCGGCGTCGTCGTCGGCGACGGCTCCGACATCGGCGGCGGCGCGTCGATCATGGGCACCCTGTCGGGAGGCGGCTCGCAGGTCATCTCGATCGGGCAGCGCTGCCTGCTCGGCGCCAACGCCGGCATCGGGATCTCGCTCGGCGACGACTGCGTCGTCGAAGCTGGCTGCTACGTCACCGCCGGTACCAAGGTGACCATCAAGGACATCGAGAACAAGCCGAAGGTGATCAAGGCCCTCGACCTCTCCGGCGCCTCCCACATCCTGTTCCGCCGCAACTCGGTGACCGGAACCGTCGAGGCGGTCCCGTGGCGCGCCGAGGGCATCGCCCTCAACGCGGCCCTGCACGCCAACTGATCTTGCGTACCCGATCGTTCGTCTTCCTCGCGGTGCTCGCGATGGTGGCCGGGGTGGGCGTCGCCGTATGGCGCGGCACCGGCCCGCTGCCCGACCCCGAGGGCTGCTCCGCGACGGTCGACGGGCTCGAGGTCGGGCTGGCGCCGGACCAGGGCCGGAACGCAGCCCTGATCTCGGCGATCGGCGTACGCCGCGGGCTCCCGGCCCGGGCCGTGTCGATCGCGTTGGCCACGGCGTACCAGGAGAGCAAGATCCGGAACATCTCCTACGGCGACCGTGACTCGATCGGCATCTTCCAGCAGCGCCCCTCGCAGGGCTGGGGCACGGTGGCGCAGATCCAGAACGAGTACTACTCGATCAACAAGTTCTACGAAGCTCTCGAGAAGATCGACGGCTACGAGGGGCTCCGGATCACCGAGGCCGCGCAGCGGGTCCAGCGCTCCGGGTTCCCCGAGGCCTACGAGGACCACGCCGCCGATGCGCGGGCACTGGCCTCCGCGCTGACCGGGTACAGCCCGGACGGCGCGTTCACCTGCGTGGTCGACGAACCCAGCGGCTACGGCTCGGCCGAGGCCGTCACCACCTCGCTGACCAAGGCGTTCGGGCCGACCACCACCGAGCGCACCGGCGCCCGCCAGGACCTCACCGTGCCGGTCGGCTCCGGCGTCGAGGGCAACCGCAAGGGCTGGGCGATCGCGCAGTACCTGGTCGCCTACGCCGGTGAGCTCAAGATCGCCTCGATCTCCTTCGACGGGTTCGGCTGGAGTACCGGGCGGGACTCCGAGAAGGGCTGGTCGCCGTCGAAAACCGCCGGCGACCGAGTCACCATCTCGCTCGGCTGAGGTCGCGGCACCCCGCGTGGGGACCGTAACAGGACCTCAACTGACCCTTGGCTGCTGGCGCGGGTCGTCGGTGTCCTGTGGCCGACCTCACACCTGTACTGGCAATCGGGCAGTCAACCCACGTCGAATCTCTCGCGACACCATCTGCGGAATCCGCACTCCTGTCTGGCGTGGCCGCACCTGGAGTGCTCTCGGAAAGCAGTTTCATTCAGATCGACCGTTCGGGGGAACGCATGTTTCTGGGGTTAATGCTTGGCATCGGTCTAGCACTCGTGGGCGGTGCAATCATCCGGGTCGCGCTGATCGGGGAGCCCCCGGACGCCGGGCCCTCCCATCGGCCGCAGGCTCGCCCTCGACCCGCGCACAAGCCTCACCATCCTGGCGCCTGGCGCACCGGGAGTCGATCAGCTGCGTAAAGACCGTTGTGACACGAATCCGGGAGTCCTGGCCGACCCAGAACCACCACGACTGGTTGGTCGTGTCATCGCTCATCTGACAGGCGAATCCACCCGAGACCGTCCACGACATTCCGTCGGCCTCGGGGTCGGGATTCGTCCGCCCCGGAGAGTCCGTGTTGCACGCCGAGTCGGTGTGGCCGCTAGCGGCGTCACAGGACGACGACGCTGGGCAGGCTCAGGCGAGGCGGGTGACGGCAGCGTCGATGCGCTCGTCGGTCGCGGTGAGCGCGACCCGCACATGGTGGGCGCCGGCCGCTCCGTAGAACGAACCCGGGGCGACCAGGATGCCGCGCTCGGCCATCCACGCGACGGTGTCCCAGCAGGGTTCGGCTCCTGCTCCTGCCTGACGCTGCGCCCAGAGATAAAGCGCGCCCTCGGAGTGGTCGATCCGGAAGCCGGCTCCTTCGAGAGCCGCCTTGAGGCGGGTCCGGCGGGCGGCGTACCGGGCGTGCTGCTCCTCGACGTGCGCGTCGTCGTTCAACGCCGCGATCATCGCGAGCTGCTGGGGCCCGGGCACCTGGAGCCCGAGGTTCTTCCTGACCGCGAGCAGCTCCCCGATCACCGCCGGGTCGCCGGCGACGAAAGCGCACCGGTAGCCGGCCAGGTTCGAGCGCTTGGAGAGGGAGTGCACCGCGAGGATGCCTTCGACCGATCCGCCGCAGACATCCGGGTGCAGGACCGAGACGGGCTGGGCGCCAGGCTCCCAGGACAGCTCGAGGTAGCACTCGTCGGAGAGCAGCAGCACGCCGCGCTCCCGGCACCAGTCGACGACCTTGCGCAGGTGGTCGACCGGCAGCACCCGGCCGGTCGGGTTGGACGGCGAGTTGATCCAGAGGATCTTCGGCGTCTCCGGCCCAAGAGCGGTCAGGGAGTCGGTCGCCAGGATCCGCGCACCGACCAGCGCCGCACTCACCTCGTACGTCGGGTAGGCGAGCTCGGGCTGGACGACCAGGTCGCCCGGGCCGACACCGAGATGCGTCGGCAGCGAGGCGATCAGCTCCTTGGAACCGATCACCGGGAGGACCGAGTCCAGGCCCCACCCGTCGATCGGCCCGGTCACGCCGAAACGACGCTCGAGCCAGTCGAGGCAGGCCTGCCGCGTCTCCGGCAGCCCGACGGTCGTCGGGTAACCGGGAGAGTCCGCGGCGGCGACCAGGGCACGCTGCACCACCTCGGGGGTGGGGTCGACAGGGGTGCCGACCGAGAGGTCGACGATCCCGTCAGGGTGCGCGCGTGCCTGGTCGCCGTACGGCGTCAGGTGGTCCCAGGGGAAATCCGGGAGACCCGACGAGACGTTCAGCGGGACACTCAGCGGGAGGCTCAGTGTTCGTCGTGCTCCTGCGGCGGCAGCGCAGCCACCAGCGAGTGATCCTTGTCGATCACGCCCATCTTCGCGGCACCGCCCGGGGAGCCCAGCTCGTCGAAGAAGTGCACGTTCGCGTCGTAGTACTCCTTCCACTCGCCCGGGGTGTCGTCTTCGTAGTAGATCGCCTCGACCGGGCAGACCGGCTCGCAGGCGCCACAGTCGACGCACTCGTCGGGGTGGATGTAGAGCATCCGCTTGCCTTCGTAGATGCAGTCGACAGGACACTCGTCGACGCAGGCGCGGTCCTTCAGATCAACACAAGGCTGGGCGATGACGTAGGTCACCTGGGTCCTCCTGAGGTACGAGTCCGGTGTGGACTGGGGCAAAGCCTAGTATCCCGAACGTGAGTCCTCTCGACAGACCCGCATTTCGACACGTGACCAAATCGGGCCTCGGTCCGCACGTGGTCGGCCAGCGCGTCGTCGTACGGCGGATCCTGCGCGGCGAGACCGGCCCGAGCGGGGGTCCGGCGATGACGGATCTGCTCGGCGTCTGCGAAGACTGGACCGCGACCACAGCCTCGATCCGCGCCGAGGACGGCGCCCTGGTGCAGATCGCGGTGGCCGACATCGTCTCCGGCAAGCCGGTGCCGCCGCGGCCGAGCATCCGGCACCGGGTCGCGGTCCGCGACGCCGAGAGCCATGCGGCTGCGTTCTGGCCCGGCGTCCTCCGCGAGCCGTACGGCGACTGGGAACTGCGCACCGAGCCGGCCCCGGAAGGCCGGCTGCGTAAACGCGCCAACTCCTGCCTGGCTGTCGGCGACCCCGGCACCGACACCGGCACGGCGGCGGCCGCCATCGAGCAGTTCTACGCAGCGGTGGACCGCCCTGCGCTGGTGCAGGTCGAGGCGGAGTCCGACCTCGAGCAGGAGTTCGTCGCTCTGGGGTGGACGCCGGTGCCGGGCGATGCCCTCTACCTGCTCGGCGGTCTCTCCCGGGCACGCCCGTCGCTGGGGGTGCCGACGTCGACCAGCACCCTGACCGTCGACGGTCCGCGACTGACGGCGACCGCGCCCGGCGGTACCGGACGGGCTGCTGTCGACGGCGACTGGCTCGGACTCTACGACCTCGCGGTCGACGCGGAGCGGCGTCGGCAGGGCCTCGGCTCCGACCTGGTCCGGACCCTGCTCGACGCCGGGGCCGAGCGCGGCGCGACGAACCTGTGGCTGCACGTCGAGGTGGACAACGTCGCAGCGCTCTTCTTCTACGAGCGCCTTGGCCTGGTCGAGCACCACGGCTGCCGCTACCTCGCCGCGCCCGCCTGACCAGCCGGCGCTCGTCAGCCCGTGCCTGTCACCACGTGCATCGCGGGCGGAACAAGGGCGACGCCGGCCCCCGCGTCTCGAGCGCTTGACCGCGACCCGGATGACAGCCGGATCCTTCGGAGCCTTGAGGTGGTCGACGACGTTCGCCGCACAGACGTCCTGGATCCGCACGGTGGTGGTGTTCGGCCCGGACAGGAACCCGGAGGTGTACGGCGCCAGGATGTAGTCGCTCGTGCTGACCACCGTTGTGTAGCTGACCGCTCCCGGGCTCTCGTCGCCGACGTTGAGCGCGGGCACGAACGCCGAGCCGGCCATCTGCTCGTGGCAGGAGCGGCAGACGAAGCCGGGCACCAGGGTGACCAGACCGGTCCAGGTGGTGCCGTGGTTGGACGGCGTGATCCCGACCAGGTCCTCGACCTTGGGCACCCCCCTCTAGGTGATGCGCCCTCTTTTATGCCGTTTTGTTCGTTTTACTACCTTTGTCTAGACGGCTGGAGGCGGTGTGCCTAGATGCCTGCGAAGAGATCGGTCTCGAGACCTTGCTCGTTGAAAGGGCCTGCCTTGGTGCCCTTGGCGATCCGGTAGAACTCGTAGCCCCAGGCCTCGGCGCCGACGTTGTTCGACAACGCGAAGAACGGTCCGTCCAAGGTGATCTGGGTTGCGTGCGCTCCGAGCGCAGCCATCTTCTGGTCGTGGAACGCGACCCCGTCCACGACGCAGCCCAGGTTGTCGTCGGAGGTCACGAACGGCGGCAGGGGCCCGTCCGGGTCCATGCCCTCGAAGGTGGTCTCGTCGCCCGCGTCCCGAAGCCGACGGATGCCTTCGCGCATCCAGCTCTCCGACATCGCGACCCAGTAGACCTTGGTGATGTCGTGCGCCTCGCCGAGCTCGGTCCGATACGACGGCACCGCCGCGAGCGCCGCGGCGTACGTCGCGACGCGGTGGGCCTGGATGTGGTCCGGGTGGCCGTAGTTGCCGAACTGGTCGTAGGTCACCATCACCTGCGGGCGCACCTCGCGGATCACCGCGACCAGGTGGTCGGCGGCCTCGGTGAGGTCGGCGTGCCAGAAGGCGTTCTCGTGCACGTCGTCGGCGGCGACCGCGTGCCCGTCCTCGTGCCACTTCATCCCGGAGTCGCGGTAGGTGCCGAAGCCGCCGAGCCACCGGTGGTCGGTGACGCCGAGCTCGGCCATCGCCGCCTCCAGCTCGCGCTTGCGCTGGTCCGCGAGGGCGTCGTCCTGGTCGTGCGCCAGGTGTGCCAGCTCGGGGACGAGGATCTCCCCCATCTCGCCCGCGGTGCAGGTCACCAGGGTGACCCCGATCCCCTGCGCGACGTACTTGGCCATGGTGGCGCCGTTGTTGATGCTCTCGTCGTCCGGGTGGGCGTGCACGAGCAGGAGGTGCTTGGTCATGCCTGAACCCTAGTGGCGGCTCAGGACGGTCCTCCGGTGAGTTCTCTCACGAACGGCTCGTCGGCCGGCAGCCAGGCCACCTCCGCGAGCTGGTCGGGCCGGAGCCACCGCAGGGCGTCGTGCTCCTGGTGCCGAGGAACCGGCTCGCCCTCGAGCACCCTCCCGATCGCCACCCGGAGTTCCAGCCCCTCCCGGATCGGTACGACGGGGCCGAGCCAGCCGGTGACCTCGACCCGGCAGCCGAGCTCCTCGGCGATCTCCCGGACCGCGGCCTGCTCGGGCGTTTCCCCGGGCTCGACCTTGCCCCCCGGGAACTCCCAACCCCCGTCGGTACGACGGGCGGCCAGCACCCGGTCGCCGCTCCGGAGCGCGACCCCGACCACGGTCCGCACGGTCACGGGGTGCGCGGTTGCAGGGCGAGTTGCCGCGACTGGGCGACGAGTCGTCCGGTCGTGTCCCAGACGTCGCAGTCCTCCTCGAAGAGACCCCCGGCGACGGTCCGGGTCTGGTGCCGCACGATCACCCATCCCGGGGCAGGTCTCGCCCGGACGTGCGCGGTCAGCTCGAGCGTCGGCGCCCAACCGAACATCCCCAGGTCGAAGGTGACCGGCGGCAGTGCGTCGACCACCATCAGCAGGGAGATCGGATCGAGGGGCCGGTCGTCGGCGAGCTTGAACCAGCCCTGGATGAGACCCTTGCCGCTGGGCTTGCCGACCGCCCACATCGCCGAGGCCGGGTCGAACCGGGTGCCGAAGCGCTGGAGCAGCGGCGCGATCTCGGTGACCTCGGGCGGAGCGTCGCTGGAGAGGACGCACTCCTCGACCGGCGGCAGCACCGGCGGTGGGAGCGCCAGGCCGAGCGCCGCCGCCTCGGCGTCGCTCTTCGCGTCGTGCGCCCTGTCCAGGTCGCCATAGGTAGCGTGCGCGGCGATCCTCGGGACCCGGGTGCCGTGGACGTCCTGGACCAGGGTCGCCTCGACGGTGGAGAACCGGCCGCCCGAGCGGATCACCGTGGTCTCGACGTACGCCGGCCCGGGGACCGAGGCGCTGAGGAAGTGCGCGCTGACCGAGAACGGGTCCCGGTGGCCCTTCCCCGGCGCCACGCTCTCGAGCTCGGCCGCCACCGCCGTGCCGATGATCGCGAGGAGGTAGCCGCCGTTGATGGCCGGGCCTACGGTCCACCCGGGCGAGAGTTGGGCGCCGTACCGGCCGTCGCCGAGGGCGCTGACCGCGGTGTCCCGGTCGTACTCGAACGTCATGGCCCGACCCTAGTCGGGGGCGATCACCGTGCAGCGGGTGCCGGTGTAGATCGTCGGCATGCACTGGTTGCAGTGGATGCACTTGCCCGTGCTGGCTTCGCCGGCCTGCATCCGGTTCACCAGGTCGGGCTCGCGGAGAAGCGCCCGACCCATCGCGACGAACTCGAACCCCTCAGCCATCGCGCGTTCCATGGTGGCCTTGTCGTTGATGCCGCCGAGCATGATCAGTGGCATCGAGACGGCCGACCGGAAGGCCAACGCCTTCTCGCGCAGGTAGGCCTCCTCGAACGGGTAGGCCTTGAAGAACCGTTTACCGATCGGCGTCTTCAGCCCGAGCCGGACGGCCGGCGGCATGCTCGCGGCGAACTCCTTGAGCGGGACGTCGCCCCGGAAGAGGTACATCGGGTTCAGCAGCGAGCTGCCGGCGCTGAGCTCGAGCGCGTCGAGGTGCCCGTCTGCCTCCAGCATCTGGGCGAACTCCAGGCTCTCGGGCATCGAGAAGCCGACCGGCGAGCCCTCGGTCATCCCGATCTTGGCAGTGACCGCGACCGCATCGCCGACCTCGTCGCGGACCACCCGCGCGATCTGGCGGGCGAACCTGGCCCGGTTCTCGAGCGACCCGCCCCAGCCGTCCTTGCGACGGTTCTGGCCCGGCGCCAGGAACGAGCTGAGCAGGTAGCCGTGGGCCATGTGGATCTCGAGGACGTCGAAGCCGGCGGCCTTCATGATCCGCGCCGTGCGGACGTAGTCCCGGGTGATCCGCGTGATGTCCGCCTCGGAGGCCGACCCGATCATCTGCATGCTCAGCGGCGACGGCATCTTCGACGCAGCCAGCGCCTTCACGCCGTTCGAGCGACCGTTGGCGACCGGGCCGGCGTGGCCGAGCTGGCCGCCGATCTTCGCGCCGGTCCCGTGGATCGCGTCGGCGAGCCGTGCCAGGCCGGGGGCCGACTCGTCGTTGACGACGATGACCTCCTTCTGGGTCCGACCCTCGGGTGCCACCGCGAGGTAGGCGACCGTGGTCAGACCGACGCCGCCGCGTGCCGGGGCCAGGTGGTAGTCGATGAGCTCGTCGGTGACCAGCCCGTACGGCGTGCGACCCTCGAAGGTGGCCGCCTTGACGGTCCGGTTGCGCAGCCGGACCGGGCCCAGGTCGGCGGGCTCGAAGACGTTGTTGACCATGGCGAAACTGTAACTCGTTTCAGTTTTTCAGCCCGGCTGTCCGAAGAACACGCGCGATCTCTCAGATGCGGATCTGAACACGCTATTTCGCCGCAGATGCGGACCCATCTGGTTGAATGGACCCATGATGCCCCGTCGACGCGGACCGCTCGCTGCCGCGTTCCTCACGGCGGCAGGCCTCCTCGCCCTCACCGCTTGCGGATCCGCGGACGGGCAGGGCACCGCCGGGAACGGTCGAACGCTTATCGTCTTCGCCGCCGCGTCCCTGACCGGCACCTTCACCGAGCTCGGCGAGCGGTTCGAGGCCGACCACCCGGGAGTGGAGGTGCGGTTCAATTTCGGCGGCTCCTCCGACCTGGTCACCCAGATCCGGGGCGGCGCCCCCGCCGACGTCTTCGCCTCCGCCGACACCGCCACCATGGCCGCACTGACCCAGGACGACCTTGCTGCCCAGGACCCGCAGGACTTCGCCTCCAACACGCTGGCGATCGTCACCCCGTCGGACAACCCAGAGGGGATCGCCGGTCTGGCTGATCTCGCCCGACCCGGCGTCGACCTGGTGGTCTGCGCGCCGCAGGTGCCCTGCGGCAGAGCCGCAGTGACGGTCGCCGAGGCCGCCGGGATCACCCTCGAGCCGGTCAGCGAGGAGCAGTCGGTCAAGGACGTGCTCGCCAAGGTGACGGTCGGGGAAGCGGAGGCCGGGCTCGTCTACGTGACCGATGCCAAGGCGGCAGGCGACGACGTTCTGGCAATCACCTTCCCGGAGACGACCGCAGCCGTGAACACCTATCCGATCACCGCGGTGCGGGACAGCGACAACGCCGACCTCGCCGCCGCGTTCGTCGACCTCGTGCTCAGCACCACCGGGCAGGACGTGCTTGCCGCAGCCGGGTTCGGGGCACCGTGAGGCCGAGGAGCAGCGCCCGTGGCGTGGGTGTGCCGTCCTGGATCTTCGTCCCGGCACTGCTCGGAGCCACCTTCGTCCTCCTCCCCCTGGTCGCCATCGTCGCCAAGGTCGACTGGTCGAACTTCGTCACCCTGGTCACCTCGGACGCCTCCCGGGACGCCCTCTGGCTGAGCCTGCGGACCGCGAGCGCGAGCACCGTGCTCTGCGTCCTGATCGGCGTACCGATGGCGATGGTGCTGGCCCGGACCCGGTTCCCCGGGCAGGGCGTCCTGCGCTCCCTGGTACTGCTTCCCCTGGTGCTCCCACCGGTCGTCGGAGGTCTCGCACTGCTCTACACCTTCGGGCGCCGCGGCCTCCTCGGCAGCACCCTGGAGGTGATGGACATCCAGATCGCGTTCTCCACGATCGCGGTCGTGATGGCCCAGACCTTCGTCGCGCTCCCGTTCCTGGTGGTCAGCCTGGAGGGCTCGTTGCGTACCGCAGGTCACCGTTACGAGACCGTCGCCGCCTCGCTCGGGGCCGGTCCGACGACGGTCTTCCGCCGGATCACGCTGCCGCTGGTGCTGCCCGGACTGGTGTCCGGCGCCGTCCTCTCCTTCGCCCGCGCCCTGGGTGAGTTCGGCGCCACCATCACCTTCGCCGGCAGTCTCCAGGGCGTGACCCGGACGCTGCCCTCGGAGATCTACCTCCAGCGTGAGGGCGACCCGGACGCAGCGGTCGCGCTGGCCCTGGTGCTCGTCGTGGTGGCGGTCCTCGTGATCGTCGTGGCGCGACCGGAACGGGCCGGCCGATGAGCCTGGAGTTCTCCGCCACCGTCGCCGAACGCGGACTCGAGGTCGAGTTCGAGGTCGCCACCGGCGAGACGGTCGCACTGCTCGGCCAGAACGGCGCCGGCAAGTCCTCAGCGCTCGCGGTCACGGCTGGCCAGCTGCGTCCCGACCGTGGCCAGGTGGTGCTGGACGGACGGACGCTGACCTCGACCCAGGACCGCGTCGACCTGCCACCCCATCTGCGCGGCATCGCCCTGCTGGCCCAGGAGGCGTTGCTCTTCCCGCACCTCAGCGTCCGCGAGAACGTGGCGTTCGCACCCCGCAGTCGAGGGCGCTCGCGCCGCGACGCCCACCGCGACGCCGAGCAGTGGCTCGCCGAGGTCGAGGCCCCGGACCTCGCCGACAAGAAGGCGACCGCGCTTTCCGGCGGACAGGCCCAACGGGTCGCCGTCGCCCGCGCCCTGGCCGCGGATCCCCGGCTCTTCCTTCTCGACGAACCGATGGCCGCGCTCGACGTCGCGAACCGCCCCGCGCTGCGGCAGACGCTGCGACGCGTCCTGGCCGAGCGAACCGCGGTGATCGTCACCCACGACGTCCTCGACGCCCTCCTGCTGGCGGACCGGGTGATCGTCCTGGACGCCGGTCGCGTCGTCGAGGACGGGCCGAGCAAGGAGGTCCTGTCCCGGCCCCGCAGCACCTTCGCGGCACAGCTCGCGGGCCTGAACCTGCTCACCGGGACCTGGGCCGGGGACCACGTCCGGCTCGACGACGGCAGCGTGGTGCACGGGATGGTCGTCGACCCGACCCCTGCGGTCGGAGCGCCGGTCGTCGCCACCTTCCGCCCGAACGCGGTCGCGGTCTACCGCGAACCGAGCGGTGGCAGCCCGCGGAACACCTTCGAGATCCGGATCAAGGAGCTCGAACCGTCCGGCGAGCTCATCCGGGTCCGCGCGAACGGGCCCGGGAACGGGCTGAGCGCCGACGTCACGCCGTACGCCGTCGCGGACCTGGACCTGGTCCCGGACCTCGCGGTGACATTCACCGTCAAGGCGACCGAGGTCGCGGTCTACGGGTTGTGAACGTCCTGGGTCAGGCGTCCCACGGATTGATGATCCCGAGTCCGAGACCCTCGAAGTCCCGAACGTTTCGGGTAGCAATCGCCGTGGCGCCGTGGATGAGTGCCGTCGCCGCGATCATGCCGTCCTCGACAGCCAGCGGTCTGCCCTGCGATCGACGCTGTGCGTGCAAATGGGCGAAGACGCGCGCACTCGCCCCGTTGTAGCTGAGGATCCGATCCACATGCTCGGCGAAGACGGCGTCGATGTGGGCGAGAATCTCGTCCCTCCTCCGCCCTTTCGGGAGCGCGAGGGCACCCCGGCGCATCTCTCCGATCGACACTGCCGACGCGGCGACGGCATCCTGATCAGCCATCCACGCCAAGACCTGCCGCGCTGGATCGCGCCGGAACGGCTCCGAGAGGATGTTGGTGTCGACGACGATCACGAGAAGTCGAGATCGATCTCTCGGGGAATGCTCCGCTCCGGAAGCTCGAATTCCCCACGAAGGGGTTCCGCCATCGCGAGCCAGTCCGCCATGAAGGTGCTCGGGCGCACGGACATGGTGAGGATCTCCCTCACCTCGGCCTCCATCGAGCGATCGTTCGCTGCGGCGCGCTGCTTCAAGCGTCGCTGCACCTCGTCATCCAGGTTCCGCACCGTAATGGTGGCCATCACGTCCTCCTTGCTAGCAACGACAGCAATGCTAGCGACTCCCCACGTACGACGCGAGACCACAACGTCCTGCCCATGCCTCAGACTGACCGCGTGAAGTCCGCCGCGCTCGTCCTGGTCGCCCTGCTCCCGTTCAGCCTCGCCGGCTGCGGCGGGACCGACGAGCCGGCCGACGGGAAGACGCCGTCCACGAGGCCGTCACTTCCGGTGGCGGTCGGGACGGTGCAGGGTCGGATCGTCACGTCCGGCGGTCCGGCCGGCGCCGAAGAGATGGCCGTGCCGGGAACTGTCCGGATCGCCGGCGCGGACGGCTCGGTGACCACCGCCGACACCGGCGAGTCCGGCCGGTTCGCGATCCAGCTCGCGCCCGGTGACTACACCGTGACCGCCACGAGCCCGAACTTCAACGGCGGCACGGGCACCTGCACGACCGAACCCGCCGTCACGACGCTGCGCGCCGACACCGTCAGCGAGGTCGACGTCGTCTGCTCGATCAGGTAGGCCTGATCCTCAGACCGACCAGTTCGGGACGATGAAGATCCCCTCCGCCTCGACCGCGACTCCGCGCTCGCCCGCGATCGTCGCCGCCACGAAGACCTTGCGGCCCTCCTCCCCGGAGACCCGGCCCTCGAGGACGACCTTCCCCAGCGGCAGCGGGTTGCGGTAGCGCAGGGTCAGCGTGCCGGTGAAGGTCACCTGCGTCATCCGACTGGCAGTGACCCCCATGATGTGGTCGAGCAGCAGCGCACTGACGCCCCCGTGCACCATCCCCGGAGGCCCCTCGTACGCCGCCCCGAGGTGCACCTCGGCGTAGGTCTCGTCGTTCGCACGGTGCTCGACGTGCATCGGGGGCGCGACCGCGTTGCGCAGCCCGATCGCGGCGTTGCCCCAGCTCCAGCTGCGCCCCGACTCGTTGTAGTACACCCCCGACGGACCGTCGACCATCGTCGGCTTCAGCAGCGCGGTGGCGCTCTGGACCGCAGCCAGCGCCTCCGCGACGACGTCGTCATCGGCAGCGGTCCGGATCGTCGCGTCGAGCAGTTCACGCACGGCACCGGCCAACGGCCCGTACCGCGCCTCGAGCACGTCCACCTCGGCATCGCTCATGTCGACGTACTGGAAGACGTCCGAGTTCATGCGCCACTCCCTCTCAGTTCAGCGTCGGCCCCGGCCTCCAGGGCGGCCACGGCCCGCGCGGCGTCCTCGGTCGCCTTGCGGATCAGTCCCAGCCCGGTCGCGTCCCCGATCGCGGTCACCGGGATCCCGGGGAGTCGCTCGCGCAGCGCGTCGTACAGGGCGAGGTCGGGCTCCGCCTCCCCCGCCAGTACGACGGAGTCTGCAGCAAGCAGTCGCGACGTGCCGCCGTACGGGGTGAACTCGAGGCCGGCCGGGACGATCCGCTGCACCTCGGCGCCGACGTGCACCGTGACGCCGTACCGGTCGAGCCGGTGCATGTGCTCGGTCTTCCGCTTCCAGCCGACCTCGGGCGCCAGCTCGCGACCGGCCTGCAGGATCGTGACCGTCCGACCGCGCTGGGCCAGGAACTCGGCGAGCTCGACGGCGACCAGGTCACCGCCGACGAGCGCGACCCGGGAGCCGAGCGGCATCCAGGCCCGGGTCGCCCGGCGGACCAGGGCGGGAGTAACCAGCCGCTGGCCACGCCCGGCGACGGCGCGGGCCCCGATCCGGTGCAGCAACGGCAGACCGGGGGCAACGCGTCCGGCGAGCAGCTCCCGCAGCGCCGGACCGGCCAGGACGTGCGGGAGGTCGTCGCCGGACAGAACCGGGAGCGTGATCCGGGCTCCGGTCGCGACGACGACGGCGTCCGGGTGGAGTGCGGCCACGGCGTCCGCGTCGGCCCGCGTCCCGAGCCGTACGTCGACCGCGCTCGCGGCGAGCTCGCCGCGCAGGTACTCCAGGAACGGCTCGTTCTCCGGGTGCACGATCGAGGCCCAGAGGAGGGCACCGCCGAGCTGCTGGTTCGCGTCGAGCAGCGTCACCCGGTGGCCTGCACCGGCCGCGACCCGGGCTGCCTCCATGCCTCCGGGGCCGGCGCCGACGACCACGAGGTGTCGCCGCCCGCGGGTCGGTCCCAGATCCAGCTCGCTCTCCCTACCGGTGCGCGGGTTGACGGCGCAGTCGACCGCGAACCGCTGCTCGAGGGAGTCGATGCAGTTCTCGCACGAGATGCAGTGCCGGACCCGGCCCCCGGTGCGCAGCTTTTTCGGGAGTTCCGGATCAGCCAGCAGCGGTCTGCCCAGCGCGACGAAGTCGGCCCGCCCGTCGGCGAGCACCGCCTCGGCCAGGGCGGGGTCGTGCAACCGACCGACCGCGATCACCGGGACGTCGACGACCTGGCGTACGGCGGCCGCCGCTCCGACGTTGAGGCCGTCGCCGTCGTCGGAGCCGTTGACCATCGTGCTCACCAGACGATCGATCACCCCGCCGCTGACGTGGAACGCATCCACCCCGGCGGCGACCAGAACGGGGGCGACCTGCGCTGTCTCGTACGACGGTCGACCGCCGGCGACCCGTTCGTAACCGGAGATCCGCAGGGTGATCGGGAAGTCGTCGCCGACCTCAGCGCGGATCGCGGCGAGCGCCTCGAGCACCGCCCGGAGCCGACCCTGAACCGTGTCGCCACGGTAGTCGTCGGTACGCCGGTTGCGCTGGGGAGCGAGGAAGGAGCCGAGCATCATGTACCCGTGCGCGGCGTGCAGCTCGATGCCGTCGTACCCGGCCTCGCGGGCCCGCCGTACCGCCGCTTTGTAGAGGTCCAGGACGGCAGCGAACTGCGCCGGGGTGATCTCCTCCGACGGCCGTCCGGTCAGGTAGGACCCGATCACCGACGGACCCAGCGAGGTCACGCCGTGCATCTCCGGTCCGAGCCCGTCGGGCCCGGCGTGCACGATCTGCGGCTGGATCTTCGCCCCGTGCTCGTGCACCGCCTCGACCAGGCGCCGGTGCGCTGCGACCGCGGCGTCGGTTCCCAGGTGCAGGCCACCCGGAGTCTCCGGGTGCTGGTGGTCCACGCCGGTCGCGCCGACGGTGATCAGGCCGACCCCACCGGCTGCCCGCGCTGCGAAGTAGGCGACCGTCCGGTCCGACGGCAGCCCGTCCGGGGTCCCGTACATCGTCTCCATCGGCGACATCACCAGCCGGTTGCGCAATTCCATCGAGCCGATCCGGCCGGGACGCAGGAGGTGCGGGTACATGGGCAGAGGCTCGCACACCCCACGGCGCCCAACAAAGACTTTTCATAGAGGGTTCTGTGAAACTACTCTGCGATCCTGTCACCCCTCTACCCAGGAGAACCCGTGATCCTCACTTCGTTCGTCAACGGGCTCTCGGCCGCACCCCCGGCACCGCGGGTGACGTTGCCGCAGTGCCACGGGTGGGGCACTCGAGCAAGCTCGGGCGCTCGGTGATCGTCGCTCCGCTCCTCAACGCTCCTCGCTACGCGGACACCGGAGCAAGCTCCGTGCCGCTCCGCTCGTTCGCGTAGCCTCGGCCCGTGGACTTCGCGATCGTCGGCGCCTTCGTGCCGACCGAGGAGCTCCGGCCGCTCGCGATCGCGGCCGACGAGCTCGGTTATGCGAGCCTGGCGATCGCCGATCACGTCGTCGACCTGGAGACGCTGGCGACGCCGTACCCGTACGAGGCCGACGGGTCCCGGCGCTGGGACGAGACCTGCGAGTGGCCGGACCCGTGGGTGCTCTCGGCCGCGCTCGCCGCCGTCACACAGCGACTGACCTTCTTCACCTCGATCTACGTCGCCGCCCTGCGCAGCCCGTACCAGGTGGCGAAGTCGGTCGGCACCGCCGCGGTGCTCAGCGGCGGCCGGGTCCGGCTCGGCGTCGGCGTCGGCTGGTGCCGCGAGGAGTTCGACCTGCTCGGTCAGGACTTCGGTACGCGCGGGCGGGCGACCGATGAGGGCCTCGACCTCCTCCGGACGCTCTGGGAGGAGGAGTGGGCGGCCTCGGACGGACCGCTCTTCCCCACCCCGCGCCTGACGATGAGCCCGCGGCCGGCGGAGCGGGTCCCCGTCCTCGTCGGCGGGATGTCCGAGGTCGCACTGCGGCGCGCGGCCCGGCACGACGGCTGGATCGGCGACATCTGCTCGACCGATGAGGCGATCGCGTACGCCGCCCGGCTGCGCGCCCTGCGGACCGAGATCGGTGTGACCGGTGTGCCGGCCGTCGTCGCCGCCCTGAACGACGCCCTGGTCCCCGACGACTTCGCGCGGGCCGAGGCCGGCGGGGTGACCGAGGTGATGACGCAGCCGTGGATGTACTACTACGGCCGCAGGGCCACCCTGGACCAGAAGCTCGACGGGATGGAGCGCTTCGCCGCCGACGTGCTGCGGCCCCTGAACGGCTAGAGGTTTCGAGCCAGGCGCTGCGCTTCCTCAACCACCGGGCGCCGAGAGGTACGCCGCGATCGCGTTGCGCAGTCCGCGCTTGGCGTCGTCCATGTTCGAGTAGGTGCTCAGGTGCCGCTCGGCGGTGAGCCCCAGCATCGCGCCGGGGATCATCGCCGCCATCTCGCGGACCCGGACCGGGTCGACCTCGAGGTCGGCGAACGCCCGCTGACACGCCTCCACCCAGCCGGACTGCCAGGCGGCGAGCTCCGCGGCCGTCTTCGGGAACGACCGCTCCAGCTCCTCGCGCTCGCGAGGCAGCGCGCTGCGCAGGGTCTCCATCGCCCGGGCGTCGGCGGTGTCGAGGCCGCGCCAGAGCAGGTCGACGATCTGGCCGACGCGGTCCTCCAGCCCGGCCTCGGGGTCACTGCCCAGGTCGAGCTCCCCGCGCCGTTCGCCGAGGAAGCCGAGCACCGCCGCCCAGAAGTCGTCGACGTCGCCGAACTGGTACTTCACCGCACCCCAGGTGACGCCGACCTGCTTGGCGATGTGGTTGGCCGAGACCGCGTTCGGGTCACCGGTCGCCAACGCCCGCAGTGCGGCCTCCAGCATGTTCTGCCGGGTCTGGCTCCCGCGCCTGTTCGGACGGTGCCCCAGAGAACCCTTGGCAGCTCCTCTGGCAGCACCCGACGTGGTCACCCGCCGGAGCATAGTCATGCCGGGGCCCGGGCCGAAGGTCCCGACCCGGCACAAACCATTCCGTCCTGACCGAGCATGTGGTTGACTGGGTGAGGTTATTTGCTCGCCTGGTCAAATAGCCTCCTCAGCGCCGAGACAAGGACTCACTTCCATGACCATGACCGAACTGCCCGAGGGCTTCGACTTCACCGACCCGGACACGATGCTGGTCGGCGTCCCCCTCACCGAGCACGCCCTCGCGCGCCAGACCTCCCCGGTCCACTGGGTCGAGCAGCCGCAGAACGCGCGCGACGGCATGGAAGGGGGCACCGGCTACTGGGCGGTCTCCCGGCACGAGGACATCCTCGCCGTGTCGAAGAACAGCAAGAACTTCTCCAGCGCCGAGAACTCCGCGATCATCCGGTTCCCCGAGGGGATGCTGCGCGAGATGATCGAATTCCAGCGGGTGATGCTGCTCAACCAGGACGGTCCCGAGCACCTGGCGACCCGTCAGATCATCAGCCGCGGCTTCACCCCGCGCTCGATCATGGCGATCGAGGAAGGTCTCCAGGAGCGGGCTCGGAAGATCGTCGCCGACGCCCTGGTCAAGGGTGACGTCGACTTCGTGACCGAGGTCGCCGCGGAGCTGCCGCTGCAGGCGATCGCGGACCTGCTCGGCGTCCCGCAGGAGGACCGCAAGAAGCTCTTCGACTGGTCGAACATGATGCTGGCCGGCGAGGACCCCGAGTTCGAGGGACAGTCCGACGTCGCAGCGGCGGAGATCCTCGCCTACTCGATGGCGATGGCTGCCGACCGCAAGGCGAACCCGCGCGACGACATCGTCACCAAGCTGATCACCGCGGACAAGGACGGTCGCGGGCTCACCGACGACGAGTTCGGCTACTTCGTGATCATCCTGACCGTCGCCGGCAACGAGACCACCCGGAACGCGATCACCCACGGCATGAACGCGTTCCTCGACAACCCCGACCAGTGGGGCAAGTGGGTCAGGGACCGTCCCGCGACGATGATCGACGAGGTCACCCGGTGGGCGACCCCGGTGAACGTGTTCCAGCGCACCGCGACCCACGACGTCGAGGTCGGCGGCCAGCAGATCCTGGCCGGCCAGCGGGTCGGCATGTTCTACGCCTCGGGCAACCACGACGAAGAGGTGTTCACCGACCCGCACACCTTCGACATCACCCGGGACCCGAACCCGCACCTCGCCTTCGGCGGGCACGGCGCGCACTACTGCATCGGCGCCAACCTGGCTCGCGTCGAGATGAACCTGATCTTCAACGCGCTGGCCGACCAGTGCACCAAGATCGAGCGTCGTGGCGAGGCAGTCCGGCTGCGGCACAGCTGGATCAACGGCATCAAGGAGATGCAGGTGCGGCTGTCCTGAGGACGGGTCAGCCGCCGTACAGGCCGTGGCTGGTGAAGAGCGCCAGCTCCTCGACGAACTCGGGATCCAGCCCGGCCGGGCCGATCGGGCGACCGTAACCTCCGAGATCCGCCGCGGCGAGCGCGGTCAGCATCGAGAACATCCCGATCGGCGCCCGCAGCTCGACCGCCTTCGGGTCGAGCCCCTGGATCCGCACGGCCGCCGTCGTGAACAGCTCGGTGATGTCGCCC
This sequence comes from Marmoricola sp., assembly GCA_046598495.1. GTDB lineage: Bacteria > Actinomycetota > Actinomycetes > Propionibacteriales > Nocardioidaceae > Marmoricola. The sequence goes on along the minus strand of JBKJIR010000005.1, from coordinate 63,547 downwards.
TGGTCGTCGCCGGCGACCTCCGCAGCGATGATCTCGTCGCCCTGGAGCGCCAGCGTCATCACCACCCGGAGCCACCGCACGCCGTTGGCGGGCTCGCTGTTGATCTCGTAGACGAAGGGCATCAGCACCGCGTCGACCAGGTCACGCGTGGTGACCTCCGGCAGGTCCGCGAGCGCCGCGAGGCCCCGTCGTACACCGTCGCCGACCGAGCCGCCCCGGCGGTGCACGACGGCCTCGATCAGCGCGCGCTTCGTCGGGAAGTGGTGGGTCAGCGCCGCCGGGGCGACCCCGGCCTCCCGAGCGACCGAGCGCATCGAGACGTTGTCCACGCCCTCGATGCCGAACAGCTCCTCCGCGGTGTCCAGGAGGACGGCGGGGACGTCGACGTCGACCCGGGGGCCACGTCGACGCTGCATCTCGCTCACGGGCACACCCTAGGGGGTCGTCACCTTGGTCCCCCGGACCACCTGAGCGCCCGGGAGTTGGTGTCGCGCGTCCCTTCCGGAGCGTTGGACAGGGGCAGTAGGTTCCGCTCATGGCGTTCACTGAGAAGCACCTTGCCGCCCTGCGACTGATCAGCGACACGTTCGCCCCGGGCGACGGGGCGAGCGTTCCGCCCGCCAGCAAGGTCGGCGCACCGGAGTTCGCTCTCGAGCTCGCCGGGACCAACCCGCGTGAGTCCGAGCTGAAGCAGCTCAAGACGTTGCTGCGCCTCTGGGACACCCGGCTGCTCGGCCTCCTGCTCACCGGACGTCCGCGCCGGTTCTCCGACCTCGACCAGGCCGGCCGGGAACGGGTGCTGCTCTCCCTCTCGGACTCGCGCGTCGCCGCCAAGCGCGCACTCTTCGCCGCCCTCAAGGGTGCCTGCCTCGCGCCGTACTACATCACCGGCGGACCGGCTCTCTGGGACTCGATGGGGTACGCCGGCCCTCCGGGCCCCCTGGCCGACGCTCCCGACCCGGCGCTGAAGCCCGAGCACGTGACGCAGAACGAGACCATCGTCTGCGACGTCGTGGTGGTCGGCTCCGGTGCCGGCGGCGGCACCGCGGCCGGGGTCCTCGCCGAGGCCGGGCTGGACGTCGTGATCCTCGAGGCCGGCGAGTACCACGACGACCGCGACTTCGACGGCAGCGAGCGCACGGGCTTCAGCGAGCTGTACGCCGGCTCCCCCGGCGTCACCTCCGAGGGCCAGGTCCAGCTCGTCGCGGGCCGCGGCCTCGGCGGCGGCACCGTGGTGAACTACACGACCTCGTTCTCGACCCCGGACCACGTGCGGGCCGAGTGGGCCTCCTTCGGCGCCGCGCAGTTCACCACCACCGAGTACGACGACGCCCTGGCGGCCGTCAACGCGCGCCTGGGGGTCAACACCGACCACCCGGGTGCCGGGGTCCGCGACCAGGTCCTCGAGCGCGGGGCCCGGGCGCTCGGCTGGGACGTCGCCGCGATGCCGCGCAACGTGATCGGCTGCGACACCGGGATCGAGTGCGGACGCTGCGGGATGGGGTGCCGGATCGGTGCCAAGCAGTCGGTCACCAAGACCTGGATCGCGGACGCGGCCGACAACGGTGCCCGGATCTACGTGGGGGCACGGGCCCGGACCGTCACGATCCAGAACGGCCGGGCGGTCGGGGTAACAGCGGTCTCCCCCGACGGCAACGTGCTCACCGTGAAGGCCCGCGCGGTCGTCGTCGCTGCCGGGGCTATCCAGACCCCGGCTCTCCTCCAGCGCTCCGGACTCAGCAACACCAACATCGGCAAGCACCTGCGCCTGCACCCGGCGACCGCGCTCTGGGCCCGGGTCCCGGACCTGGTCAACCCCTGGGAGGGAGCGATGCAGGCGCGGTACGTCAACAACTGGACCGACCTCGACGGCGACGGCTACGGCGTGCTGTTCGAGACCGCCCCGTTGACCCCGGCGTTCGGCTCCGGCTTCGTCAACTGGCGCAGCGGCGCCCAGCACCTCGAGCGGATGCAGGACCTCAAGCACATGCTCGGCGTGGCCATCATCGTGCGCGACAAGGGGCCCGGCGGAACCGTGAAGATCGGCAAGGACGGGGAGCCCGTCGCCAGATACACGTTGTCGCCCGGTGACACCGAGCTGCTCATGCGCGGGTTCGACCTCGCCGCCCAGATCGGCGAGGCGGCCGGGGCCACCCAGATCTACACCACCCACCACCGGACGATGGGCTACGAGCCGGGCAAGCGCGGCACCCGCGCGTCGTTCATGGCCGAGGTCCGTAAGGAGGGCGCGGCGCCGGCGAAGCTGGCGCTGGCGGCGTTGCACATCATGGGCACCTCCCGGATGGGCGGCTCACCGGAGGTCTCGGCCCTGAACCCGGACGGCGAGACCTGGGAGGTCAAGGACCTGATCGTCGCGGATGCGTCCTGCTTCCCGACCGCCTCCGGGGTGAACCCGATGATCTCGATCGAGTCGATCGCCTACATGAACGCCAAGCGGCTGGCGGCCCGGCTCAGCTGAGGCCGAGCGCGGGGACCAACGTGCGGTGCAGGAACGCCCGGAGCCGTTGGTCGCTGCTGGTGTGCTCGCTGGAGTAGGTGAGCACCGAGAGCAGGAAGCGCACCGAGATCTCCACGATCTCGTCCTGGCGCGCGAGCAGCACGGGATCCTCACGGAGCACCGGGCGCATGAACCGCCCGGCCAGGTCGAGCATCGGCCGCGAGATGGTCCCGGCATCCACCAGCCCGGGCCGGGTCCCGATGTCGGCGACCATCACCGCGACCGGGTCGGCCCGGAACTCACGGTGCGCGGCGACGATGAACTCCACGATCGCCGCCGCGGTGCCGTCCGCGCGGCGCACGTCGTACGCGATCCGGCCGGTGATCTCCAGCGCGGCGTGCTCCACCGCGGCGTGGACCAGCTCCGGCACGTCGGCGAAGTGCGCGTAGACGGTCGGGCGGGAGATCCCCGAGGTCCGGGCGATCGCGCTGATCGTCACCGCGGGCACCCCGCCGGCACGCAAGCACTCCAGGGTCGCATCGATGATCCGGCTCCGGGTCTGCGGTGCCGGGCCGCGACCCGAGCGCGGGGCGACCTCCTGCGGCGTCCTCATGGACCGGACTATACTTGACACTCTGATGCTCGACTGTAAGATTTGCCAACATGTCCGCGCCGATCCGGATCGACGACCTCGCCTCGCCGGTCCTCACCCCTGAGCAGCAGGGCGTGCTCGCCTACACTGACTCGCTCGACATCGACCTCAGCGCCGACGGCCTGCACGCCGCCGCGGCCGACCTGGCCGGCAGCAGCGACTTCGGCGACCCGGAGTACCGGCGCCGCCTCGGTCTGTACCTGAAAGCGGTCACCGACGACACCGGTCTGAGCAGCCTCGGCCGCCTCGTCCAGCGCAACCGGGTCACCCGGCTGCTGGCCAGCCGTGCCCTCCTCAACGACCTGCTGCGGCGTCACCCCGAGATCCGCGAAATCGTGATCGAGGCGCCCCTGATCGTCGTCGGGCTGCCTCGCTCCGGGACCACCCACCTGGTCAACCTGATCGCCGCGGACTCCCGCCGCCGCGCTCTCCCCTACTGGGAGAGCCAGGAGCCGTTCCCCCGACCAGGCGAAGGTCCGGGCGTCGACGGACTCGACCCGCGGTTCGTCCGGATCGTCGCCGAGCACGCCTCGGAGCAGTCGATCGCCCCGCTGACCAAGGCGATGCACGACCGGTTCCCGGCCGCGATCGAGGAGGAGGTCGAGCTGCTCGACCTGGACTTCTCGTCGTACACGCTGGAGTGGCACGCGCGCGTCCCGGGCTGGCGGGACGCGTACGCCGACTTCGACCAGGACGCGCACTACGCCTACCTCCGCACGGTTCTCCAGGCGTTGACGTTTCTGCGCGGCCCCCGGCACTGGGTCCTGAAATCACCGCAGCACCTGGAACAGCTCGGCCCGCTGATGCGGACCTTCCCGGATGCCACCGTGGCCTTCACCCACCGCGACCCGGTGGCTGTGCTGCAGTCGGCGGTGACGATGCTCGCGTACGGCGACCGGATCCGACGTAGCGACGTCGACGCTCCGGGACTCGCGGACTACTGGGCGACGAGGATCGAGCGCCTGCTCACCGCCTGCGTCCGGGACCGCGAGCTGGTGCCGGCGGCGCAGAGCCTGGACGTGAGGTTCGACGACTTCATGAGGGATGACCTCGCGGTCGTCGCGCAGCTCTACGCGACCGCCGGGGTCGAGCTGACCGGCCACGCCCGTCGCGAGCTGCAGGCCTACCTGGACGCCAACCCGCGCGGGAAGCACGGCCGGGTCCTCTACGACCTGGCCCGCGACTTCGGGGCGGATCCGCGGATGCTCCGCGAGCGCTTCGCCTTCTATACCGACCGATTCAGCATCACCGAGGAGACCCTATGAAGCAGGTCCGCATCCACGCCGTCGGGGACGTCCGGGTCGACGACGTCCCCGAATCGTCCGCCGGGCCGCGCGACGCGGTGGTCCAGGTGGCCGCGTGCGGGATCTGCGGCTCCGACCTGACGTTCGTGAAGATGGGGCCGTTCACGCCGGACGGGTCCCCGATGCCGATCGGCCACGAGCTTGCTGGCACCGTCGTCGAGGTCGGCGCCGAGGTCACCCGGTACGCCGTCGGCGATCGGGTGGTGGTGCTGCCGGGCAACGACGACCTGGGCCGGATCGGCTGCGGGACCGAGCACGGCGGCCTCGCCCCGCAACTGCTCGTCGGTGAGGCAGACGTCCGTCTGTACGCCGTCCCCGACGGCCTCGACCTGGTCACCGCCGCCCTCGCCGAGCCGCTGGCCGTCGGGATGAACGCGGTCGACCAGGCAGAGGTCCACGACGGCGACGCGGTGGCGGTCTTCGGCTGCGGCCCGGTCGGCCTGGCGGCGATCGCCACGTTGGCCGACCGGGGGATCAGCCGCCTGGTCGCGATCGACCCGTCCGCGCGGCGCCGCGAGCTGGCTCTGCAGCTCGGCGCGAGCGAGAGCATCGACCCGCTCACCGAGAAGGCGTGGGAGCGGCTGCGCGAGCTCCACGGGAGTGTGCCGACCATGCTCGGGCCCACCCCCGGCACCGACGCCTTCATCGAGGCGACCGCCCTGGGACCAGTGTTCGGGGAGATCGTGGCGAACGCCAAGCCGGGGTCGCGGATCTCGGTGGTGGCCGTCCACAACGACGACGTCCCGGTCAGCCTGTTGGCGGTGATGATGAAGCAGCTGACGATCCGCGGCTCGATGGAGTACCCCGCCCGGTTCGAGTCCGCCCTGGAGCTGCTGGCCCGCAAGGACCTCTCCGCGATGATCACCCACCGGTTCGGGATCGAGGAGTTCGGCGACGCTCTCACTCTGCTGCAGACCTCCAAGGAGTGCGGCAAGGTGCTGATCACGATGGGCCCCTCGGACGGCGCAGCGTGACCGGGATCCACCGCATCCGCCCGGGCGCCGACCAGCTGGCACCCGCGAGCGCCGAGCACGCGACCGAGATCGCGCCCGGGATCTGGATGTCCCCCGGACTGTCGAACTCGTACCTGATCACCACCAGCGAGGGCCGGGTCGTCATCAACACCGGGATGGGTTTCGAGGGCCCCGTGCACCGGGCCCTGTACGACGCCGTCGACCCGTCGCCGACCCGCTACGTGATCCTGACCCAGGGTCACTACGACCATGTCGGCGGCATCGAGCACCTCAGCGACCCGGACACCGACGTGGTCGCCCAGGCCGCGTGGCAGACCTGGCGAGACGACAACGAGCGGCTGGCGAGCTTCCGGATCAACAACTCGGCGTTCGCCTTCATGGACCGCGTCCTGGCAGGTATGCAAGCGACCAAGGCGCGGTTCCCCGACGCCTCCCAAGCCCAGGGCTCGCCCAGCCCGACCCTGATCGTCGAGGACCGCCTCACTCTCGATGTCGGTGACCGCCGGCTCGAGCTGATCGCCGTCCCCGGTGGGGAGACCACCGACTCCCTGGTGGTCTGGCTCCCCGAGGAGAGGATCTGCTTCTCCGGCAACACCTTCGGCCCGCTGTTCGCCCACGTCCCGAACCTGGTCACGATCCGCGGCGACCGGTACCGCGACGCCCTCACCGTGATCGACTCCATCGAGACCGTCCGCGCGCTCGGCGCCGAGACCCTGGTGACCGGGCACTTCGACCCGGTCCACGGCGCCGCCCTGATCGACGGCGAGCTGGGCAGGCTCCGCGACGCCGTCCAGCACGTCCACGACGAGACCGTGCGCGGGATGAACGCCGGGACCGACGTGCGCACGTTGATGGCATCGATCACGCTGCCCGACCACCTCGACATCGGTGAGGGCTACGGCAAGGTCTCCTGGAACGTCCGCGCGATCTGGGAGAACTACGCCGGCTGGTTCCACCACACCTCGACGACCGAGCTCTACCCGGTCGGCCCGGAGTCCGTGCACGCCGACCTGGTCGCGCTGGCCGGGGCCGCCGCGATCGTGCAGCGGGCGGGCGAACGGTTGGAGGCCGGGGACGTCCTGGAGGCGATCCACCTCGCCGAGATCGTCGGTGACCACCCCGACGCCCGCGTCGTCCTGCGCGACGCGCACCAGCGCCTGCTCGAGGAGGCGACCAACTTCTGGGAGCACTCCTGGCTCACCCGACAGATCGAGGAGCTCGCATGACCGCCCCGCGAACCGCGGTACTCAGCAACACCGTGGCCTTCGACTTCACCGGCGCCCGGGTCCTGGTCACCGGGGGAACCAGCGGCATCGGCCACGGCATCGCCACGGCGTACCGGGACGCGGGGGCGCTCGTGACGATCACCGGAACCCGCGCCGCGGCCGGTGAGTACGACGTGGACCTGACCGGCCTGGAGTACCGCCAGGTCGCGATGACCGACGCAGCGGCCGTGACCGCACTCGGTGCCTCGTTCCCCGTCCTGGACGTCCTGGTCAACAACGCGGGCGCGACCTTCGCCGGCGGGCTCGACGAGTACGACCCGGCCGGGTTCGAGGAGTCGCTGCGGGTCAACCTCCAAGGTGCCTACCGGCTGTCCCACGCCTGTCACGGAGCGCTGACGTCGTCGCAGGCAGCCGGCGGTGCCAGCGTCGTCAGCCTGGTCTCGATGGCCGCCTTCCGGGCGATCCCGCTGGTGCCGGGCTACGCCGCCTCCAAGGCCGGGCTGGTCTCGATGACCCAGACCCTCGGCGCGCGCTGGGCGTCCGACGGCATCCGGGTCAACGCGATCGCCCCCGGCAACATCGAGACCCCGATGACCGCACCCATGGCGGCGGTGCCGGAGATCGTCGAGCAACAGGTCGCGCACATCCCGATGGGCCGTTTCGGCACCGTCGGCGAGATCGTCCCCGCGGTGCTGTTCCTCAGCTCAGCGGCGGCGTCGTACGTGACCGGTGCGGTGCTGGCCGTCGACGGCGGGTACCTGACCTACTGACCGTCGTTCTCCCCGCGGCGGTGCACCAGGCGGGACAGCACGACCTGCGAACGCGTCCGGACCACGGTGCCGTCGGCCTGCAGCTCGCGGATGAGCCGCTCGAGGTCGATGTTGTCGCGGGTCCGCACGTGCGCGATGGCGTCGGCCTCGCCGGTGACGCTCCAGGCCTCCACCACCTCGGGAACCCGGCGCAGCGAAGCGGCGACCGCGTCGAGGGTGACCCCGGGGCCGTAGAAGAGCTCGATCAGCGCCTCTGCGCCGTAGCCGAGCGCACGGTGGTCGACGACCGCGGTGAACCCGCGCAGGGTGCCGGCGCTGCGCAGCCGGTCCACCCGTCGCTTCACCGCCGGCGCCGAGAGCGAGACCTGCTGCGCGATGTCGTCGAAGGTACGCCTGCCGTCCTCGGACAGTAACGCAAGAATCTGACGGTCGACCTCGTCCATACGCATGATTCTGCCGCATAGAGGCACCCGATCGGCATTGAGCATCGCCGTGGCGGCCCCCTAGGCTCGTTGGATGCCGACTCTCGTGCCGACTGCGCTCACCCCTGCCCCGGTGGCCCGGGTCCTCTTCGACGAGTCCCACGGCGAGGCGTGGACGATCTCCGCCGACCGTGCCGCCCAGCTCCAGCCCGCGCACCCGGCCGACTCGTCGTACGCCGGCGCCGCGGCAGCACTGGGCGGCCGCGAGCTCCTCATCGACGCGCACCGGGCCGGACCGCTCGACGCCGCCGCCCTCGCCGACGTGGACGTCCTGGTGATCGCGCACCCGTCCGAGGCCACCTGGGAGAAGACCGACGGACGTTCTCCGGTCTTCTCCCCCGCCGAGCTCGACGCGATCGAGGACTGGGTCCGTGCCGGGGGCGGCCTCGTCGTCCTGGGGGAGACCGAGGAGGCCAAGTACGGCACCAACCTGGGTGCCCTCGTCGGGCGGTTCGGGATCGGGTTCACCAATGCCACGGTCTACGACTACGAGCACCAGCACGACAACAACCCCGCCTGGGTCCTCAGCGAGCGCGGGTCCCCCCGGACCGTGGTCGGTCGGGCCGACCTACTCGCCCGGGTCGAGCAGGCCGCGTTCTACCGAGCCGGCTCGCTGGAGCTGCGCAACGGTGCGACCCCCGTCCTGCGTACGACCCGGACCGCCGACCCGGCGGGCGCCCCGCTGATGGCCGCCGCCCTTGCCGGCCTGGGCCGGATCGCGGTCTTCGCCGACTCCGACCTCTTCGGCGACGACTGCCTGGACGACCTGGACCACCGCAACCTCTGGGTCGACACCATCACCTGGGCCGCGCACGCGGCCTTCGCGCGGGCGGGCGGCGACGACGTCGTCTCACCGGTGCTCGAGGACCCGCACTGGGTCGCCCTGAAGAACGAGGTCGACCAGCTCCGCCTGCTCCAGGAGCCGGACGGCAGCATCGACACCACCCGGCACGGCGCGGGCGAGCTGTCCGGGCGCGTCACCCGGATCGCGGCCGCGGTCGCCGGGCTGGCACCGCGGTTCCGCCACCAGCGGGCCTACCTCGAGGCCACGGTCGCCGACCTGAAGTCCTGGGCCGACGGTGCGTTCGCGCGCCCGGACTTCTCCCGCGCGCTGCGTGAGTTCCGTCCCGAGCTCGACCGCCGCGACCAGGTCGAGCACCTCGTGCTCTTCCCGATGTACACCCAGAACGGCTCCCGCGACACCCGGTTCGAGGCACTCGTCGTGCGGGTGCCGTGGCCGGACTGGCTCGCCGAGCTCGAGCGGACCCGGTACGACAACCCCAAGTTCGTGCCGGTCACCTTCGTGGACCGGACGGCCGGCTACGACAGCGAGTGCGCCGTGCTCTTCCCCGAGACGTTCGCCATCTCCGGCCCACCGCAGAACAACTTCGGCGGTATCTTCTGCGACCGCGAAGCAGAGCGGTTCCGTCGCGTCTGCGGTGCAGCGACCGAGGTTCTCGGCGTCAACCTGCCCGCCGATGCCGAAGCGCTGCTCGCCTCACCGCGGCTCTCCCAGGAGGCCTTCGTCCTCTGGGACCTGATCCACGACCGGGCGCACAGCCGGGGCGACCTGCCCTTCGACCCGTTCATGATCCGGCAGCGGATGCCGTACTGGATGTACTCCTTGGAGGAGCTGCGCTGCGACCTCACCGCCTTCGGCGAAGCGGTCCTGCTGGAAGGAGATGGACTCGCGGTCGCCCGGCACGTGCAGACCGCGATCCTCTTCGACCGGCTGTTCCGCTTCCCGGTCACCGGCTCCCGGGTCCGGAACTACGACGGGCTCGGCGGCCAGCTGCTGTTCGCGTTCCTGCGCGACCGCGGCACCCTGACGTGGACCGACAACCGGCTGAGCATCGACTGGAAGACCGTCGCGGACAGCGTCGTCGCGCTCCGTGAGAAAGTGGAGGACCTGTACCGCTCCGGGATCGACCTGGAGAAGGTGCGCTACTGGATGTCTGCCCATGAACTCGTCAGCTCGTACGTCGTCCCGGCGGTCAACTCGGCCTGGGCCGACGGCGCCCGGGCGTTGCACGACGAGCCCGACCCGAAGAAATGGATCGATGCCGTGAAGGACGACGAGTTCCCGTTGAGCGTCTTCTACACCCAGCTCCGCCCCAAGCTCGCGCCCGTCCTGGACGCCGGGACCCAGGCATGAGCGCCGACGGACCGCTGCACGGCCGGGTCATCGCGATCGCCGGCGCGACCGGTGGCCTGGGTCCGGTGGTGGCAGGGGCGCTCGCCGAGGCCGGCGCCACCCTCGCCCTGACCGACCGCGACGGCGAGCGGCTCGACGCCCTGGTCGCCGAGCTCGGACTGCCGGCCGAGCGGATCGACGCCCGGGTCGTGGACCTGCTCGACGACGACGCGGCCCATGTGTGGTGCGCGGAGTTGGTCGAGCGTTTCGGCTCCGTCTCCGGGCTCGCCCACCTCGTCGGCGGCTGGAAGGGCGGGCAACCGCTGGAGACCGCGCCGCTGGCGGACTGGACCCTCCTGCACGACCTGCTCGTCCGCACCGTCCAGCACACCACCCGCGCCTTCGGGGCGGCCCTGCGAGACAGCGGGCACGGCCGGTTCGTCCTGATCAGCAGCAAGCAGGCGCAGGCACCGACGTACAAGAACGCCGCGTACGCCGCCGGCAAGGCGGCAGCCGAGGCGTGGACCCTGGCCCTGGCCGACGGGTTCTCCTCCGGTGCCGACGCCGGTCGCGCCACCGCGAACATCATCGTGGTCGACGCGATCGCGACCCCGGCGATGCGCGAGGGCAAGGACGACGAGGCCCTGAGCAACTTCACCGACGCCGAGGACATCGCCGCAGCGCTCTGCGCGCTCTGCGCCGACGGGGCCAGCTCGATGAACGGCCAACGTGTCTCCCTACACGGAGGGACCCGCCGATGACCGCGTTCGCGAGTGACAACTACGCCGGCGTGCACCCCGAGGTCCTGGCCGCGATCGGTGAGGCGGACCGGCTCGGCCACGTGGTGGCGTACGGCGCCGACCCGATGACTGCGCGCGCCGTCGAACGGGTCCGCGAGCACCTCGGGGCCGAGGCGCACGTCTTCTTCGTCTGGGGCGGCACGGCAGCCAACGTCCTCTGCCTCGAGTCGCTCGCCCCCTTCGCCCACCAGGCAGTGATCTGCGCAGAGAGCGCGCACATCTACGTCGACGAGGGCGGGGCACCCGAACGGCTGCTGTCGCGGAAGCTGCTGCCGGTGGCGACCCCGGACGGCAAGCTCAGCCCCGACCGGGTGGCGGCGCGGGCGATCAGGTTCGGAGACGAGCACGCCGTGCAGCCCGCCGTCATCTCGATCACCCAGTCCACCGAGCTCGGCACCCGGTACGAGCGCGACGAGATCCGCGCCCTGGCCGACTTCGCCCACGAGCGCGGGATGCTGCTGCACCTCGACGGCGCCCGGATCATGAACGCGACCGCCGCCCAGGGGATCAGCCTCCGCGAGGCCACCCGCGACCTCGGCGTCGACGCACTCTCCCTCGGCGCGACCAAGAACGGCGGGCTGGGCGCCGAGGCGGTGGTGCTCTGGGAGGACCGCTTCGCCGACGGCTTCGCGTGGCGACGGAAGTCCGCGATGCAGCTGGCCTCCAAGCATCGGTACGTCGCCGCGCAGTTCGACGCCCTGCTCACCGACGGGCTCTGGGAGCGGAGCGCCTCGCACGCCAACGCGATGGCGCAGCGGCTCGCGGACGCCGTCCGGGACCTGCCCGGGGTGAAGGTCACCCAGGAGACCCAGTCCAACGCCGTCTTCGTGATCCTGCCCGAGGCGCTGCGCGAGGCCCTGTACGCCGACGGCTTCGTCTTCTACGTCTGGGACGAGCACACCGGCGAGGTCCGCTGGATGTGCTCGTGGGACACCACCGAGGCCGACGTGGACACCTTCGTCGCGGCCGTCGCCCGGCACGTGCAGCAGCACGGCGGGGCCTAGCCGGTCAGCTGTCGGCTGCCCCGGAGAGTGCCGCGACGTCCGCTGCGGTGAACCCGGACAGGTCCGGGACGTTGGACATGACCTCGATCCGGGTGCCGTCCGGGTCGGTCAGGTAGAGCAGGCCCGTCTGCGGGGACCCCTCGGCCCCCAGGAAGGTGAGCGTCTGCGGGTGCACCGCACCGCCCGCTGCCAGCACTGCCGCGGTGAGCTCGTGCACGTCGTCGACCCGGAAGGACAGATGGGTGAAGCCGAGCTCGGTCATCGGCTTCCGCTCCCCCGACCCGGTCGTCGGTACGTCGACCCACTGCAGCAGCTCGACCCGGACGTCGTCGCGGATGAGCATCGCGGAACGGAACGCGCCCGACTGCTCCATCGTCGCTGCGACCTCGTCGTCGTTGAAGTCGAGCTGGTAGAGCTGGGCGAACCCGAAGACGTCGGAGTAGAAGCGCACCGACCGTTCCAGGTCGGTGACGGCAACGCCGACGTGTGAAAAACCCTGGATCACGGCTGCTCCTCCTCGGGCGGGCTCGCGCACTCCTCGTCGGCGTACACGTAGAGCTTCTTGACCTTGGCCATGTCCAGACCACGGACCCATTCGGCGTTCATCCCGGCGATCTCCGGCGGAACAACTCCGTCGACCTCGAGCTTCACGTCCGGGTCGCCACCGCTCTGGTCGTAGGTCGCGTAGAGCTCGTCCCAGGTGCTGGTCATCGTCTTCGCGGTGAAGGACAGCTCCGACGGGACACCCTTCGGAACCCGGTCGGCGAACGTCTTCAGGGCCGGGCCGAACTCCCCGACCGTGCCCTCGTCCTCGACCTTGTAGAGCGACTCGCGCGCGCTGCAGAAGGCCTGGTGCTCCTTGATGGCGTCCGAACGGCCACAGGCACCGAGGGTGAGGGAGAGAGCGACGAGCGTCAGCGCCGTCGCGAGCTGGGAGAACACCCCTCCACTCTAGGCGCGCGGCCCAGGGCCAGGGCGCCCGGGGGACCCGGCGCGTCACCGTCGTACGCCGACCTTCGGGAGCGTTCCAGTCCTTCTGTTCACCTTCGTGTGTGAGCCTGTGCCCGATCGTCATTGACCGTCAGGGGGGCCACCGATGAAGAAGCTCGCTTCGTGCTTCCTGATCGTCCTGGTCGGTGTGCTGGCGCTGTCGTTCCCCGCGCAGGCGGACAGCGCTTCCCGGTTCGCCCTGAAGGTCGACCGCAAGGTCCTCTTCAGCGGCGAGCGGTTCACCGCGACGGGGACCTCCCGGACCGACTGCGACTGGGTCCTGGAGTGGAACGGCGAACGCCGGACCGGGGATCCACGCCGGGTGACGGCCACCTTCACGGCACCGTCGGTCACCAGGCTGACCAAGATCCCTCTGAAGGCTCGTTGCTTCTACGCAGCCCCCGCGCCGCCGAGGTCCACGGGCCCGACCGGCGTCCGGGGCGGAGTCTCCCAGCGGCTCACGGTCACCGTCCCGCCGAGCTGGACGAAGACCATCACCATCACCGTCCTGCCCACGGGGAGCGCGGTGAGCCCGCCCGGTGGCAACGGCAACGGCACCGGCGGGGTCCTCCCGAACACGGGCGGTCCCCAACACTGGCCGTTGGCCCTCGGGCTCGGCGCCGTCCTGCTCGGCTCGCTCGTCGTACGCCGCGCCGCCCGCCAGCAGAGCTGACGAACGGTCAGCCCGAGAGACCCATCGCCTGCTGCATCCCGCGGGTGGCGAGCTCGTCCGCGAGCTCGTTGTCGGCGACACCGGCGTGACCCTTCACCCAGTGCCACTCGACCTGGTGCCGGGAGCAGGCCTCCTCGAGCCGTTGCCAGAGGTCGACGTTCTTGACCGGCTGCTTGGCCGAGGTCTTCCATCCGTTGCTCTTCCAGGCGTGCACCCAGGTCGTGATGCCGTTCCGCACGTAGGTGCTGTCGGTGTAGAGGTGCACGACGGCGGACCTTTTCAGCGCCTCCAGCGCCATGATCGGCGCGGTCAGCTCCATCCGGTTGTTGGTGGTCGCCTCGGGCTCGCCCCCGCAGAGCTCCAGCACGTGCTCCCGCTGCCGCAGGACGGCGCCCCAACCACCGGGTCCGGGGTTCGGGGTGCAGCCGCCGTCGGTGTGGATGACCACCACGTCTTCTGTCACGACCGTCATCATGCCCTGCCAGCCGTGCCGTGCGGCTCCGGCGCCGAGATCAGAGCGGTCCGGACCGACAGGTCGAACACCCGGTGTCGCAGGGTGGAGATCCGGCGGCCCGGTTGGACGGCGTCCTTGACCGGTGACGTCCGGTCGCCGAAGTAGGCGGCGGTCCTGTCCAGGTCGGCGACCTCGTAGGTGATCCCCCACAACGTCGACCGACCGGGCGACGCCGATCCCGGCGCCCCGACGACCTCCACGACGACCTCACCGAAGCGGAAGAAAATCTGGCGAACCGGCCGCCCGCCGAGCTCGCCGTCCCGTTCGAGACGAGGCTCCGCGCCGACGGCGGCGAACGCCGTCACCGTCCGGGCCAGGTCGGGCGAGAGCAGGACGAGGTGATCGATGCCGAGGACGCCGTTGGGGTGCGGCTCCCCCGACCCGGGCGACGCCGGGACCAAGGCCTCACCGGTCGACGTCGTCGGCACCCCGTCGAGGTCGTCCCCGACCCAGCCGTCCGGCAGGCCGCGCAGCCCCCAGCCGAGGATGCCGGTGCCGCGGTCGCGGCCGACCAAACTAATCCCGACCCCGCCGATCCGGCACACCGCAGCGCAGTCGACCGCGAACCCGGCGCTCCGCCAGGCTGCCGCGTCGTCACCGACGACGAGCAGGTCGATGGCGGCTGCCACACAAGCCTCCTGAACTCGAGGACGGAAACGGAACTCGTCGTAGAAAGGGGATGCGAATTCAACACTCGAACGTTGAAGCCGAACTCCACCGAGCTCCGCTACGGATCAACCCGAGAAGAACGCCACAGGTGAAGCCGCGCAGCTGCCTCGCCGGGTTCCACTTCTCCTGCGGCCATGCCCACCACCAGGTCGAAGGCATCATCATCGGGTGCGTCGAGGTCGAACCCGTTGAGCCCGTAGAAAACCACGACCGCCAACCATCCGATCCGCTTGTTGCCGTCGACGAGTGCATGGTTGCGGACCAGCGACTCGAGAAGAACCGCGGCTTTCGCGTCCGGACCCTCGTAGGCATCGCGCCCGTACAGCGAGGTGGTCGGCCGGTGTGCTGCCGAGTCGAGAAGACCGAGATCCCGGATCGGGCCGACTCCGAGGTCAGCCACCAACTGGAGGAGGTCCTCCAGCGTCAGGTACGTCGTCACCGACCGAGTCGCTCCAACAGATCGGCATAGCGGTCACGTGCCGAGGCAGAAAGGGCATGCACGTGATCCTCATGACCACGACGCGCCGCCGCCTCCGCGATAGCCCGCACCGCAGCTTCCTGCTTGCTCACGCCGTCGGCGCGCGCCAGCGCCTCGAGCGCCTGGTCCTGGTCGTCGGACAACCGCAGTGTCATGGCCATGAAATGATGGTACCAAAGTGATACCAGCGGTTCAGACGTTGAAGCGGAACTCCACTACGTCCCCGTCCGTCATCACGTACTCCTTGCCTTCCATCCGCACCTTGCCGGCCCCCTTGGCAGCCGTCATGGACCCCGCGGCGACGAGGTCGTCGTAGGAGACGATCTCGGCCTTGATGAAGCCCTTCTGGAAGTCGGTGTGGATGACGCCGGCGGCCTCCGGTGCGGTGGCACCCTTCTTGATCGTCCAGGCGCGCGCTTCCTTGGGCCCGGCGGTGAGGTAGGTCTGCAGGCCGAGGGTGTCGAAACCGACGCGCGCCAGGACATCCAGGCCGGGCTCGGTCACGCCCATCTCGGCGAGCATCTCGCGCGCCTCGCCGTCGTCGCCCAGCTCGACGAGCTCGGCCTCGAATTTCGCGTCCAGGAAGATCGCCTCGGCGGGCGCGACCAACGCTCGCATCTCGTTCTTGAGGTTCTCGTCCCCGAGCTCGTCGGCGTCGCAGTTGAAGACGTAGATGTAGGGCTTGGCCGTCAGCAGGCTGAGCTCCCGGACCAGCTCGAGGTCGATCTTGGAGGCGATGATCGGCGTACCGGCCTCGAGCAGCGCCTTGGCCTCGACCGTGGCGGCCAGGTTCGCAGCGATCGCCTTGTTGCCCCGGGTCTCCTTCTCCAGCCGCGGGATCGCCTTCTCCACGGTCTGCAGGTCGGCCAGGATCATCTCGGTCTGGATGGTGCCGATGTCCGAGGCCGGGTTCACCTCGCCGTCGACGTGGGTGACGTCCTCGTCGCGGAAGACCCGGGTCACCTGGCAGATCGCGCTCGCCTCGCGGATGTGGGAGAGGAACTTGTTGCCCAGGCCCTCGCCCTGCGAGGCGCCGGCGACGATCCCCGCGATGTCGACGAACTCGACACTTGCGGGCAGTACCTTCGCAGAGCCGAAGATCTCGGCGAGCGCGGCCAGCCGCTCGTCCGGCACCGCGACGACGCCCACGTTGGGCTCGATCGTGGCGAACGGGTAGTTCGCCGCGAGCACGTTGTTCTTGGTGAGCGCGTTGAAGAGCGTGGACTTGCCTGCGTTGGGGAGTCCGACGATGCCGATAGTGAGAGCCACCCGCGGAGTTTACGGCTCCGAGGACCCCTCGGCAGAATCGGCCGGCGGCGATAGCGTGCGGTCATGCCGACCATGACGATGAACAAGGCGATACACTGCGCGGTAAGACGGGACCTGAAGCGCTTCCTCGACGCCAGCGGGCGTTTCACCGACGGGGACACCGCACGGGCTGCCGCACTGGGCACGGCCTGGGACAACTTCGATGCCCAGCTGACCCATCACCACGAGGGAGAGCACGAGATCGCCTGGCCGGCGATGCTCGCGGTGGGGGTCACCCAGGACCAGATCGACAGGTTCGACTCCGAGCACGGGGCGATGGCTGCCGCCCTCGCCGGTGCGCGCTCCTCCATGGCGTCCTTCCGTACGACGGCCTCCAGCGCCGACGCGGCCGCTTTCCGGGCCACCGTCGTCGAGCTCGAGACGGTCACCGAGACCCACCTCGCGCACGAGGAGGAGATCTCCGAGCGGGTACTGCTCGAGCACGCCGACCACCCCGCGATCAAGGAGATGGGCAAGAAGTTCGGGAAGGTGTCCCCGGGCGTCGGCGGCACCTTCTTCTCCTGGGTGCTCGACGACGCGGAACCCGATGCGCGGGACGCGATCGAGACCTACGTCCCGAGGCCGGTGCTCGCGATCATCGGCGGCATCTTCGGACGCCGCTACCGGCGCGAGGTCGCGCCGGTCTGGCGCGCCTGACCTCCGTGACAGCCCTCGAGACGATCCGCGTCGACGCCGCGGAACCACGAGCCACGGCGGTCCTGGTGCACGGGGCGTGGCACGGGGCCTGGTGCTGGCAGGACGGCTTCGCCCAGCGCCTGGCCGACGCCGGGGTCTCGACGATCTCGCTCAGCCTGCGCGGTCACTCCGGGTCCGCCGGGGGTCAGCGCCTCAACCGGCTCCGGATGCGCGACTACGTCGAGGACGTCGCCGGCGTCGTTGCGGGGCTCGACGTACCGCCCGTCGTGGTCGGTCACTCGATGGGTGGGGGCGTGGTCCAGAAGCTGATCGCCCGCCCGGACCGGCCGCCGCTCGCCGGGGCCGCCCTGCTCGCTTCGATGCCTCCGCGCGGGGTGGTCCGGGTGACGACCCAGGTGGCGCGGCGTTCGCCCGCGACCTTCCTGCTGAGCAACGCGACCCTGAACCTGGGCCGGCTGGTGGCGACCCCGGCGCAGGTGCGGGAACTGTTCTTCACGCCCGGGACACCGGAGGGCGTCGTCGCCGCCACCGCTGCACGGGTGCAGTCGGAGTCGTACCTCGCGTTCCTGGACATGCTCGTGCTCGACCTGCCGCGACCGGTCCCGGTCGACGTGCCGGTCCTGGTGGTCGGAGCCGGGGATGACCCGATCTTCAACGCGGCCGAGGTCGCCCGGACGGCGCGGGCCTGGCGCACCGAGCCGGTGATGGTCACCGGGATCGGGCACGACGTGATGCTCGACGACGGCTGGGAGTCGGTGGCCGACCTCCTGGCGGACTGGGTACTGGGGGTCTCGACCAACGCATAGGGTCGTCCCGTGCGAATCGCGACCTGGAACGTCAACTCCCTCCGCTCCCGCATCGACCGCGTCGAGGCTTTCCTCGAGCGTCACGACATCGACGTCCTGGCGTTGCAGGAGACCAAGGCCCGCGAGGACCAGCTCCCCCTGATGGGCCTGCAGGCCCGCGGCTACGACATCGCCTCCGCCGGGTACAACCAGTGGAACGGCGTCGCGATCATCTCCCGGATCGGGATCGAGGACGTGACCGTCGGGTTCCCCGGGATGCCGGAGTTCGACGGTGCCGCCGAGGCCCGGGCCATCGGCGCTGTGGTCGGGGCAGGATCAGGCGCCGGCGTCCGGGTCTGGTCCCTGTACGTGCCCAACGGCCGGAAGGTCGGCGACCCGCACTACGTCTACAAGCTCGCGTGGTTGGCGAAGCTCCGCGAGAGCGCCGCCACCTGGACCGACCTGCCCACCGCCCTCGTCGGGGACTGGAACATCGCTCCCACCGACGAGGACGTGTTCGACGTCGCCCAGTTCGCCACGTCGACACACGTGACCCCGCCCGAGCGCGCCGCCTTCCAGGCGTTCCTCGACTCCGGGTACGCCGAGGTCACCCGGGCCCACACCCCGGGGCCGGGGGTCTACACCTACTGGGACTACTACCGACAACGTTTCGAGCGGAACCGTGGCCTCCGGATCGACTTCGTCCTCGGCAACGCCGCCCTCGCCGCACGGGTGACCGGCGCGTTCATCGACACCGACGAGCGGGACCCCGCGCAGGGCACCGGCAGCCCGAGCGACCACGCGCCGGTGGTGGTGGACCTGCGGGACTGAGCACCTGGGTCCTCGCCGTCAGGCCGCGTCGACGAGGATGCCACGCAGGCGGATGAGGCCGTCGCGGATGCGTGTCTTCGTGGTTCCTTCGCGCGCTCCGGTGATGCGGGCGATCTCGGCGTTCGTCCGACCGCCGAAGTAGGCGAGCTCGATCGCCTGCCGCTGCACCACGGAGAGCTCGGTCAGAGCGGACCTGACCCTCGTCGCCTCCAGCGAGAGTCCGACGGCCTCCGCCGTGGAGTCGTGATCGGTCTGGTGGTTCGTGCGCTGGTACTGGGTGTCCCGCTCCCGGTCCGACTCGGACGAGCGCACGCGGTCCACGGCCCGACGATGGGCGAGGGTCATCAACCACGAGATCGCGGCACCCTTGCCCGGGTCGAACTGGGCCGCGAGGTGCCAGGCCTGGAGATACACCTCCTGGGTGACCTCCTCGGCCTGGGCCCGGTCGCGGAGGACGCGCAGCGCGAGCCCGAACACGCGATGAGCCGTCCCGTCGTAGAAGGCGCCGAAAGCAGCCTGGTCCCCCTGCGCCGCCGCAGCCAACCACTGCGCGAGGGAGTCGGAGGTGACGTTCGCGGACGATCGATCTTCAGGCGGTGGTGGCATGGCGCAGCCCCGATGATGTGTTCAGTGCCCCGACGAGCAGGCGGCAGAGGAGTTGAACAGGCGAGTGGACTCCCGGAAGTCGTGCCGGTTCTCTTGGAACGTGGAGGGTCGTTGAGCACCATGGGGATGCTCTCACTGCGCCGACCCTAGCGCCCACCAGCGAGAAAATCGCTGCATGGAGGCGATTCCAAGGGACCACGAAAAGTCAGGACCTTGATTCCCCAGGCCGATCGCTAACGAATCGGGGCAGCGTCGACGGCGTCCGGGCCGTGACCGCGGCGTACGACCTCAGCCCGAGCGCGGTCGATCCCGCCGTGCTCGAGGGCTGCCAGGTTCGACTCGCCCTCCCACACCACCCGCCCTGCTCGACGGACGGTGACGCGCAGGGTGGCACCCAGGTGCTCGATGGCGCCGGGCACGTTGCGCCGTTCCGCGGGGAGAGGGACCGGGAGGACGTGCGCGATGTCCAGGCTCCCCGAGCCCTCGATGTCGACCCTCCACCGCGCGCTGCGGCCCCGCAGGACCCAGCGCTCGTCAGTGACCTCGGCGTGGACCGGCGAGACGACGGGGTCCCCCAGGCGCAGGAGGGTGCCGTCGGGCAGGAGCACGACGACAGCAGTCACCGTCGTCCGGATCGGCCCGGCCGTGACCTCACCCCCTGCGAAGGCGACGCAGACCGAAGGGTCGGCAAAACCCTGGGCCTGCCCCCACCACCACGAGTCCGGGAACCCGCCCTTGCCCCAGTTCTTCTCCGCGTAGACCGACCACCCGTCCAGGACCCAGGTCTCCGCGCCCACCACGGCCTGTCCGTGCGCCGACCCTCCGAGCAGCCACGGGTGCCAGTACTGGTTCAGCGCGGGAACGGACTGGAAGACGCTCGACCCGCCGAAGCTCCGTCGCGGCCAGGGGACCGGGTCCGTGATCGCGACCTCCAGCCGGGCATCGGGGCCGAGGTCGACCCGCAACCGGTCCGGTGTTCCGTGGAAGGCCTCGCCCGCGAAGGCTCCGAGACCCTGGGTCGAGGCCTCCCCGACCGGGTGCGCGACGGTACGCAGGAAGCCGTGCGGGTGCGCGGCCACACCGAGGGTCGACCACATCCCGTCGTCGGCCCGGTTCACCCCGTTGAGGGCGATCAGCACACGCCCGGTCGCAGGGTCGGTGAACCGCCAGAAGTAGCCCTCCATCGCCACACCGTGCGCGGGGAGCAGGTCGCCGTACGGCCGGTCCGCGCCGCTCGCGCGGTACGCCCGGCTCACCGCGGCAACAGCACTGCGCACGAAAGAAGTCACCTTGGCACTATGCCAGGTGGGCCGGCGGGCCCGCCGGCCTCAGTCCAGACTCTCCCCGTCGAGGGCTCGGGCAGCCAGCCGCTCCTCCTCACTGAGCTCCCAGACCTCGTGCGCGGCGTGCAGGGCGAGCAGGATGATGGCGCAGCCCAGCACGAGGTCGGGCCACCCTGATCCTGTCGCGAGCGTCACCAGGGCCATGGCAATGACAGCGACGTTGACCAGCACGTCGTTGCGAGCCGACAGGAAGGCCGCGCTGGTCAGCGAACCGCCGTCGTGACGCACCCGGACCAGTAACCACGCGCTCGTCCCGTTGACGACGATCGCGCCCAGGGAGGCCAGGACGACCGGGCCCACGTCCGGCGCGACGGGGTCGGAGAACCGCTGGACAGCGTGCCAGCCCGCGACCGAGGCGGGGGCCAGGATGATCAGTGCCATAGCTTTGCCCAGCACCGCGCGTCGGGCGAGCGGCCACCCCAGTGCGACGAAAACCAGCAGGTTGACCGCCGTGTCCTCCAGGAAGTCCACGCTGTCGGCGAGGAGCGAGACCGAACCGGCCGCGAGGGCGACGGTGAACTCCACGAAGAAGTAGGCCAGGTTCAGCCCGGCCACGACGAGGACGACGCGGCGAAGCCGCCCGGCGTCGCTCTGCCCGGCAGGCCCCGGCGCCTTCCCGACCCGGTCCTCGGGCTCCATGGGGCGAACCTATCCGAGCGCCCGGTCAGTCGGCGAGGATCAGCTCGCCGCCGGAGTCGGTGGCGGTGACCTCCCCGGAATCCAGGTCGACGTCGACCCGGAGGACTCCGTCGTCCGGTCCGGCCCCTTCGGTGCGCCAGAGATCGGGTCGGGTCCGCAGGAAGACCGTCCCGTGCCAGACCGCGACCCCGGCGCCGTCGCCGAACACGAGGTCGAACTCCACGAACGTGTAGGAGTCCGGGTAGTACGCGACGGGGATGTCGGTCGGGTCCAGGCGCAGCTCCCAGGAGCCGTCGGCAGCCGTGGTGACCGTCGGCGCCGACCAGCGCTGGGCGCCCTCGTCGGTCTCGTCCGCGCTCGTCACCGGCATCACCTGGAGGACGACGTTCGCGTTCCCCACCGGCTCCTCGCCGCGGACGACGCTCCCGTAGGCGAGGAGCAGGCCGGAAGCCGGTCCGGCCGTCGCCAGCACCTCCGGGTCGGCTTCGTCCGCGCGGGGCTTCTGGTAACCGCACCCCGCGACGAGCACGAGCAGGACCAGTACCAGCACCGCCCGTGCTGCTCGGCCGGTCATCAACGCTTCTCGTAGTGGGGGTACGGCGCCCAGATGCTCTCCGTGCCACTGGACGTGACCCGGTACTCCCGCACGGAGGTGGCCCTGATCCGGTGGCTCGCCGTGCCGGAGGGGCTGGTCGTCTGGGTGTGGAAGTGCTTCCAGGCGCACGTCGCGCAGGTCCGGTAGGAGAGGGCGAAGGCGTGCCGACCCCACGGACCGAAGACGTTCGCGCTCCGCGAGTACTTCCTCAGCGAGGTCGTGAGGGTGACGAACGGACCGGACCTGCTGGTCGAGAAGGAGAAGCGTGCGTCGAGGCGCACCACGGTCCGGGGCGCGTTCTGCACGATGTCGTCCGCCGCCGCGTTGGTGGCGGCGACCGGCTTCACGACGTACGTGCCGAGGGGCTGGCCGTCGAAGTACTTCCAGAAGTCCTTGGTGGTGCCGTCGTAGACGAGGCTGTTCACGTAGGTCCCCCGGGAGAGGTTCTTGACGTCCCAGCTGGCGTACTGCGCGCGGGCGCCGGAGCAGTTCGACGCAAGGCGCCCGTAGACGACTTCCTCGGCGGCGTTGACCCGGAGGTTGGCCGGAGTGATCACCGAGCAGCGCGGCTGGGCGCCGTCGCGGACCTCGAACGTGCTGGAGTCCCACCGGTCGCCGCTCCCGTCCTCGACCACGAAGGTGTAGGCCGCGGCGGGAGGGAGCGCCGGCAGGGTCAACGACCTGGTCTCGGCCGAGGCCTCGGTCTGGGTGAAGGCACGCGGTCCGGCGACGACCTGCGGCTCCTCCCCGGGAGGGGTCAGCTCGACCCGGTAGGTATAACCCCCGAGCGGCGCGTTGCCCAGGTCCACGACGTACGGGCCGGTGAACCCCTCGTACACGGGCACCGTTCCGGCCGGGCTGATGATGACCGGGTTCCCGTCCCCGACCGCAGCTGCGCCGGCGAGCGGGAGGACCGCGCCCGCGGCTCCGCCGAGGACCGTCGCCAGCGTCACGACGGCGGCACGCAGTCGGGGGCTGCTCGGCATGATGGGTCCTCCGGGGCGGGGTGAACCTCGATTCTACGTAAACAGGACACCGCGTCGAACCCGTTGTGTCGGCAGTACCTGCCACGCTCACCGCATGGAGATCCTGCTTCCCCTGCTGACCCTGGTCCTCGGCATCGCGTTGGGCGGCGCCCTGGGCGTCCTCGCCGCGGCGCGCTGGCTGCGCGGCGGCACCGCTCCCCTCGACGCCGGCGTCGACCAGGCCCTGGTGCGCGACGACCTGGCCCGGCTGCACGCCAAGATGTCCGACCTCGAGCACCAGCGGGTCTCGTGGCAGAGCACCCTGCACCAGCAGGTCGACGAGGTCCGGCACTCCACCGACACCCTGCGGCGCGAGACCAGCGCCCTGGCGACCGCGCTGCGCAAGCCCCAGGTCCGTGGCCAGTGGGGCGAGCTGCACCTGCGCCGCACCATCGAGATCGCGGGGCTCGTCGAGCGCTGCGACTTCGACCAGCAGGTCCACCTGGTCGCCGAGGACGGCACCCACCGCCCGGACGTCGTGATCCGGCTCGCCGGCGGCAAGAGCATCGTGGTCGACGCGAAGGTCCCGCTGGCGGCTTACCTGGACGCCCTCGCGATCGACGACCCCGAGGACGCTGCCGAGCAGGCCCACCACCTGGCGCAGCACGCACGCCAGCTGCGGACCCACGTCGACCAGCTCTCCGGCAAGGCCTACTGGCGGACCCTGGTGCAGAACGGCTCCGATGCGCCCGAGTTCGTCGTCCTGTTCCTGCCCGCGGAATCGGTGCTGGCCGCTGCCCTCGACGCCGACCCCGCACTCCTCGAGTACGCTGCCGCGCGCAACGTGGTGCTGGCCACTCCGACCACGTTGATCGCCCTCCTCCGGACGGTCGCCCACGGCTGGACGACCGAGACCCTCGCCGAGCGCACCCGTGAGATCCACCAGCTCGGTCGCGACCTGTACGGCCGGCTCGCCACCGTCGGCCGGCACCTCGACAAGCTCGGCAGGTCGCTGAAGAGCAGTGTCGAGTCGTACAACAGCGCCGTCGGTTCGCTGGAGTCCCGGGTGCTGGTCACCGCGCGGCACTTCGCCGATGTGGCAGCGCTCGACGAGCCCCTGCCCGCACCCCGCCCGGTCGACGAAGCGCCGCGCCCGCTGACGGCGATCGAGCTCCTGGAGGCGGTCGCCGAGGAAAGGCCCACCCTGGTGGACCTGCCCGCCGGTGACCGCCGGAGCGAGCGCGATCACACCCTTCCCTCCGGCGTGGCTCCCGAGGCGTACCGGAGAGCCGACCTACGTTAGACGGGTGAGCGCACCCACCCTGTGGGAAGAAGGCCGTTGGTCCGGCAGTCGGGTCACGCGGTTCTCGGTCTCTGCCTCGGTACTCCTGGTCGTTCTCGACCTGGCCCTCTCCGCCGACCTCGGTCTGCTCTTCGACACCGGCTTCGTGCTGCTCTGCCTGGCGATCGCGCTGGCGATCCGACCGGATGACTTCTTCGTGGTCGGCGTCCTGCCGCCGATGCTGCTGCTCGGCCTGTTCGTCGTGCTGGGCGTCGTCGACCGCCGAGCGATCGCCCCGGCGGATGACAGCCTGGTCCAGGCCGTCATCTCGGGACTCGCGCACCACTCGGGCCCGCTGCTCGTCGGCTACGCCCTGGCGCTGGTGATCCTGGCGATCCGGGGCCGGGTGCTGCGCCACCGCGCGGCCGAGCTCGCGCAGGTTCCCGTCTACTCGAAGCGCGCGGCGTCGCCGGCGCCGTACCGGGTCACCTCGGGGACACCCGAGGTGAAGTCGACGACCGTGGTCGGCAACGACCCGCACTCGCCGGAGTCGATCACGGCGTCCAGCAGCTGATCCAGCTCGTCCTTGACCAACCAGCCCTCCGTCATCGGCTCCGTCTCGCCGGGCAGCAGCAGGGTGCTGGAGAGCATCGGCTCGCCCAGCTCCTCCAGCAGCGCCCGGACGACGGAGTGGTCGGGGATCCGGACGCCCACCGTCTTCTTCTTCGGGTGCATCAACCGCTTCGGCACCTCCCCGGTCGCCGGCAGGATGAAGGTGTAGGGGCCCGGCGTCGCCGCCTTGATCGCCCGGAACGCGGCGTTGTCGATGTGCACCAGCTGGCCGAGCTGGGCGAAGTCGCGGCAGACCAGGGTGAAGTGGTGCTTGTCATCGAGCTGCCGGATGGTCCTGATCCGCTCGAGGCCGTCGCGGTTGCCGAGCTGGATCCCGAGGGCGTAGCCCGAGTCGGTGGGATAGGCGAGCAGTCCGTCCTCACGGAGCAGGGCGACCGCCTGCCCGATCAGCCGGGGCTGGGGGTCGTCGGGATGGACGTCGAGGTAGCGAGCCATCAGGACTCGGTCGCAGCAGCCTTTGCTGCGTTCTCGGCGGCCCGGATGTCCTTGCGGAGCTCGGGGGGCAGCGCGAAGATCAGGGACTCCTCGGCCGTGTGCACCGCCTTCGCGTCCGGGTACCCGCGCTCGGAGAGGAAGCTGAGCACACCGTCGACCAGCTCCTCGGGCACCGAGGCGCCCGAGGTCACGCTGACCTTGTCCACACCGACGAGCCAGGCCTCGTCGATCTCGCCGGCGTCGTCGACCCGGTACGCCGTCTTCGCGCCGGCCTCGAGGGCGACCTCGGCGAGCCGCACCGAGTTCGAGGAGTTGGCAGAGCCCACCACGATCACCAGGTCGGCCTCGCCGCTGATCTCCTTGACCGCGAGCTGGCGGTTCTGGGTGGCGTAGCAGATGTCGTCGCTCGGCGGGTCGAGCATATCGGGGAAGCGCTCCCGGATCGCGTGCACGGTCGCCATCGTCTCGTCGACCGAGAGCGTCGTCTGGGACAGCCAGGCAACGCGCTTCGGGTCCCGCACGACGATGTTCGGGACGTCCTCGGGCCCCTGCACCAGCTGGATGTGGTCGGGGGCCTCGCCTGCGGTGCCCTCGACCTCCTCGTGCCCCTCGTGACCGATCAGGAGGATGTCGTAGTCGTCGGAGGCGAACCTCTTCGCCTCGTGGTGGACCTTGGTGACCAGCGGGCAGGTCGCGTCGATCGTCTTCAGCTCGCGCTCCGCCGCCTCGGCGTGGACGGCCGGGGAGACACCGTGCGCGGAGAACACCACGGTCTGGCCGGTCGGGACCTCGTCGAGCTCCTCGACGAAGATCGCCCCGCGTGACTCGAGGTTCGCGACGACGTGCTTGTTGTGCACGATCTGCTTGCGGACGTAGACCGGGGCTCCGTACAGGTCGAGCGCCTTCTCGACGGTGATCACGGCGCGGTCGACGCCGGCGCAGTAGCCGCGCGGAGCGGCGAGCAGCACGGCGCGCTCGGCCTCCTCCGGGGAGAGGACGCGGGGCATCGCGAGGTCGAGGTCCATGGCCCCATCCTAGGCGAGCGAACCTGGCACCCCGCCCGGCGTGGCCTAGGGTTCCCCCATGGCGCTGTCGACCTCACCGGAGAGCCCCGTCCCGGTGCGCCAGGTCGTGGGCCTGATCAGCGGGTGGGTCGATCGCCTGGGCGCAGTCTGGGTCGAGGGTCAGGTCGTCCAGCTCAACCGGCCGGCCAACTCGAACACCGACTTCCTCACCCTGCGCGACAAGCTCGCGGACGTGTCGGTCCAGCTGACGTGCCCGCGGGCGGTCATCGACTCGCTGCCGACGCCGCTGGTCAACGGCGCCCAGGTGGTCGCGCACGCGAAGCCGTCGGTCTACCCGAACCGCGGTTCGCTCTCGCTCCAGGTCCGCGAGCTCCGCCTGGTCGGCGAGGGCGAGCTCCTCGCCCGGTTGGAGCGGCGCCGGCAGCTGCTCGCCGCCGAAGGGCTCTTCGCCCCCGAGCGCAAGCGACCGCTCCCGTTCCTGCCGCACCGCATCGGGCTGGTCACCGCACGCGACTCCGCCGCCGAGAAGGACGTGCTGGAGAACGCCCGCCGGCGCTGGCCCGGAGTCGCCTTCGAGGTCCGGTACGCCGCGATGCAGGGCGTCAACGCTGCCGCGCAGGTGATCGAGGCCCTCGGCGTCCTCGACCAGGACCCAGCCGTCGACGTCATTGTGATCGCCCGCGGCGGCGGCTCGGTCGAGGACCTGCTGCCGTTCTCCGACGAGGCGCTGATCCGCGCCGTGCACGCCGCCACCACCCCGGTGGTCTCCGCGATCGGCCACGAACCGGACTCCCCCATCCTCGACCTGGTCGCCGATCTGCGCGCTTCGACGCCGACCGACGCGGCCAAGCGGATCGTCCCGGACGTTGCCGAGGAGTCGCAGCGGGTCCGGCAACTGCGCGACCGCGGGCGTCGTACGGTGCACACGCTGCTGGCCCGCGAGCAGCAGCACCTCGACGGACTCCGCAGCCGCCCGATCATGGCCGACCCGCGCAGCGACCTGGGCCGGCGTACCGACGAGGTGCTGGCGCTGCGCGAGCGGAGCCGACGTGTCCTGGGCCACGTGCTGGACCGGGCCGCCGACGACCTCGACCACGGTCTCGCCCGGGTCCGGGCGCTGTCCCCGCTGGCGACGCTGCGCCGCGGGTACGCCGTGCTGGCTGACGCCGACGGAGCCCACGTCTCCAGCGTCGACGCGCTCGCCCCCGGCGCGGGCGTCACCGTCCGGGTCGCCGACGGCCGGATCGCCGCGACGGTCTCCGGCGTCGAGTCCATTCCCCTGCCCACCGTCGCCACCGACGCCGTGACCGAGAAAGATGTGGAAGCCGAATGAGTGAGCCGAACAAGGAGATGGCCGCGGCCGCGCTCAGCTACGAGGACGCCCGCGAACAGCTGATCGAGGTGGTCCGCACGCTGGAGCAGGGCGGTGCGACGCTCGCCGAGTCCCTCGCCCTCTGGGAGCGCGGCGAGCAGCTGGCGAAGACCTGCCAGGACGCTCTCGACGGAGCACGCGCCCGGCTCGACGCGGTCCTCGAGGCCGACGACTGATCTCTCAGCGCCCGTCCCGGTCGCGCAGGGTCTCGGCGAACGCGACGATCTCCGCGTCGGCCGCCGACCCGACCACCAGCACGGACTGGCTCCGACCGCCGGACACGGTGATGTCGGTGGTCAGGGCGTAGTCGCCGGAACCGTCGGTCCACGACTGCCAGGTCGTCCCGTTGATCTGCACGTCCGGCCCCGGGGTCGCGTTCTCGTCGACGTACTGCTCCACGAGGTCGTCCGCGTCGTCGTAGCTCTCCTCCACGCCGACGTACTTGCCCTCGTCGGTCAGCAGGCCGAGGTGCCACCGGGCCTGGTTCCCCCCCTGGTACGTCGCCGAGGTCGCCCGCCAGCCGTCCGGCAACGCCTCCGGGGCGTAGAGCCGCAAGGCGTCGTCCGCGCGGCCCGCGTCGACCCAGGCGCTCCAGTCCGCGGTGCGGACCGGCTGCGCCGACTCGCTGGGACGGCCGAGGTAGTACCAACCGATCGTGACCACCAGCGCGACCGCCAGCGCCACGATCCCGCTCATGAACGGCCTGATGCGCCGTGCCTCGGCTTCGGTAACCATGCCCCCATCTTGCCAACCGGAGCCAGACGAGCCCCATCCGGTGCAGACTGGCGCCGTGACGAGCGCGACGACGTACCGGATCGCCGAGGCGGCTGCACTCCTCGGCGTCAGCGACGACACCGTCCGGCGGTGGATCGACCAGGGGCGGCTGAATGCCGGCCAGGTCAACGGCCGGGCGGCGATCGACGGCGTGGAGCTGGCGGCGCTGGCCGAAGCCATCGCCGACTCCCCGGACGAGGACGGCCGCCGTACCTCCTCGGCGCGCAACCGGCTCCCCGGCATCGTGATCGCGGTCAAGAGCGACACCGTGATGGCCCAGGTCGAGATGATCTGCGGACCGCACCGGGTCGTCTCGCTGATGTCGGCCGACGCCGCTGCCGAGCTGGGCCTGGTGCCCGGGGCCCGGGCGATCGCCTCCATCAAGTCGACGAACGTGGTCGTCGAACGACCTTGAACGATCCAGAGCGTCTCGCGGCGCGATCCGCCGGGGCGTCCGGTCTGGCGTGAGGGCCGGTGACCGATAACATCGGCCCCATGTCCGAATCCCACCTGCCCGACTCGCTCGCCGTGGCACCCATGTCACCCGACCGCAACCTCGCCCTCGAGCTCGTCCGGGTGACCGAGGCCGCCGCGATGGCGGCCGGTCGGTGGGTCGGCAAGGGCGACAAGAACGGCGCGGACGGGGTCGCGGTCAACGCGATGCGGACCCTGATCTCCACCGTGGGCATGCGCGGCACCGTCGTGATCGGCGAGGGGGAGAAGGACAACGCCCCGATGCTCTACAACGGCGAGGAGGTCGGGGACGGCACCGGACCCGAGTGCGACGTCGCGGTGGACCCGATCGACGGCACCACCCTGACCGCGAAGGGGATGGCCAACGCGGTCGCCGTCCTGGCCGTCTCCCCGCGCGGCTCGATGTACGACCCGTCCGCGGTCTTCTACATGGAGAAGCTGGTCACCGGGCCCGAAGCGGCCGACGTCGTCGACATCCGCTACCCGGTCTCGGAGAACATCCACCTGGTCGCCAAGGCCAAGGGCGGCAAGCCCGAGGACGTCACCGTGGTCCTACTCGACCGTCCGCGGCACGAGGAGATGGCCCGCGAGATCCGCGACACCGGCGCCCGGATCAAGTACATCACCGACGGCGACGTCGCCGGCGCCATCATGGCCGCCCGGGCGGACACCGGCGTCGACCTTCTCCTCGGTGTCGGCGGTACGCCGGAGGGCATCATCACGGCGTGCGCGATCAAGTGCATGGACGGCGTCATCCAGGGCAAGCTCTGGCCGACCAGCGACGAGGAACGCGAGCGCGCGCTGGCCGCCGGCCTCGACCTCGACCAGATCCTGCTGACCGACGACCTGGTCTCCGGCGACGACTGCTTCTTCGTCGCGACCGGCATCACCGACGGCGAGCTGATGAAGGGCGTCCGCTACCGCGCCGGCGGTGCTTCGACGCACTCGTTGGTGATGCGCAGCCGCAGCGGCACCATCCGCGAGATCATCAGCGACCACAAGCTCAGCAAGCTGCGCGCCTACGCCAACGTCGACTTCGACCGCTGAGCCGGGCCACGCTGTGCTGACCACGGCGTCACCATGATCGTCGTCGTCGGCGAGTCGCTCGTCGACCTCGTCCGCGGCCCTGCGGGGCAGGTCCGGGAGACGGTCGGGGGGTCGCCGCTCAACGTGGCGCTCGGCCTGGCCCGGCTTGAGACACCGACCCTGCTCATCACCGAGCTCGGCACCGATGCCCGGGCCGAGCGGATCCGTCGGTTCCTGTACGACAACGAGGTCGAGTTCCTCGACATCGGGAACCACGACGGCCGTACGCCGACCGCGACCGTGCTGAGCGACGCGGACGACGCGACGTACGAGCTGGACCTGGCCTGGCATCTCCCCCACCAGAACCTGCCGGAATGCGACGCCCTGCACATCGGGTCGCTCGGCACCGTCCTGGAACCGGGCCGCAACACCGTCCTCGACCTGGTCGAGCAGGCCTGGGCCCTCGACGTGTTCCTCAGCTACGACCCCAACGTGCGCGCCGGCCACTTGACCGACCACGACCACGACCGGGCCTGGGGTGACATCGAGTCCCTGGCCGACCGGGCGAACCTGGTCAAGCTGAGCGAGCAGGACATCGAGCTCCTGCATCCGGGCGCCGACCCCGACGACATCGCCCGTTCGCTGCTGACCGGCGAACGGACCGAGCTCGTGATCCTGACCCGCGGCGGGCGCGGGGCCACCGCGTACGTCGAGGGCCTCGCGGTCGACGTCGGGGCGCCGGACGTCGACGTCCTGGACACGGTCGGCGCCGGGGACGCCTTCATGGCCGCCGTCCTCGCCACCCTGCTCGAGGGGGGCGCGTTCGGCAACTACGTCGGCGGGCTGCCGCACGACCGCGCGGCCCTGGAGCGCCTGCTCCTGGCTGCCGCCGAAGCGGCAGCACTCAGCTGTACCCGGGTCGGCGCCGCCCCTCCCCTGCGTGCCGACCTGCCGGACGCCTGGCCGCACTGACCGGTCAGGCGGGCGCGACCGCTGCCAGCAGCGGCGCGATCTCGCCGTCCGTCGCGGCCGCTCCGGAACGAGCGAGCCGGTGCCCGTCCAGGGCGATCCGGACCTGGTCGAAGACCAGCGGGTCCAGCGCCATCCCGACATGGCTGGCGGTCACCTCGACCGCTACCGCCGCCGGGTCGAGGCAGGCCCGCCAGTCCACGATGCCGTCGCGCTGGGAGTAGATCGCGGTAAAGCAGACCGAGGCGTCGAGAACTGCCTGGGACTCCTCGAAGCTGGCCCGGGCGCACGCACCGGCGATGCAGTCCTCGCTCATCAGGCCGCCGAAGCCCGCGCGGGTGAGACGGGTCAGCATCTCGGCATCCCGGGCGAGGAGGTCGTGCACGGCACCCGGGGCCAGCACCGGGCTGCCCATCGAGACGATGCCGTGGATCAGGTCCGGTCGCCGCGCCGCGAGACCGCGCGCGAGCATGCCGCCGAGGCTGTGGCCCACGATCGAGACCTTGCGGCCACGTCGTCCCGCGATCGCCTCGACCCGGCGCTCGAGCCGGTCCGCGGCTTCGCGGGTGCAACCCATGTTCATCCGGATGTGCGAGCGGTAGGTCCGGAACCCGGCCCCGCGCAGCATCGTCGCCATCGGCGCGAGGGTGTAGTCGCCTGCCATGAACCCGGGGACGAGCAGGACCGGTTCGGCGGACGCCGGTCGGTGGTGACCGACGTACGGGAGGGCCGCACGGGCCTTGCGGTCGGCCCGCGACCGGGCCACGTAGCGCCCCGCCTCCGCGACGACACTGGCCTCGCGCGAGAGCGCCCTCAGACCCTGCGGGCCGACGAATCCTGCGGGCTTGAGAAAGTCGCCCATCGGTGAGTTCACCGTTCGAAAGTAATGGAAAGCACAGTTCTCATAACGGAACTCAACGAATTTCGTGGCATGAATCGGCGATGCTGAATGCGTAGAATTCAGCACCATCTGACTCGAAAGGTCTTCCATGCCGCGCATCCGTTCCCGCCGCACTCCCGCTCCGACCGAGTCCGGGATCGTCGTCAGCGGCGAGCTGTTCGCGCCGGTGAGCGCTGACGTCGAGCTCTGCTACCAGACGTTCGGCGACCAGGACGGCGACCCGTTGCTCCTCGTGATGGGTCTCGGCGGACCGATGACCTGGTGGGACGAGGACCTCTGCGTCCTGCTCGCGCGGCACGGTTTCTACGTGGTCCGCTACGACAACCGGGACACCGGTAGATCGAGCCGCGGCGTGGGCCGGGTCACCCGGCCGATGATCGTGCAGGCGGGGGTCGGCCGGAAGGTGACGGCCCCCTACGCGCTCGACGACCTCGCAGCCGACGCCTTCGGGTTGCTCGACCACCTCGGCCTGGACTCGGCGCACGTTGCCGGTGTCTCCATGGGCGGGATGATCGCCCAGACGATGGCGATCGCGCGCCCGGCCCGGGTCTCCAGCCTGGTCTCGATCATGTCCACCACAGGCCGCCGGACCGTCGGGTGGCAGGACCCCCGTCTCGTCCCGGTGATGCTCGCGCCCCGCGGGAGCGACCGGGAGACCTACATCGCCACCTCCCGGAAGGTCGGCCTCGTCCTCGGCTCGCCCGGCTTTCCCGAGTCCGCCGAGTCCGCGCGAGTCCGCGCCGAGGTCACCTACGACCGGGGCCTCAACCCCGCCGGCGTGCTCCGCCAGATGCTGGCCGTGCTCACCCAGCCGAACCGCGGCCCGGCGCTCCAGTCGCTCCGGATGCCGGCCGCCGTGATCCACGGCATGGAGGACCGTCTGGTTCATCCTTCCGGGGGCCGCGCCACGGCGCAGGCGATCCCGGGCGCCCAGCTGCTGCTGATCCCGGGGATGGGTCACGACCTCCCGGTCGAGCTTTACGAGACCTTCACCGAGGTGATCCGCCGGACCGCCGACAAGGCCGCACCGATTCCCTGAACCTGGCTCACTGGCACTGGGAAACGATGTACTCCGTCACCCGCTTGCCGGACTCCGAAAGCCGATCACCCAGGTCCTGAAGCCTCTTGGCGTTCTCCTGAGTGGGGTTATCCAGGACGTCGACCGCAACCCGGAACCCAGCAGCGAGGTCGTCGAGCGCGGTCTGCACATCGGCGGGAGCCCCGTCCTTGAGTGCTTCCAGTTCGTCCACGAGGTCCTCGATCGCCGCGCTCGCGCCACTGCTGGTGTACAGCTCGGACTGGGCCTCGTTGATGCGTTTCGCCGTCGCCTCGAACTTGTCGCAGGAGATGGTGGTCTCCGTCAACGGATCAGACGGCGCCGTGGGGCTCAGCCGGGTGTTCGGGCTCGCGCCGCCCGTGGGCTCGTCGTCGCCTCCGCACGCACCGACGGCGCCGGCAAGCATCACGACAGGGACCACGAGCGCCATCCTCAAACGCATCAGGGGGCCTCCTTCGAGAAACGATCTGGTCTAAGTTAACAGGCATGCGGCGCGTTCCTGCCCTCCTGGCAACCTTCTCGATCGCAGCCACCGGCTGCAGCTTCAGTTCCCTTGACCCGGATCAATCCGTGTCGGTTTCCGGACGCGCGCTGAATGCCAGTGGGAAACCACTCGCCGACACCAAGGTGCTGCTGTTCAAGCAGGCCGACATCGGAGAGGTCGTCTTCGGTTCGGTCCTTGCCATCGGGTCGCTCGGCACCGTCTGCCTCCTACCCGATGCACCGGCCCTCTGTCGGCAGGCCACGGCCGCCACCACCGACCAGGACGGCCGCTACCGGTTCGACCTGACCGGCGCAGACACCCAGGGGACCCTGGGCACGGAGTCCACGTTGAACGTCGTCTTCGCTGGCGACGGGACCAGCACCACGATCTCCTTCGCCGCCCAGGACTCCGAGGTCTCGCTACCGGATGCCCGGCTCTGGAACGCAGGCGCCAAAGTCTCCCCAGGGTCAGGAGGCATCAGGCTCTCCTGGCGCGCGCTCCCGCAAGCCGCTGGCGCCAAGCGCACGCATTCCGCGCAGCTCTTCCAGGGCAAGAGCGCCGCGGCGCTCTGGAGCCAGGACGTCAGCGGGAACGCGACCACCATCGACCCACGCCTGCTCGAGGACCGGGCCGGCGAAGTCGCCGCCGGGGCCAGGTCTGATCTCTCGGGTGGCTCCGGAGCCGGCAAGGTCACCGCGTACTACCTCTCGCAGCGGTTGGCGGTGCGCGCCACAGCCGGCAAGCCGCCGTCACGGGGAAGGCCGTGCGCCTCCGTCGTCGGACCCACACCAGCGAGCGTGAAACCGAAGGCAGCCTGCGGGATCACCGACGGCGATCTTGCCTCACCGGCCAAACTCAACAGTGCGGGCAAGGGCGTTGTCAGCGGTGTCGTCGTCGACCTCGGACGAACCCGCAGCCTCAGTCTGATCGTGGCACGTGGTTTCTCCGGACAGGTCCTCGTCGAAATCTCCGACGACGGCGTCGCCTATCGCACCGTGCAGACCGCTCTCGGCGCCGCGATCGTGGTGCAACCCTCCGGCCGTCCGTCCGCTCGCTTCGTCCGCTTGCGCTCCCCCACCGGTCTCGATGAGAGCCTCGCCAGCGAGCTGAGCATCTGGTGACCTCGCCCCTCGCCGACTGATCCCTGACCCGGCGTTTACCCGCAGCTGATCGTGCGGGCAAACGCCGGGTCGGTAGGCGATCAGGTCACCTAGATACGACTCTCACAGTCGACTCCTGCATCGATGGCGTTCCCGTAGGGCGAGGTGAAGAACATCACGATGTCCACGATGAAGTCGGGCACCGACACCCCGAGGAAGTTCGGGTTCGGGGTGATCAGCCACGCCGGCGGGTTGGAACCGTCGGACGGCGGTGGGCCAACCGTGAACGACGAACCGGAAGTGCTGCTGTGCGGACTCGGTCGGACCTTGACCTCGAAGTCGCAGTAGCCGAGACCGATATCGACCAGCCGGAGCGAGAAGATGTTCGCGAGCCGGTTCGTGGCGAGCCGGAAGTGAGAGATCACGTTGTTGAGGTTGATATGAACCGGACCGACGTCGAAGATCTCGGTATCGATGTCTGAGATCGGGTTCTCAAAGACAACGCGGACGGTGTCTTGGAGGACGATCTTGGTCGTGCTGTCGATCCCGAAGGTGAAGCTGCTGTAGTTGCCCTTCAGGCCGGTGGTGATCCCCAGATCGAGCTGAAGACTGCTGGCATTCTCAAACCCGAGCGTCAACTTGTGGATGTCCAGATTGACGTCGAGCGACCCGGTGTTGATGATCGGTCCGGCCGTGAACCCGAGGTCGAAGTTGAGGTCGACCAATGCCGAGGCGTTCAACGCGAACGATTCCGTTGCCGGCGCCGAGTCGATCTTCAGCGTCGTTCCGTCGAGCTGACCGGTCACCAGGTTCCCCATGTTGGTGATCATCAGATCCATCGCAGCTTTGACACTCACGGGATCCGCGATCGCAGCAGTTGCGGTCGCTGCGATATCCAGGCCCGCCGAACTGGCCGACAGAGTGAAGTCCGGCGTGGCCACGGTGCCGTCGCCGGAAGCCGCTCGGCCGATCGCCAGGTTCACGGCGCTGGGCACGTCGTGCAGATGCACCGAGGCCGCGAAGTCGAGGTCCCCGACCTTCTTGTACGCCGCCGTGATGTCCGCGATCCCGTGGGCCATCGAGATCCCGACCGTCTTGGTCTCAGCCCCGAAAGCGGCATTGACGTTGATCGAGGACGGGATCTCCGAGATCATGAGTTTTGCCTCGTCGGTATTGCCGTAGGTTGCCGAGGCGTTCAACGATCCCAAGGTCTGGCTCGCCGTGTAGTTCAGGTTCACCGTATGTGACCCATCGCCCAGGGTGTCGGTCAGGAACGGCCCGAACGTGAAGTCCACCGGGCTCGCCGTCGGCACTCCCTGCTGCACCTGGAGCGAGAGCGGCTGCGGCGCCAAGGTGGTGAGCACCGCGTCGACCACCAGGGTTCCGATCGTCGGGTGGTACCCGTTCACGGCGTAGGTTCCCGCAGGCGAGTTCAGATCGAGGTTGTCCGGGAGACCGGTCAGGTAGAGCTTGGCCTTGACCGCCTTCTGCCCACCGCTGATCCCGTCGCGCACGGAGACGCCGTGGACGAAGGGAGCTGCCGGAGTAACCGCCAACGCGGCCGGCGCGCCGGCCTCGACGGAGACCGTCAGATCCGGGTTGCTGTTGCCGCTATAGGTGATCCGACCGCCACTGCTCTTCAGGTCGATCTGCGACGGCAACTGGTCGAACTGACCGCTGGCCTTGAGAACGTTGGCAGCCAACGTCACATCAGCTGCGAACTTGAAGGTGCCCTGGTTGCCCATGTGCAGGGCCGCCTCGAAGCCACCTCCGTTGCCGCTGGTCAGCTTGGTGAATTGCGCCTTCCGCAGGTTACTGATCTTCAGGCTGGCATCCAGATCCTCCGAAGACTCCACGTAGTACGCGCTCAGGTGATCACCCGGGAGCACGTGGTAGGCCCCGTGGTTGGTGACCTTCGCCGAGATCGAGCCGATCCCAGGAGCCGGGGCTTGGAACAGCACGTTGCCGTCGGCCCAGGAAGCGTCCCAGTGCACCGGGATATCGGTGATCGTCAAGCCCGCGTCGAAGGTGCGGGTTCCTCCGATCGTGTCGGGGGTCAGGTGCGCGAGCGCGGAGACCAACCCCGTCGTGCTCGAGGCGTCCCAGACCAGTTCAGAGGCCGCCCCGTCGAAGAGCAGATCGATGGAGTCCGGCACGTCCTGGATCTGGACCGCGACCTGATCGCCGTTGGCGCGCTCCAGATTGGTGGAGATCTCATCGATCGTGGAACTGGCGTCGTAGGAGATCAGGTTCCCGACCTGGGCGATGTCGATCTGGGCCGGGACCTTGTCGATGAACCCGGTCAAGCTCAGCGTCGGCGTCGTCAGGTAGGCCCGGAGCAGTCGCGCCGAGGCGTTCTTGATCGTCGCATGCAGTTCCTCGTTGCTGGTGTCCACACCGAGGTACTTCAGCCCGGTGTAGAGCAACTCTGCATGCGTGGAGTCGACCTCATCAGTGTCGAGGTAGACGTGGTCGTCGGTCGTCGGCGGGCTGGCAAAGGTCCCGTCGGTGGCGTACTGGAAGAAGATCTGGCCCAGGTGCGACGATGCCTTCGGGGCGAGCGGTCCCGTTCGGGCGTCGAACTCGATCGGGTCGATCCCCCCGATCTTCATGTACTGAGGAAGGTCGCTGATCAGGCCGTGCAGCGCCAGGCCGCCCGGCTTCTCGGAGTAGTTGACGTCGATCGACCCCAACCGCGAGTCCGCGTCGTAGGTGACCTCCGGAACGTCTCCTGTGGTGTTGAAGGTCAGCCCGATGTTCTTCGGTAGATCCGTCAACGTGGCATTTCCGAACATCTCGGTGTCCCGGTCGGTGAAGCTCGCCGACAACAGCGGGATGATGCTCGATGCCTCGTAGTCGGCTTCTCCGGCGTCAGGGTCGAGAGTGACCTTCATGTCTGCCGGGAGGGCGCCGACGTGTGCGGTGGCGAGAACGTTCGGGTCGTCCAGGTCGGCGACGACGTCGAAGGTCTGACCACCCGGGCTCAAGCCAACCTCGACGGTGGTGTCCTCGGACCCGTCGAAGTGGGCCGACTTGAAGCCGCTGAGCCGGAAGTCCACACCGAGCGCGTCGTCCCTCTTGTAGATCGTCGCGTGGTCGCCCGGCATCGGCAGCACCAACCCGTCGTTGCGGGTCAGGGTCGCCTCGATCAGACCGATTCCCGCGTTAGCGGCGAAGTCGTAGACCCCGGTGTCCTTGTGCTGGACGAACTCCATGTGCGTCGGGATGCTGGTGGCCTTCGCCCTGAGGTCGGTCTTGTCGTCGGCCAGGTCGAACATCGTCAGCTCGACGTCGGCCAGGTTGGAGTCCGCGTCATAGGCGAAAGCGGTCTGCGTCGGCGTCGTCGTGTTCACGACATGGACCGACTTGGGAATCCCATGTGCCTTCGCTGTGATCCGCTGCTGGAGCTCGTTCGCCACGAGCGTCCGCGTAGAGAACCCGACTTCGGGCACGGTGGCGTTCGCGTTGTATGCGATGTCCTCGCCACCGAGGAGGTCGACATGGACGCGCGTCGGCACACCCTTGACCTCATAGATGCTCTCGGTGAACGAACCGGGCTGACTGACGTTCGGCGTCGCCGTGTCACTGGCACGCACCAGATTGATCGGCGCGCTACCGGTGTAGTCGATGCTCTGCTTCTCGCCGGCTCGGACCAGATCGACCAGCACGGACTGCGGCAACTTGTCCACGGTTGCGGTGAACTGACGGTTGCTCTTCGGGGTGGTCGTCGTCGTTGCCTGGTTGATGACGGCATCGACCCGGGTCGGGGTGGTCGACTCGACCTGGAAAGTGTCCTGATCCTTGGCGGCCGTATGGGTCAGACGTGCGTTCACCCAGAACTTCTCCGGGAACGGATTCATCTGCACCGAGCCGGCCAAGGGGTCGGCCTCAGTCGGCGGGTTGCCTGCGGAACCGCCGATGAGGGACTTCACCGCGAAGGTGAGCGCCTCGGTCGAGCCCGGCATGCTGCTGGTCACGACAGCGCGAACCTGAACGTCCCCGGCGAGGGCCTGCAGCACGTTGCGCACGGTGAAGGTGGCACCGGAGTTGTAGGCCAGCGTCGACGCGCGGCCGTCGAAACCGACCTGGATGCGCTTCTTCCCCGAACCAGGGGTGTCGTAGACCGCGAAGACGTGTGCAGGCAGCGGGCCGGCGGCGTTGTTCAGACGGGTGACCTGGAACTTCGCCCCGACATCGGCGACGTTGGTGACCGGCATCAGCGCACCGAGCACGTCCGGGACGTCGTCTCCGGTGACGTCAGCGGGGATTCCCACCCCGACCGGCAGTGAGATGCTGCACTTCAACGGCATCGTCGGGGACTCTGCACAGATCTTGTAGAAGCCGGCGGCCAGCACGTTGACGACCGGCAGTGTGAAGAGCACACCTTGGATCGTCGCCACCAACTGCAGCAGTGAGTCGACCGCGGCGAGGACCAGCGGGACCAGGGGGAGCTGCGTGATCGGGTGCGGGTCGAGGCCCGACGGAGAACTGGCTGGTGCCATCGCGGTTTGCGGCTGGCTCGA
This sequence comes from Marmoricola sp., assembly GCA_046598495.1. Lineage (GTDB taxonomy): Bacteria > Actinomycetota > Actinomycetes > Propionibacteriales > Nocardioidaceae > Marmoricola. Next base: position 24,635 of record JBKJIR010000005.1, on the reverse strand, counting down.
CGTGGTCGCCACCGGGGGTGCGTTGAGAAGTTGCTGAAGACTGGGGGTGGTCTCTGTTGCTGAGTTGGTCGAGACCTTCTGCTCGGGGGCGGTGACGTCGGCCTTCGGCTGATCGGCGGAGGTCAAGCTCTTGTCGGAGACAAGTCTCTTCGACATGTCCGCCAGGTCCTGCGCAGTGGTTGCCGAGTCGTGATTCGGGTCCAGGGGAGGCACCTGGTCGTCTTCGGGCTTGTCGGTGAGGCTCTCGCGCATCTCTTCGAGGGTCTTCTTGCCGAAGATGAGCATGTGCTGACCAACCAGGTAGCGCTCGCGCTCCTCAGCCGTCGCGGTCTTGCCGGACATCGCGAGCAGGTCGTCGAGCAGGCATGCCTCGAGCCAGACCTGGACGTCCTCGGACATGTCGTGGAAGCCCTCCGCAAGGATCTGCGAAGGTGTCTCAGCGAGCTTCGCGTACGCGGTCGCCCAGTCCTGGTCTGCGAATCGAGCCGACCAGAGCTCCACGAACCGGTCCCGGTTCTCGGGGGTGGCATCAGGGTCGTCGGGAGGGTTCGAACAGGTCGGCAATGCAGCCGCTGAACCATCCACCGACGGCGGCGCGACGGCTAGTGCGGCCGTCGGATTGATGAAACCGGCGAGTCCCAGACTTGCCACTGAGATCACAGAAACCAGGAACTTGTAACGCATCGATCACACCTGCCCCACGCAGTTGTTGTGAAGCGTCGCCCGAGCCGAGCGGCACCCGTACCGACAATCACTATTGACCCGTCTTCTGGGGCTCCACAACCCCAACTTTGAGAATTTCCTGAGAACCTTCAACACGATTAATCGCCACAAAAACTGATATGTAGGGATGCGAATTCGGAGGCAGAAACGCGCGCGCCACCTGGACCGACCCGAATCTCGCGATCCCCTGGGGACTAAAGTCTTCCCGTGACCACTGAGCCCGAGTTCCGCTACTCCGAACTCCTTCCGACCGGTGCTGACGAGACTCCCTACCGGCTTGTGACGAGCAGCGGAGTCAGTACCTTCGAAGCCGACGGCACCACGTTCCTGCGTGTCAGCCCGGAGGCGATTCAACAGCTGACCGCGGAGGCGATGCACGACATCTCGCACTTCCTCCGACCCGCGCACCTGCAGCAGCTCCGGAAGATCATCGACGACCCCGAGGCCAGCGGGAACGACCGCTTCGTGGCCCTGGACCTGCTCAAGAACGTCAACATCTCGGCCGGCGGGGTGCTGCCGATGTGCCAGGACACCGGCACCGCGATCGTGATGGGCAAGAAGTCCGAGGGCGTGCTCACGGGGGCCGATGACGCAGAAGCCATCAGTAGGGGTGTGTACGACGCGTACACCAAGCTGAACCTGCGCTACTCCCAGCTCGCGCCCCTGACGACGTACGAGGAGAAGAACACCGGCACGAACCTCCCTGCCCAGATCGAGCTGTACTCAACGACCCAGGGGCCGAAGGGACCGGAGTACAAGTTCCTTTTCATGGCCAAGGGCGGCGGTTCGGCGAACAAGTCCTTCCTCTACCAGGAGACGAAGGCGGTCTTGAACCCGCAGCGACTGCTGGAGTTCCTCGACGAGAAGATCCGCTCGCTCGGCACCGCCGCCTGTCCGCCCTACCACCTGGCCGTGGTCATCGGTGGCACGAGCGCGGAGTTCGCCCTCAAGACCGCGAAGTACGCCAGCGCCCACTACCTCGACAGCCTGCCCACCGAGGGCTCCATGAGCGCGCACGGGTTCCGCGATCTCGAGCTGGAGGAGGAGGTCTTCCGGCTGACCCAGTCCTTCGGCATCGGCGCCCAGTTCGGCGGCAAGTACTTCTGCCACGACGTCCGGGTGGTCCGGCTCCCCCGCCACGGCGCCTCCTGCCCGGTAGCGATCGCGGTCTCCTGCTCCGCCGACCGCCAAGCACTCGGCAAGATCACGGCTGACGGCGTCTTCCTCGAGCAGCTCGAGATGGACCCGGCCCACTACATGCCGGACGCAGGCGTCGCCGAGGACATCGCCGGTGGCGAGGTGGTCCAGGTCGACCTCAACCGCCCGATGGCAGAGATCCTCGCGCAGCTCTCGCAGTACCCGGTGAAGACCCGGCTCTCGCTGACGGGTCCGCTGGTGGTGGCCCGCGACATCGCGCACGCCAAGATCCAGGAGCGGCTGGATGCCGGTGAGGAGATGCCGGACTACCTGAAGAAACACCCGGTGTACTACGCCGGTCCCGCGAAGACTCCCGCCGGGATGGCTTCTGGCTCCTTCGGGCCGACCACCGCCGGCCGGATGGACTCCTATGTGAAGGCCTTCCAGGCCGCCGGCGGCTCGATGGTCATGCTCGCCAAAGGCAACCGCTCCAAGCAGGTCACCGACGCGTGCAGCGAGTACGGCGGCTTCTACCTCGGCTCGATCGGTGGCCCGGCCGCCCGGCTGGCCCAGGACTGCATCCGGAGCCAGGAGGTCATCGAGTACCCCGAGCTCGGGATGGAAGCGGTCTGGAAGATCGAGGTCGAGGACTTCCCGGCCTTCATCGTCGTCGACGACAAGGGCAACGACTTCTTCACCGACCCGTCGGGAGCGGTGAGCGTGCCACTGACCGCCCTGGCCGACGCGGGCGGTCTGCGGGTCCGCTCGGCCGAGAAGTAGGGCGCCGGCAAACGAGGCGCACCCGGCTCGGATCCCGCTAGCCTGAGGCTCCGCGGCCGGTCCGGCAGACGCTACGACGCCGAGACCTTCACACCGTGCTCGCGACCCACCATGCCGTGGAGTGAGGGAACTCCCCGCCGCTCCCGTCCGTTCCCCCCACGACCCTCCACATCAAATAGGAGTCCCCATGCAGTGCCCCACCGACGGCGCCACCCTGGTGATGAGCGACCGCAGCGGCATCGAGATCGACTACTGCCCCACGTGCCGTGGCGTCTGGCTCGACCGCGGCGAGCTCGACAAGATCATCGAGCGCTCGCTCACCCAGCAGGCACCGACTCCCCCGCCTCAGCAGCAGCAGCAGCAGTACCAGCAGCCGCCGCAGCAGCAGTACCAGCAGCGCCCGCAGCAGGGCTACTACAAGCCGAAGCGCAAGGAGTCCTGGCTCTCCGAGCTGTTCGACTGAGCACGGAGTGCCCGCCTACATCGAGCCGGGGCCGGGACAGGAGTCCGTCTGGGACTACCCGCGACCGCCCCGGCTCGAGCAACGTCACGAGCAGGTCCTGGTGGTGCTCGGAGGGATCACGGTGGTCGAGACCACCGAGGCCTGGTGCGTCCTCGAGACCAGCCACCCCCCGACGTACTACCTGCCCCGGTCGGCCTTCATCCAAGGCTCCCTGCGACCGTCCCCCGGCAGCTCCTTCTGCGAGTGGAAGGGCACGGCCACCTATCTCGACGTCGCTGCGGGGGACGTCGTCGCCGCGCAGGCAGCATGGACCTACCCGGACCCGGCACCCACGTTCGAAGCGCTCCGCGACCACGTCGCGCTCTACCCCGCGCCGATGGACGGCTGCTTCGTCGACGGTGAGCGGGTCACTCCCCAGCCCGGCGGCTTCTACGGCGGCTGGGTGACCGGCCGGGTGACCGGCCCGTTCAAGGGCGCCCCCGGCACCCTCAGCTGGTGACCGGCAGGCTGTTCTCCGTCTGGAGCACTGCATCGATGAGCCGGCCCTCGATCTCCTCGCCGGCGACGAGGTCGCGGCCGATCAGCTGGAGCGAGGTGAAGCGTTCGTCCCGGCACTGCTGGAAGATGATCGAGGTCGGCTCCTCGTACGTCGGGAAGTAGACGAGGGTCTCCGTGGCGCCGGCCGTGCCCTCGCCGGTGGCGACCGCCAGGGTGGTGAACAGCACGCAGGCCTCGCGGTCGTCGAAGTCCTTCTCCGAGCGGATCAGCGCGAGGCTCGACCGCAGCCGCTCTCGACCGGGGAACTCCATGTCGGACTCGAGGAGCGTGTCCACGACGACCGGAAGCACCGAGACCCAGTCGGAGGCCGGGATCCGTGCCGCCGAGACCCCGGCCCGGGAGTCGAAGCGGGCGACCCACTCGCAGACCTCGACCTCTCCCAAGGCCTTGACCGACGAGAACCGCGGCGCGTGCAGCGCCTGTCCGGCGAGGTCCTCGACCGCCTTCTCCGGAAGCAGGGCGTCGCACACCCCGGTGGCAGTCGGGGTCGGTGTGGGACCGGCGACCGTCCGCGGGGCGAGAGCCTGGTCCCCGCAGGAAGCGACCAGGACCACCGCGAGGACTCCCGCCGGAAGTGCGAGGAAGCGCATGGACTCATCCTGCCCGAACGTCGTACCTGCGGGTTAGCATGCACCGGATGAACCGACGTACGCCGATCTTCGCCCTCATCGCCACGGTGGTCGTGACGATGCTGGGCCCGAGCCCGGCACATGCCGAGCTCGACGATCCGGTCGCCTCGTCCCTGAACGCGACCACCCCCGGCCATGTCACCGGCACGGTGACCAGCGTCGCGCCGTACGTGAGCGTGCGGCTCGGAACTGACGTCGCCCGGCAGATCGTCACCCTCTCCGAGGGGAGCGGCACCTTCGACCTCGAGACCTGGGGCTACTCCGGCACGATCCCCGTCTACGTCTCTTCCTGCGAGGTCGACACCCCGGTGAACCCCGAGGACTGCTCGCCCGACCTCCCTTCCGCCGAGACCTTCACCCCCACCGATGTCGTGCCGGACGTCACCTGGCCGACCGACCCCACCGTCGGCCCCGCCGACGACCCGGTGGTCACCGCCACCGACCCCGACGGCGGCGGGGACCTGCGCGCCGTCTGGGACCACGCAGGCACGGACCTGGAGACAGCAGTTACCCCCGACGTGGCCACCCCGCTCAACCTCTCCGACGGGTCCGGCCTGGTCCGCCTGGTCCGCTGCCGGGCCGGCAGCACCACGGTGTGTTCCGCGTTCTCCCCGGACCAGACGGTCGACCTCGTGGTGAACCAGGTCCTGACCGCCACGGTCGACGAGGTCGCCGACCTGACCGGGAGCAACCCGAGCACGGACGTCACGGTGACCACCGATGCCTCCGGCACCTACGAGCTGACCTGGACCCTCGAGCAGGACGGCTCACTCGTGGCCGGACAAGGGGGGACCGACAGCGGGGCGCTGGACGGCACCGGCGTGACCGACCCGTTCAGCATCGACGGCAGCAGCCTCCTCGACGGCGTCTACGACATCGAGGTCGTCATCAGCGTCGCCGACGACGCGGAGTTCGGTGACTTCCCGGCTACCGCCGCCTCGGGGACCGTCGTCGTCGACGGCTCTGGTCCGACCGCGTCCGTCACTGTCGGGCCGGTCACCAAGATCACCCAGGCGAACCCGGTCTCGGCCGTCACCGTCAACACCGATCGGACGGGCACGTACTCGCTGACCTGGCACCTGGAGCAGGGAGGTACCGAGGTGGCGGGCGTCGGCGCCACGGTGCCAGGGACTCTGGACGGGAGCGGCGCTGCGACGTTCGGCGTCAGTGGCGCGACTCTGACGGACGGGGTCTACACCGTCGTCACCAGCATCGTCGTCACCGATCCGACGATCGGCACCTATCCCCCGGCGGAGGCCACCGGCACCGTGACCGTCGACAAGACGGGGCTGGCAGCGGTCCTGACCCGGTCGGTCGGCACCATCTACCCGCTGATCGCGACGACCGCCTACCCGACCCTGACGCGGATCGACGTGACCGGCGACCCGACCCCGATCACTGGGTTCGTCGTCCGTTCCGTGAGCGGCAAGGTCGTCCGCACCCTCAGCCTGAACGTGAACAGGACCGTCTGGAACGGCCGCGACAACCTCGGCAAGGTCGTGGCGGCGGGCACCTTCTCGATCTCCTCGGTCGATACCGACGGCAACCGGGGGGCCAGCTCGACGCAGGTCACCGTCTCGCGGCAGACGCTGGTGCTCAAGAAGTTCGTCCGGGAGGTCACTGCGAGCGGGAGCATGTTCGACCGGTTCGTCGGCAGCTGCTCGCAGCTGAAGATCCCGTCGTCCCGCGGCACCCGGGGATCGCTCGGTTTCTACGCCAACACCAAGTGCGCGACGCAGACGTTCTCCGCGAGCGCGGTCTCCACGGCGCACGCCGTCACTCTGCCGATCGCCGCGAAGTACGTCGACGTCCGGGTCGACATCACCGGTGGCGCGGCGACGGCCAAGCGGGCCAGCAAGGGCATCGTGCGCTACCTCAACACCAAGGGCGCGTGGACGAGCGAGACCGCGATCTCCTCGCCGTACGGCATCCACACCGGTCCGACCCGGTCGACCGCCGGCCTGGTGGACCCGAACAGGTTCTTCGTCTGGGGCTTCGTGACCGCGTACGGCTCCCGGTACGACGTCATCCGCTTCACCGTCGTCGTCCGCTACTACGCGCTCAGCTAGCGCCGGCCCGGTGGAGTACGTCGAGATCGCCCGCGCCGAGACCCCGCGCGGCGAGATCCTCCTGCGCGAGCGCCGCGAGGAGAACACCCCGACGGTGCTGGAGCTGCGGGTGAACGGCGTCTTCGTGACGGACACCTTGGAGACCACCTCCGAGCGCGCCCTCGCACACGCCGCCCTGTCCCTGGGACCGGACGCCCGCACCGTACTGGTCGGCGGACTCGGGCTCGGCTTCACGATGCACGAGGTGCTCGCGGACCCGCGGGTCGAGGCCTGCACCGTGGTGGAGCTGGAGCAGGCCCTCGTCGACTGGATGCGCGACGGCACCGTCGCGCACGGTCCGCAGCTGCTCGCCGACGAGCGGCTCACGGTCGTCGTCGGGGACGTCGCGATGGCCCTGGCCGAGGCCGCGGAGGCGGCGTACGACCTCGTCCTGCTCGACGTCGGTAACGGGCCGGACCACCTCGTGCACGATGCCAACGAGGTGCTGTACCGGACGCCGTTCCTGCAGGCCGCGCACCGGGCGACCGGCCGGGTCCTGGCGATCTGGTCGGCGGCCGAGGCACCCCAGCTGGCCGCGGCGGTGGAGAACGTCTTCGGCAATGTCACCGCGACCGGGTACGACGTCGCGCTCGGCGGTCGGGACGAGCGCTACTGGCTGTACTCGGCCCGCAAGTAGCCTGGGCGCATGGTCGCCGACGAAGGCATGCGGATCGAGCACGACTCGATGGGTGAGGTGCAGGTCCCGTCGCATGCGCTCTGGGGTGCGCAGACCCAACGCGCGATCGAGAACTTCCCCATCTCCGGGACGACGCTGGAGCCGCGGCACATCCAAGCGTTGGCCCTGGTCAAGCTCGCGGCCGCCCGGGTGAACGGTGCTCTCGGGATCCTCACCGACGAGCAGGCAGAGGCGATCTCAGCAGCAGCCGACCTGGTCGCCCAGGGCCTGGAGAACGACAACTTCCCGCTCGACGTCTTCCAGACCGGCTCCGGCACCAGCTCGAACATGAACATGAACGAGGTGATCACCAACCTCGCGGCGCAGGGCGGGTTGCAGGTCCACCCCAACGACCATGTCAACGCGAGCCAGTCGAGCAACGACACCTTCCCGACCTCGATCCACGTTGCCGCGGCCCTCGCCGTGGTCGAGGACCTGGAGCCCTCGCTCGACGTCCTGGCAGGAGCGCTGGAGGCGAAGGCCACCGAGTTCGCCCGGGTGGTGAAGTCCGGCCGCACCCACCTGATGGACGCGACACCGGTGATGCTCGGCCAGGAGCTCGGGGGGTATGCCGCCACCGTCCGGCTGGCCACCGAGCGCCTCGAGTCCGTGCTCCCCCGCGTCCGCGAGCTCCCGCTCGGCGGGACCGCGGTCGGCACCGGGATCAACACACCCCCCGGCTTCGCCGCCCAGGTCATCGCCGAGCTCGCCGCGGCCACCGGGCAGCCCTTCACCGAGGCCCGCGACCACTTCGAGGCCCAGGGCACCCGGGACTCCCTGGTCGAGCTGAGCGGGGTGCTGCGGACCATCGCGGTCGGCCTCACCAAGATCTGCAACGACCTGCGCTGGATGTCCTCGGGACCGACCACCGGTCTGGCGGAGATCCACCTGCCCGACCTCCAGCCCGGCTCGAGCATCATGCCTGGCAAGGTGAACCCGGTCCTACCGGAGGCGACGCTGATGGTCTGTGCCCAGGTGATCGGGAACGACGCCGCGATCACGACGGCCGGGGCTGCTGGGAACTTCGAGCTGAACGTGATGATGCCGGTGATCGCCCGCAACCTGCTCGAGTCGATCCGGATCCTGGCGACCTCGACCCGGCTGCTCGCCGAGCGCTGCGTCGACGGCATCACCGCGGACGTCGAGCGGATGCGCCGGTACGCCGAGTCCTCGCCGTCGGTAGTGACCCCGTTGAACAAGTACCTCGGCTACGAGGAAGCGGCGAAGGTCGCCAAGGAGTCCCTCCGCGAGGGTCGGACCGTGCGCGAGCAGGTCCTGGCGATGGGGTACGTCGAGCGTGGTGTCCTCACCCTCGAACAGCTGGACGCCGCCCTGGATGTCGAGGGCATGACGCACCCGTGAAGGGCCGCACCCGGGTCGGGTCGGCTCAGTACCAGCCGCGGGCGCTCTTGAAGGACCACGCCGCGCAGGTGCTTCCGTAGCGGTCCACGATGTAGCCCAGGCCCCAGCGGATCTGGGTCTCGGCGTCGGTCAGCCAGTCAGGACCGGCACTGGCCATCTTGGAGCCGGGCAGCGCCTGCGGGATGCCGTACGCCGAGGACATCGGGTTGTCGGCGCGCACGTTCCACCCGGACTCGCTGGACCAGAGGTTGTCGAGGCAGCCGAAGTCCGCCGCCGACATCCCGAACTTCGGCAGCAACGACCTGGCCAGGTCCCGCGGGTCGGTGGGGGCCGGGTCCTCGGAGCGGGTGACCGCGGCACCCTTGCCGGTGCCGAGCTCGGCGACCTTCAACGTGTCGGGCGCTGTACGCCGGTCACCGGTCGACCGGGAGACCGCCGCTTCTCGGTCTGCGAGATCGGCGGCGCTGAGCTGCGCGCTGCCGGCTGAGAGGTTCACCCGCGCGCCGTACGGCGTCTCGGAGCTCGCCGAGATCCCGGCGGTCACGACGAGACCGGTCGCGAAAAGGGCCGCGCCGGAGTACAGGACGGCGGTCCTGGCACCCGCGCGCGTGCGCTTCGGAGGTGCGTTCCGGTGCTTCGGAACGTACGTGTCAGGCAAGGAAGGAACTCTCGGGTTGACGAAACCGGACGTCACTCGGGCTGTTCTCGGGGAACACCTCCACCCTCACCCGAACACGGCGACGAATCAATTCGGCACGCCGCATGGCGAGACACTGCGAACCCCTGTGGCTCGTGTGGCCACTGAGGCGCTTCGGGTCCCGATCCTCACATCGAGACGTGCTCCAGCATCTCGGTCACCAGGGCCGCGATCGGGGAGCGCTCCGAACGCGTCAGCGTCACGTGCGCGAACAGCGGGTGCCCCTTGAGGCGGTCGACCACGGCGACCACACCGTCGTGGCGTCCCACCCGGAGGTTGTCGCGCTGGGCGACGTCATGGGTGAGGACCACCTTGGAGTTGGCGCCCATCCGGGAGAGCACGGTCAGCAGGACGTTCCGCTCCAACGATTGGGCCTCGTCGACGATCACGAACGCGTCGTGCAGGGAGCGTCCACGGATGTGCGTCAGCGGCATCACCTCCAGCATCCCGCGATCCAGGATCTCGTCGACCACCTCCGGGGTGGTGATCGCACCGAGGGTGTCGAAGACCGCCTGCCCCCAGGGCGACATCTTCTCCGACTCGCTGCCGGGCAGGTAGCCGAGCTCCTGGCCCCCGACGGCGAAGAGAGGCCGGAAGACGACGACCTTCTTGTGCTGGCGGCGCTCCATCACGGTCTCGAGACCCGCACAGAGCGCGAGCGCAGACTTCCCCGTCCCGGCTCGCCCCCCGAGAGAGACGATGCCGATCTCCGGGTCGAGCAGCAGGTCGAGGGCGATCCGCTGCTCGGCCGACCGGCCGTGCAGCCCGAACGCCTCGCGATCGCCCCGCACCAGATGCACCCGCTTGTCCGGTCCGACCCGACCCAACGCGCTGCCGCGGTCGGACATCATGACCAGGCCGGTGTGGCAGGGCAGGTCACGGGCGTCGTCGAGGTCGATCACCGTGTCGTCGTAGAGCTCATCGAGGTCGACCGAGGTGACGTCCACCTCGGCCATCCCGGTCCAGCCGGCGTCGGACTCGTGGATCTGCTCGCCGAGGTACTCCTCGGCGTCGAGGCCGACCGCGGACGCCTTGATCCGCAGCGGAAGGTCCTTGGAGACCAGGGTGACCCGGTGACCCTCGTTGGCCAGGTTGTTCGCCACCGCGAGGATCCGGGTGTCGTTGTCACCGAGGCGGAAGCCGGAGGGCAACGACTCCGCGTCGGTGTGGTTCAACTCCACCCGCAGGGTGCCGCCGAGGTCGCCGATCGGGATCGGTCGGTCCAGCCGGCCCGCCTGGACCCGGAGCTCGTCCAGCGTGCGCAGGGCAGAGCGCGCGAAGTAGCCGAGCTCGGGGTGGTGCCGCTTGCCCTCGAGCTCGGTGATCACCACGACCGGGAGCACGACCTCGTGCTCCTCGAAACGCTTGATGGCCCCGGGATCGGCCAGCAGGACGGAGGTGTCCAGCACGTAGGTACGCCGACCGGGGTCCGGTGCTGACGGGGTGCTGGGGGTCTTGCTGACGGAACCGACTGGTACGCGCTTCGCCGTGGCCACGGGTGTGTCCCCTCACGAACCGGCACGCGCACTCAGCGCCCCGGTCCTCAGCAGTGGTGCTCGGACCAGGACAGGCAGGGGTCTGAGTGCTGACCCCGTAGAACGTGATCGCTCACGTACCCGCCTCCTGGTGCGGACCGCAGCGGTTGCGACCCACTGAGAAGAAAAGTACGTCCGAAAAATCCCGTGACCGCGGCGACACGCCCGAGGGCGGGTTACGGGAGTGTGAACGCTCCGACCGCACCGCTCACAGACGTCCGGTCAGGAGCCGTAGCGCCGCTCGCGCAGAGCGAAGGCCCGGATCGCGCGCAGGAAGTCGACGCGCCGGAAGTCGGGCCAGTACGCCTCGCAGAAATAGAACTCGCTGTGCGCGCTCTGCCAGAGCAGGAAACCGCCGAGCCGCTGCTCGCCGGAGGTACGGATCACCAGATCCGGGTCGGGCTGGCCCTTGGTGTAGAGGTGCTCGGCGATGTGCTCGACGTCGATGACCTCGGCGAGCTCCTCGATGGTGCGCCCTTTGGCTGCCTCGGCGTGCAGCAGTGCCCGCACGGCGTCCGCGATCTCGCGGCGACCGCCGTACCCGACGGCGATGTTCACCAGGAGCCCGTCCGCGTCCCGGGTCGATTCCTCGGCTGCCTTGAGCCGCTCGGTCGTCTCCGCCGGGAGCAGGTCCAGGGCACCGACCGGGTGCAGCCGCCACCGGTGCTGCTCGGCGAGCGACGCGACCGCGCCCTCGATGATCCGCAGCAGACCGGCGAGCTGGTCGGGGGGCCTGTTCAGGTTGTCGGTCGAGAGCAGCCAGAGGGTGACGACCTTGACGCCGACCTCCTCGCACCACTCCAGGAGCGGCTCGATGTTGGCGGCGCCGGCACGGTACCCGCCTGCGGTGTCAGCGCCGACAGCCTTGGCCCAGCGCCGGTTGCCGTCGAGCATGACCCCGACGTGCTGCGGGATGCGGTCGGATTGGATCCGTCGCACCATCCGTGCCTCGTACAGGGGGTACAGGACCCTGCGCAGGCCGCGCTTCCAATCCGCCACCGGCACAGGCTACCGCCGCGCGCCGCGGGAGGAGGGATCCTTCGACCGAACCGGGACCCCGGGTTGATCGAGCCCTACCTACGGTGCCGTAACCTGGAGGGCATGACGGCGCGCGTTCCCACCGAGCACAAGGACTCCGACCCGGACCACGGTTCGGGCAACGGTTCGGGCCACGGCCCGGTCCTCGATCGCGCCACGGAACTGACTCACGCCGCCGAGCAGGTGATGAAGGACAAGATCGCCGAGGTCAAGCCCAAGTTGCGCGGTTGGTTGCACGCCGGCTGGTCGCCCCTGGCACTGGCTGCGGGCATCGTGCTGATCGCCCTCTCACCGACCACCGCGACCCGGGTGAGCTCGGCGTTGTTCGCCGGCACCGCCCTGCTGCTCTTCACGGTCAGTGCGGTCTACCACCGCGGGAACTGGTCGCCGCGGACCTGGGCGTTCCTGCGCCGCTTCGACCACGCCAACATCTTCCTCCTGATCGCCGGCTCCTACACGCCGTTCGCCATCACCCTGCTCGACGGCGGCGCCCGGGTGGGCATGCTCGCCGTCGTCTGGGCCGGCGCCATCCTCGGCGTCGGGTTCAAGCTGCTCTGGCATGACGCGCCGCGATGGCTCTCCGCGCCTATCTACATGGCCCTCGGCTGGGCGGCGATCTTCTACGCCGACGACTTCGCCTCCGGCGGGGGCACCGTTCTGACGCTGATCATCGTCGGCGGCGGGCTGTACACCCTGGGCGGGATCGTCTACGCCCTCAAGCGACCCGATCCGTTCCCGACCTGGTTCGGCTTCCACGAGATCTTCCACGTCTTCACGATCGCGGCCTTCATCTGCCACTACATCGCCGCGTCGATCGCGACCTACCAGCTGCGCTGACGACCCCGGGTCCGGCTCACGCGAGCAGCTCAGCCGCCTCGGTCACCGGCCGTTCGCAGACCATCCCCCGGCAGACGTACGCCGCTGCGGAGCCGTCGACCAGGGCACGGCCGTGGAGCAGCGGGATCGTCGAGGTCGCGACCTGTGCGGGGCTGACCACCAGCACGACCGCACCCAGGGCCTTGCGGGCCTTCGCCGCGAGCGCGTGCCCGACCGGGTCGTCGGGCTCGGTGACCACCACGATCTCCAGCGGCCCGTCGAGGGCCGACTGCGCAGCGGCCAACGACCAGCCAGCGAACCGGGGAGCCCGCTCGGCGAGGCGGCGTACGGACGCCAGAGCCGATTCGGCGGCGTCGCGGTGACGGCCGGAGCCGGTGATAGCGGCGTACCGGAGCAGTGCCGCGGTGATCGCGGAGTGGCCCGAAGGACTCGCGTTGTCCGAGGGGTCCCGCGGGCGCGCGATGAGCTTCTCGGCGTCGTCCGCGGTGTCGTGGAAGCCGCCCCCACCGTCGGCGAACTGGTCCAGGCCGACGTCCAGCAGCAGCCCTGCCCGCTCGACCCAGAGCCCGTCGCCGGTCGCCTCGGCCAGGGCGACGTACGCGTCGGCGACGCAGCCGTAGTCCTCCAGGACCCCGGCGTGCTGGCCCACGACCCCGCCCCGGGAGACGCGCCTCAGCCGGAGGTCGGCGGGGCCTGACCCTGCCGGCTGGACGACGTGCAGGTTCCACAGCAGGGTTCCGGCCCGTAGCGCCACGTCGAGGAACCGCTGTTCCCCGAGTACGCCGGCCGCACGGGCGAGGGAGGCGATCGCCAGTCCGTTCCAGGCAGCCACCACCTTGTCGTCCTCGGCCGGTCGCACGCGCAGCGTCCGGCTCTCGAGGAGCCGGTTGCGCACGGCCGCCCAGCGAACCGGGTCGTCCGGGTCGGTCCGCAGCTGCAGCACCGAGCTGCCGCGCTCGAAGGTTCCCTCCGCGGTGACCTGGAGCAGATCGGCCGCCCAGGCCCCGTCCTCGGGGCCGAGCACCGCGTCCAGCTGGGCCGGTGTCCAGACGTAGTAGGTGCCCTCGGCCCCCTCGGAGTCCGCGTCCAGCGCCGAGGAGAACCCCCCGTGCGGCGTGACGAGCTCCTCGACCAGGAAGTCCGCCGTCTCCGCGGCGATCCGGCGCGCGAGCGGGTCGCCGGTGATCGCGTACCAGGACGTGTAGGCGCCGATCAGGAGCCCGTTGTCGTAGAGCATCTTCTCGAAGTGCGGCACGACCCAGCGGGCGTCGACGGAGTAGCGCGCGAAGCCGCCGCCGAGCTGGTCGTAGAGGCCTCCGCGGGCCATCGCGTCCAAGGTGGTGACGGCGACGTCGGCCTCGGTGGCCGCCGCGTCCCCACCGGCAGGAGCGGCCGCGACCCGGCGCAGCAGGAACTCCAGCAGCATCGACGGCGGGAACTTCGGCGAGCCGCCGAAGCCGCCGTGCATGCCGTCGAACTCCTGGGCGAGCCTCGCGGCCGCGGCATCGAGCACCGCGGCGTCGATCGGGGCAGCACCGGCGAGCGCGTCGTTCGTGGCGAGCACCGCGGCGATGTTCGCCGCGGTGCTGGCGACGTCGTCACGGCGTTCGCTCCACGCCTCGGTGATCGCCTGCAGCAGCTGGGTGAAGCTGGGCTGGCCGTGCCGCGGCCGGTCGGGGAAGTAGGTGCCGGCGAAGAACGGCCGGCCCTCGTGGTCCAGGACGCAGGTCATCGGCCAGCCGCCGTGCCCGGTCGTCGCGACCGTTGCCTGCATGTAGACGGCGTCGACATCGGGCCGTTCCTCGCGATCCACCTTCACGCTCACGTAGTGCGCGTTCAGGTAGTCGGCGGTCGTCTGGTCCTCGAAGGACTCGTGGGCCATCACGTGGCACCAGTGGCAGGCGGCGTACCCGACGCTCAACAGGACCGGGACGTCACGGCGCTTCGCCTCAGCGAACGCGTCCGGGCCCCACTCCCACCAGTCGACCGGGTTGTCGGCGTGCTGGAGCAGGTAGGGCGAGGTGGCGCTCGCAAGTCGGTTCGGCACATCGCCAGCCTAGGGCCGTACGGCGCTCCCACGAGTCCGGGGAGCGCCGTACGGCATCAGGGTCCGCCTCGTCAGGCGAACCGGACCCGGGCGGTCGCGGAACCGCCCAGGTAGTTGGCGGACTCGGCCGCTGCGGCCGTGAAGGTCGGCTGACCCAGCACGGTGGCGGGCTGCGTGGAGAGGCAGGACGCCACTCCCTGCGCGTTGGTGACCGCGGTGCAGCCGACACCGTCCCGGTAGCCGGTGACCCGGGTCGTCACCGTGACACCGGCGACCGGCAGTCCCGTGACCGCGGACTTCACGACCGTCGTGTAGCCCATCCGGAAGGTCAGGGATTCACACCGGGGAGGGGCGCGAGCCCGGGTGTGCCGGGTCACAGACGTGATGCAATGCCGACGGAGTTGACGGACCGTGGCCCGAAGATGAATCCCAGACGTCGACTCGCCCGCGAGCCGGTGTCGGACCGCGTCGACGCCGTCCGGCCTCAGGCGACCAGGACCGCCTCGTGCCAGTCGCAGACCCGGTCCTGACCCGCCGACACCTCGTAGCCGCAGCACAGCGAGAAGTCGACCTCGGAGCGCAGCCGGCTCCAGCAGGCCTCGAGCTCGAGAGCGAGATGTCCCCGACCGGTGCGCCAGTAGAGGTCGACGATCTCACCGAAGAGCCGGAGCGTCTGCCACCGCGCGTCGACCGTCCGGACCCGGGCCCCGATGATCTCCTCGAACCGCTCCGGATCGATGTGACCCTGACGGACAAGCGCAGCGTGCACCTCCGTCGCGTCGAGGACGAGGTACTGGCCGACGCGCGCCGCAACGACCAGGTCGAAGCCCCGGGCGACGAGGCGTTCCTCGATCAGTTCCCGGTGCGGGTGGGTGATGGCGAGGACGACCGCCTCACCGCGGAGAAGGCCGTTGGTGGTGAAGTCGGCAACGGTGTCGGCGAGACTGGGGTCGTCGACCCAGAACGAGACCGTGTGCCCGTCGCGGGCATCCTCGGCGCTCGGGCTCCCCGACGTCGGCACCGCCGGGAGCGTAGCGATGAACGCGGTGCCGACGCGGTCGTCGTACTCGATGCTGCCGCCCATCACCCGGCACAGCTGCTGGACGATCGCGAGACCGAGTCCGCTCCCGCCCAGCTTCCGGGAGGTGTCACCCCGCGAGTACAGGTCGAACAGGGAGCCGACCAGTTCCGGAGGCACTCCGGCACCGTCGTCGGAGACCGAGATCCGGACGACAGGGCCGTCGGTCCAGGCGCGGAGGCGGACGTTGTCGCCGCCGTAGCGCGCGGCGTTGCTGAGCAGGTTGTCCAGGATCTGGGAGAGCCGCATCGGGTCGGCCAGCACCCGGGCATCCGGGTCGATGTCGACGGAGAGCGTGCCGGCCACCCGGCCGCGGTTGTCCGCGACGACATCGCGCAGCGTCTCGGTCAGGTTCACTCCCTGGAGCTGGAGGCCGAGGTCACCGCGGTCGATCGCGTGCACCGTCGCCAGGTCCTCGAGGAGTCGGATCAGCATGTCGGTCCGCCGCGTGAGCATGGCGGTGATTTCCTCCACAGCGTCCGGGGGCATCGTGCGGGCAGACGCGTGCAATGTCTCCGCAGCGCCCCGGATGACCGTCGCCGCGTTGGTCATGTCGTGAATCAGTTGCGCTTCGATGTTCCGCATCTCAAGGTCCCTCCAGCCTCAAAAATGCACGCTACGTCGGACTAGACCCCGTGTCGACGGTCCGGCGCATATCAGGACAGAGTGGTCTACTTCGCGCGATCCCCCCACGGCGGGGCGACGGAGACCCGGTCTAGAACGAGCGACCTGGACGCACCGGAGTCGGTGTGTGCGGCGCGACCGATCAGGCGTCGGGGGCGGCGTCCTCGTCGAAGACGCCGGCCTCGGCGTTGGCCTGGGTCTTCTTGAGGTGCCGGGTCAGGCTCCACCCGAGCAGACCGACCGCGATCGCGAGGCCCGCGAAGATCGCGAAGGCGCCCCACCCGGCCTTCACGTCCTCGGGCCGCGGCGCCTTCTCGGCCAGGGCGACCAGGCCGGTGAGCACGGCGACGTAGAGATCCATGACCCGATTGTCTCAGGAGGCGCGTTCGGCCCGGAAGGCGGCACTCTCCCGGACGCCGGCGAACAGGTCGTCCTCGGGCGTCGGGCTCTCGACCAGGGTCCTCACGAGCTCGAAGTCCTCGGTCGGCCAGATCTCCTGCTGCAGGTCCATCGGGATCTTGAAGAAGAACCCGTCCGGGTCGATCTGGGTGGCGTGCGCGATCAGCGCCCGGTCCCTCACCCCGAAGTACTCGCCGCAGGGGACCCGGGTGGTGATCCGGGCGTCGTGCTGCGGGTCCGACCTCCACTGCTCGAGCCGCTCCGCCAGCGGCGATTCCAGCCCGCGGGCGAGCATCGCCTCGTGCAGCGCGACGGTCCGGGGCCGGTTGAAGCCGTGCTGGTAGTAGAGCTTCAGCGGCTGCCACGGCTCCCCGGCGTCCGGGTACCGCTCCGGGTCCGCGGCAGCCTCGAAGGCCGCCACCGAGACCTCGTGGCACTTGATGTGGTCGGGGTGCGGGTAGCCACCGTTCTCGTCGTAGGTGGTGACGACGTGCGGACGGAAGGACCTGATCAGTCGGACCAGGGGCTCGGCGGCCTCCTCGATCGGGACGAGGCCGAAGCAGCCCTCCGGGAGCGGCGGCTTCGGATCCCCCTCGGGCCAGCCGGAGTCGATGAAGCCGAGCCAGTCCTGGGTGACGCCCAGGATCTCGCGGGCCGCATCCATCTCGGCACGACGGATCTCGGTGATGTTCTCCAGCACCTCGGGACGGTCCATCTTCGGGTTCAGCACGGACCCGCGTTCACCGCCCGTGCAGGTGACCACGTGGACGTCGACCCCCTGCGCGACGTACCGCGCTGTCGAGGCCGCGCCCTTGCTCGACTCGTCGTCGGGATGGGCGTGCACGTGCATCAGGCGCAGGCCGGCGTACTCAGACATGGGCTCCATCCTAAGATCGGGGGGTGAGTGACGTGATGCAGGAGCGGTACGGCACCGCCAGTCCGCGGCGGCGCGCCGTCCTGACGGTCGCAACAACGGTGCTCGCGCTCGTGTTCCTGGGGTGGCTCGGCTGGGTCGTCTGGTTCCACAGCGACCCGCCGATCGAGGCCGAGGTCACCGCCTTCGAGGTCGTCGACGAGCACCGCGTCCAGGTCAAGCTCGCCTCGCGGTTCCGCGACGGCGCGGTTGACGGGAGCTGCCTGATCCGGGCGAGCGCTCGGGACCACACCATCGTCGGCGAACGGAACGTCACCGTCGCCGAGCTCCGGACGGCGGCCGGCGACTGGATCTCGATCACCACCCTCAACCGGGCAGACTCGGTCGAGAAGGTCCGCTGCACCGAGCGCTGAGCCGGTTGAGCCCGACTTGGTAGGGTTGGTTCTTTCCCCGTCCCGGCGGTCGTGGCCCACCCGACGCACGGAGCCCGCGGCACACCGTGCCCACGAACCGACCGCCCTACGACACAGGAGTTGTCCCCATGACCCAGGCTGATGAGCGCGAAGGCGTCTGGCTGACGCAGGCGAAGTACGACGAGCTGACCGCCGAGCTCGAGGAGCTGCGCGGCCCCGGTCGTGCCGAGGTCGTCGAGAAGGTCAGCCAGGCACGCGACGAGGGCGACCTGAAGGAGAACGGCGGGTACCACGCCGCTCGCGAGGAGCTCGGCAAGCTCGACGGCAGGATCGCGCAGCTCGTCGAGATGCTGAAGGATGCCCAGGTCGGTGAGACGCCGGCCGATGACGGCATCGTCGAGCCCGGCATGCTCGTCACGATCCGGTTCGTCGGCGACACCGAGAACGAGACCCCGTTCCTGCTCGGCGCCCGCGAGATGGCCGACGAAGGCACCGAGGTGTTCTCACCCCAGTCGCCCCTCGGCGAGGCGATCAACGGCAAGTCCAAGGGCGACCAGGTCAGCTACCCGGCGCCGAACGGCACGATGCTCAAGGTCCAGATCATCGACGCGGTCCCCTACCGCGACTGACGAATCCGGTCGTCGAGCCTGTCGGGACGGCGCTCAACCACCGGTAGGCGCAACCCGGTAGCCGTGCTCCCGCAGGCGCGCGAGCACGGCATCGGCATGATCGGGGCCACGGGTTTCGGCCTGGACGTGGACCTCCACCTCGTCGAGGCTCAACGAGCCTGAGGTCCGCTCGTGCACCACGTCGAGGACGTTGGCTCCCTGCTCGGCCAGCTCGGAGAGCAGCTTGGCGAGGCCGCCCGGACGATCGGGGATCCGGACGCTGATGTTGAGGAAGCGGCCGGAGGACGCGAGACCGTGCCGGATCAGCTTGCCGAGCAGCAACGGGTCGACGTTGCCGCCGGAGAGCACCGCCACCACCGGGGTGCTGAAGGTCTCAGGCCGGTCCAGGATGGCGGCGACCCCCACCGCACCCGCCGGCTCGACGACCATCTTGGCCCGCTCGAGGAGCAGGACCAGTGCTCGGGAGATGGACTCCTCGGAGACGGTGACCACCTCGTCGACGTGCCGCTCGATGGCGGCGAACGGCACCGATCCTGGGCAGGCGACCGCGATGCCGTCGGCCATCGTGCTCATCGCCACCATCGGGACGGGGGTGCCTGCGGCCAGCGAGGCCGGGTAGGCCGCAGCTCCCTCCGCCTGCACCCCGATGACGCGTACGTCGGGCCGCGTCGCCTTGATCGCCAGCGCGATCCCCGCGATCAACCCGCCGCCCCCGGTCGGGACCAGGACGGTGGCGGCCTCGGGAGCCTGCTCCAGGATCTCCAGCCCGCAGGTCGCCTGGCCCGCGACGATATCGGGGTGGTCGAAGGGATGGATCAGGACGGCGCCGGTCTCCGCGGCGTACGAGGTCGCGTGCTGCAGGGCCTCGGCGAGGTCGGCCCCGTGGAAGACGACCTCCGCCCCGTAGGCCCGGGTCGCGTTGACCTTGGGGATCGGGGCGCCGTGCGGCATGAAGACGGTGGCGGAGATGCCGAGGAGCTGGGCCGCGAGGGCTACGCCCTGGGCGTGGTTGCCTGCCGAGGCGGCCACCACCCCGCGGCGGCGTTCGTCGGCGGTCAGCCTGCTCATCCGCACGTAGGCCCCGCGGATCTTGAACGAGCCGGTGCGCTGCAGGTTCTCGCACTTGAGCAGCACCGGCCCGCCGACGATCGCGGAGAGCCAACGGGATTCCTCCATCGGCGTGGTGATCGCGACGCCGCGCACCAGCTCGGCCGCTGCCGCGATCTCCGCGAGACCGATCTGCTCGTTCATCCCCGCTCGCCCGCGCCTTCGTCCGCACCGGGGACGGCGGCCGCCGGATCCGCTTCCGCGTCGACCGGCTCGGGATCTTCGGCCGCGGAGCCGGTGCCCCCGGAGGAGGCGAGGTACTGCACGACGGCGTTGAGGGCGGCGACCATCGGAACCGCGACGAGAGCACCCGCGACCCCGGCCACGATGACACCGCCGGCGATCGCCAGGATCACGCCGAGCGGGTGGACGGAGACGAACCGGCCCATCAGGAACGGCTGGAGGATGTGCGCCTCGACCTGCTGGACCAGGACGACGCCTCCGAGCATGAGCAGGGCGACCACGGGTCCGTGCGCGACCAGCGCGACCAGGACGGCCACCGTGCCGGACGCGAACGCGCCGATCAGCGGGACGAACGACCCGAGGAAGACCAGGACGCCGATCGCGCCGACCAGGGGCACATTGAGGATCACGGCGAAGATCATGATGCCGATGGCGTCGACCCCGGCGACGAGGACCGTCGCCCGCACGAACATGGTCAGCGACTGCCACGCGACCCGACCGGACTCGTCGGCGCGCGACCGGGCGGCACGGGGGAACATCCGGACCAGCCAGGCCCAGATCAGCTGGCCGTCGGCGAGGAAGAAGAAGGTCGCGAACAGCACGATGAAGAACCCGGCCACGATGTGCCCGATCGTCGAGCTGACCTCGGAGATGCGGCCGGCCATGTCCTTGCCCTGGCTCTCCACGAACTCCTGCGTCCGCTCGATCCAGCCGTCGACCTGGGAGTCGCTGGCGTTCAACGGGCCGGTCTGGAGCCAGGCCCTGATCTCCTCGAGGCCACCGACGACCTTGTCGGAGAGCTGGCCGACCTCGTCCGCGACCTGGGTCCCGACGAAGATGAGCGCCAGAGTGATCAGCGACAGCCCACCCAGGACAACCACCGCGGAGCCCACCTTGCGGGGCAACCCCAAGTTGTTCAGACCGCTCACGACCGGGGCTGTCAGGGCGGCCAGGAACAAGGCGATCACGACGGGGAAGACGATCACCGAGAGGTAGTCCAGGCCGACGTAGACGACGCCGGTCGCGGCGACGATCACCAGGAAGCGCCAGGCCCACGCGGCCGCGAGGTCGTAGGCCCACGGCACCTCGGCCCGGGAGAAGTTGGAGGGGCCGGCCTCGATCACCGGTACGACGTCGACCCGCTTGCGCGCCTCGCGCACGTACTCCCACTGGTGGGCCAGCTGCCGGGCAACCCGCTCCGCCCGACGGTCCTCGGCCCGCTGGATCTCTTCGGCGGTGGGGTCTACCTCCGTGGCCGCGCCCTCCGCCTCCTGGCGACGCGATCGCCAACGCCGGAAGAAACCCTGCTTGCCGGTCATCGCCCCGTCACCCTGCTTTCGTCGCAACCATGATCGCCGAGAGGACCACTCCGACTCCCAGTACCCCGGTCAGCACCAAGGGAATCGGCGAGGACTCCATCGGCTCGCCCGTCGAGATCGCCCGGTTCGCCGCCAGGTAGCGGGTGTGACCGCCCACTGCCGCCACCGCACCGCCCAGCGTCAGGACCAGGCAGAGCGCGAGCAGGAGCGGCCCGCGGTCGAGGAAGTGGGCGAATCCAACAGCCGCGACGATCAGCGCGACCGCGGTGCGCTGGTAAGCGAGCAGAGTGCGCTCGCTGGCCAGGGAGAAGCGGAGGTCGGCCCCGGGTCCGGGCGACTCAGCCACGTCCGGGCTCCAGGGCCTGCTCGAGGTCGGCCAGCAGGTCCTCGACCGTCTCGATGCCGACACTGAGCCGGATCAGGTCGGACGGAACCTCGAGGTCGGTCCCGGCGACGCTCGCGTGGGTCATCCGTCCAGGATGCTCGATCAACGACTCCACGCCCCCGAGCGACTCACCGAGCGTGAAGACCCGGGCACGGCCGCAGACCTCCAGGGCGTGCTCCTCACCGCCGAGGACCCGGAAGGACACGATCCCGCCGTACCGCTTCATCTGGCGCCCGGCGATCTCGTGCCCTCGGTGGGCCTCGAGGCCGGGGTAGATCACCTCCGCGACCTGGGGGTGGCCGAGGAGGAACTCGACGACCTTCTCGGCGTTGTCGCAGTGCCGGTCCATCCGGACGCCGAGGGTCTTGAGCCCGCGGAGGACGAGCCAGGCGTCGAACGGGCCGGCCACGGCGCCCATCGCGTTCTGGTGGAAGCCGATCTGCTCCGCCACCTCCATACCCCGGACGACCACGGCGCCACCGACCACGTCGGAGTGTCCGCCGCAGTACTTCGTGGTCGAGTGCACCACGACGTCAGCGCCGAGCGTCAGCGGTTGCTGCAGGTACGGCGAGGCGAAGGTGTTGTCGACGACCAGCAGGGCACCGGCCTCGTGCGCGATCGCAGCGAGCGCCTCGATGTCGCCGATGTTCAGCAGCGGATTGGTGGGGGTCTCGATCCAGACGAGCTTGGTCTGCCCCGGTCGGATGGCGGCGCGGACGGCACCGAGGTCCGAGACCGGCGCCGGACTGTGCCCCAGCCCCCAGGGGCCGCCGACCTTGTCGATGAGCCGGAACGTGCCGCCGTACGCGTCGTCGGGGATGACCAGGTGGTCTCCCGGCCGGGTCAGGGCACGGAGGACGGTGTCCTCGGCAGCCAGGCCGGAGGCGAACGCGAAGGCGCGCTCCCCCTCCTCGAGCGCTGCCAGATTGCCCTCGAGCGCGGTGCGGGTCGGGTTGCCGGAGCGGCTGTACTCGTAGCCGCCGCGCAGCCCGCCGACCCCGTCCTGCTTGTAGGTGCTCGTGGCGTAGATGGGCGGGATCACCGCTCCGGTCATGGGGTCGGGCTCGTAGCCGGCGTGGATCGCACGCGTCTCGAACCCGGCCTTGCTCTGGTGGTCTTGGGTCACGGTGGGAGCCTACTCAGCGAGGCCGCCGGCGCGAACCCGGACGTAGCCCCGGGCATCGCCTCTCGTTGGTCACCACATGCACCTCCACCGCTCCCTGAAGGTTGCCGTCGCCGGCCTCACCGCCGCCCTCGCCCTCGGCTCCACCGCCACCCCCGCCGAGGCGGCGACTGACCCACTCGCACCGCTCGCACCGCTGCTGAGCCCGACGCTGGTGGATCCGGTGATCAACCTCCTCGGCGCGCTGCCGACGCCGTACAAGCCCTACACCGGGCCGATCTGCCCCGGCGGCGAGCCGGCGTGCATCGAGGACGTCATCACCGAGATGGAGCAGCGGCTGGTGCCGCTGGCTGCCTCGTGCAGCCACCACGCGATCTTCTCGCTGGCGTACCTGCGGGTCACCGAGAACGTGAAGGCCGCCGCTGACACCGGGTACTTCGCCGACCGGGCCTGGTTGACCCAGGTCGACGCGGTCTTCGCCGAGATGTACTTCGACACGATGGACACCTGGGCGGCCGGGCAGAAGACCAGCGTGCCGAAGGCGTGGCGGTTGGCGCTCCAGGCTGCCGACGACCGCAGCCTGACCGGCCTGGGCGACTTCATGATGAACATGAACGCGCACATCAACCGGGACTTCCCGCATGTGCTGGCCCAGGTCGGCCTCACCGCCGCGGACGGTACCTCGCGCAAGCCCGATCACAACGCCTACAACCAGCGCCTCGACTCGCTCTACCACCCGGTCTTCGACGAGGAGGCCGCCCGCTTCGACCCGGCGTTCAACAAGTTCGACCTCGGCCCGGTCGACGAGATTGTGGTCGGCACGATCATGCGCGGCTGGCGCGAGATGGTTTGGCGGCACGCGGAGGCGCTGGCCAATGCACCGGCAGCACTCCAGCCGTTCGTGAAGAAGGAGATCGAGGAGTACGCCGCGATGCAGGGTCAGTTCATCAAGCAGACCTTCGCCACGAAGGACTCCAGCGCCCGCGCGGCGTACTGCGCCACCCACGGCTGATGCATTGCGTCACCTCCTCGTAAGGCGGATCCCTTCGGTTGTGACCGGCGCCCGGGCAGACTGACCTGACCGGGAACAGCAGTCAGCACCGTGCTGTTGAAACGAATGCAGCCGATCAGAGGAGCCGCGCATGCTGTTCAACAAGTTCAAGACCCACCTCGTCGACGCCGACCACGCCCTCCCGGGCCGCACGTCGCGCACGTTCACGCTTGCGGACAAGCACCGCGTCCTGGACGCTCCGCTCGTGACCGACGAGATCCCCGCGGGCTACGACGTTGCCCTGTTCGGCCTCGGCTGCTTCTGGGGCGCCGAGGAGATCTTCTGGCAGATTCCCGGGGTCTGGTCGACCTCCGTCGGATACGCCGGCGGCACCACCCCCAACCCCGAGTACGACGAGGTCTGCTCCGGGCGGACCGGCCACACCGAGGCTGTGCGGGTCGTCTTCGACCCCACCAAGGTCCCGTACGCCGATCTGGTCGCTGCGTTCTACGAGGTGCACGACCCGACCCAGGGGATGCGCCAGGGCAACGATGTCGGCACCCAGTACCGATCGGCGATCTACACCTATTCCGACGAGCAGGCTGAGGTCGCCCGCGAGATTACCGACCGCTACCAGCCCGAGCTGACCAAGCGCGGCTACGACCGGATCACGACCGAGATCAAGGCCGCTACGACGTACTACTACGCCGAGGACTACCACCAGCAGTACTTGATCAAGAACCCGTTCGGGTACCGGTGCCACAGCTCGACCGGGATCAAGGTCCCGAACGCCTGAGATGAGTGGCGTCCACGAGTCCGACCTGCCCACGTTGTTCACCTGGGCAGGCGGCCTCGTGCCGCTGCGCCGGATGATCGACGCCTTCTACGACCGGGTCGAGGCCGACGCGGACCTGTCTGGG
>JBKJIR010000056.1:0-13647 GCA_046598495.1 Marmoricola sp. | reverse complement strand
CGGGTAGCCGAGGATCCGCGAGGAGTCCTTGACCGCCTGCTTGGCCTTGATGGTGCCGTAGGTGACGATCATCGAGACCCGGTCCTCGCCGTACTTCTCGGTGACGTAGCGGATCACTTCCCCGCGACGGCGCTCGTCGAAGTCGATGTCGAAGTCGGGCATCGAGATGCGGTCCGGGTTCAGGAAGCGCTCGAAGATCAGGCCGTGGACCAACGGGTCCAGGTCGGTGATCCGCATCGCGTACGCGACCATCGACCCGGCACCGGAACCACGGCCGGGGCCGACCCGGATGCCGTTGTCCTTGGCCCAGTTGATGAAGTCGGCGACGACCAGGAAGTACCCCGGGAAACCCATCTCGGTGATCACGCCGACCTCGAAGTCGGCCTGATTGCGCACCGCGTCCGGGATGCCGTTCGGGTAGCGGAACCGCAGGCCCTTCTCGACCTCCTTGATCAGCCAGGAGGTCTCGTCCTCCCCCGGCGGACAGGGGAAGCGCGGCATGAAGGTGCCGTTGCCCTCGGTGAACGCGACGTCGCACCGCTCCGCGATCAGGAGGGTGTTGTCGCAGGCCTCGCGCAGGTCGTACTTGTCGACCCAGAGCGCCCGCATCTCGGCCGGCGACTTGATGTAGTAGCTGTCGCCGTTGAACGCGAACCGCTGTCCGGGGCCGTCGCCCGCAGGGATGTCCATGGTGCTGCCCGAGTTGATGCAGAGCAGGTGTTCCTGGGACTTCGCGTCGGCCTGGTTGACGTAGTGCGAGTCGTTGGTGGCCAGCAGCGGGATGCCGAGGTCCTTGCCGAGCGTCAGCAGGCCGTCACGGACCCGGTTCTCGATGTCGAGCCCGTGGTCCATCAGCTCGAGGAAGTAGTTCTCGCGCCCGAGGATGTCCTGGAAGTCGGCGGCGGCCTGGCGGGCGGCGTCGTAGTTGCCGTACCGCAGGTGCACTTGGACCTCGCCGGAGGGGCAGCCCGTGGTGCCGATGATGCCGCGGCTGTGCTGGGCGAGCAGTTCGCGGTCCATCCGGGGGTGCTTGAAGAAACCGTCGCGCCAGGCGCCGGTGGAGAGCCGGAAGAGGTTGTGCATGCCCTCGGTGGACTCCGAGAGCAAGGTCATGTGCGTGTACGCGCCCCGCGCCGAGACGTCGTCGGGACCGCCGTCGTAGAAGTTGGCACCCTTCTTCTCGAAGCGGGAGATGTTCGGGGCGAAGTACGCCTCGATGCCGATGATCGGCTTGACGCCGGCGTCCTTGGCCTTCCGGTAGAACTCGTAGGCGCCGAACACGTTGCCGTGATCGGTCATCGCGATCGCCGGCATCCCCAGCTCGGCCGTCCGCTCGGCCAGAGCTCCGAGTCGTGCCGCGCCGTCGAGCATCGAGTACTCGGTGTGCACGTGGAGGTGGACGAAGTTGTCGTCGGAGCCGTTGGCCATGGAGCGGAGGTTCACCTTTCCCCGGGGTCGCGACAGGGATGCGCCGGAACTGGGACGCCCGTGGGCGTCAGGACTGCTCGGGGAAGGGTGTCAGCCTACGACGCCGAGACCCCGGATTCTGGCAGGCCGCACCGACATCCCAGCGAGCGGGACGCCCGCGGGCCGCGCTGCCCGGCGCGTCGCCGGGGACACGCCGGGAGGTGCTGGCTTCAGAAGCCGCCAGGGCCGCGCCCGGCCATCGCCTGGAGCCGCGCGACCCGGTCGGCGGTCGGCGGGTGGGTCGAGAACAGCTTCGAGACGTCCTGGGCCCGGAACGGGTTCGCGATCATCAGGTGGCTTGCGTTCTGCAGCTGCGGGGTCGGCTGCAGCGGCCGGGCCGCCACGCCGTGCTCCAGCTTGTTGAGGGCGCTGGCCAGGGCGAGCGGGTCACCGGTGAGGCGCGCGCCGTCCTCGTCCGCGTCGTACTCGCGGGTGCGGCTGATCGCCATCTGGATGACGGCCGCAGCGAGCGGTGCGAGCAGCGACATCAGGATCAGCACCACCGGGTTGGGCCGGTCCTCGTCACTGCTGCCGCCCCCGAACATCGAGGCGAACATCATCATCTGTGCCACTGAGGTGATCACCCCGGCGAGGGCCGCCGCGACCGAGGAGGTCAGGATGTCGCGGTTGTAGACGTGCATGAGCTCGTGACCGAGGACCCCGCGCAGCTCGCGCTCGTCGAGGAGCTCGAGGATTCCCTCGGTGCAGCAGACGGCTGCGTGGTCGGGGTTGCGGCCGGTCGCGAACGCGTTCGGCGCGGGGGTCGGGGAGACGAAGAGACGCGGCATCGGCTGGCCCGCGACCATCGACAGCTCGTGGACGATCCGGTACATCGCCGGCTGATCGGCCTCGGTCACCGGCACCGCCCTCATCGCCTTGATGGCGATCTTGTCGGAGTTCCAGTACCCGTACGCCGTCATCGCGACGCCGAAGAGCGCGAAGAGCCAGATGAAGGCCGCGCTCCCGGTCGAGGCGCTGACCAGGCCGCCGATGGCCAGGAGCAGACCGAAGATCCCGCCGAGCAGGAGGGTGGTTTTCAAACCGTTGTGGTGCTGGTGCATGTCTTCCTCAACGTTCGGTGGGCGGAGCCGGTTCCCCGCGGACAGGTGATGGGGGCCTCACGGTCGGGGGCTACCCCGGGAGTCGCTGTCGTACGCGTCCAACGACTCACCGATCACGGCGTGCATGATCCGCCCGATCGCGTCGGAACCGAGGCCGGGAGCGTGGGCCGCCATCCGCTCGGCGATCACCCGTTCCCGGTCGGGGTCCCGTCCCGGCCTCCCCGGAGTCGCCTTGAACCCCTGGATGGTCGCGGTCAGGGCGAACCGGCGGGCCAGCAGGAGCGCGAGCTCGTCGTCGACGGCGTCGATCTGGGTCCGCAGGTAGCCGATCGGGTCCACCCCCGGCCAGGCCATCCGGACGTCGGGCGAACGCTCGTCGTTCGTCGACCCGTCGGTGTGCTCGAGCTCGACGAGCCCGTGCCGGTGGTAGAAACCGCGAGCCGCCGTGTTGCTGGCGAAGACCCAGAGCGCGAAACCGTTCGGGCGGTGGGCTTTGACCAGGTCCAGGAGCGCGGTGCCGATCCCCCGCGCCTGGTGCTGGGGCCCGACGTAGAGGGAGTCCAGCCAGCCGTCGTCGAGAACCGCGAAGCCCAGGATCTCGCCAGGCCCCTGGTCGCCGGTCTCCGCGACCCAGATCTCCTTGCCGCGCCGCGACTCGTCGCGCGCCAGGTCGGCGAACCAGGCCCGGATCGCCGCGTCGTCGTGGACCGGCGCCGGCATCGCGGGGAGACTCGCCCGCCGGGTCGCGATGTAGAGCTCCGCGATCTCCTCGAGGTCGACCGCGTCGCCCGGACGCAGCGTCAGGTCGCCGGTCAGGTCGTGGTCGGTCCCGGCATCAGTGGGCATCACGGATCTTCTCCAGCGCGAGGGCGAGGTCGTCAGGGTACGCCGAGGAGTACTCGACGTACTCCCCGCTGTCCGGGTGCGTGAACCCCAAACGGACTGCGTGCAACCACTGGCGTTCGAGCCCGAGCCGCTTGGCCAGCGTCGGGTCGGCACCGTAGGTCAGATCGCCGACGCACGGGTGCTTCAGCGCGGCCATGTGCACCCGGATCTGGTGGGTGCGGCCGGTCTCGAGCTGGATCTCCAGCAACGAGGCGAACCGGTGCGCCTCGAGCGTCTGGTAGTGCGTGACGCTGTGCTTCCCGTCGTCGCGGACGGCGAACTTCCAGTCCGACTTCGGGGCCCGACCGATGGGTGCATCGATGGTGCCTTCGAGGGGATCCGGATGGCCCTGGACGAGTGCGTGGTAGGTCTTGTCGATCTCCCGGTTGCGGAACGCGTTCTTCAGCACCGAGTACGCGCGCTCCCCCTTGCAGATCACCATGACGCCCGAGGTGCCCACGTCGAGGCGTTGGACGATCCCCTGCCGCTCGGGCGCTCCGCTGGTGGCGATCCGGTACCCGGCGGCGCGCAGGTGGCCGACGACCGTCGGACCGGTCCAGCCCATCGAGGGGTGCACGGCGACGCCGACGGGCTTGTCGATCACGACGATCGACTCGTCGTCGTGGACGACCTGGATCCCCTCGGCCAGCTCGGCGGTGATCTCGAGCGGGTCGGCGACAGGCGGGAGGCTCACCTCGAGCAGGGTGCCGGGCAGCAAACGGTCCGACTTCGCCGCCGCGGCACCGTCCAGGTGGACCAGGCCCTGACCCAGCATCTCGGCAGCCTTCGACCGGGAGAGCCCGAACATCCGGGCCACCCCGACGTCGACCCGTTCCCCGGCGAGGCCGTCAGGAACACGCAGGGCACGCTCCTCGGTCATTGCGAGCCGACCTCTGCATCGTCGGGCTCCACCGCGGGCTTGCCTGCCATCGGCACGCCGCGCAGCGTCTGCAGGATGATCAGCCCGGCGGCGACGTTGATGCAGATGTCGGCGACGTTGAAGACCGGCCAGTTCGGCAGTTCGAGGAAATCGATCACATGCCCCCGCAGCGGTCCCGGTTCGCGGAAGAAGCGATCGGTCAGGTTGCCGGCGATCCCGGCGATCAGCAGGCCCAGGGTGACGCCCCACAACGGCGTCCGGACCCGGCGCGCGACGACGAGCGCGACGACGAGCGCGACGCACCCGAACAGAGAGATCCACGGGGTCAGGCTGGTCCCGGTGCCGAACGCCGCACCCGGGTTGCGGACCAGGTTGAGCTGCAGGAACGATCCGAGCACCTCGACCGGGGCGCGGTCGGCGAGCTCGCGAACAGCGAGCACCTTGGTGCCGATGTCCACGGCCCAGGCCACCAGGGCGATGCCGAGGACCGTCCCGAGACGGGGCTTGCCTGGAAGGGGGTGGGCGTCGCTGATCAGCGACGCTCCTCGCGCTGCTTGCATGTCATGCACATTGTGGCACGCGGGAAGGCCATCAACCGATTCTTGCCGATCGGGTTCCCGCAGACCTCGCAGATGCCGTAGGTCTTATCGGCGATCCGGTCCAGCGCGTGCTCGGACTGCTCCAGCATGTCGCGGGCGTTGTTGACGATCGTCATCTCCTGGTCGCGCTCGAACGTCGCCGAACCGACGTCGGCGGTGTCGTTGCCGGCGCCCTCACCGGCGTCCCGCATGAGGTGGGCGAGATCGCCCTCGACCTCGTCGAGCTCGACCCGGAGACGCTTCACGTCGGCCCGCAGCTGGTTCCGGACCTCGGCGAGCTCTTCCTTGCTCCACGGGTCTTCCGCTTCAAGGACGGCAAGCCTGGCCTTCGGAGTGGGCTGGGGTGCAGGGGTGGCTCTCACGGGCGCAACTTTCGCAGGTGCCACCAACTCCGGCGCAGCGGCCTTCTTGGCGGGTGTGGCCTTCTTGGCGGGTGTGGCCTTCTTGGCGGGTGTGGCCTTCTTGGCGGGTGTGGCCTTCTTGGCGGGTGTGGCCTTCTTCGCGGGTGTGGCCTTCTTCGCGGGTGTGGCCTTCTTCGCCGGTGTGGCCTTCTTCGCCGGTGTGGCCTTCTTCGCGGGTGTGGCCTTCTTCGCGGGTGTGGCCTTCTTCGCGGGTGTGGCCTTCTTCGCGGGTGCGGCCTTCTTCGCGGGTGCGGCCTTCTTCGCCGGAGCGGCCTTCTTCGCCGCTGGCGTCGGACGACCGACGACCTTGCGCGCGGCAGCGCCGGCGCGGCTCACGAGCGATTTCTTGCCTGTCGATGCCATCTGGCGCGCCCCCATCGGGCTAGTGAGAAATATGACGTACGTCATAACCGTGGCCGCGACACTATGCGTATGCGCTGGACCCTTCAACTCGCCGGACCGCGTTAAGGCAGATGAATCCTGGTGCCGACCTCTGGCACACTGGTTTCTGCAGCAAAGGCATTGATGGGGAAATCACCCCGGAGTCGCCGGAAGAAACGTTGCGGAATCCGCGACGGACTAGACCCGGCAGCAGCGAACACGTGGAGTGGATCGGCCCCAGCAGCCCGGGTTCCGGTCAAGGAGGGTGGTACCGCGGGAGCCGGGAACGGCCCTCGTCCCTTCGGGTTTCAAGAGGCTCAACCACCGTCGGCTGGCACGACCAGCGGACGGCACACCCGAAGCAGACGAAGGACCGACGTGACCGTGCACAGCTCCGGATACCGCCCCGTTCCGCCGCAGATCGACCTGCCCGCCCTCGAGCGTGAGGTCCTCGCCCTGTGGGAAGCGCAGCAGACCTTCGCGCAGTCCGTCGAGCAGACCCGCGGCAACGACCCTTGGGCGTTCTACGAGGGTCCCCCGACGGCGAACGGCTTGCCCGGGACCCACCACGTCGAGGCGCGCGTGTTCAAGGACCTGTTCCCGCGCTTCCAGACGATGCGCGGCAAGCACGTGGTGCGCAAGGGCGGCTGGGACTGCCACGGCCTCCCGGTGGAGCTCGCCGTGGAGAAGGAGCTCGGCTTCTCCGGCAAGGGCGACATCGAAGCCTTCGGCATCGCTGAGTTCAACGACCGCTGCCGGACCTCGGTACTGCGCCACGTCGACGCCTTCGAGCAGATGACCGAGCGGATGGGCTACTGGGTCGACACCGAGAACCCCTACCGCACCATGGACACCCCGTACGTCGAGTCGGTCTGGTGGGCGCTGCAGCAGATCCACGGCAAGGGTCTGCTGGTCGAGGACTACCGGGTCGCGCCGTACTGCCCGCGCTGCGGCACCGGACTCTCCGACCACGAGCTCGCTCAGGGCTACGAGACCGTCACCGACCCGTCGGTCTACGTCCGGTTCCCCCTGACCAGCGGCCCGTACGCCGCCCTCCCGAACGGGCAGAGCGCGTCGTTGCTCATCTGGACGACGACCCCCTGGACACTGGTCTCCAACGGCCTGGTCGCGGCTAACCCCAAGCTGACCTACGTGACCGTGACCACGGCGACCGAGACCGGTACCGAGACCTTGGTGATGGCGGAGGTGCTGGTCGACAAGGTCCTCGGTGACGCCGAGCGGACGATCGTCGACCGGTTCACCGGCACCGACATGGTCGGCTGGACCTACCAGCGGCCGTTCGAGCTGGTCGAGTGGCCCGCCGGTCCGGACGGGGGCAGCGCCCACTTCGTCGTCGTCGAGGACTACGTCACGGCCGAGGACGGCACCGGCCTGGTGCACCAGGCTCCTGCGTTCGGCGAGGACGACTTCGCGTCGTGCCGCCGCAACGGCGTCGCGATGGTCAACCCGATCAATCCCGACGGCCACTTCGCCGATGGGATCGGCCTGGTCGGCGGCCAGTTCTTCCGCCACGCCAACGCCGACCTGACCGCCGACCTGACCGCCCGCGGCCTGCTCTTCCGGCACGTCCCGTACGAGCACACCTACCCGCACTGTTGGCGATGCCACACCGCGCTCCTCTACTACGCGCAGCCGTCCTGGTACGTGCGGACCACGGCGGTCAAGGACGCGATGCTCCGCGAGAACGAGAGGACGAACTGGTTCCCGGACACCATCCAGTGGGGCCGGTACGGCGACTGGCTGAACAACAACATCGACTGGGCACTCTCGCGCAGCCGTTACTGGGGCACCCCGCTGCCGATCTGGCGCTGCACCGAGGGGCACCAGACGTGCGTGGGCTCGCTCGCCGAACTCTCCGAGCTCACCGGCTCCGACCAGTCCGCGCTCGACCCGCACCGGCCGTTCGTGGACGCGATCACCTTCTCCTGCCCCGCCGATGGGTGCGGCCTGACCTCGACCCGGGTCCCCGAGGTCATCGACGCGTGGTTCGACTCGGGCTCGATGCCGTTCGCGCAGTGGGGCTACCCGCACGTCGAGGGCTCGAAGGAGCAGTTCGAGGCGGCGTACCCGGCCGACTTCATCTGCGAGGCGATCGACCAGACCCGCGGCTGGTTCTACACGCTGATGGCGATCGGCACCCTGGTCTTCGACGAGTCGTCGTACAAGAACGTGCTCTGCCTGGGCCACATCCTGGCCGAGGACGGCCGCAAGATGAGTAAGCACCTGGGCAACATCCTCGAGCCGATCCCGCTCATGGAGGAGCACGGCGCAGACGCTGTCCGCTGGTTCATGGCGTGCGGCGGATCGCCGTGGTCAGCCCGGCGGGTCGGGCACGCCACGATCACCGAGACCGTCCGCAAGGTGCTGCTGACCTACTGGAACACCGTCGCCTTCCAGGTCCTGTACGCCGGGACCTCGGACTGGAACCCGGCCGACGAGGCTCCGGCGCCCGCCGACCGGCCCGTCCTGGATCGGTGGGCGCTCTCCGAGGCGCACCGCCTGACCCGGGACGTCACCGAGGCCCTCGAGGGCTTCGACACCCAGCGCGCCGGCGCGCTGCTCTCGGCGTACGTCGACGACCTGTCCAACTGGTACGTCCGCCGGTCGCGGCGGCGCTTCTGGAAGGGCGAACCGGCCGCCCTGGCCACCCTGCACGAGTGCCTGCACACGGTGACCCTGCTGATGGCTCCGCTCACCCCGTTCATCACCGAACGGGTCTGGCAGGACATGTTCGTAGGAACGGGCAGCGGCACCTCCACCTCCGAGGAGCTGCCCCGTTCGGTGCACCTAGCGGCCTGGCCCCTGGCCGATGCCGGGCTGATCGACGACGAGCTGCGTACCCAGATGTCGCTCGCCCGTCGCCTGGTCGAGCTGGGGCGTGCGGCCCGCGCCGACGCAGGCGTCCGCACCCGCCAGCCGCTGCGTCGTGCCCTGGTCGGGACCGCGGCGCACGAGCGCCTGAGCACCGAGCTGCGGGCCGAGGTCGCCGACGAGCTCAACCTGGGCACCCTCGAACCGCTCAGTGCCGCCGGGGCCGACCTGGTGGACCACTCCGCCAAGGGCAACTTCCGCGCCCTCGGCAAGAGGTTCGCGCAGGAGACGCCGAAGGTGGCCGCGGCGATCGCGGCGGCGGATGCCGGCGCCCTGTCCGCGGCGCTGGCCGCCGATGGTCGCGCGGTCGTCGACCTCGACGGGACCGCCGTGGAGGTACTCGCCGACGAGGTGATCATCTCCGAGAGCCCGCGCGAGGGCTGGTCGGTGGCGAACGAGCAGGGCGAGACCGTGGCCCTCGACCTCGAGCTGACCGACGAGCTCCGTCGCGCCGGGCTGGCGCGCGAGGTCATCCGGATGATCCAGGAGGCACGCAAGAACAGCGGGTTCGAGGTCTCCGACCGGATCGCGCTCACCTGGACCGCCACCGGGCCGATGGCCGCAGCCTTCGCGGAGCACGCCGACCTGATCGCCGGGGAGGTCCTCGCCGCGTCGATGGCCGAGTCCGACGCCCCGGAGGACCTCACGTTCTCCGACCCCGAGGTGGGGTTCAGCTTCAGCGTCTTCCGGGTGTAGCGACCCCAGCCATCACGACGACGAACGGCGCCCCTCCGTCTCGGAGGGGCGCCGTTCGTGGTGGTGCTGCGAACTCAGGCCTTGGCGTCGCCGGCGTCCTCGCCCAGGATCGAGCGAAGGCGCTTGGGGGCGTGCTCGGGGCCACCGGCCGGAAGTACGCTCGGGGTCGGAGCTGCACCATCGAGCGCCTCGAGCTGCTGGTTGAAGTAGCTCTTCAACCGGCTGCGGTACTCGCGCTCGAACGAGCGAAGGCCCTCGATCTCGGTGTTGAGGGCGTCCCGCTCCTTCTCGAGGTTGCCGAAGATCTCCTTGCGGCGGGCCTCGGTCTCGGAGTCGAGCATCGCGGCGCGGGTCCGGGCGTCGGACTCGAGCCTGTCGGTCTTTGCCTTGGTCTCAGCCTCGAGCCGCTCGGCCTTGGTGCGTGCGGAGCCGACGATCTTGTCGGCGTCCTCCTTCGCGCCGTCGACGAGCTCGTCGGCGTTGCGGGTGGCGATCTCGAGCAGTCGAGCAGCAGCGCTGGACGCATCGGCGACCGTGGCGACCTTGATCTCCTGGACCGGCGCAACAGCGACCGGGGCCGGAGCGGCGACCGGCTCGGGCGCCTTCTCGAGGGCCGGGGTGGGGGCCGCAACGGCCTCTCCCCCGGAGCTCTGGGCGGCACTCAGCTTCGTCCGGAGGTCGTCGTTCTCCTTGGTGAGACGATCCAGCTCGGCCTCGACCTCATCGAGGAACTGGTCTACCTCACCCATGTCGTAGCCCTCACGGAGCCGGACCGGAGTAAAGCGCTTGTTGCTCACGTCCTCAGGCGTCAGCGGCATGACCTCACCCATTCTTCGTTAGTCGGACAAACACGTATTTTGCGCACCGCACATGATCGAACCACAGTGCGGGTTGAACAATAGCCGCTCGGACGATTGACGCCCATTCCCGGCCTCGTCCCGGTCAGGTTGCCCAGACGGCACGGTTCACCGCGAGCAGCAGGTAGCAGACCAGCAGCACCGCGAGAAAGCTCAGATCGAGGGCGATGCCACCGATCCGGATCGGCTTGAAGACCCGGCGGAACGCCTGGATCGGCGGATCGGTGACCGAGTAGACGGCCTCGAGGACGACCAGAACCGGCCCGGTGGGCTGCCAGGAGCGCGCGAAGACCTGGATCCAGTCGACGACCAGGCGAACGATCAGGAAACCGATGAAGATCTTCAGCACCAGATCGATGCCGATGCCGACGGGGTTCGTCACAGTACGACTCAGCTCTGGTTGAAGAAGCCGTCCTCAGCCATGAGCTCCCTCTCCTCGGCACCGACCTCCACGTTCGGCGGGGAGAGGAGGAACACCTTGCTGGTGACCCGCTCGATGGTGCCGCGGACCGAGAAGACGAGCCCGGCGGCGAAGTCGACCAGGCGCTTGGCGTCTCCGTCGGACATCTCGGAGAGGTTCATGATCACCGGGATGCCGTCGCGGAAGTTCTCACCGATCACGCGCGCCTCGTTGTAGGTGCGCGGGTGCAGCGTCGTGATCCGGGACAGCGGCACCGAGGCGCGCGCCGGGGTGACCTGGGTCGGCGCAGGCGCGACGGCGCGACGGCGCTCCGCGATGCTGGAGACCGCCCGGGTGGCCGGTTCCGCCGTACGCCGGCTCGGCTCGTCGTAGGCGTTGTCCAACTCGGCGTACTCGCCGTCGGCGTCCTCGAGCAGTCCGAGGTAGACGCCCATCTTCCGCATCGCGCCGCTCATGAATCCTCTTCCTCTGCGCCAGTATCGACCCCGGTCGGGGCCGCGAATCCTGCTTCGGACATTACTTGATCACGGGCCTCGGACCGAGGACCGCGGAGCCAATCCGCACGTGTGTCGCGCCGTTCTTCACCGCGTCCTCGAGGTCCCCGCTCATCCCTGCGGACACGAGCGTTGCCGCCGGGTGGGTGACCCGGAGCCTCTCGGCCATCCCGGCGAGGCGTTCGAAGGCCGTCGCGGCCGGCTCCCCCAGGGGCGCGACCGCCATCAGACCACGCAGCCGGAGCGCTCCGGATGCAGCGATCGCGTCGGCCACCGCCGGGACGTCATCGTCCCGGGCGCCGCCACGTCCCGGGGCCTCAGCCGGATCCAGGCTGACCTGGACCAGGCAGTCGAGGATCCTGCCGGTTTCAGCTGCACCGCGGTCGAGGGCGCGGACCAGCTTGAGCCGGTCGACCGACTCGACCACGTCCGCGTACCCGGCGATCGCCGTTGCCTTGTTGCTCTGGACCGAGCCGATGAAGTGCCAGGAGAGCCCGAGGTCCGCGCACTCCGCGGCCTTGGCCATCGCTTCCTGGTGCTTGTTCTCCCCCACGTCGCTCACCCCGAGCTCGGCGAGCAGGCGGACGTCGGAGGACGGGAAGTACTTGGTGACCACCACGAGGTCGACCTCCTCGGGCGCCCGGC
Organism: Marmoricola sp.; assembly: GCA_046598495.1. GTDB lineage: Bacteria > Actinomycetota > Actinomycetes > Propionibacteriales > Nocardioidaceae > Marmoricola. Next base: position 1,968 of record JBKJIR010000056.1, on the reverse strand, counting down.
CCACGGCGGTGCACGCGGTCTCGATCCGGGTCCGCACCGAAGCGAGGTTGGCGGCGAGTTCGTCGCGGCGGGTCATCGGCGCAGCCTGATCAGCCCGGCGTGCCGCCCGGAGCTCGCGCCGTCGCGCCGGTAGGAGTAGAGATCGGCCGACTCCCGGGTGCAGACCGACACGTCGACGACCGTCACCCCGTCGCGTTCGAGCTGGGCGCGGACCCCGGCACCGATGTCCAGCGCGGGAGTTCCCCAGGAGGTGGTCGAGGGGGCCTCGGGGACCATGGCGCCGACCTCGGCCTGCAGCTGCGCCGGGACCTCGTAGCAGGAGCCGCAGACGTGCGGACCGATCCAGGCGGTGAGGGCGCCGGCACCGTGCTCACGCATCCGCGCGACCGTAGCCGGGACGACGCCGGCCGCGAGCCCCGGTCGACCGGCGTGCGCGACCCCGATCACGCCGGCGACCGGATCAGCGAGGAGCACCGGCACGCAGTCGGCAGCACGGACCACCAGCACGAGGTCGGCCTCGGTGGTCACCTGGCCGTCACAGGCGAGCGGGTCGGCTCCGGCGTCACGTGCCGACACCGCCACGACCTCGGCGCCGTGCACCTGCGCCATCGCCGGGACCCTCCGGGCGTCCGGGGCGAAGTCGGCCAGCACGATCCGCAGGTTCTCCGCGGTGGCCCGGGGATCGTCACCACCGACGAGGGCCAGGTTCAGCTCGTCGTACGGAACGCCGCTGACCCCGCCGTACCTGTCCGTGAAGGCCAGGTCGACGGGGCCGAGCGAGGAGCGGTGGAGGTACACGAGGCCCGATCGGGCTACTTCAGGAAGTCGGGGACGTCGAGGTCGTCGTCGAAGTCGACCGAGCGATTCACCGCGGGGGCGGAGACACCGACCGGGACGGGCTCCTTGCGGACCGGGGTCGAGGACGCACGCTTCTCCTCGACCATGGCCTTCGCGGCGGCCCGGGTCTCCTCCTGGGTCTGGGTCTGGGTCTGCGGCACCGGGCGGCGGAGCCCCGGAGCCTCCTCACGGCGCTTGGGACGACCACCCTCGAAACCGGCGGCGATGACGGTCACCCGCACCTCGTCACCGAGCGCGTCGTCGATGGTCGCGCCGAAGATGATGTTCGCCTCCGGGTGGACCGCGTCGGCGACCATAGCCGCCGCTTCGTTGATCTCGAAGAGACCCAGGTCGGAGCCGCCGGCGATCGAGAGCAGCACGCCCTGGGCGCCGTCGATGGACTCCTCGAGCAGGGGCGAGGAGACCGCGAGCTCGGCGGCCTCGACCGCACGGTTCTCGCCGCGGGCCGAGCCGATGCCCATCAGCGCGGAGCCGGCGTTCGACATCACCGACTTCACGTCGGCGAAGTCGAGGTTGATCAGGCCGGGGGTGGTGATGAGGTCGGTGATGCCCGAGACCCCCTGCAGCAGGACCTGGTCGGCCTGCTTGAAGGCGTCCAGCATGCTGACGCTGCGGTCGGCGATCGAGAGCAGCTTGTCGTTGGGGATGACGATCAGGGTGTCGACCTCCTCGCGGAGGTTGGCGATGCCCTCCTCGGCCGAGGCCGAGCGACGACGTCCCTCGAAGGCGAACGGGCGGGTGACGACGCCGATGGTCAGAGCCCCCAGGGACCGGGCGATCTTGGCGACCACGGGCGCGCCACCGGTGCCGGTGCCACCGCCCTCGCCGGCGGTCACGAACACCATGTCGGCGCCCTTGATGACCTCCTCGATCTCGTCTGCGTGGTCCTCGGCTGCCCGCGCACCCACGTCGGGGTTGGCGCCGGCGCCCAGGCCGCGAGTGAGTTCGCGGCCGATGTCGAGCTTGACATCGGCGTCGCTCATCAGCAGTGCCTGTGCATCGGTGTTGATGGCGATGAACTCAACGCCCCGCAGCCCGACCTCGATCATCCGGTTGACGGCATTGACTCCACCTCCACCGATACCTACGACCTTGATCACGGCCAGGTAG
>JBKJIR010000070.1:0-138156 GCA_046598495.1 Marmoricola sp. | reverse complement strand
CAGGTTGCTGACGTGCGTCTCGACGGTGCGGGCGCTCAGGAACAGCCGGCTGGCGATGCCGGCGTTGGTCATACCTTCGGCCATCAGTCGGAGCACGTCACGCTCCCGAGCGGAAAGTCGCGCGAGCGGCCCCTCTTCCTGAGTCGTGACCAGCGCGGAGACGACTTTGGGGTCCAGCGCCGAACCGCCGCCGGCCACCCTCCGAGCTGCGTCGAGGAACTCCTCGACCTCGAAGACTCGGTCCTTGAGCAGGTAGCCGAACCCGGGATGGGCAACCAGGTCGACCACGCTCTTGTCGACGTGCTGGGAGAGCAGTAGGACGCCAAGGTCCGGGTGGGTGGCCTTGAGGGCACGTGCGGCTGTGGCTCCTTCGTCGGTGAAGGTGGGCGGCATCCGTATGTCGAGCACTACGAGGTCGGGTCCGGTGGCCCCGACCAGCTCCTCGAGGCCGTGTACGTCTCCGGCCGAGCCGACCACCTCATGACCTTTGTCGGCGAATAACCGCATCAGCCCGTCGCGCAGCAGCGTCTGGTCCTCGACCACGATCACCCGCATGGCAACCTCGCCGTCAGCCGGGTCCCGGATCCCATGGGGGAGTCGACGCTGAGGCTGCCGCCGTGGGCGCGCGCCCGGTCCATGAGGCCGAGCAGCCCGCTACCACGACGGGCGTTGGCGCCGCCGGACCCGTCGTCGACCACGGTCAGCACCAGCTGGTCCTGCTCACGGGCGAAACCGAGGGTGACCCGACCGGCTGACGCGTGCTTGACGGCGTTGGTGAGGCCCTCGGAGGCGATGAAGTACGCCGCGGCCTCCAGGTCGCTGGCGAACCGTTCGGGTGAATCGCGCACGATGACCGGGACCGGCGACCGGGCGGCCAGTTCGCGCAGCGCTGACCCGAGACCTTGGTCTAGCGACGCGGGACGTAGTCCGGAGGCTAGCTCGCGCAGTTCGTCGATCGCGTTGCCCAGTTCGGCGACGGCGGCATCGAGGGTGCGATCGACCTCAGACGGTGCGCTCCCGTTGAGCGCATGCTGGGCATGCCGGAGGTCTAGCCCGATCGAGACCAGCCGCTGCTGGGCGCCGTCGTGCAGGTCCCGGGCGAGCCTGCGTCGCTCCTCGTCAGCAACCGCGACGATCCGCGCGCGGGAGGTGTCCAGCTCCTCAAGCCGCCGGCGCAGCTCCACCTGCAACCCGGCGATCTCCAGCGCCAGGCGGCCGGCGTCCAAGACGTCGGACACCAGCCGGTCGTCACTCTCCCGGTGGCGGACGAGCGTGATCACCTGGTGCCCGGTGTCGACGGAAGTGATAAGTCGTCCTGGTGCGGGCGTCAGCTCCCGCGGACGCCCTTTGACGTCGTACGTCGCACCCCCCGAGCGAAAGCCCAACGCCAGGTCTCCGTCGCCGACGGCCGTGCGCAGTGCCTCCTCGACGCGGTCTGCGTCTGTTTCTCCGCGGCGGATCCGGTCCACGAAGTCGGTCATGACCCGCCGGGACTCGTACCGGGCACGTCGGAACCGTCGGTCCACCCGATCCTGGATCCGAGCGCGCAGTGGCCAGAACACCGCCGCCACAACGAGCGCCGCAGTTGCCGAGGCCACGGGGGAGACGACGAATGCCCCCACGGCCAGCACGACTGCGGCGTACACCGCGCCTAGCACTCCGGTCAGGGCTGCGTAGACGACGGTGCCGCTGATCACCAGGTCGATGTCGTAGAGCTGGTGCTTGACGATCGCTACGCACACCGCGATCGGCAGGAGCAGGAGTGCCAACGCTGGCGCGTACTGGATCGGCGTCCAGACGCTCCACAGCGCGGCGGACGCCGGGAGCACCACCGCCAGCAGTGCGGCCGCGAGCAGCACCCACTTCAGCTGCTGCCGCTCAACACCGCGCGAGCGGCGAAAACGCATCAGCAGCGCCACCGCGGAAGCCACCAGCGAGGCGCTGATGAACCCAGTGCCCACCACAAACCCAGGCTCGACCCACGACGCATCCGAGGCCAGCGGGTTGACCCCCGTACTGAGTTCGGATCCCAGACGGGGATTGAGAAGCCAGGATGGCGTCACGACAACCATCCCCACACCCCACGCGACCACCGCCCACGACCAGCGGCGGGAGAGGAACCGGCCATCCGGGAACAGCAGGAACAGCAGGACGATCACCAGGCTGCCAAGCGGCCAGGAGGACAGGCTCGCAATCTCCGCGTGGATCGCGCCGGCCCAGCCCTCGGTGTGACCGTGGCGACCGTAGGCAAGAGCACCGTCGAAAGGCGCTTGCGTCAGGGCCATGGCGGCGAGTAACCAGCCGACCGGATGCCGCGGGTAGTGCCAGACGATGATCGCTCCGGCGACAACCTGGACCACGGCGACCACGGCATACGACACCGGCTGGCCGAGCGGCATTGCGTCAACGGCAAGCCAGACCGCGGCGACCTCCAGCGCGACGGTTGCAGTGACGAGCGCGGCGACGAGGGACCGCGCGAACAGGTGGGACACCCGTCGATGATCGCACCGCAGGACCGCCACCGGACAGGGGTACTGCACGCAGGTCGACTACGTGCTAGCACGTAGTCGGGTCGCGAGCACCGCCCGATGTGCACGCTCCTTCTCGACTCCTAGCGTCGTGCTCACACCGCTACCGAGGAGTTGAACGATGACCGGAACTGTACGCATCTCATGGTGGGTCCTGCTCGTGCTGTCGGCACTAGCGACCTTGAACCACTTCCTGCTGATCTTCGCTGAGGACAACACGCTCGCGTTCGGTGCGTTCGCTGGGCTCAACGCGCTCGCCACGGTGGTGCTGTGGTTCGGCTACCGCGACAAGGCGTTCTGGGCGTGGTGGGGAGTCTGGTTCCAGGTGCTCTCCCTCGCGTTGGTGGCGATCGGCGGTGACCCGACGAACTCGTCCACTGATTCGGGTCTCCAGATCGCGTACGGCGCCGTCGCCGGTGTCATGGCTCTTGCCCAGATCGGCACGTTGAAGTGGTTCCAGAGGTGATCGCGAGCCTGCAGGGGTCGCGGGTGCGGCGAGCCGGCGCGCTGTGTCTCGGCGGCGGACTCCTGGGTGTCATGGAGGGGATCATCACCCTGTCCTGGTCCCCGCAGGTTTCCGAGGAGCGGTTCAGCTACCCGTTCGACGTGTTCTGGTTCGTCATCGCCGAACTGGCGTATGCCTTCCAACACGTACTCCTGGTCGCCGGCGGAGTTGCCCTGCTGTGGCTGGCGGTCGTGCGCGCCTCCCGGGTCGCCCTGATTGCGACCCGGGTCGCCGTCGCGGGATTGGTCCTCCTGGTCGTCGCGGAGCTGTCCGCCCTGAGCCTGTACGACGCCGCGATGGACTCCACATTGACCACGGTCATCACGTCCCTCTTCACGCTGCCGATCATGTTGATCGGCGTCGGCCTCACTGTCGCGGGAGTCGCACTGCTCCGACGCGGAGCCACCGACGGGACACGGGCGCGCTGGCTGCCCGTCGCAGTCCTGGCCCCGGGCGTCTACACCTTCGTTGTGCTCGTGCCGACGGTGAACCTCCCCGACCCCGTCGGCCGTATCGGTATCGGAGGGTGGATGCTGCTCTTCGCTGTCCTCGGCTACGCCCTCATCTGTGAGTCGAGGGAGGCGGAATGACCGCCGATGCCGCAGTTGGCACCGGCGCCGAGCTTCGCCTGCCTCGAACGGAGATGGCGTGCGGCGCTGTTTTCGGCCTGGCCTGGGCCTCGTCGATGCGGGCGATGATGGCGGAGTTAGCTGCGAGCGACGGCGGGTCACACTTCAGCATCCTGACCTTCATCTTCCTGCTCCCACCTGGTGCTCTGCTGGGGGCCGTGGTCGCGTGGGTCCTGACGTCTGATCGACCTGGAGTCCGCCCAGCGCCGCGATGGCTGGTGTGGTGCCCGATGACCATGTGCGCCGATCCGGCAGCTGCACCCTTTATGTTGGCAACCATCGGTGTCGGCTGGGTGGCGGGCGGTCGCGGGACCCGGAAGTCACGCCTCTGGATCGGTGTTCCGAGTGTGCTGTTCTGGATCGTCCTCCTCATCATGGCCCTGGTGATCCCGCCGTCGATGCTCTCGTCGTTGCGCGACGTCTGGGTCGGCATCCTCCTCTTCTCGCTGCTCGGGTCGCTGATGATCGTCGAGACCATGGTCGTACGCCGGCTCGCTCCCGATGTCAAAAGGGAACGAAGCCGGCGCGCGGGGCTGGCTGGATCCCACTCCGGATGAGGCGTTGCAAGGGAGTTCGCTCAACGGCACCGGGTATCTCGGTGCCGTAGAAAGTCGTTTGCTCGACCCCGCTTCGCCCACGTCGCCAAGCAGCGGATCTCAGTCCAAGATAGTGCAGGGCACAATGCTCAGCCTCTGCCTGCTCGACACGCTCAGAAGCACAGCGTTCAGGCGTTCAGAGTGCGCGACTACTTGGACTAGCAGTTGGCCGCTGACGCCAGACGGGTTCCGCGTTTGTGCAGGTCAGAGGTTTGGGTCGGCGCACACCGTTGGTGCGGGGGAGTGCACAACGCTCACAGGCGTGGATAGTTGCGCGGGCGTCGTCGCGTGTCAGTCGCGGGACGCCTACTGCTCGGATCGCGCCATGAGAGGACGCGTGGACCCGGTTCGTTTCAGTGGGCAGGGAGTTGGCCTGTGAGACGTTCGTGGCGGTCGGCGCTGGAGTCGTTGAGGCCGATGATCTCGACGGTCTTTCCCTTGCGGGCGTACTTGGTTGAGATGGCGTCCAGTGATGCGACGGTGGAGGCGTCCCAGATGTGGGAGTCGGTGAGGTCGATGACGATGTTGTCGGGGTCATCGGCGTACTCGAACTGGGTGTAGAGGTCGTTGCTGGAGGCGAAGAACAATTCGCCGGTGACGCGGTAGACAGCAGTCGCATTACCGTGCTCGTCGGTGACCAAGACTCGGTGTGTCTCGGTGAGGTGGGCGACTCGCCGTGCGAAGAGTGTCATCGCGACGAGGACGCCGACGCCGACGCCGATGGCGAGGTTGTGGGTGGCCACGGTGACCGCGACGGTGGCGACCATGACGCTGGTCTCGGACTTGGGCATCCGCTTGAGGGTGGCGGGGGCGATGGAGTGCCAGTCGAAGGTTCCGACGGAGACCATGATCATGACCGCGACGAGGGCTGCCATGGGGATGCGTGAGACGGCGTCGCCGAAGCCGACGACCAGGATGAGCAGGAAAACACCGGCGAGGAACGTGGAGATGCGGGTCCGGGCTCTGGAGGCTTTCACGTTGATCATGGTCTGGCCGATCATGGCGCAGCCGCCCATGCCGCCGAAGAAGCCGGTGATGACGTTCGCCGCACCCTGGCCGAATGCCTCCCGGGTCTTGGGTGAGGGGGTGTCGGTGATGTCGTCGACGAACTTGGCGGTCAGCAGGGACTCCAGGATGCCGACCAGTGCCATTGCCAGGGCGTAGGGCGCGATGATCTCGAGGGTGTGCAGGCTGAACGGAACGTCGGGGATGAACCAGGACGGGAGGCTGTCGGGGAGCTTGCCCTCGTCGCCGACGTTGGGGACATTGACTGCTGAGATGAGGACGAATCCGGTCAGGGCGACGATGGCGACCAGGGGCGCGGGGATGATCTGGTTGACGCGGGGGAACCCGACGATGACGGCGACGCCGATGGCGATGAGCGGGTAGACGGCCCAGGGGACGTCGACCATGTGGTCGATCTGGGCCTCGAAGATGAGGATGGCGAGGGCGTTGACGAACCCGACCATGACCGAGCGAGGGATGAACCGCATCAACTTCGCTACTCCGGCTGCCGCGAGCAGGATCTGGATGACGCCTGCGAGCAGGACGGTGGCGATGAGGTAGTCGTAGCCGTGGTCCCGCATGACAGGGGCGATGACCAGTGCGACGGCGCCGGTGGCAGCAGAGATCATGGCTGGACGGCCGCCGAGGAAGGAGATCGCGACTGCCATGGTGAAAGACGCGAACAGTCCAACCTTCGGGTCGACTCCGGCAATGATGGAGAAGGAGATCGCCTCGGGGATCAGGGCGAGCGCGACGACCAAGCCGGCGAGGACTTCGGTGCGCAGCAACCTGGGCGAGCGCAGGGCGTTCATCACTGTCGGCTCGATGTGGGTGGTGGTCTGCGGGGCAAGGGTGCTCACGCGGGCTCCATTCAGGGTCGTTTCGTGCGAGCAGGCGAACGCGCGGTGCCGCGAATACTCGAATCGACGGGTGGTGGGTGCGCACCAAAGTGCGCGTGCTGGCATCGTTGCCAGCGGAAGTCTGTGTGAGTAACTCTACCCTTACGTAAGGGTAGAGTTGACCATCCCCCGGAAGGAGTGCGCATGACCAGCGAAACGACCACGCCTCGGACCTCTTCGACCGCAGCCATGCACATCGGCGAGGTAGCCGCCCGCACGGAACTCTCCTTGCGCAGCCTGCGTCACTGGGAAGAGGTCGGACTCCTGCGGCCTTCAGGCCGCACCGACGGCGGGTTCCGGCTCTATACCGAGGACGACATCGAGAAGATCCTCATCATCCGTCGCATGAAGCCCCTGGGATTCACGCTCGACGAGATGAAGGCGACAATGCGCGACATCGAGACCGTCCGAAGCTCAGGTGCGGACCAGGCGGAGGCCAAGGAACGGCTGGTCGTCGTCAGCGAGGACGCCCAAGAGCGTCGGACCCGGCTCGTGCAGCAGCTCGACATGGCCGACGAGTTCATAAGCCTTCTCGGCAACCAGCTCGGTTAACGCCACGTCCCGCTCCCGTTGCCCGCTCCTCGGCAGCCCTGGGCCTTCGAGGCGCCGTTGGACGGCCCGTCCGAGTCAGGCCTCTAGCAGCGAATCTCAGTCCAGGATAGTGCAGGGCACAACGCTCAGGCGTTTAGAGTGCGCGACTATTTGGACTGATTGCTCCGTCGCAACTGGACGTTGGTTTGACTGTTAGCGCAGGTCAGGGCGCGACACCGTTGCAAGTGTCGAGCGTTGGGAGCCGGCACAGTGCTCCGAGGCCCGGATATGAAGCGGCTGGCATCAGCCCACTTGGATGGTCTTGATTGCGCCGACCAGAGCCCCGTCGTGGTCTCCCATCGGAGCCGGCATGACAATCCCGTCTGCTACACCTCGGTAGCGCTCCAGGAGAAGGTTCGGTAGTTCCTCGTACGGGCCGCAGACGATCAACGTGTCAAGGACGTGATCGGGTATCACCTGCGGGAGCTGGTCCCAGCGCTCAGATCGCACCAAGGCCTGGAGCTGGGTGAACAGTTCGGGCCACCCGTGCCGCTCAAGGGTGCGTCGGTACGGCGGTGTCGAGTAGAGGAACGCCAGCATGCGCCGCTGCCGCTCACGCGCCTCGGAGACCGCTTCCTTGTCAGCGCCGGTGGCTACGGTGGCCGAGGCGATGATTTTCGGCAGTGGCGACTTGCCTGCGTCGGCAGCACCCGCTGCGATCGCGGGTTGCACGACGTCGCGCAGGTAGCCCGGATCCGAGTTGGTCGAGTGGCCGATGACGCCATCAGCCAGGGCCCCCGCCAGGCGGCACATGCGTGGGTTGATGGCACCGAGGAAGATCAGGGGTGGAGCGATCTCGGCCGGTCCCGGATTGAAGTACGGCTGCAACCGGGTGATCCGGTAGTGGTCGCCCTCGTAGTGCACGGAACCTCCGTCGCCGAACGCCGCGAAGAGGTGCTGAACGGCCTCGACGTACTCGCGCATCCGCTCGACCGGTTCGGTCCACGGCATCCCGAAGCGGTCCTCGATGTTCTGCCGGATCTGGGTTCCCAGTCCGAGCTCGAATCGGCCGTTCGAGAACGTGGCTAGGTCCCAGGCGTTGTAGGCGACCTGGGTGGGGCTGCGGACGAACGCGAGGTTGACCGCAGTCCGGATGGTGATCCGGGTGGTGTGCTCGGCGGCGAGCAGCGCCACCGAAAACGCGTCGTGGATCGTCTCGGGGATGTGGATCCCGTCGAACCCGAGAGCCTCCATCCGCTGAGCCACGCGGGGGACCTGGGACAGTGGGAGCCGCGCATCGAGCCCGGCGAGTACCTGCATCGTCGTCGAGCTCAGTGCTGCCGGAAGCGGCGCTGGACGTGTTGTTGGCGGACTTGAATCTGCGCGCGGCGCTGATCGGGGGTCACCACAGGGGTGCCGGCCGGCATGTGCGAGCTGACCTCGGCAGCCAGGACCTTGGTGGCAGTGATGGTCGGGAGTTCCTCAGGCGGCTGGCCGGTGTAGCTCCAGCGGATGGTCTGGAAGCCCTCGCGAAGTCCTGTTGTGTCGAGCCAATTGGGGACGCCCGGGTCGGTGTGGGCGACCACGTAACGGGCGCGTCCGTCGTCGTCGATGTGCGCTTGGGTGATGTTCAGGCTGGTGACCCGATTGGCGTAGTCCAAGGACTCACCCCAGAAGTTCGCCAGGTGGAATCCGGAGAAGGCAGGTGCGACCGGTGTCTGGACCTCGATCACCAGTGCTTCGTCCGGATCGAGCTCGAAGACACCGCCCGCGTAGACGTTGGTGCTCTGCCCGCCGCCGGTAGCCATTGAAGCGACATTGGGTTCGTTAAACCCGTTGCGCGGCATGAAGGTTTCGCCGTCGCCGTTCCGGTCACCGTGAGACTCCAGAAGGACGTCGTAGAACTCGTTCCAGAATTTCATCTGGTTCTCCACCAACGTGCCGGTCTGCGCCAACGCCTTCGCGACCGACTCGGGATCGACCGGCGCAGGAGCCAGCCCCTCGTTCCCAATCTTGGCGATGTGCACGTCCAGCGGCACTTCGCGGGCCCAGTCGTGGAACAGCACCCGCAGGATCACGTGTTCGGAGACTTGGAGGTCACCATCAGCCAGTGAGCCACGGGTAGTCAGCATGAAGTTGCCGTCGTGACCCTCGGGCCGCTCGGGCCCGAGGCGGATCTCGAAACGCCCGTCGTCATCGACCTGCAGGCTGGACGTATCCAGGCTGCTGGTGACGAAGCGTTCACTGCCGAAGAGCTCGCTGAGCTGCCCGGAGTCGCCGGGGTAGCTCCCCATCGCCTCGAGGATCACGTACTGGGGCGCGATCGAGCCCGACTCTGCCGGAGCCCCACCGCTCCAGTGTCGGTGGTCGCGGGCGCGTCCGTGGATCCGGTAGGTCTGGGTGCCGTCGATGCGAGCGTCGAGGTACATCGCGTCGGCGTTGTACCTCGTTGACTTGTCGAACGGGCTGATCGCCCGACGGAAGTACGGGAAGTCCGGGTCGCCGAAGAAGGCTCGCTCGAAGGAGCCATAAACGAACCCGAGCAGGTAGCGGTAGCCCTCGGCGAGGCCACGGGCATCCGGTGGGGGAGCGTGCAGGTCGGGCGACTCGAGGGCATCGCGCGCTGATCCAAGCTGGTTGATCAGCTCGTCCCAGGCGCCACGCAGGAGTTCGGAGGCCTGGCTTGGGGTGGTGTCATCGGACATGGGAGGTCTCCGTCTCGTCCCATCCGAAGCGCTCGAACAGGGGGGCCAGGTGGGTGTGAATCTCGTCTGCGCTCAGACCGAACTCGCCGAGGCTGTACTCATGGGTCGACTTGTGCTCGTTGCCCGGGCCGGAGCGGGTGGAGTTCAACGACGTCGGGCGCTGAAGTAGATCGAGCGCCGCGTAGACCCGCTGAACGGTGCCGTCCGGGTCGGCGATCAAGTCCCGGTACTCCACCACGATGCTCGGCACCTCGGGGTGCGACTCGACAAACGCCAGCGGGTACTCATAGCTGTGGAACGACTGGTCGGCCAGGATTCGGAGTGAGTCACGGATGTGCTCCTCGTCGCGACCCCGTGCACGCCAGCCGACCTGCAGCATCTTCAGCAGGCTGGGAATCGTCTCGTACGGGTTACGCACCTGGACCACGAAACGAGCATCGGGGAAGGCCTCCAGGAGCGCCTCGACCCGGCCGCAGAAGGTCGGGTTCTTGCTCAGGTGGGTGACCGAACCTCCGTTGAGATGGGTCTGGCGACGGACGCACTCGCGGTAGAAGGCCATCATCCGACGGCGCTTGTGATCTGACCAGGTGTCGACCGAATAGAAGTCCAGTTCGCGCATGTAGGGGAAGAGCACGATCCAGAATCCAGAACTGCACGACATCGTGAGCAGGAAGTCGTCCTCTTCGGCTTTGAAGAAGCCGGTGTCGTGCATGCCGCGGAACTCGCCGACCTGGGCTTCTTCGGCAACTTCGATCCGCCGGCGCAGACGGCTTCCGGTCCTCGCGTCGAGACGGAACAGCAACCGCAGCAATCGCTTCTGGATCAGCGAGGGGAAGAACATCTCCCACAGCAGGACGGTGCTGAACTGGGGGTCGGCAGCCATCAGACGGTGCAGATAGGTGGTCCCGCTCCGGGCATGGCCCACGGTGAAGACTGGCGCCCGAACCTCCGTTCGGCGTAGTGACGGAAACACGACGGGGTCCAGGGCGAAGCAGATTGCGTTCACACCCGCCATGGCCGGGACCAGCACGAGCATGGTCAGGTACTGGCCGCGCCGACGTTTGGCGTCGGTCTCGCGCCGAACCAGTCGCAGCATCGTCCAGTAGTTCGACCAGTCGAAGAAGTACCGGCTCCGGTGCATGGACGGATGGTAGCCAAACTCCTTGACTAAGTCAAAGAGTTGAGGTGAAACGCAGCCACTCAATCCTCGAGCGGTGTTTTTGCCGTGTCTGCCTGGAAGCGGAGGAGCAGTTCGTCGAGGGTGTTGAGATCAGCGGCGGACCAGTCGATCAGCGCCCGTTCGAGGTGTCGGGTCCGAACTTCGCGCAGTGCTTGAGCAGCGCGCTCGCCGCTCGGCGTTGCCGAGACGACAGTGAGTCGACCGTCTGACGGATCCTGCTCGCGAGCGACCTGGCCGTCCTCGACCAGACTGTTGACCTGCCTGGCTGCCATGCCGACGTCCATGTGTGCCAGCCGGGCTAGCTCGCCCATGGCGGTCGGGCCGGAGTCCAGCAGGACCCGCAGCAGCACGTAGGCAGGCTGGGTGAGGGTCGCGCCGATCGCAGCCGACTGGCGCGCGAAGGTCGCCCGGCTGCTGCTGATCCGCATCAAGCGCGAGAGCGTGTTTTGCACCGAGTCGATTGCATTGTTTCGGTTGCTCACGGCAGCTCTTTCAGGTGTACGACGGAGGCGGCCCAGCCTACTTCTCATCGGTACCTGATTACTCGGCGCCAAGGATCCAACGGCACGGGCGGACGTTTCAAGTGAGAGTCACGGCAGTTCAACGGGCGTTGCCCGGGAGACGATTCTTCAGTCCAAGATGGTGCAGCGCACGATGCTCAAGATCTGCACGGCTACTGGGCGGGGGAGCACAGCGTTCAGGCGTTCAGAGTGCGCAACTACCTGGACTGAGATCACTCCGCTCCGACCTGTATACGTGCAGGTCAGAGGCGATTTTGGGTTAAGAATCTGAGACATGCAGCCGCGCACAGTGCTCTTTCTCCCGTGGCCACCACATCCGCGGTATATCATTGATATCGATGATGCAGGAGGCGGCATGACGCAAGTGAGTGTTCTCGAGATCCGGAAGGGAGCCGGCCTGACTCAGAAAGAGTTGGCCGAGCTCTCTGGTGTTGCGCAACCCAACATTGCAGCCTACGAGAGAGGCGTACGGCGTCCTTCGCCCAGGATGCTGGCGCGTCTCATCAGTGCGGCCAGCCCGAAACCGTCGACTGTGCTATCTCGCCACAAAGTCGCTGTCGCGGAGATTGCGCGGAAGTACCACGCGGTGGATGTGAAGGTCTTCGGCTCGATTGCCCGCGGTGAAGATCGTCCCGGCAGTGACGTGGATCTGCTCGTCACCTTCGCTCCGGAGGCGAGCCTGTACGACCAGGTGGAGCTTGCTCAGGAGATCGAAGAACTGTTGGGAGTACGAGTCGATGTCGTGAGTGCAGGTGGCCTGCGTGAACGGCATGATTCGATCCGTCGCGAAGCGCGTTCGCTGTGACCCCTGGCATGCCGGACGATCGGGTCCGGCGGACCCTGCGTGAGTTCTTGGACTTCGCCGACGCTGGCGCGCGTCTGGTGTCCAGGGGGCGCCAGTCCTACGACGAAGACGAAATGCTCCGCCTTGCTGCCGAATCGATCATGCACAAGGTCGGCGAAACGATCGCCCGACTACCGGAAGATTTCATGAAGCAGCACACCTCGGTGTCTTGGCGCCCGATGAAAGGCATGCGCAACAAGATCGCGCACGAGTACGAGGTTGTTGACTACGCCATGATTTGGAACGCGCTCGAACTGAGACTGCCGAAGGACGCGGCCGAGGTGAGCCGGATTCTCGACGGGCTCGGCTGAGTTCGAGCGTTGCGACCTGATCTCAGTTCAAGATAGTGCAGGCCACAACGCTCCGCGGAGTTGCGCGCAACCCGCCTGATCGCACAGCGTTCAGGCGTTCAGAGTGCGCGACTATTTGGACTAATCGTCGGCCGGGGACCGCGGACTGGCGCTGTGTTTGTGCAGTTCAGAGGCCTGTTCGCCAGCCTGGGGGTGTGGCTGGGCGAGCGCATAATTCTCGGCGGCGGGGTTAGCGGCGCTGGGCCTGCGCCAGTCGTGGGTTCCCGCACCACTCGGATCGCGGCAAATCGCGCGCTTAAGTGTTCCGTTGGGCAAGGATCAGATCCACAGGATCGATTCGGCGTCCTGCCTACCAGCCGGGCGAATCGTTAGGGGTCAAAGATGGTTGCGCGAACCACCGACGCTGGGTCTGGGGAGCCGGTCGACTCCCTCGACGTCTGGCTTGTCCAGGCGGGCGCTGGGCAAGAGTCGGCGATGGCGAAGATTTATGACCGCAGCGCCCGAAAGGTCTTTGGGCTCGCACTCAACATCGCCCGGGATCCCTGCATTGCAGCAGGGATCACCCAAGACGTGTACCTACAGATCTGGCGCGAGGCGCATCGGTACGACCCCGACAAGGCCTCTGGACTGACCTGGTTGCTGCTCGTCGCTCACCGACGCTCGATAGACACCATTCGGTCCTCGGAGTCATCTTGGGGCCGCGAAACCCAGTACCTAGCGCTGCTGGCGCGCTATGAACCCGACACGAACCTCACTGTCCGTTCTGCTGAGTCGTCTGCTGAGGCGCGGCGTGCACGAGCTGCCCTTCGGTTGCTCCCATCACTGCAACGAGAGGCCATTGAACTGGCCTACTTCGGAGGCTGGACTTCCGCCGAGATCGCATGCGTCACAGGAACAATCGAAGAGACCGTCAAGACATGGATACGGGACGGCTTGAAGCGCCTCCTGCAGATTCTCGATAGCTGAGGCGGAGACTGTTCTCGATACGTCCCGGGCGAATGAGAACGTCCAAATCGCACCTGTCCACCCCTCCGGCGTCGAGAGGTCCCCTGATTGTTCAGCAGACCCTCATGAATCGAACGAACACCGCAGCGGGGCCTCGGTGAAATGCTGAACGCTGGGCGGGTCACCGATTGGACGGTGCTCTGCACACGTGACTCGGAGCCCAGCCGGAGAGTCCCTGATGCATTCCCGGGTTCATAGCGCCGTCGAATCCCATGTTCTGCTGGCAGTCGTGCACGTGCTGACTGAAGTCGTGCCCGGTGCTGGCGGAGGCTGCGCCGGTGGTGGCGCCGAGGGCCACGAGGACCCCTGCAAGAAGTAGGCCGACTGAAGTGGTGATGGTCAAGTGCATGAGTTGTTTCCTTGCGTCGGAGTGAGACAGACGCTCCGTCTCTCCCCCAGACTGCTTGGATTCAGAGCAACATGGCAGAGCCGAATGTCATCACCCGCGGGTCGAACGGCCCCGCGTGGACGACGTGGGGCGTCTGCTGCTGATTGAGAGCCTCACTGAAGGTGAGCGAGACCAAGCTGTTGCCCGTCTAGCCATTCGCTCGGCCGTCACCGGGGTGGTGTGCCCCGGGTTCTGCGGGGTTGGAGTTCCTGGATTCTGGAGTCCTGACATCAGGAGGCAGGAGTGGCACGATCGGGATACTCGGCTCAGTTTCGGCGGAAGGTTCTTGATCTCATCGAGGTCGGCCGCAGCATCGCCGACGTCGCGCATGATCTCGGGATCAGCGAACAACCATCTACATGTGGCGTCGTCAGGATCGGGTCGACCGTGGGCTGGCCCTAGATCTCATGAGCGTCGAAATGGCCGAGCTGACTGCGGCGAAGAAGCGGCTCGCGGACCTTGAGGCCAAGCTGGTCGTGAGTCGACGGGCGGTCGAGTTGTGGGGCGGGTGGGTCCGGTTGGTCGCTCCGAAGACCAAATGTGCGCCGCATCCTCCGCAGACATCAATGAGACTGCCGTACCCTCACGGACCCGTGAGCGAGGCGATCTTCGCCGCTCTGCGTCACCAGAGCCGGATGCCACGCCACCTGCCCGAGACGGATGTCGAAGACAGCCAGATCGCCCTGGGGGGCGCTCTACGAGTTCCACTACCGGGGCGCTGGCGGCCCATGTACGGCACCTCGAGCAGCCGAAACAACCAGTCGCGGAGGTTTGAGCCTTTGCAGGAGCGCAGCGACGTGCGTCTGCACCGTGCCCTCGCTGACGTAGAGGCGCTCGCCGATCTCGACGTTCGAGCTGGGTAGTCGACGTAGCCCGCGGGGATCGGAGCGGGTCGGGTCATGACACCGGGGCGGAGCTAGAACGCCCAGCGGCCACGCTCCGCCAGTCGACGCGGGCGAGCAGCACCAGGAGGCCCAGCAGGACGACCTCGAGTCCGATCGCCCACGGCGAGGTCAGGTTCGACAACAGCACCTGACCCGTGTCGGTCTCCTTCAGCCTCGAGGCGCCGACCACGTAGAAGCTGTAGCTCACTATCCGCCCGCTGAAGAACGCCGCGGTCAGGGGGAGCAGGCGCACCGACATCAGGCCGGCCGCTTCGAACAGCTGTGCTGACGGCAGCGGTGAGACGGCGAACAGCGCCAGGAACGCCCACGTCCGGCTCCGCCGCTGACCCACTAGCTCGCCGGCCGCCTTCAGGTTCCCCCGCTGCTTGCTTGGGACGTGTTCGCTGAGCCTGCGGGTCGCGGTAGCGAGCAGGAGGCGACCCGACGCGGCGGCGACCGCGCCCACGGCGATCAGGATTGGTGCCAGGAACTCCCCGTGCAGCGAAAACAGCACCAGCAACGCCCACGTCGGCGGGCCGAGCGCGGGCAGCAGGTTCACTGCGAGGACGGCGGCAAACACTACCAGGTAGCCGGTGATGTCCATGCCGTCACGATGCCGGTCGCGGCGGCCAGTCGGTTAGGGCCATCCAGCCCTCGCTGTGGGCTGGATGGCCCTGGTCGAGAGCGGCCGTGAAGGGCACCGTGGAGATATGAGGACGAACAGCGTCACGCCCGGATCCGTCGTTGTCGGTTACAGTGGGGAACGCGACGCAGAGCACGCGCTCACCTGGGCCGCCGAGCAAGCTTCCCTGGAGAACCGCACCTTGGTGGTGGTTCACGTCCGCGAGTCCGAGGAGGGCCACGCGGTCCTCGTGGCGGCCGCGGCTCAGGTGTCCGCCCGGTACCCGGAGCTCGACGTCGAGACGCGTCTGGTGTCGGGGTCCCCGAACCAGGTGCTAACCGAGCTCAGCGAGTTGGCCCAGCTCGTCGTGGTCGGGTCGCGGGGGCGCGGGCGCCTTGCCACGGCGCTGCTCGGCTCGGTCAGCGTCAACGTCTCGAACAGCTCGTCCTGCCCCGTCGTAGTCGTACGGCCGTTCCACCGCGGCAAGGTCCGTAACGGCGTCCTGGTCGGCACCGACTGCACCCGGGAATCGCGCAGCACTTTAGAGTTCGCCTACCGGGAGGCGTCCCTGCGGCGGCTCCCGCTGACCGTCCTCTACGCGGTGCCCGGCCTGGGGGCCGACCGGGTGCTCGACTCGTTGCAGCACACCGACGGTCGGTACGTCGATCACCAGCGCGAGCTGGCGGAGACGGTTGCCGGGATGGGGGAGAAATTCCCCGACGTCCGGGTCCGGACTGTGCTCGGATCCGAGGACCCGGTGCGCTGGCTGATCTCCCAGAGCTCGTCGATGGACCTTGTCGTGGTCGGTCATCACCGTCGGGCCGGGATCGTGGACCGGCTGGCGCTCGGCTCCTACGCTCCGATGGTCGTCGAAAGCGCTGCCTGTCCGACCGCGGTGGTCTTCGACGCCCCTCCGCCAGGTGTTCGTGATCCCGTGAGGTGATGACTTGTCGGTCCTGCATGAGCAAGACCCTTGCAGGTGACCTCGACACATAGTCGTGCGTTTGTGCGGACCCTTGAGAAGGGCGGTCGTCGACGGTGATCTCTGTCCAAGATAGTGCAGGGCACAACGCTCAGCTTCTGCCCGCTCAACCCGCGTAGAAGCACAGCGTTCAGGCGTTCCTAGTCCGCGACTACCTGGACTGAGAGTTCACGCCTCTGACCTGCATCTGTGCAGGTCGAAGGCCAGGTGACTGGCTCCGTCGGGGGAGGCGAAACCCGCCTTGCCGCCTACGACCCCGGCGCGGAGGATACCTTCGTGGTCGAGGTGCATCAGCACCGCCGCAGTCGAGTGCGCAAGTACTGCCGAGCAGTGCTCGTCGAGCTCGGTAATCGACTTCATCAGGGCGGCCAGCGGTTGCCGACCGTGGCTTCCAGTCCGTCAACGTCGCAGATGTCGTGGTCCATGTTGAGCTCCTTCGGCGGTTTTCCCGCAGCAGACTCTACTGTTGCGTGCCGGAGTCCCCGTTCCGTGAGATCCGGGCTGAGCTCACTCCCGGCGGAGCACCTCGCGGCTGAAGAGCGCTTCGTCGAGCGCGGGTGCGTCCTTCATCCCGCGGAACCGGACCGCGTGCAGGGTGCCGGTCCACGGGTGCGGGGGCAGGTAGTCGGCCGAGACAGGGAAACCGTCGTCTGACCCCAGCCGCAACCCGCCGCCGCCGATCTGGATGCCGGTCAGGCCCAGGTCGGGCGGGAGCGTACCGGACCCGATCGGTACGTCGTCGCAGGACAGCACCCCGACGAGGTCGGCCGGCCGGAACTGGAACGCGAGCGTGTGCCGGCCCTCGGGGAGCGATGCTTCTGCCTGCACGGCGTACGGGGTGCTGGTGACGTTGGCGTAGAAGTGCAGCCGGCCCTCGTTGACCACCATCGCCCAGCCGTTGATCCAGTCGCCGAAGGCGGCCAGTACGCCGGCGCCACCATCCGCGGGGACGTCGACCAGCGCCTCGACGCTGAGCCCCAGCCCCAGGCCTGGCAGGACCTCGTCGGTGACCGGGTTGCCGCCCGGGTAGATCACCAGCGGGTCACGGACCGGCCATAGCGGCGGCTCCATCGCCACGGCCCGGCTGATCAGACCGTCCTGGAGCGGGAGCACCCGGTTCTGCTCAGCCTGGCGCCACCACTCGGCGTCCAGCTCGGCGACCACCTCGGGATGTGCGTCGGCCAGGTCGTCGTGCTCCGCGAAGTCATTCTCGAGGCGGTAGAGGCTCCAGCGATCCTCGCCGAGGGCGCGACTACCCTCCATCAGCTCCTCCTCGTCCAGCACTCCCTCCGAGACGTGGTTGGTGGTGGACTTCCAGCCGTCGTGGATGATCGAACGCGAGCCGACCACCTCGAAGTACTGCGTGCTGACCGTGTCGGGCGCAGCCGGGTCGGCGAAGGAGGCTGTCATCGACGACCCGTCGATGCGCTGCTGGGCGACCCCGCCCACGGTCTTGGGCGCCTCGACGCCGCAGACCTCCAGGATGGTGGGGTAGAGGTCGATGACATGGGTCAGCTGCGACCGGATGCCGCCGGGGTCGGGGACGCCGCCGGGTGGCCGCAGGATGAACGGCACCCGGGTGCCGCCGAGCCAGGAGTACCGCTTCCAGAGCTTGAACGGCGCGTTTCCCGCCCAGGCCCACCCCCACGGGTAGTGGTTGTAGGTCTCGAAGCCGCCGATCTTGTCCAGGGCCGCGAGGTTCTCCACCATCGTGTCGCGCACGCGGTAGCCGAAGCGGTGCTCGTTGATCGAGCCGAGGGTGCCGCCCTCGGCCGAGGCCCCATTGTCGGAGGTGATGACCACCAGCGTGTTGTCGAGCTCGGCCATGAGGTCCAGCTGATCGAGCAGCCGGCCCAGCTGCGCATCGAAGTGGGTCAGGAACCCGGCGAAGGTCTCCTGGAAGCGCGCGAGCACCTGGCGCTCGTCGGCGGAGAACGACTCCCAGGCGGGGATCCACGCCGGCCGGTCGGCGAGCTTCGTGGAGGCAGGAATGATGCCGGCCGCGAGCTGGCGCTGGTAGATGCGCGCCCGGC
Organism: Marmoricola sp.; assembly: GCA_046598495.1. Lineage (GTDB taxonomy): Bacteria > Actinomycetota > Actinomycetes > Propionibacteriales > Nocardioidaceae > Marmoricola. The sequence goes on along the minus strand of JBKJIR010000070.1, from coordinate 119,988 downwards.
ACTCCTCCCACCCGTGGTCGAACCGTCCGGAGTACCGCTCGATCCACTCCGGCGGGACCTGGTGCGGGGCGTGCGCGGTGCCGGGGGTGTAGTAGAGGAAGAACGGCTTCTCCGGTGCGGCGTGCTTGAGGTCCTTGACCTGGCGGATCGCCTCGTCGGCCAGGTCCTCGCTGAGGTGGTAGCCCTGCTCAGGGGTGGCTGGAGGCCGCACCGGGGAGTTGTCGCGGTACAGCGTCGGCGTCCACTGGTTGGCGTCGCCGTGCAGGAAGCCGTAGAAGTGCTCGAACCCCTGGGCCAGCGGCCAGGTGTCGTACGGGCCCGCGGCGGAGCGGTCGTTGCGGGGGGTGAGGTGCCACTTGCCGACCGCCATCGTGGCCCACCCGGCGTCTCGCAACACCCGGGCCAGTGTGGCTGCGGACTCCGGGATCCGGCCGGTGTAGCCCGGGTAGCCGGTCGGGATGTCGGCCACGAAGCCGTTGCCGACAGCGTGGGAGTTACGCCCGGTCAGCAACGAGGCCCGCGTGGGGGAGCACATGGCGGTTGCGTGGTAGCGGTTGTACCGCAGGCCCTGGGCAGCCACCCGGTCCATGACCGGGGTCTCGATGTCGGAGCCGAAGGCGGAGAGCTGGGCGAAACCGACGTCGTCCATCAGCACCACCAGGACGTTGGGCCGGCCGGCTGGGCGCGGTCGTTCGGGGTGCCACGGTGTCGATTCCTCCGGCGTACGGCCGAGAATGGCGCCGTGGAAGGGCGCGTTCGGGTCGGTCATGGAGTCTCCCTGGTCGGCAGTGACGTGGTGCTGGGGGTGGTGAGGTCGGCGGGGGATCGGCGACGCCACCACGAGGCCAGGAGGAGGCCGATGACGACGTCCCACAGGCCGTACAACGCGACGGTGACGGCGACCCCGGCGAGGGCGGGGAAGGCTGCCAAGGCGATCACCAGCCCTAGGCCGGTGTTACGGATCGCGACCTCGAAGGTCATGGCGCGGGCCGCCGCCTCGCCGAGCCGGGCGGTGCGGGTGACGAGGTACCCGACCGCCAGCGCGATGGCGTTGAGGGCGAGGACGAACGGTCCGACCGCGGGAAGGGCCTCGGCCAGCAGGGACCTGCTGGCGGCGAGGGCGCCGAGGATCAGCACGAGCAGCAGCACCAGCACCGCGGGCTCGACATACCGGGACAGGCGCTGGGCCAGGTACGGGCGTCGCCACGCAACGCCGGCGCCCAGGAGGAACGGCGCGATGATCAGCAGCGCGGTCTCCAGCAGGAGATCACCGCTGGAGAGCGGAACGGCTTCGACCGCGGCGTCGAGGTCGGTCTGCCGTGCGGACCAGAAACCGAAAGCCAGCGGGGTCACGACGATGGCCAGGGCGTTGCTCGCCGACGTCATGGACAGGGAGAAGGCCAGGTCGCCACGGGCGCGGTGGGTGAAGAGGTTGGACAGGTTCCCGGCGGGGCAGCAGGTCAGCAGCAGCAGGCCGAGGGCCACCGACGCCGGAGGATCGGTCCAGACGATGAGCAGGAGAGCGAGCCCCGGCAGAATCGCGAATTGAGTCACGAGCCCCAGCGCGAAGAGCTGGGGTCGGCGCCGCAGGGAGCGGAAGTCCTCGAGTGTCACGTTCAGCGCGATGCCGAAGAGGAAGGCGGCGGTGAGCACCTTCACGGCGAGGGTCGCGGTGTCGCCGAACTCGACCGGCAGATCGTCCAGTGCCGCGATCGTCACTCAGACCTCCTTCGGCCGCGCTGCCGTTCTAAGTCACAGTGACTTAGATGAGAGTACGATCGCCTCCGTGTACCAGGCAAGAGATCCGGTGGAGTCTTTGGTTCTGACCTCGGCGCAGGAGCGCATCCTGGTCGCGGCCGAGCGGCTCTTCGTCGAGGCGGGCTTCGGCGTCTCCCTGCGCGAGATCGCGGCCGCTGCCGGACAGCGGAACCACTCCGCAGTGCAGTACCACTTCGGTGACCGGGCCGGTCTCGTGGACGCGCTGTACCGCCACCGGATGGTCCCGCTGAATGCCCGGCGTGCCGAGATGGTGAACGAGATCCGGGCGCGGGGAGGCGACAGGGACGTCGAGGGGCTGCTGCGCGCCTACATCGTCCCGTTGGCCGAGCACCTCCTCGCCCGGCCGGGGCAGAGCTGGTACCTGCGGCTGGTAGCGCGTTTCATCCTCTCGGGGGTCTACGCCGAACTGCCGTTCCCCTCTGACTACTACGCCCAGTTCTCTGCCCTCGAGGAGATGCTGCTGGCTGCTGACCCGGCCATCACCCGACCGCGGGTCTACCTGGTGACGCTGCACGTCGTGAGCGTGCTGGCTTCGCTGGAGACCCGACTCGGCATCGAGCCCGGACTGGCTCACCGGGCCGGGGAGGAGATCGAGGACCTGGTGATGACCGCGTACGCCGTCGCCACCGCCCCGGCGCCGCGGCGATCGTACTGAGCGTTCAGGTCGCGGACGGCGCGTGGAAATTGGCGCACCGGGACGGCGGCGCGTCGCCAGAGCAGGTCGCTGGGACCCCGCGATGATTCCGCCGCTCAGCGATCCTGAAGCAGCCAGCCGGAAGGCGACGTGGCGCACGATGTCGCGCGGACGGGGAAGTCCGACACCCGAAGCTCAACGTGCGACCAGACCGTCGATCAGCGCGACTGCTCGTCGGCTACGTTGTGCGGGGCAGGAAGGACACACCGTGAGGTTCGAGCTCAAGCACGACGTGGTTGTGGACGCCGGGATCGACGAGGTCTTCACCATTCTGGCCCTGCCCGAGAACATGGAACGGGTGATCCGGCTGTCGCCGATGGCGACCAGGTTCGAGCTGCTCGGGACCCGGCCCGGGCCGACGCCCTCGGTGCAGGTCGCGTCGTTCGAGTTCGGCGAGCGGGTACAGATGCTCGGCGGCCTGTACGACGCCGAGTTCGGCATGCGCGGCGAGCAGACTGTCGATGCGGCCGCCTACCGGGTCGACTATCGGACCCGGTCGACCGGCGGAGCCCGCATCGAGGTCCACAAGGTCCGGACTTTCACCCCGTGTGAGGGCGGGACGCAGGTCTCGGAGAGGATCTCCGGTCAGGCGGCTCCGGGACTGCACTGGATCGCGCGGCGCAACGCTCGGGCCGCGCACCTCGACCACATGCAGCGGTACGCCAGCCTTTTCGTCAGCCCGGCCTCCTGACTCACGAAAGAGACCTCCTCCTCGGCGACGCCAACGTGGAAGACATGACCGGTGGCGACGTCGTCTCCGGCGGCGGCGGCCGCTACGACCGCATCGTCGCCAACGACGGTACTAAGGACGCGTTGACGGATCACAGTCCAAGATATTTCGGCCTACAATGCTTCTGGCATGTCCGGTCAGAACGCTTAGGGGTACAGCGTTCAGGCGTTCCTAGTGTTCGACGCCCTGGACTGAGCCCGCCGAATCCCGGAGGCCGCTTGTACTGCCCCGGCAATGCGGCGGCTTACCGCTTCCGCATGTCCCGACCTCGACACCCAGGAGAGACCAATGACGGCAAGCAGGGCCGCGCGCGAGCGGCGCGCAGCCAAGCAGGCCGGGGAGCTGGCGCTCGTCACGGTCGAGGTCAGTGCCGACGACGCGCTGGTCTACAAGATCCGCTGCACGGTCTGCGAGGGCCGTCCGGGAGTCAGGTGGGGTACCTACCGGCCGGGGGATGACAACGACTTCATGGGTGCGATGGACCGGTGGTCGATGCACCTGTCCACGAAACACCCGGACGCGCAGGCGGAGTGCCTGGAGTTCCTCGACCAGGCGATCGCGCGCCAGCAGGAACGGAACCCCCGGTCCTGAAACAACGAAACCGCTCGTGCTGCTGCTGCAGCGCGAACGGTGTCGCGTCGTGCCCCCACAGAACGACGCGAAAGGTCGCGAACGTCAGATCCCCCAAACCGTGAGAAGGCGGGACGGTGGATGGGTTGCACTCGGGAAGACCGTAGCCACCCGTCCTCGCGAAGCACGAACACGTCATCGGGAGTTCAAAATCTGGTCTGGACAGGTCGGGTCGACGCTCGCGCTCCCTCCGCTCGGAAGAAGAGCCTGGCGACACGCGGGCGGGGGTCCCGGATCCCCGGGCGTCGGTTCCTAGTGTGGAAGAACCTCGGGAGTACTCCAACGACCAAGGAGACACTATGGGCCTCACCATCGGCATCGTGCTCATCGTCCTCGGCTACGTCCTGCAGCATCATGCGCAGTCGGAGCCGCGCTCGCGTCCCTGACCGCGGGATCACCGTCCTGGCGCAGGCGGCTGCGCTGGCGAGCTGGTGCCGCCCCGCGCAGTACCCCGATGGGGGTCCGGGGCCGCGGCGGGGCGGCTGGCGCAAGCTGGGGGCAGTGCGCCACCAGAGATTTTATCGACCCACAACGCTAGGTACGCCATCCGTTGCTGTGCTATCCGACACTCGGACAGTTAATTGCGTCTCTGAAGCAGGTTCCCAGCAAGGGCGATCGCACGGCTGCCGAGAGCGGCTATCAAACCCGTGACGTCGGGAGACCCGGGGCCCATGCCGCCGGGACCGGGGATCGTCGTTGCCAGAACCGTCACGGTGACTCCTTCTTCGAGGGAGGGACACCAGTAGGACACGCGAAAAGGGTCCAGGTGACGCAGTTCCGACGGGTTCTCCCGCACAGGTTCTCCCGGACAGGGAAGCGCCCCGTGGCCTGGCGTACAGACACGGGGCGCCGGGCGAGCTTCGCGCTATGGGGTGCGCGTCGGCTCGGTTCCTCCCTGACCACTGAGGCTAGGTCGGCGACTGCTACTTCGTCTGTAGCCAGATCTGATCACTGGGGCCGAGACTAAGGTCCCGGGCACCTCAGCTGCCGGAGGCCTGCTCCTTGGCCCACCGGTAGTCGGCTTTGCCCGACGGTGAGCGGGAGATGGAGGGGCGACGGAGGATCGCCTTGGGCAGCTTGTAGCGGGCGACGTGCTTGCCGGCCTCGGCCACCAGCTCCTCGTCGGTGGCGGTGCTGCCTTCGCGGAGCGCGACGATCGCGACCACCTCGCTGCCCCAGCGCTCGGAGGGCCGGCCCGCGACGATCACGTCGGCGATGTCCGGATGGGCGGCCAGGGCACGCTCGACCTCCTCGGCGAAGATCTTCTCGCCGCCGGAGTTGATCGTGACCGAGTCACGGCCAAGAAGGCGGATCCGGCCGTCCTCAAGAAGCTCCGCGCGGTCACCGGGGACCGAGTAGCGGACACCGTCGATCACCGGGAAGGTCGCGGCAGTCTTCTCCGCGTCGCCGAGGTAGCCGAGCGGAACCAGGCCACGGCGGGCCAACCAGCCGCTGCCGTCGCCCGGTTGCAGGACGTGGTGACGCAGGTCGTCGACCACACCGGTGTCTGGCTCCGGGTTGAAAACGGCGGTCTCGGCCTCGGCGCCGGCGGCGGAGTAGTGGTTCATCTGGATCCCCGTCTCCGAGGAACCCACGGCGTCCAGGATCAGGATGTGCGGCAGCGCCTCGTGGATACGGTGGCGCACCCCGGGGGTGATCGGCGCTCCACCGTTGTTGATCGCAGCAAGGCCCGACAGGTCGTAGTCACCGGCCTCGATCTCGTCGATCAGCGGTCGTGCCATCGCGTCCCCGACGACCGGGATGCTCATCACGCCTTCGCGCTGGGTGGTGCGGACCCAGTCCGCAGCGTCCATGCTCATGATGTTGTCCGGGAGCACGATCTTGCCGCCGGTCGTGATCATGTGGAACGAGGACCACTGGGCTGCCCCGTGCATGAACGGCGCCGTCATCAGCAGACGAATGCCGCCTCCAGCGTTCCGGGCACCCTCGGCGATCTGGTCGTAGGACGTGTACGGGTCGGGCGAGCCGAAAGGGCGTCCACCCATGGCGGCGACGTACACGTCGTGCTGGCGCCAGATCACGCCCTTCGGCATCCCGGTGGTGCCGCCGGTGTAGAGCAGGAACGCGTCCTCACCCAGTGCCTCCGGCAGCGGTATGGCGGGGGAGTTCACGATCGTCTCGTAGTCAACCGCGCCGGGGAGCAGGTCGACCCCGGTCCCGTCGGCGACCTGGATCAGCACCCGGATGCTGGGCACGCGGTCGAGGATCGAGGCGACCCGTGGCGCGAACTCCGCGTGGTAGACGAGCGCGGACGCGCCGGCGTCGTTGAGCAGGTAGACGAGCTCCTCCTCGACGTACATGAAGTTGATGTTGAAGGCGACCGCCCCCGCCCGGTATGCCGCGACCATGGCCTCGGGGTACTCATTGCCGTTGCGCAGGTAGAGGCCGACGGTGTCCTGACCGATCTCGTGACCGTCGAGGTCGGCGCGTGCGGTGTGCCGTCCCAGGCCGGCGCCGGCCAGGTTGTACGCAACGCCGTTGATCCGGGTGTTCATCTCCCGGTAGGTCAGCCTCCGGTCACGCCAGACCAGGACCTCCTGGTCCGGGACGGCGGTGGCGACGGTGTCGAAGACGGTGGAGAGGTTGAACTCGGTCCCGGTCGCGTTCATCAGGTCACCACCCTTCCGGAAGGTTGGTGAAGTCCGGTTCGCGACCCTCAGCGAAGGCCGTCAGCGCCTCGAGGTTCGCCGGACCACCCATCAGCTCGGCGAAGCACGCGTTCTCGCGCTCCCGGGCCGCGGCGATGGCTGCCCGGTGCGGCTCGACCATCGTCTGCTTGACCGCGATCAGGCTCGAGATCGGACGTCGGGCGAGCACCTCGGCGTGCCGACGCGCGGTGGCCAGCAGGTCGTCGGGCTCGCAGACCTTCCAGACCAGGCCCATCTCGTACGCCTCGGTCGCGCCGATCCACTCGGCGGAGAGCAGCATCCAGGCGGCGTTCTGACGTCCGAGGAGCTGGGGGAACAGCAGGCTGGAGGCGGCTTCCGGGGCGACCCCGAGGCTGGTGAACGGACACTTGAGCCGGGCGGTGCTCGACATGAAGGCGAGGTCGGCGAAGCCGAGCACGGTGGCGCCGATGCCCAGCCCGATCCCGTTGACCGCGCAGACCAGCGGCTTGGGGAAGGCGACGAGCGCGTCCAGGAGCCCGAGGAAACCGTGCTCGCCGCGCTGGAAGCCGGGGTCGGTGGCCATCTGGTGCATCTCGAGCAGGTCGGTGCCGGCGCTGAAGGCGCGTCCATTGCCGGTCAGCAGGACCACGGCGACCCCCGGGTCAGCGGCGGCGTCCAGGAGCGCCTGAGCGGTGGCGTCGTACAACGCCTCGTTGAACGCATTGAGGGCGTCGGGGCGGTCGAGGGTGAGCGTGCGGACCCGGTTGTCATCGTGAATGAGGAGACCCATGCCTCGACCCTAGAACACGTTGCAGTTATTGGGCAGGATTGGGATCGGATTCTGGACAGGTGTCCAGTTGATCGATGCGGGCCGGAGTGATGCGTCCTGTTCGTACCGGTCGAGCGTGGTTTGGGATGGCCCGGACGCCCTAACCCATCGAGGGCGTACGGCACCGAACAGCCAGCTCGGTAGTGCCATTGCACTACTGCGCCATGCGGAGTGGGCTGGGGGTTGGTGGTGAGGGATCGGCACGGGGCCGAAGGGGAAAACCTCCAGCCACTTTCTCGGGCTGGCGTCGTCGGGGGCGACGGGTGGTGCTGGTCGCGGACGCATCGTGCTTCCGCACAACCGTGAGGACTACCCGATGAAAGCCGAATTTGAACGCCGCCCCTGTCCGTCACGAAGGATGCGTCTGCGACGGGCTGTCGGCCTGACCGGCGCTGTTGTCCTGGCACTGGTCGGTGCTCTGGTACCGACCGTGCCCGCCCAGGCAGCAGATGGTCCGTTCACCATCAACGGCACCGTGCCCGATGGGACGCCTGCGTCGACCGAGCTGCCCGATCCGTTCGGGAATGTAAAGGAGCTCGGTCCGAAGAACTCCAACACGACGAAGATCGGCGTGGTGCACAACGCGACGTCGCCGATGCTCGACACCACCAATCCGAACGGCCAGGTGGATCTGCGACGTGCGTGGCTGGGCACCGCTCGGGACGCGGACACTGACCACGACTGGCTCTACTTCGCCTGGGAGCGTGACGCGAACAGCGGCAGCGGTTTCATCGCCTACGAGTTCATGCAGAATCCGGCCCCCGCGAACTGTGCCTATGCCACGGCGACCCCAGCCCAGCTGACCGCGAGCTGCAACCCGTGGGCGAACCGGAGGGCCGGTGACTTCTTGATCCTCTGGGATCAGCAGGGGAGCAGTCTCGACCTGACCCTGCGGACCTGGGCCGGGACCGCGCCCAACTTGACTCTCGGCGCGCCTGTGTCCCTCAACTCCGCGGTGTCGCAGGCGGCGTACAGCGCGGACGGTTTTCGCGGTGAGGCGGCAGTCGACCTGACAGCGACCATCTTCGGTGGCAGCACCGCATGCAGGTCCTTCGCGAACACGATCCCGAGCACGGTCACCGGCAACTCCGACACGGCCGACTACAAGGACACGATCCTGCGGCAGACGCCGCCGATCACGAACTGCACGTCCTCGATCGCCACGACACCGAAGCAGGGGAACGGCACCGGCATCCCCGGCGGCGGCCTCTCGATCGGGTCCGGTGTGGTTGCGGTGAAGGACGAGGCAGTCGTGAGCCTCGACGGTGGGACGGCGACCCCGGCCGGTTCGGTCTCGTTCTTCCTGTGCAAGGTCGACGCGCCTGATCCGTGTACCGCCGGGACCTCGGTGGGCTCGACCGCGCTCTCCGGTGGGTCCTACCCGGCAACGGTGCTGTCACCGATGGCGTACGTGACGGCCGCGGGCCGGTACTGCTGGCGCAGCACCTTCACCGGTGACAGCGCGAACGGGATCCCGGGCTCGAGCGAGAACGGGCTGAACGAGTGCTTCACCGTCAACCCGGTGACACCAACGCTGTCGACCACGGCCGGACCCGACAGGATTCTCGGGCAGACGGTGTCCGACTCGGCGGGACTCACCGGCACGGCGACCGACCCCGCCGACCCCGTGATCAACCTGACCGGCACTGCGGGACCAGCCGCAGGCGGGACGATCACTTTCAAGCTGTACGGGCCGAACAGCTCCGCCTGTGGGTCGCTGGCGCACACGACGGCAACGGTCGCGGTGTCCGGGAACGGCACCTACACCACTCCGAACCCGCAGTTCGCGCCCACGTTGCCCGGTGACTACCACTGGGTGGCGACGTACAGCGGGTCCTCTCCGAACACCAACAGCGTGACCCACAACGCGGCCTGCGACGACCTCGCTGAGGACGTCTCGGTCACGACGGTGGCCTCGTCGCTGACCAGTGCGCAGTCGTGGGTGCCGAACGACTCGGTGACGGTCTCGGCTCCGGCCGGCGGTGCGCTGGCGGGCACGGTCGCCTTCGACCTGTACGCCTCGAACAACTGCTCCGGACCGGCGATCTACTCGACGACCCGATCGGTCTCCGGGGCATCACCGCAGACCGTGGGTACGTCGAACACGACCGCCCAGCTCGCGACGGCGTCCTTCTCGTGGCGGGTCAGCTATGACAGCACCAACGCCGCGCAACGGGACATCCCGAACAGCTGCCACGAGACGTCTGCGCTGACGGTCACGAACGGGGGCACGATCACCAGTCCGTGAGGAAGCTGTCCCTGTGCGCGGTCCGGTCAGGCCAAGGAGACGAGGACGACCGAGACCGTGCACAGGGCGAGCCCGACCGCCTGCGCGCGATGCACCTGCTCGCGCAGCAGGGTGATCGCGAAGACCACCGTGAACGCCGGGTACAGCGAGGTGATCACAGCGGCGATGCTGAGCAGGCCGTGGCTGGTCGCGATCAGGAAGAAGAGCACGGCGAGGCTGGCCAGCAGGCCGGCGACGAGTCCCCAGAGATCGGCAGGCCGTCGCGGCACCGGGTCGCCGCCGAGGGCCAACGCGGCGCCCACGAGCGCGAGTACCGCGACCCCCTGCGTCCCGACCAGCGGCCAGTAGCCCGCATCGTCGCCCACCTGCCCCAGCGCCGCGAAGAGGAGGCCGAACCCCAGCCCGGCGAGGATCCCGTCGACCAGACCGGCCGAACCGGGGGAGTCCGGGGCTCCGTCCTCGCGGGAGACGAACCAGATGCCGGGGAGGGCCAGCAAGATGCCGAGCCAACCGATGACGGCCGGCCGCTCACCGGTCGTGACTCCGACGACCAGCGGCACCAGGACCGCGCCGACGGCGGAGACCGGAGCGACCACTCCCATCCTGCCGGCCGCGAGGCCCCGGTAGAGGAACGCAGTCCCTGTTCCGCTGCCGACCCCGGCCAGCAGTGCCCAGGCGACGTCCGGGGTGGTGGGGTCTCCGGCGTCGAACGGCGCGATCGCGACCGAGCTGGCCAGGGCGCCGACGCAGGCGAGCAGCCCCACCGGCCAGACGGAGGTACGCCGGGATGCGACCCCGCCGAGGAAGTCCGAGAGTCCGTAGAAGAACGCGGCGACCAGCGCCAGGGCCACGGTCACGTGACGAGCAGCCCGACTGCCCAGGTCGCTGCGGCGAGCGTGGTGAAACCGAGCTCGATCACGAGGCCGAGGCCGATGGCCTTCAAGGCGTTGACGGTCGCGGGCCATGCCTCGGCCCGGGAGAGCCGCTGCGCCTCTGCGAGGTAGATCCCGACGACGAACCCGAGGGGCAAGCCGATCACCGGAACCACGAAGAACCCCACGACACCCGCAGCCGCCCCGAGGAGCAGGGTGCGGTTCGGCACCCCGCTTCGCTGCAGCCGGCGCCCGGGAACCAGGTACTTCACGATCACCCCGGCACCGATCAGGGTCAGCGCGATGCCGGCGACGACCCAGCCGCCGACCTCACCCAGCGCGAAGGCCCACCCGACGATGGCTCCCGCGACCAGCAGGCTGCCGGGCAGGAGCGGGACGAGGATCCCCACGAGCCCCACAGCGATGACCAGGGCGGCGAGGATCACGACGAGAGTCATGAGGGGAGTCTCTCAGGTGAACCGGGGGAACCTCGGCCGGTGGCGGACTGCAGGAGACGCAAGATGCCCCGGTCAACGCGACCGGGGCACCTGCGGTAAGACGGGTGTTCTCAGGCCTCGCTGGCGGCCGAGGCCGGCTTGTCGGCGAGCCTGTCGGTCTCGTCGTGCACGTGGGAGGCGATCTCACGGAGCTTGTCGCCGTGCTCGCGGGCGTGGTGCGCACAGAAGAGAAGTTCGCCGCCGGCCTGGAGAGACACGCGCAGGTAGGCCTGCGCGCCGCAACGGTCACAGCGATCGACCGCCGTCAGGGGGGTCTCGCTCGGGGCTGTCGCAGTAGTCACGTTGGCCTCTCTCTCATCTGCAGGTGCCTGTTCAACTCGGGGGACGAGGGTTAAGTTCCCTTTTCCTCCGGGTCTCATCGGGCTCAACATCAAACCATGGCAATTGCTTCCCGCCCGGCCCCTTTGTCAGCCGCTGAGACGAGCGGTGGAATGAGTGTGACCCACCCCACTAACAATCATCGGCAGCGGCGCCCCGGTGTTGCGTGGAATTTGTAGGTTCGTGACCTTGTAGTTTTGAAGGCCGGAACCAGGGCCCGCACCAGCCGGCCCCGGCAGCTCGTACGACGCAGTGAGGCAGACCGATCGACAACACCTACAACGCCCAGCACCTTCTCGTCCTCGAGGGGCTGGAGGCGGTCCGCAAGCGCCCCGGCATGTACATCGGGTCGACCGACACCCGCGGTCTGGTGCACTGCCTGTGGGAGATCATCGACAACTCCGTCGACGAGGCGTTGGCCGGCCACTGCACGAGGGTCGAGGTGATCCTGCACGCCGACGGTTCGGCCGAGGTCCACGACAACGGCCGCGGGATCCCGGTCGACAAGGAACCCAAGACCGGTCTCAGCGGCGTCGAGGTGGTCTTCACCAAGCTGCACGCTGGTGGCAAGTTCGGCGGCGGGTCGTACGCCGCGACAGGTGGTCTGCACGGCGTCGGCTCCTCGGTCGTCAACGCTCTCTCGGCCCGTCTCGACGTCGAGGTGGACCGGTCGCCGAACACCCAGACGATGTCCTTCCGCCGTGGCGCCCCCGGGGTCTTCGCCGGCGACGGCGTCGACGCCGACTTCACGCCCGTCTCCGGTCTGCACAAGGGTCCGCGGGTCAAGAAGGGGGTCACCGGCACCCGGGTCAGGTTCTGGCCGGACAAGCAGGTCTTCACGAAGGACGCGACGTTCCACTACGACGACGTGATCACCCGGTTGCGGCAGACGTCGTACATCGTGCCGGGTCTGGAGCTGTTGATCTCGGACCTGCGCGGCCCCGAACCCCTGCACGACCGGTTCAAGCACGACGGCGGGATCTCGGAGTTCTGCGAGTTCCTCAGCCACGACGAGCCGGTCACCGAGGTGCTGCGGCTCCAGGGCATGGACACCTTCACCGAGACGGTGCCGCTGCTCGACGACAAGGGGCACATGACCCCCCAGGACGTCGAGCGTGAGCTGACCGTCGACGTCGCCCTGCGCTGGGGGACCGGGTACGAGACCGAGTTGCGTTCGTACGTGAACGTGATCGCCACCCCGAAGGGCGGGACCCACGTCTCCGGGTTCGAAGCTGCCCTGACCAAGACGTTCAACGACGCGATGCGCGCATCCCGGGTGCTCAAGGTCAACGACGCGGACGTGATCAAGGACGACGTGCTCGAGGGACTGACGGCGGTGGTCACGGTCCGGCTCAGCGAGCCGCAGTTCGAGGGCCAGACCAAGGAGGTCCTCGGGACACCGGCGGCGCGCCCGGTCGTCCGCAAGGTCGTGGCCAACGAGCTCAAGAAGTTCCTGACCTCCACCAAGCGGGTGGAGAAGGCCCAGGCCAAGCTGGTGATGGAGAAGGTCGCAGGTGCGGCGAAGACCCGTCTGGTGGCGCGTCAGCAGCGCGACACCCAGCGGCGCAAGAACGCCCTGGAGTCCTCCGCGCTCCCGGCGAAGCTCGCTGACTGCCGGTCCAACGACGTGGAGAAGTCCGAGCTGTTCATCGTCGAGGGCGACTCGGCGCTCGGTACTGCGAAGCTGGCCCGCAACTCCGAGTTCCAGGCGCTGCTCCCGATCCGCGGCAAGATCCTCAACGTTCAGAAGGCCCAGGTGGCCGACGTCCTGAAGAACACCGAGTGCGCGTCGATCATCCAGGTGGTCGGCGCCGGTTCCGGCCGGACGTTCGACATCGACGCAGCGCGGTACGGCCGGATCATCTTCATGGCCGACGCGGACTCCGACGGTGCGCACATCCGGTGCCTGCTCGCGACGCTGTTCTTCAAGTACATGCCCGACCTGGTCACCCAGGGGCGGGTGTACACCGCCGTGCCGCCGCTGCACCGGATCGAGCTCTCCAACCCGAAGAAGGGGATGGACAAGTACGTCTACACCTACTCCGACCCGGAGCTGCAGCGGAAGCTGGCCGAGCTGACCAAGAAGGGTGTCCGCTGGAAGGACCCGGTGCAGCGCTACAAGGGCCTGGGCGAGATGGATGCCGACCAGCTCGCCGAGACCACCATGGACCCGCGACACCGGATGCTCCGCCGGATCACCGCGGACGACGCCGCCCGCGCGGCCGAGGTGTTCGAGCTGCTGATGGGATCCGACGTCGCGCCGAGGAAGGACTTCATCGTGGCCGGGGCGTACGAGGTCGACCAGGACACGATCGACGCCTGACCCGACGCGCGCGAAACGCCGGCGTCGTCCCTGGACAGGACCGAACAGGAACGGTTGGCTGTGACCCAGGTCACGGACCTGTGGCCGCACCCCTCCCTCCCAGGAGAATCCGGATGACTCACCGTCTGCGTCTGGTCCTGTCCGGCGGCCTCGCCGCGTCCCTCCTCCTCGTCGCGTCACTCATCGGCTGGTCGCCGGCCCAGGCGGCTGGGGCGCCGTACGTGGCCCTCGGCGACTCCTACGCCTCGGGCACCGGCACCCGTACCTACATCAGTGACGGCACCTCGTGCCAGCGCTCGACGTTCGCCTACCCGTCGCTGCTCGCTGCGGCCAAGGGGTACTCCCTGAACTTCCAGGCGTGCTCGGGCGCGAAGATCCCGCAGGTCACCACGCAGCTCAACGCGCTAACCACTGCCACCCGCTTCGTGACGCTCTCCGTCGGTGGCAACGACGCCGGCTTCTCCAGCGTCATCACCGAGTGCGCGCAGCCGGGTTGGGCGAGCGACTGCGACGGCCGGATCAACACAGCGCAGAACTACATCAACAACACCCTTCCTGGGGCGCTCTCCACGCTCTACGCGAGCCTGAAGTCGAAGGCCCCGAACGCCAAGGTCGTGATCGTCGGGTACCCGCGGATCTTCAACGGCGAGGACTGCAACGCTGGCACCTGGTTCAGTCCCGCCGAGGAGACCCGGCTGAACCAGATGGCGGACCTGCTCAACTCCAAGATCTCAGCCCAAGCGGCAACGAAGGGGTTCACCTTCGCGAACCCGACCAGCCGGTTCGTGGGCCACGCCGTCTGCGACGACGTCGAGTGGATCAACGGCCTGTCGAACCCGGTCGGGGAGAGCTACCACCCGAACAAGACGGGGCACTCGTCCGGCTACGTGCCGCTGGTGAGCCCGCTGCTCGTCTGACGTAGGACGCCGGGCTGTGCTGGATCACACGATCTGGTCGAGCAGCCCGGTGTCGACGTCGTAGATGAAGCCACCGACAGAGATCGCGTCGGGAATGAGCGGGTGGCTGCTCACCTTGTGCACGTCGCGCTTGAGACTGCCGACCTGGTCCTCGACCACGTGGAAGGCGTGCCAGGAGGCGTCCTGGCCGGACGAGGCACCGATCCGCTCCTGGAGCTGCGCCTCGGTGTTGGCCGTCATCGCGCACCGGGTGTGCGGCACCACCAGGACGCGTTCGACCTTGAGCAGGTGCACACCGAGGACGAGTGCCTCCAGGGCGGCCTCGGTAACGCGGCCCCCCGGGTTGCGGAAGATCTTCGCGTCGCCCGGCTTGAGCCCGAGCATCCCAAGGGGATCGATCCGGGAGTCCATGCAGGTCACAATCGCGACACCGGCATGGGCGACGCCGTCGAACCCGGACAAGGTGAAGTTCCCGGCGAAATCGCGGTTGGCGGCCAGCAGGTCGTCGAAGTCTGCGCTCACGGGCGTCAGGCTAGTCGACACCGGGAGGCGTCCGGATGTGGGGTTCCGCACGTGAGAAACGGTGCGTCCCGGTCACGACGCCGGGGAGGTGCTCACCGTTCTCGCCCGGTACCGGGTGAACGGCTCGTCCGGCTTACCGCAGGACGGGGTCCGTTCGCCCCCCGCGCCGGCGGTGACGGCGACCCACCAGCGGCGTCCGTCGCGGTGCCGGACCGACCAGGCATCGACCTCCCCGACGACCTCGAGGTCGTCGAGCCCGGTGATGCCCTCGGTCGCGCGCACGTGCTCCTCGGCGACCTGGGCGCCGCTCGACCAGGTGGACCTGCCGCGGTAACCGGTGAGGACGAGCTCACCGCGGTCCGCAGCTGCCAGCAGCGGAGCGGCGTCGAGCACCCGTCCGTGCAACGTCCCCGAGGGCAGCAGCACCGTGGTTGCGGCGAACCGGTGCCCGGAGATGTGGGTGACCTCCCAGACCCGGCCCGGGTGCTCCGCGAGGGCACCGGCCGCCACCGGGCGCCCGAGGCGGGCGCAGCAGGTGTCTCGGGTGCCGTTGGTGCAGACCAGGAGCTGCGGTTCCTCCGTTTGCTGCAGGGTCGGGGCCGAGCGTCGTACGGCGTCCAGGTCACCGCGACCGACAGCGGCCCAGTCCAGGTCCACGAGCTCCTCCGGGTCCGCGACCACTCCACGCAGCAGCCAGGACCGTCCCGGTGCCGTGTGGGCGACCAGGACGTGCCGGGAGGTCCTCGTCCCGGCGTCCGCGTGCCTGCCCGGGCGCCGGATCAGGCTGGGGCGCACCTGGTGGCTCTCGGCCAGGGCTTCGAGCCGGCCACCGAGCTCCGGGTCCAGGTGGGAGTCGGTCCACGCCTTCTTCCCCCAGGGTCCGTCCTGCTCCAGGCACACCCAGCCGACGGCCGCGGGGGCCGTGCCGATCAGTGCTTCACCGGCCGCCGCGGTGGCGTCGGTGCAGGGGACTCCGGCCATCAGCTGCCCGTTCCGATCATGGGGGAGGTCGAGGTGCGCCGGGTGTCTGCGCCCCGGAAGAGTACGAGGGCGAGCGCAGCAGCGACGAGTGCGGAGAGCGAAGCCCCGATGAATATCGCCTGCAGCTGCTCGATCCCGGCGCCCTGGATCAGGTCGGAGTACGCGTCGCAGCGGGTCCTGCCGTCGCAGGCCTCGCTCGGGCTCGGGAAGTCCTTGGAAACGGCGTAGTAGCGGTTCAGGCCTAGCGTCGTCAGGGCGGAGATGCCCACGAGCATCCCGACCATCCGGCTCACCACCAGCAGGGCGCTGGTCACCCCGTGCACGGCAGCTTCGGTGGCCGCGAGCAGGGCCGCGTTGACAGGAGCGAGCGCCAGCCCGAATCCGAGACCGGTCAGGACCAGGACGACACTTGAGGAAAGGTGCTCGAGCGCGTCCACCTCCCAGGTGCTCATCCGCCAGAACCCGAACGCGGAGAGCAGCATGCCGACAGCGGCTATCGCTCCGACCGGGAGGGTCCGGGTCAGGAAGCCGCCGATGACCGCACCGATCGGAAGCGCAACGAGGAACTCGACCAGCACCAGGGCGGCTTTGACCTGCGAGTCGCCGTAGATGCTGACCCGGGCGAAGACCGGGATGTCGACCAGAGCGGCGATCAGCGCTGCACCGACGAAGAAACTGACCAGAAGGGAGCCCCAGGCAGGGCGCAACGCGAACGAGTGCCGCGGGACCAAGGGGTTCGGCGCTCGGCGCTGGTGCAGGAAGAAACCGAGCGCAGCGACACCGGCGACGGCCAGGTAGACCGGCCCCGCCTCGGAGAACACAGCCACCTCGGGGTCTGCCGTGGCGAACGCGAGGATCACCCCGCCGAGCGCGGTCGCGAGCAGGAGCGCGCCCAACAGATCTGCCTGACGTACCGAGGACCACCAACTGCGCAGGTCGAAGAACGGGTGCGGCGCCAGCACCAGCCACGCCACCAACACTGCGCCGAGACCGGCGACCACGACGCCCGCCTGAGAGATCCAGATGGACTCCGCCTCTCCGAACGGCACGAACGGGCCGCCCCAGCGGACCGAGGTGATCAGGCTTGCGGGCTGACGCATCACCACGAGCAGCGCTGCGATCCAGAGGGCGGTGAGCGTGAGGCCGATGACGTCCGGGCGACGGCGGGCCTTCCTTCCCGCGAGGGGCACGGGTGTCACGCCCGGCTGCTGACGCCCGAGGGCGGCGATCCCTGCGGCGAGTACCAGGCCGACCGCCAGGTTGATCCAGAAGATGTCGCGCCAGTCACCGAACGCGAGCACGACGGCGCCGTACAGGGGGCCGAGGACGCTGCCGATCTCCTGGACGGCTCCGACGATCCCGAGCGGGACGCCACGCTTGTCGGCGGGGTAGATGTCGGCGACGAGGGCAAGCGTGACGGGCACGAGTCCGCCGCCGCCGACCCCCTGGAAGAAACGCCCGACGACCAGGCTCGGCAGGTCGTACGCCGCCGCGGTCAGCAGGGAGCCGAACGCGAAGACGATCAGCGCGGCGGTCAGGACGGGGAGCCGCCCGCGGAGGTCGGCGATCCGGCCGATCAGCGGGAGCATCGCGACGTAGCCCAGCAGGAAGCCGCTGATGATCGGGGCTGCTCGTTGCAGCTCTTCGATGCTGAGGCCGACCGAGCCCATCATGTCGGGCAGCGACAGCACGACGACGTAGGTGTCCGCTGCGGCGAAGGCGACCGCGACCGCCGCGAGGGCGAGCAGGGTGCTCGATCCCGACGGCCGGGTGCGCTCGGTGCTCACGGCGCGGAGATCGTGACGTTCTTGTCGTAGTCGTCGAAGGTCAGGTCGTAGGTGACCGGACCGTCCGCGGGGAAGAAGTCGCCGGTGATCGTCAGCGTCGCCACGTCCCCGTCCTGGTCCACCCCGACGACGGTCTCGTAGGTCGTGTCGGTCGAGGCGCTCGGGATGATCCTCGCGACCAGGTCGCCGGAGAGGACACCGGAGTACGTCCTGACGATGCTGCTGCCGTCACGTTCCTCCTCGCCCGCCTTCACCTCCGACAGCTGGGCCAGCAGGCCGGAGATCCCCGTCTCCGGGTCGGCGAAGGCAGCCGGGTTCGGCGCGCCGTACTCGCTCGGGTCGATCGCCGAGAACCCGGGGGTGAACGGGATCTTCCCGTAGACCTTGCCGCCGACGGCAACGATGGGGATGGTCGCGTTGAAGCCCATGTAGAGCGCGGTGACCTCGCCCTCGAACGCCGGCTGGTGGGTCAAGGTGCCCTCGGCCGCGAGAACGGCGTCGCCCGAGGTCGGTTTCGCGGTCGTCGCCAGCGTAAAGCGCACGCTGCTGGCGGCGTCGAAGTTCTTCTTCGCGTCCGCCAGCACCGACTCGGGGCTGGCGCCGGTCTCCGGGCCCGTGCCGCTTCCGCCGCCGCAGCCGCCGAGGACCAGGGCAGTGACCGCTGCAGCAACGAGGACGACGGTCCGGCGGGGGGAGAGGAGTGGACGCATGGCTCTAGCCTGCCACGACTGTCACCGGTCCGGAGCAGGCTGTGATCGGCTGACTGCCCGGGATTCCGGACCCGTCCCGACGGCCGTCGGCGTCAGGGAGGTCCACCGGCGCCCCGCTGGCCGCTGCTGCACGGGCCGGAGCGGCCCCCGCCCACGCGAAGACCAGGGTGTCCTCGCCCCGGAGGAAGCGGTGGCAGCGGACGCCGCCGGTGGCGCGCCCCTTGGCCGGGTACTCCTCGAACGGCGTCACCTTGACCGATCCGGGTTCGGTGCCGGGCAGGGCGCTGCTCGCCCCGGAGACGGTGACCACGACCGAGCCGGCGGGGTCGAGCGCGCCGAACCAGGTCGCCCGCGCCGTACCGGTGAGCTTGATGCCGGCGATGCCTCCGCCCGAGCGACCCTGGGGTCGGACCGCGCCCGCCCCGAAGTGCAGGAGCTGGGCGTCGTCGGTGACGAAGCAGAGCGTTTCCTCGCCCGTGGTCAGCTCGACGGCGCCGACGACAGAGTCGCCGTCCTTGAGCGCGATCACGTCCCACTCGTCCTTCGCGGACAGGTACTCCGGGTTGACCCGCTTCACCGTGCCCAGTGCAGTCCCGAGCGCGAGACCGGGGGAGTCGCTGTCGAACGTGGTCAGCGCGAGGGCCCGCTCGTCCGGGTCGAGCGTGAGGAACTCGCCCACCGGCGCTCCGCCCTGGAGGTTGGGGTGGTTGGCCGTGCTCGGGAGGGTGGGCAGGTCCAGGACCCCGAGCTTGAGCACCCGGCCGGAACTGGTCAGCACCCCGACCTCGCCCCGCGCGGTTGCCCGGACCATCGAGAGGACGACGTCGTGCCGAGCCCGGGCGCCGCCGTCGCCGGGAGGGTCGACGTCGGTACTGCGGGCCAGTAGGCCGCTGGAGGAGAGGAAGACGTGACAGGGGTCGTCGGCCACCTCGAGGGGTGTCGCGCTCGCCGTGGTGGCAACGCCCGAGGCCTCCAGCAGGACGGTACGGCGCGGTGTCCCGTAGGTCTTCGCGACCTCGGCGAGTTCGTCGGAGACGACCTTGCGGAGCCGGCTCTCGTCACCGAGGATCTCGTCGAGCGCAGCGATCGTGGTGGCCAGCTCGTCCTTCTCCTTGTCCAGCTCGAGCTTGGAGAACCGGGTCAGCCGGCGCAACGGCATGTCGAGGATGTAGTTGGCCTGGATCTCGGTCAGGTCGAAGACCTCCATCAGCCGCTGCCGAGCGGCCTCGGAGTTGTCGCTGGACCGGATCAGCTGGATGACTTCGTCGATGTCCAGGATCGCCAGGATCAGCCCCTCGACCAGGTGCAACCGGTCGGCGGCCTTCCCGCGGCGGAAGGTCGAGCGGCGTCGTACGACGTCGAAGCGGTGCGCGAGGAAGACCTCCAGCATCTCCTTGAGCCCCAGGGTCCGCGGCTGGCCGTCGACCAGGGCGACGGCGTTGATGCCGAACGAGTCCTCCAGCGGGGTGCTCTTGAAGAGCTGCTCGAGGAGGGCCTCGGGGTGGAACCCGTTCTTGACCTCGATGACCAGCCGCAGACCCTTCTCGCGGTCGGTGAGGTCCTTGACGTCGGCGATGCCCTGGAGCTTCTTGGCCTGGACCAGTTTCTTGATCGCCTCGATGACGCGTTCGGTGCCGACGCCGTACGGGAGCTCGGTGACGACGATGCCCTTGCGGCGTGTCGTGACCGACTCGATCCGGGTGGTGGCGCGCATCTTGAAGGATCCGCGGCCGGTCTCGTAGGCGTCCCGGACCCCGTCGAGGCCGATGATCTTGCCGCCGGTGGGAAGGTCCGGGCCGGGGATGAACCGCATCAGCGCGTCCAGGTCGGCGCCGGGGTGGCTGATCAGGTGGCGCAGCGCCTGGATGACCTCGATCAGGTTGTGGGGCGCCATGTTCGTGGCCATGCCGACCGCGATTCCGGTCGCCCCGTTGACGATCAGGTGCGGGATGGCCGCGGGGAGGACCGACGGCTCGATCTCGCGGCCGTCGTAGTTGGGCCGGAAGTCGACGGTGTCCTCGTCGATGGTCGCGGTCATCGCGACCGCAGCCGGCGCCATCCGGCACTCGGTGTACCGCATCGCTGCCGGCGGGTCGTCGGGCGAGCCGAAGTTGCCGTGGCCGTCGATCGTCGGCACGCGGAGCGACCACGACTGGGCCTGCCGGACGAGAGCGTCGTAGATCGCGGTGTCACCGTGCGGGTGGAACCGGCCCATGGTCTCGCCGACCACGCGGGAGGACTTCACGTGCCCGCGGTCGGGGCGCAGACCCATGTCGTGCATGGCGTAGAGGATCCGCCGCTGCACGGGCTTGAGCCCGTCGCGGGCATCGGGCAGCGCCCGTGCGTAGATCACGGAGTACGCGTACTCCAGGAAGCTGGCGCGCATCTCGTCGCCGACATCGATGTCGACGATGTGTTCTTCGAAGTCCTCGGGCGGTGCAGCTGTACGTCGTGCCATGCGCGCATTCTCCCAACCACGGCAGGGACTCCGTCACCGGGGCGCGCCGCAGCGGGCAGGCGAACCCGGACTTTCCCCAGGTCCACCGGCCGTCATGCGGCCGTAACGCCGGGACGGGTACATTTCAGGGGTGACCGTGTCCGATCCCGAACAGACTCCGGCGGACACCTGGCCGGCGCACTGGGCCGCTGACGTCGTGCTCCGCGACGGCCGGACCGCACACATGCGTCCGATCTCGCCGCGGGATACGGACGCGCTCGTCGCGTTCTACGCCGACGTCTCCGCGGAATCCAAGTACTACCGCTTCTTCGCGCCCATGCCGACCCTCTCCGAGCGTGACCTCCAGCGGTTCACCAACGTCGACCACCGTGACCGGGTCGCCTTCGTGCTGACCGTCGCGGAGAAGATCCTCGCCTTCGCCAGCTACGAGCTGCTCCCGTCCGGTGAGGCCGAGGTCGCCTTCCTGGTCCAGGACGCCCACCAGGGCCGCGGGATCGGTCAGCTGCTCCTCGAGCACCTCGGCCAGGCTGCCCGGGAGCGTGGGGTCCACCGGTTCGTCGCCGAGGTCCTGCCGGACAACCAGCGGATGCTCCAGGTCTTCTATGACCAGGGCTACCAGGTCGCGGGGGACTGGGACGAGGGCGTCATGCACCTCGAGTTCAACATCGACCCCACCGATACCGCGATGGGCGTCATGGCCGCCCGCGAGCACCGGGCCGAGGCTGCGTCGATCGCCTCCTTCCTGAACGCGCGCAGCGTCGCCGTGATCGGCGCCTCCCGGCGCTCGGACACCATCGGCGCGGCGCTGGTGCGGAACCTGGTCCTCGGGGACTTCGCCGGCCGGGTCTACGTGGTCAACCCCGCCGCGGACGCGGTCGCGGGGATGCCGGCGTACGCGCGGGTGGGGGACATCCCCGGTGACGTCGACGTCGCCATCGTCGCGGTGCCCGCGGACGCCGTCCAGGACGTGGTCCTGGACTGTGCCGCCAAGGGTGTGCACGGGCTGATCGTGATCTCGGCGGGCTTCGCGGAGACCGGCGAGAGCGGCCGTCAGCTGCAGCGCCGACTGGTCGGCCTGGCCCGCTCCTACGGTCTGCGCCTGATCGGTCCGAACGCGCTCGGCGTGATCAACACCGCCGCCGACGTCTCGTTGAACGCCTCCCTCTCGCCGATCATGCCGCCACGCGGACGGGCGGGGTTCTTCTGCCAGTCCGGTGCCCTCGGCTCGGCGATCCTGGAGAAGGTACGTGGCCGCGGACTGGGTCTCTCCACCTTCGTCAGTGCCGGCAACCGGGCCGACGTCTCCGGCAACGACCTTCTCCAGTACTGGGAGGAGGACGACGCGACCGAGGTCGTGCTGCTGTACCTGGAGTCGATCGGCAACCCGCGCAAGTTCTCCCGGATCGCGCGCCGGGTCTCCCGCAACAAGCCGGTGATCGCGGTCCGGTCGGGCCGGACGACGCAGGGCGTCCCGATGGGTCACGTGGTCCGGGCGATCGAGGCGCCCCAAGCAGCCGTCGATGCGATGTTCCGCCAGGCCGGCGTGATCCAGGTCGACACCCTCGACGAGATGTTCGACGTCGCCCAGCTGCTCGCTCACCAGCCGCTCCCGCGCGGGTCGCACGTAGGCGTCATCGGCAACTCCGACGCGCTCGGGCTGCTCGCGGCCGACGCCGCTGCCGCCAGCGGACTGGAGGTGACCCGGTCGGTGGCTCTCGGAGCGGAGGCGACCGCGGAGGACTTCGAGACCGCGCTCGACGCGGTGATCGACGATCCGAACGTCGACGGCATCGTGGCCATCTACATCCCGCCCCTCAACGCCGGCGGGGCCGAGGTGGCCAACGCCCTCGCCGCGGTCGCCGAGCAGTCCGACAAGCCGATCGTCTCCGCCTTCCTCGGCCGCGAGGGTGTCCCGGAGCTGCTCCGGGTGCCCGACCTGGCCGGCAATACCGCGGGCCGGGGATCGGTGCCGTCCTACCCGGCCGTCGAGCAGGCAGTCCGCGCGCTCGCGCGCGTGGTTGAGTACGCCGCGTGGCTGGTCCGCCAGCCCGACGAGGACGAGCTCCTCCCCGACATCGACCACGACGCCGCGACCCGGATGATCGCCGAGTTCCTGATCGGCGCTCCTGAGGGCCGTGAGCTCGATTTCGCGGAGTCCAAGGAGCTGCTCGGTCACTACGGGATCGAGCTCTGGGAGCGGATCGCGGCATCCAACGGCGCGGAGGCGATCGCGGCGGCGGAGGCGCTCGGCTGGGACGTCGTGCTCAAGGCGACCGCGGAGCCGCTGCGCCAGCGCCCCGACCTCGGCCACGTCTGGCGCAACATCGCCGACAGCGGCGAGATGACGCACGCCTTCGAGACGTTGAGCAAGGTGGCGAGCGGGGTGACGGATCCCGGCTTCGTGGTGATGAGGACCGCGCCTCCGGGCGTCCCTGTGCGCCTGGACGGCCTGGAGGACCCGTTGTTCGGCCCCGCGGTCTCGTTCTCGATCTCCGGCGCGATCACCGAGCTGGTCGGCGACCGCGCGTACCTGATCCCCCCGGTCACGAGTCTGGACGCCGAGGAGGCGGTCCGCTCGATCAAGGCGGCGCCCCTGCTCTTCGGGCACCGAGGAAGCGACCCGGTCGACGTCGCCGCGGTCGAGGACCTGCTCCGGCGGGTGGCGCACCTGAAGAACGACCTGCAGCAGGTGTCCGCGATCGACCTGAGCCTGGTGCACGCGATGGCCGACGGCGTCGCGGTCCTGGACGCTGCGATCCGGGTCGAGCCGGTGAAGGACCCGCGCTCGGACTGGTTCACGCGCCGGTTGACGGTGCACCCGGGAGACACGATCCCCGACTGACCGGGGTGCTGGCCGCGTGACAGACTGGTCGCCATGCCTGTGACCTCCAAGGACCAGACCGGGGAACTCGATGCCGCGATCGAGCAGAGCGGCTACTACCCGGCCGTCGTCCGTTCCGGCGTCACGGCTGCGGTCGCCGGCGAGCGCGTCGACTCCTACCTGGTGCACCACGAGCCGACCATCGACCGCGACGAGGTGCGCCGGCACATCACGGTCGTCGTGCTGACGCCCACCCGGCTGATCCTCTGCCACACCGACGAGCACGCTCCTGACGACCTGCTCCCCGAGCCGTACACGTCGACCTCCACCGAAGCCGTCAAGCTGTCCCAGGTGAAGTCGGTGGTGGTCAACCGGATGGTCGCGAACCCCGCCTCCGCGGAGCACGGGGCGATCCCGGCGCCGGCCGAGGCCGTGCTCACCATCGGGTGGGGCGGCATCAACCGGGTCGATCTCGAACCCGCCTCCTGCTCGGACCCGCAGTGCGAGGCCGACCACGGCTACACCGGGGTGGTGGCCTCCGACGATTTCTCGATCCGGGTCAGCTCGGCGGCCGATGGGCAGGCCTCAGTGGACCGGCTGCTCGAGTTCGCCGAGAACCTCTCCGCCAGCACCCAGGGCTGAGGGACGGCATGAGTGACGAGACGTTCGTCGAGCCGACGTACGGCGGCCGCACCCTGGGCGACGTCCTGCCCGCTGTCGCCTCGGCGCTCGGGGTCGACGTCGGCTTCCACGCGACCTCGTTGGTCCTGCCGCCGGCACAGCGCTACGTGGTCTTCCTGGTGGACGGTCTCGGCCACCGGCTCATCGACGCGCACGCCGAGCACGCGCCGTACCTGCACGCGCTGCTGAGCGAGCCCGGCGTGGCCGGGGTCCCGTCGACGACGGCGACCAGCCTGACCTCGCTCGGTACCGCGCTGTCCCCCGGGGAGCACGGATTGGTCGGCTTCACCTCGCGGATCCCCGGGACGGACCAGCTTCTCAACGCACTGTTCTGGGACAAGCAGGTCGTCGACCCGCTCGAGTGGCAGCCGAACCCCAGCGCCTTCGCCCGGCTCCGCTCGGTCGGTGTCAGTGCGACCGTGGTGAGCAAGCGCGAGTTCATGGACTCCGGCCTGACCCTGAGCGGTTTCCGTGGCGCCGACTTCATCGAGGCTGACCGGATCGGCGAGCGCATCGCCGCGGCGGTCACTGCTTCGGCGGAGTCGCCGTCGGTGACCTACGTCTACGACGGTGACCTCGACTGGACCGGGCACCGGTACGGCGTCGACTCGCCCCAGTGGCGGGCCCAGCTCGCGGCGGTGGACGCCAGCGTCGAGCAGCTCCGCGAGTCCCTGGACCCGGGGGTCCGGCTCGTGGTGCTCGCCGACCACGGGATGGTCGACTGCCCGGCGGAGGAACGCATCGACATCGACGAGCACCCGGACCTGCGCTCGGGGGTGCAGCTGATCGGCGGTGAGGCCCGCTTCCGGCACCTCTACTGCTCGGGCCGGGCCGTCGACGACGTCCTGGCGACCTGGCGCGAGTTCCTGGGCGACCGCGCCGAGGTGCTCGCCCGGGACGAGGCGATCGCCCGGGGCTGGTTCGGGACCGTCGCCCCCCAGGTCCGTCCGCGCCTGGGTGACGTCGTGGTCGCGGCGCAGGGGAGGACCGCACTGATCAGCATGGCGGACTTCCCGTACGAGAACCTGCTCGTCGGGTTCCACGGCTCGTTGACGGCGGTCGAGATGGAGATCCCGATCCTGGTGTGCTGATCCGCGCCCGGCGAGCGCCTAGGTCGAGAGGTACCGGGCCCGGGCGAGGCAGAACAACCCGTAGCTGCCGATGCCCAGGGCGATCAGTCCTAGCAGCACCGGGCCGAAGGGCTTGTCGAGCACGGTGTGCAGCGCCTGGTCGAGCCCGCCGGACTTCTCCGGGTCGTGGCTGACCGCGGCGTACCCGAACAGGCCGCCGACGATACTGATGGCGACACCCTTCGTGAGGTACCCGAACTTGCCGAGCACGAGGTACGCCGACCCGGCGTCACCGCTCTTCCCCTCGGCGGTCAGGTGCTCGCGGTACTTCTCGGTGAGGCCGCGCCGGATCATGTTCGCGCCGTAGGTCACGATGCCGATCCCGACGAGCCCGACGATCCACGGACCGGCGGGAAGGTCCATCAGTCTCGCGGTCATCGAGCGACCTCCACCGCCTGAGCCCGAGCCGGTGGCGACGCGGAGCGCGCTGAACCCGACGGCGCCGTAGATCACTGCTTTGCCGAAGGATCCGGCTCGTAGGAGCGGACGCTTGTCGTCCTCCGCGTCGCGGTGGCCAACGGTTCCCTCGAGCAGTCGCCAGCAGACCAGGAAGAGCATCCCGATCGCGACGGCCCAGATCAGGACCTCGCCGAACGGCTGCCCGGCGAGACTCTGCAGCGCCCCCTCGTTGGAGGCTTCGCCCTCGTCGTCGCCGAGGGCGAGCTGGAACGCCAGCCAGGCGATCAGCAGGTGGACCACGCCGTAGGCCACCAGGCCGATCCGGATCGCGGTGTCGAGGACGTCGCTCTGCGCGGCCTGTCGGCCCATCGAGGTGGCGCTGGCTCCCGGTCTGGTCATCACCCTTGGCAGGTACCCAGGAGCGCGCGGTCCACGCACCCCGTGGTCGAGCTCGCTGGGCGGTCCTCCATGACGGAGCCGCTCCGCGTCTCCGTCATCCGGGTTTCGACACGCTCGGTCTCGGCTTCGTGCCTCAGCCGAGCTCGCTGCTCTACCTCCTCCATGACGGAGCCGCTCCGCGTCTCCGTCATCCGGAGAACGGCAGCGGCTCGCTGATCATCGAGATCGCCTGGGCCCGCGACGCGGTCATCCGGCGACGGTGGTGCTGGCGGCAGAGCACCTCGTAGGCGATCTCGGCCGGCGCTGAGGGGACGCTGTCGCGGTCCTCCACGTCGCCGACGACGATCACCTCGCCCTCGGTGATCATCTCGCCGCTCTCGGTCCGGGCGTTGTGGGTGGCGCGCTTGCCGCACCAGCAGAGCGCCTCGACCTGCAGGACGTGGGTGCGGTCGGCGAGCTCGACCAGGCGGCGGGAGCCGTCGAAGAGCTCGGTGCGGAAGTCGCTGAGGATGCCGAACGCGAAGACATCGATCTGGAGCTCGTCGACGATCCGTGCCAGCTGGTCGATCTGACGCGGCGCGTAGAACTGGGCCTCGTCGCAGATCAGGTAGTCGATCCGTGCGCCATGGGTGAGGGAGTCGACCACGTAGCGCCAGAAGTCGAAGTCCGGGGGGACCTCGAGGGCGTCGTGCTCCAGGCCCAGGCGGGAGGAGATGGTCGCCTCGCCGGCGCGGTCGTGCGAGGTGAAGATCCTGCCGACCCGGCCGCGGGCGGCATGGTTGTGGTTCGTCTGCAGCGCGAGCGTGCTCTTCCCGGAGTCCATCGTGCCGGTGAAGAAGTGGAGTTCAGCCATCGGGGAGGATCATGCCATGACACCTCTGGTCACAGCCGCCGAACTCGACGCGCTCCTCGGGAGCGTGACCCTCCTCGACGTCCGCTACCGGATGGGCGGTCCGTCCGGGCGGGGGGAGTACGTCGAGGGTCACATCCCCAGCGCCGTGTACGTCGACCTGGACACCGCGCTGGCTGCCGCTCCCGGTCCGCGCGGGCGGCACCCGTTGCCGGATCCCGAGGCCTTCGGCGCCTCGATGCGTCGGGTCGGCGTCTTCGCCGACAAGCCGGTCGTCGTCTACGACGACTGGGAGGGCCGGGCCGCTGCGCGCTGTTGGTGGCTGCTGCGTCATCACGGGCACGCTGACGTCCGGGTGCTCGACGGCGGCTGGGCGGGCTGGGTCGGAGCCGGCGGCGCCGTCGAGGACGGCATGCGGTTGCCGGTGACCGGAGACTTCGCGCCCGGTGAGGGTGCTTTGGGCGTTCTTGACCCGGACCAGATCCTCGCGTTCGCCGAGGAGGCGGTCCTCGTCGATGCCCGGAACCCCGAACGGTTCCGGGGCGACGTCGAGCCCGTCGACCCGGTTGCTGGTCACGTTCCCGGTGCGGTCAACGTCCCGACAGGGACGAACCTGCGCGCCGACGGGACCTTCCGCACCGCGGCCGAGCTCGCTGCGCTCTACGCCGCCGAAGGCGTGACGGGGGAGGCCGAGGTCGGGGTCTACTGCGGCTCCGGCGTGACCGCGACGCACGACATCCTGGCTCTTGCCGTGGCCGGTATCGATGCGTCTCTGTACCCCGGGTCCTGGAGCGAGTGGGTCGCCGACCCGACCCGACCGGTCGCCACCGGGCCGACGGGCTAGGGGCGTTCGCCGAGGGCGAGGCCGGGCACCCCGCCGCCCGTTCCGGTCAGCGGGTCCCACCGCTGCAGGACGACCCTCCCCAGGAGCAGGCCGGCTGCCAGGCCGGCGCAGCCTCCGAGGAACGGTGCCCAGGCGGCGTCGGAGAGACTGCCCAGCGCGACACCGCCGACAGCGAGCGCCATCGCCAGGCTGAGGAGCCCGATCCGGAACGCGACCCCGCGCAGGAACGCCCGGGTGAACGAGCCCTCCGTGGTCCCGGCCACGTCTCAGGCCCGACTCACCAGTGGACGCCCTTGAGGACGCGCGCCATCATCGCCTGTTCGCTGGTGGGGGCGGGCTGGGCATCGCCGCGGGCCGCCGCCGAGTCCGGGAAGATCTGGTAGGCCAGGTGCAGGATCCGGAAGGCGGCCTTCGGTGCCAGGGTGTGCGCCAGGGCGCCGAGGTTGCCGGTCAGGGTGTTGATCTCGTGCGGCCGGTCGACCAGGGCCGAGATCACCTTGCCCGCTGCCTGGCCCGGGCTGATCGTGGGGAACCGGTCGTACATCTTGGTGGGCGCGATCATCGGGGTACGGACCAGGGGCATGTGGATGCTGGTGAACGAGACACCGTCGCCGACCAGCTCGCTGGAGACCACGTTGCTCCAGGCGTCGAGGGCGGCCTTGGAGGCGACGTACGCGCTGAACCGCGGCGGGTTGGTGAGCACGCCGATCGAGGAGATGTTCACGATGTGACCGGACTTCTGCTCCCGCATCGTCGGCAGCAGCCCCATCACCAGGCGGATCGCCCCGAAGTAGTTGAGCTGCATCGTGCGTTCGAAGTCGTGGAAGCGGTCCTCGCTGAGCTTCAGCGATCGCCGGATCGAGCGGCCGGCGTTGTTGACGACGTAGTCGATGTGCTCGAAGTCGGCGGCGAGCTGACTGGTGAGGGCGTCGATGGCCTGGAGGTCCGAGAGGTCGCAGCCGTACGCATGAGCCGTTCCGCCCTGGCTCTCGATGAGCGCCTTGGTCGCCTCGAGCTTGTCCTTGCCGCGGGCGACCAGGATCGGGATGGCGCCGGCCTTCGCGACCTGGACGGCGGTGACGAGACCGATGCCCGAGGAGGCGCCGGTGATGACGACGGTCTTGCCCTTCAGTGCTGCCACGGCGTCCTTGTCGTGGCGGATGGAGTCGTCGAGCATCTCCTCCCAGAACGACCACAGCGCGGGGGCGTAGGACTCCAGGTCCGGTACGGCGATGCCGGAGCCGGCGAGTGCCTTCTGGGTCGATTTGGACGCGTACACCGTCGGGAACGAGACGTGCTCGAGGACCTCGGGCGGGATGCCGAGCCGGCCCAGGGTCTGGCCCAGGGCGAGGTGGGCGGGGGGAGTGCGGAGCGCGGCGCCGAGGAGCGCCCCGGGGCGGAACTGCCGGGGCAGCAGCGCGGTGGGCAACCGGTTGGTCATGCTCCGGTCGATCGGGGTCGCGAACTGCGGCGCCTTGGCCGCTGCTGCGAAGGTGTTGATCAGGTCGACGGTGCTCTGGGGTTCGGGGTTGACGAGGTGGAAGGCCTCCCCGTTGCGGTCCGGGAGGTGGCCGAGGTGGTCCATCGCCTTGGCGACGAAGTCGACCGGGACGACGTTGGTGTCGCCGAGGTCGACCCCGACCAGCGGCAGCCAGGACGGCAGGGTGTCGCGCAACCGCTTGAACACCGGGAAGAAGTAGTACGGGCCGTCGATTTTGTCCATCGCGCCGGTCTCGGAGTGGCCGATGACGACGGCGGGACGGTACACCCGCCACGGCACCGGGGACTCTTCGCGGACGATCCTCTCGGACTCGAACTTGGTCCGGTGGTAGGCCGAGGGGAGGCGTTGACCCTCGTCGAACATCGACTCGTCGAAGAGCCCGTGGTAGTCGCCGGAGGCCGCGACCGAGGAGACCTGGTGGAAGATGCCGGCATCGAGCGCGCCGGCCAGGGAGAGCGCGGCCCGGGTCCCGCCGACGTTGAGCTCCTCGTTCATCTCGTCGCTGGCGGTCATGTCGTAGATCGCTGCCAGGTGGAAGAAGTGGTCGATGGTTCCGGCGTGTTCGGCGATCCACTCCGGGTCCACGCCGAGGCGGTCCGAGCGCAGGTCACCGATCACGGGAACCAGCCGCGGGCTTCCGCCCCACTGGGTGATCAACGCGTCCAGGCGAGCCCGGGAACCTTCGCGACAGAGCAGGTGGATCTCGCCCTCACGGTTCTCGAGGAGCTCGGTGACGAGGTAGCGACCGATGAAACCGGTGGCGCCGGTGACGAAGTAGGACATGGTGCCTCTTCTGCAGTCTGGTCCAGGGGGCTGGTGAGGAGTCTTCATTCAACCTGCAACGGGTCCGTACGTCACGGGGTGCGGCGAGGTTACTGGTCGGTAACCATGCGCGTCCAGTACGCGACCGTAGGTTGCTCGGCCCGGTCCGGATCAGTCGGTCTTGCCGCCACCGAACATGATCTCGTCCCAGCTCGGGACCGAGGAACGCCCCTTCTTGCGAGCAGGGGCATCGTCTTCGGGAACGTCCGCCGCCGGCGCGGCCGGCTCCGCAGCGTCGTCCGCGGGCTCGGGGTGCGCCAAGGGCGGGGGGACGGTTGCGATCCAGTCGGCGTCCGCGTGATCTGCCGCGAGGTCGTCGAGCGTCGTCTGCTCCGGCACTGCTGACCGGGCCGCTGCGGCAGCCCCGGTGAGGTCGGCGGTCGGCTCGGTGTGGGCGGCGGGCTCCTCGGGCTCGGCGGCGGAGTCTGGCGCCGGCACCTCCCGGACCAACTCGAGAGCGTCGTCACCGAGCGGCAGCTCGTCGCCGAACGAGACGGTCGGCACCGAGCTCAACCGGCGGCCGGCGGGTTCTACCGGCGCGGCCGGAGCGGCTTCGCCGGTGAGCAGGCGGGCCTGGTCGTTGTCGGCCAGCACGTAACGCCCCGGCTGGTCGTAGGTGAACTCGGCACGGTGGACGTCGTTGCCGGCGACGTACGCCGCGACCAGGGTCCAGCGACCGTCCTCGCGGCGCCAGGCGTCCCACTCGACGTCGTCGGCGCGGACCGCCAGGGTGGTGAAGTGCTGCCGCGAGGCTTCGTCGAGGGTGCGGGCCACCGGGCTAGCCTCGGTGGTCGCCCGTCGGATCGAGGACTTCAGTGCCGTCTGGGCGACGTGCGCCCGCTCGGCGAGCACGGGGGCCGCGAACGGCATGATCGCCTCGACCGTGGTCTGGGCGATCGCGGCGACGTCCTCCGCGGACTCGCCGGCCCGGATTCGGGCCTGGATGTCGCGCGGTCGCAGTGCGCTTTCCATCTTCATCTCCAACTGGCCGGCTCGGGCGTGGTCGCCCCGGAGGGCGGCGCGGAGCCGATGGTCGACCGGTACGGCGAACTCCTCGCCGGAGTTGCCGACCAGGACCAGCTTGCTGCCGTCCTGGCTCAGCCCCACCGGGGTGAGGTGTTGCATCGTTGCCTGCTCCTTCGATCCGCGTGGGCCGAGCCTACCTTTCCGCGACGCGCAGGAGCGGCGGCACGCCCGGGGCGACCCGAGCTCGGCACTAGGCTCGACCGCATGGTGGTCGACTCCCCGTTGCTGCTGGCGTTCGAGCTCGTCGGCATCTTCGTCTTCGCCATCTCCGGCGGGCTCGTCGCCGTCCGCAAGCACCTCGACGTCTTCGGTGTCCTGGTGCTCGCCGGGACCACCGGCCTCGGCGGCGGATTCCTGCGCGACGTCCTGATCGACGCGACGCCCCCGACGGCACTCGTCGACTGGCGCTACCTGCTCGTCCCCGTCGTGGCCGGACTGGCCACCTTCGTCTTCCACCCGGCGCTGGGTCGGATGGAACGCGTGGTCTCGGTCTTCGACGCGGCCGGGCTCGCGCTGTTCTGCGTCACCGGGGCACTGAAGGCGCTGGACTACGGCCTCGGCCCGATCCCCGCGGCCCTGATGGGCATGGTCACCGGCATCGGCGGCGGGATGGCTCGTGACCTGCTCGCGGGTCGGGTACCCGTGATCTTCTCCAGCGAGCTCTACGCCACCCCGGCGTTGGCCGGCGCCGCCTGGGCCGTGTTCGCGCACGAGCAGGGCTGGGCGCTGGCCGCGATCGCGCTCCCCGGAATGGTCCTCTGCTTCAGCTGGCGGGTCCTGGCGATCCTGCGCAACTGGCGGGCGCCGGTCGCCAGCGGGCCGGCCAGCGTCTGAAGGATCTCGACAGGCTCGCCCGACGTCGGGTGAGCCTGTCGCAACCTCAGTCGCCGAGGACCCGGCGCAGGTAGGCGTTGGCGAAGACCCGGTCCGGGTCGAAGCGGTCGCGCACCGCGTGGAACTCCTCCCAGCGCGGGTACGACGGGGCCAGGTCGGCGGCGGTGCGGGTGTTGAGCTTGCCCCAGTGCGGACGCCCGTCGTACGAGCGCAGGACGCCCTCGACCCCGGCGAAGTAGGCACTGTGGTCGGTCCGGGCGTTCATGTGGAACGCCAGGTACATCGACTCCCGGCCGGACGAGGTCGAGAGCGCGATGTCGTCGGCCGGCGTGGTTCTGACCTCGATCGGGAAGCTGATGTTGATGCCGGACGCGTCGATCCAGCGGCGTACCTCGGCCAGGGCCTCCAGGCCGGCCTCCCGCGGGACGGCGTACTCCATCTCCCGGAACACGACCGAGCGGGAGGAGGTGAAGACCCGGGAGGGGGTGTCGGCGTAGGTGCGCGCCGAGAGAGCCTGTCCGGAGAGGTTGTTGATCCTGGGGATCAGCGACGGACGCAGGTTCCCGACCCGGTTGACCAGGTCGAAGAGCTTGTTGGAGAGCAGTTCGTCGTCCACCCAGTGGCGGATCCTGCCGAGCGGGGCCGGGTCGTCGAGCGTCCGGTTGTTCTCCTTGGCCAGGACGCGGTCGGTGTGCGGGAACCAGTACAGCTCCGCGTGGTGGTTCTCGGCGGTGATCTGGTCGAAGGTCGCGATCGCCTCGTCCCAGAGCATGGGGTACTCGTGCGCCTCCAGGGTGAAGAGCGGCTCGACGTGGAAGGTGAGCTCGGTCAGGATGCCGAGCGCTCCGAGACCGAGTCGGGCGACGGCGAAGACCTCCGGGTTCTCGGTCGCGCTGGCGCGGACGACCTCACCGGTCCCGGTGACGAGCTCGAGACCAGCGATCTGCGCGCTCAGCGAGGCGACCAGGCCGCCGGTGCCGTGGGTGCCGGTGGAGGTGGCGCCGGCGATGGTCTGCTCGGCGATGTCACCCATGTTGTGCAGCGAGAGTCCCTGCGACTCCAGGGCGCTGTTCAGCACGTGCAGCGGCGTCCCGGCACGGGCGGTCGCGGTGTTCGCCGCGACGTCGACCCCGACCAAGCCGCTCATCCCGGTCGGGTCCAGCATGATCCCCTCGGGGGCGGCGATCCCGGTGAACGAGTGCCCGGTCCCCGGCATCTTCACCCCGGTACCGGTCTCGCGGGCGCGCGCGACCGCGGCGACCACGTGCGAGACGTCGGTGGGGACGACCACCTCCGTGGGGGTGGCGACAGTCGTCCGGGACCAGTTCTGCCAGGTGCTCATGGCGGCAGGTTAGTCGGCGGCGGCGGCGGTGGCGGCCCGGTCCGTCCGCGCGGTCGGTGCGGGCCGGCAGGCCAGCGCTGCCAGCACGGTCAGCCCACCGGCGGCGGCGCAGACCCAGTACGCCGACGAACCGCCCGACCGGTCGGCCAGGAGACCGGCGAAGAACGCCCCCGGAGCCAGTCCGCCGGAGACCCCGGTCTGGAAGACCGCCATCGCCTCGGTGAGACGGGAGCGCGGTGTGCTGGCTTCCAGCAACGAGACGATCGAGATCAGCGTGGGGGCGAGGGTGGTCCCGATCACGAGGAGGAAGATCCCCAGCAGGAGGAGGTCGTCCAGGTACGGCAGCACCACCATGGCCAGGGCCAGGGCGCCGACCCCGATCTGGAAACGGCGGACGTCGCTGCTCCTCCAGGTGACGCTCCCCGAGACCAGGGCCGCCGCCATGCTGCCCAGGGAGAAAACGCCCAGCAGGATGCCGGCCGCGGCCTTGTGGCCCTCGTCCTCGGACACGGCCACGGTGGCGACCTCGAGTGCCCCGAAGACGACCCCCAGCGCCACTGCTGCCAGGGCGATCGGGACCAGGCGCAGCCAGGGCATCGGGTCCCGGACGGTCTCCTCGTGGACCGGGTGTGCCGGAGGAGCGGTCCGGGACTGGGCGGCGAGTGCCAGTGTGCCCACGGTCCCGAGCGTCAGGGCGACCAGCAGGCCGGTCTGCGGCGCGTACACGGTCGAGAGGAAGGTCACCAGGCCCGGCCCGGCGACGAAGACCACCTCGTCGACCACCGCCTCCACCGCGAACGCGGTGTGGCGCTCCTGGTCGTCGTTGACCAGGTGCGCCCACCGGGCCCGGACCATCGAGCCGATCTGGGGCATCGCCGCTCCGGCCAGCGCCGCGAGGACGTGCGGCCAGGGACGGGTCCAGTCGTCGGTCACCGCCCGCACGAGGAGACCGAGGAAGAGCGCGAAGAGCACGGCATCGGCGTACAGGACCCGCGTCTGACCGAACCGGTCGGCGAGCCGGCCATGCAGGATCGCGACCAGGGCGTTGCCGATCACGAACGCCGCCGCGATCTGCCCGGCCAGCCCGTAGGACCCGCTCAGGGTGCTGACCAGGATCACGATCCCGAGGGTCATCATCGAGATCGGCAGCCGGGCGACTAGCCCGGTCGCGGAGAACGCGAAGGAACCCCGGTGGGCGAAGAGGTGGCGGTAGGAGTCGAGCATGGCGGGACGACCATACGTCCCCCCGCGTGCACCTGGCTTCTACTATTCCCACCATGCCCCCTGGAGCCACTGCTAACGCAACTCAGCCGTACGACGCCCTGCTGCTCGTCTCCTTCGGCGGACCCGAGAAGCCCGAGGACGTGGTGCCGTTCCTCCGCAACGTCACGGCCGGGAAGAACATCCCCGACGAGCGGCTCGTCGCGGTGGGCGCGCACTACGACCTCTTCGGCGGGCGCAGCCCGATCAACGACCAGAACCGCGACCTGCTCGACGCGATCCGCGAGGACTTCGCCAGCAACGGCATCGATCTCCCCGTCTACTGGGGCAACCGCAACTGGGACCCGTTCCTGACCGAGGCGCTCGAGCAGATGAAGGCCGACGGGATCAGTCGGGCGGCCTGCATCGTCACCTCGGCGTACTCGTCGTACTCGGGGTGCCGCCAGTACCGGGAGAACCTGGCCGACGCGGTCGCGGCCGTCCCCGGTGCCCCGCGGCTGGACCGGCTGCGCGCCTACTTCAACCACCCGGGCTTCGTCGAGCCCAACGTCGACGCGACGCTGGCGGCCCTGGCGCTGCTGCCGGAGGACGCCCGCCACGAGGCGCACCTCGTCTTCGTGACGCATTCCATCCCGACCGCGATGAACGACTCCAGCGGACCGCTCGGCGGCGCCTACGTCCACCAGCACCGCGCGGTGATGGACGAGATCGCCCAACGCGTTCAGGAGGAGACCGGTCACCGCTTCCCGTCGGCGCTCGTCTACTGCTCCCGCTCCGGACCGCCGACGGTGCCGTGGCTCGAACCCGACGTGAACGACCACCTGACCGCGCTGAACGCGGCCGGGGTGCGCGGTGCCGTGCTGGTCCCGATCGGCTTCGTCTCCGACCACATGGAGGTCATCTACGACCTCGACACCGAGGCCCTGGCCACCGCCGCGGAGCTTGGCATCGCGTGCGAGCGGGCGGCGACCGCCGGGGTGGATCCCCGTTTCGTGGCGATGGTCCGCGACCTGCTCCTCGAACGCGCCGCGGCCGAACGCGGCGAGGAGGTGGAGCGGACCGTGGTCGGCCCGGTGCCGCCCACCTGGGACGTGTGCTCGGCCGGGTGCTGCCCGAACCCACGCGGACCCCGCCCTGCCCTCTTCGGTTCGGACTGAGGATGGTCGTCGACCTCGACGTGCTCGGGGACCTGGCAGTCGCCGTCGCCCGCGACGCCGGGGCGTTGATCCAGCGTCGCCGGGCCGAGGGGGTCCGCATCGCGGAGACCAAGAGCAGCGCGACCGACATCGTCACCGAGGCCGACCGGGCGAGCGAGGATCTCATCCGGGCCTGGCTCCGTGACGCCCGTCCCGACGACGCCGTGCTCGGCGAGGAGGGCGACGACGTGGTCGGCACCTCCGGCGTCCGCTGGATCGTCGACCCGATCGACGGGACGGTGAACTACGCCCACGGGCTGCCCAACTACGCGGTCTCGATCGGCGTCGAGGTGGACGGCGAGGTCGCCGCCGGGGTGGTGCTCAACCCGGCCCAGGACGTCGAGTACGCCGCGGTCCGCGGCCGGGGCGCACGTCGCAACGGTGCGCCGATCAACGTCGCCGACCCGGTCCCGCTCGCGCGCGCGGTCGTCGGCACCGGGTTCTCCTACGAGCGCGACGTACGGATCAGCCAGGCCCGGAGCGTGAGCCGGTTGCTTCCGGAGATCGCCGACATCCGTCGCTTCGGCTCCTGCGCCCTCGACCTCTGCTCCGTCGCCGACGGATCGTTGGACGGGTATGTGGAGGAGGGCATCGGCGGTGCGTGGGACTACGCGGCAGGCGGCCTGATCGCCCGCGAGGCGGGTGCCCGGACCGAGGTGCTCACCGGCGTGGCCGGCCGGATCCTGGTGCTGGCTGCCCCGGCCCGGTCCTACGACGAGTTCCGAGACCTGGTGGTCTCGTGCGGCTTCCTGCCAGAGCCCGGGTGAGCGCGAACGGCAGTGGGGGAACAAGCGGCCGCTCGGCGGTGTTGAGAGGGGCGTCGGAGACGTTCGGACCGGTGAACGTGCACTTTGGCTCCCTGTGGTGCACAATCTGCGCGCCGTCTCATTGAGGCGGTCCGGGGAGAAAATCCCGGCACGAACCAGGGAAATCGCCCTGGATCTGCCCGGGAACGGGGACAGAGGACGGGGGCAGGAGAGGGACGATGGCTACCGATTACGACGCACCTCGCAAGACCGAGGAAGAGCAGAACGAGGACAGCCTCGAGGAGCTCAAGGCGCGCAGGCACGACAAGAACTCCGGCAAGGTCGACGAGGACGAGACCGAAGCCGCGGAGTCCTTCGAGCTGCCGGGCGCTGACCTGAGCCACGAGGAGCTCGCGGTGGAGGTCATGCCGCGCCAGGATGACGAGTTCACCTGCATGAGCTGTTTCCTGGTGCACCACCGCAGCCAGCTGGCCGACGAGAAGAAGTTGATCTGCCGCGACTGCGACTGATCAGCCACCGAACGCCAACAGCCGCCGACCTCCGGGTCGGCGGCTGTTCGTTGTCTCCGGGCAGGAGATCAGGCGTCGTCGCGGACGCCGGGCGGCAGCTTGCCGGTGGACCGCGCGTAGTAGTCGGCCGCCCTGCGGGTGGCCAGCATCCGGGCGACGGCGATCAGGGTGCCGCTGACCGCAGCCCAGAGCAGAGCCTCGCGCATCTCGACGTTGGGATCGGCGGGGTTCGCCGGCGGGGGCTTGCCGGTGGCCGCTTTCCACGAGGCGTTGAGCCCCTTGCGGGCCACCGAAGCGGCCAGCAGTGCTGCGACCAGGGAGAAGACAGCCCACACTTTCGAGCTGTCCTGCTGCTCCGGACTCTTCGACATGCTCACCTCGGGTCGGATCGTTGGGCGGTGGTCGTGCGGGTCCTCGCCACTCTAGCGAGGGTCCGTCGGTGCGACGGCGGTGCCGGTCAGGGCAGCGGCGAGCCGGTCCGGGTGGCGGGTCGAGACCAACCAGTACGGCGTCGGGTCGTCCGGGTCGTCGATCGTGACTCTCACCGAGCGGGAGAGGTAGGGCCTGGTGTGCAGGAAAGCCCGGACGTCGGCCTCGACGCCGTGCACCCGTCGGGTGGCTTCCTTGTCGAGCGGGTCGACCGCGCCCAGGTAGCCGAGCGCGATCCGCGCCGGGCCGGCGTACAGGACCCCGTCACGGACCTCGATCTTCGACGCCCCCACCCAGGCAAACAGGCCGTAGACGAGCGCCAGCAGGAATCCGGCCCCGGCCCAGGCGATCCACGTGGGCAGCGCCACCACGAAGGCCAGCCAGACGGTGGCCAGGAACATCGTCGCCTGCACCCACCAGCGCAGCGGGACGTACAGGCGTTCGCGGTACTCGATCGGCGCCGCCGCGAGGGGCGTTGCGTCGGTCGGCATCCTGGCTCCCTCCGTGCTCGGCGCGGTGCGGTGAGGACGATCCTCAGGGCAAAGCCTGACATCCCGGCGTCAAGGGCCCGCGGGTAGGGTCCGTCAGCGTGGTAGCGATCCAGATCATCAGACTCGACCCGGACCTCCCTCTTCCGGCGTACGCGCAGCCGGGCGACGCGGGCGCGGACCTGTGCGCGCGCGAGGCCGTCACGCTGGCGCCGGGGGAGCGCAGGCTGGTGCCGACCGGGGTGGGACTGGCCCTGCCCGAGGGGTACGTCGCGCTGGTGCACCCCCGCTCGGGGCTCGCCCACCGCAGCGGCTTGTCGATCGTCAATGCGCCGGGCACGATCGATGCGGGTTACCGTGGCGAGATCCAGGTCTGCCTGATCAACCTCGACCCGGGCACGCCGATCGTGCTCGCCCGGGGCGACCGGATCGCCCAGCTGGTGATCCAACGCTTCGAGACCGCCGAGTTCGTCGAGGTCGATGCGTTGCCCGACTCCGTCCGGGGCACGGGCGGCCACGGATCCACAGGAGGATTTGCATGAGACTGCGCCGCAAGAACGCACCTGTCGACGAGACCACACCCCCGGCCGACCAGCCGGAGGTGTCCGAAGACGGGTCGGCGACCGACGAGCCGCCGGCACTGGTCGGCCCGATCGATGTCGACGACCTCGACCCCGACCTCACCTACATCGACCTGGGCAGCCTGCTGGTTACCCCGGTCACGGGCCTGGAGCTCCGGCTGCAGGTCGACGAGGAGAGCGGGACCGTCCTGGCCCTGATGATGCTGGGCGAGGACGGCGTGGTGGAGATGCGCGCCTTCGCGGCCTCCCGCGGGGGCGATCTCTGGACCGAGGCCCGCGCCGAGATCGCTGCCGACACCGCCGAGCGCGGCGGCACGGTGCGGGAGCAGGAGGGTCCCTTCGGAACCGAGCTGTACTGCGAGGTCCCGGTCGCCGGCGCGGACGGCGCCAGCTTCGTGCAGCCGTCGCGGGTGATCGGCTGGACCGGCCCGCGCTGGTTCCTGCGCGCCACGATCGCCGGGCGTCCCGCCCAGGACCCGGACCAGGCCGGCCCGTACGAGGAGGCCGTCCGCACCGCTGCCGTACGTCGCGGCGCCGAGGCGATGGCTCCCGGGACGGCGCTCCCGCTGCGGCTGCCGCCGGAGGCGCGCCCGCAGACCCCGGACGAGGTCGCGGCCGATCTGGCTTCCGGCCACGTGCCCACCGACGCGACGAACTAGGCTGGAGCCATGCCGAACACCAAGGGGCGCCTGCGCAGCGGGATCCGTCAGTGGGCGAGTCTGGCGCACGCCGAGGCGGTCGACCTGCAGCGCGACGTCGCGAAGGCGGGGTGCTTGCGGATCAGCGACGCGCCGGACCGCGAGCTGGTGACCGTGCAGGGGACCCTCCGCACCGTGACGCTCCGACCCCGCGGCGGCGTCCCGGCACTCGAGGCCGAGCTGTACGACGGCACCGGGTCGGTCACCGTGATCTGGCTCGGTCGCCGGCGCATCGCCGGGATCTTCCCCGGACGTGGGATCCGGGTCTCCGGACGGATCGGCATCCACGGTGGCGTCCGCATCATCTACAACCCGCGTTACGACCTGCGGTACTGAGGCGCCCGGTGACTGCGTCCGAGGTGGACCCGGCGGCCGGGGAGAGCCCGACCGAGCGCACGGTCGAGGAGATCGTGCGGGGCCAACTCTCCAAGGCGCTGGGCGGCAAGCGCGGCATGGTCGAGGCGGCGGTCCCGACCGCTGCGTTCACCGTGCTGTTCCTCGTCACCGACGAGCTGCGGCTGGCTCTGCTGCTCTCGATCGCCAGTGCCCTCGTCCTGCTGGTCGCCCGGATCGCGCAGCGTTCGACGACCCAGTTCGTCCTCAACAGCCTCGTCGGCATCGCCATCGGCGCGCTCTTCGCCTGGCGGGCGGCCCGCGGGGGCGGCGACGCCAACGACCAGGCGCTGGCCTACTTCCTGCCGGGGATCATCTACAACGGGGCGTACTCGGTGCTGCTGACCGTCTCGATCCTGACCCGGTGGCCCCTGGTCGGTTTCCTGGTCGGCAGCGTGACCGGTGATCCCACCGCGTGGCGCGCCGATCGGAGCATCGTGCGCCTCTGCAGCCGGCTCACCTGGCTGCTGGTGCTGCCCTGCCTGCTGCGGGTCGCCGTCCAGGGTCCGATCTACCTGGCCGGGCGCAACAGCTGGTGGGACGAAGGTTCTGCGGTAGCCGTGCTCGGGGCCAGCAAGATCGCGATGGGGTGGCCGCTGCAGATCGCCGCCCTCACCGGGATGGTCTGGTTGCTCAGCCGCAACGCGACGCCGGCCTCGCCGTCGGGCGATCGGGCGCCGTAGCCCGGATCAGTGGTGGGCGGTGGGGCTGAGCATCCGCTCGAGCTCTTCCTCGACGTCGGCGTGGCAGACGAAGAGCAGCTCGTCCCCGGACTCGACCGGTTGCTCCGGTGTCGGGGTGTAGACGTTGCCGTCGCGCAGGATCGTCACCAGGGAGCAGTTCTCCGGGAACGGGATCAGACCGGACGGCTTGCCGACGTAGGGTGAGTCCGCGGGCAGGGTCATCTCGACCAGGTTGGCGCTTCCCTGGCGGAAGGTGAAGAGTCGCACCAGGTCGCCGACGGTGACGGCTTCCTCGACGAGTGCCGACATGATCCTCGGTGTGGAGACGTTGACGTCCACGCCCCAGGCTTCGGTGAAGAGCCACTCGTTGTCCGGGTGGTTGACCCGGCCGACGGTCCGGGGGACACCGAACTCGGTCTTCGCCAGCAGCGCCGTGACCAGGTTGGCCTTGTCGTCACCGGTTGCCGCGATCACGACGTCGCAGTGCTCGAGGCGTGCCTCCTCCAGCGAGGAGAGCTCACAGGAGTCGGCGAGCAGCCATTCGGCGTCCGGAACCCGCTCGGGCTTGATCGACCGGGGCTCCTTGTCGATCAGCAGGACCTGGTGACCGTTGGCGATGAGCTCGGTGGCGATGGAGCGGCCGACGGCGCCGGCTCCGGCGATGGCTACGCGCATGGTCTTACTCCTCCTCCGGGCCGCGCTCGATGACGGTGTACGCGTGGGTCGCGTTCTCCTCGCGGAGGACCAGGTGCAGCAGGTCGCCCTCCTGGATCACCGACTCGCGGGTGGGCAGCATGCCCTCCCCGAGACGGTCGATCCAGGCGATGCGGCACCGGGACTGCTCCTGGAAGGTGACTGTCCGCTGACCGATCCACGGGTCGGTCGCCGGGACCTGGTCGAGCCGGATCGTTCCCGACGGATCACGGAAATCGGGTTCGGCGCCGACCGGCAGCAGCCGGCGCAAGACCTGGTCGGCCGTCCACTTCACGGTGGCGACCGTGGTGATGCCGAGGCGCTGGTAGACCTCGGCACGACCGGGGTCGTAGATCCGCGCGACGACCTGCTGGATCCCGAAGGACTCCCGGGCGACCCTGGCCGCGATGATGTTCGAGTTGTCGCCGCTGCTGACAGCGGCGAAGGCGTCGGCGCGCTCGATGCCGGCATCGGTCAAGACCTGCTGGTCGAAGCCGTAGCCGGTCACCTTCAGCCCGTTGAACGACGGCCCGAGTCGCCGGAACGAGTCCGGGTTGCTGTCGATGACGCTCACCGTGTGGTTCCGGTCCTCGAGAGAGCGCGCCAAGGTCGAGCCCACCCGGCCGCATCCCATGATCACAACGTGCACGGACGAAACGCTACTGCACGTCGCTGCCCGGTCGTGCTCTAGCCTTGTCGATCGTGATCCTCACTTCGTTCGTCAATGAGCCCGCGGCCACTCGGCCACGAGCAAGCTCGGGCACTCGGTGGTCGTCGCTGCGCTTCTCGGAACTGCTCGCTACGCAGCAAGCCCCGTGCCTGCTCCGCTCGGACGCGTAGCCTCGGCTCATGGGTGTCGGAGGAGTTTCCAAGCGGATCATTCTCGGGCGCAAGCTTCGGAGCTCCCAGCTCGGTGAGACCTTGCTCCCGAAGCGCATCGCCCTCCCCGTCTTCGCCAGCGACGCGCTCTCCTCGGTCGCTTACGCGCCGGACGAGATCTTCATCATGCTCGCGGCTGCGGGGGCGACGGCGTACTCGTTCAGCTGGAAGGTGGGTATCGCCGTCGCGGTGGTCATGTTCACCGTCGTCGCGTCGTACCGGCAGAACGTGCACGCTTATCCGAGCGGCGGCGGTGACTACGAGGTGGCGACCGTCAACCTCGGGAAGAACGCCGGCGTGACCGTGGCCTCTGCGCTCCTGGTCGACTACATCCTCACCGTGGCCGTCTCGATCTCGTCCGCGGCGCAGTACGCCGCCGGCGCGGTCCCCGGGCTGATCGGGCACGAGCCCGTGGTGGCCAGCGTCGCGGTGGTCGTGCTGGTGGCCCTGAACCTCCGCGGTGTCCGGGAGTCCGGGACCTTCTTCGCCGTCCCGACCTACCTGTTCATGACGGCGATCCTGGGCATGTGCGGCTACGGGCTGCTGCAGCTCCTCTCGGGCAACCTGCGGGACGCGGAGAGCGCAGACCTGCAGATCGTCCCGGAGCCCGGCCTGGAGGAGCCGATCGGCCAGATCGCGCTGATGTTCCTGCTGGCGCGCGCCTTCTCCTCCGGTTGTGCCGCGCTGACCGGCGTCGAGGCGATCTCCAACGGAGTGCCGGCCTTCGAGAAGCCGAAGAGCAAGAACGCCGCGACCACGCTGCTCCTGCTCGGGATGATCGCCATCACGATGATGATGAGCGTGATCGTCCTGGCGCGGGAGATGAGCATCCGGTACGTCGACCCGCACCACCTCGAGCGGCTGCGTACGGCCGCCGGTGGCGCACTGCCCGGCGACTTCGAGCAGCACCCGGTGATCTCGCAGATCGCCGAGAGCGTCTTCCACGACTTCCGGCCCGGGTTCTACTTCGTGGTGACCGTCACCGGGATCATCCTGGTGCTCGCTGCCAACACCGCCTTCAACGGTTTTCCGGTGCTCGGATCCATCCTCGCCAAGGACGGGTACGCGCCGCGCGCGCTGGGGTCCCGCGGTGACCGGCTCGCCTACTCCAACGGCATCGTCTTCCTCGCCGTCATGGCGATCATCCTGATCTTCGCCTTCGATGCCCAGACCACGAAGCTGATCCAGCTCTACATCGTCGGGGTCTTCGTCTCCTTCAACCTCAGCCAGCTCGGCATGATCCGGCACTGGACCCGGCTCCTGAAGACCGAGAAGGAACCGGCCGAGCGTCGTCGGATGTACCGGTCCCGCGCCATCAACACCTTCGGGCTCGGAATGACCGCCGTCGTCCTGGTGATCGTGCTGCTGACCAAGTTCCTCGCCGGCGCCTGGATCACGATCATCGCGATGGTGGCTTTCGTGGCGATCATGAAGGCCATCCACAGCCACTACGAGCGGGTGGCCGAAGAACTCGTCGTCGGTGACGAGGACCCGATCATGCCCACCCGGGTCCACGCGATCGTGCTGGTCTCCAAGTTGCACAAGCCGACCATGCGGGCCATCGCGTTCGCCAAGGCGACCCGGCCCAATGTCCTGGAAGCCGTCTCGGTCGGCTTCGAGCAGGGTGACGCCGACCAGCTCATGGCCGAGTGGGACGAGCGTCGGATCGACGTACCGCTCAAGGTCCTGTACTCGCCGTACCGCGAGATCACCCGACCGATCGTGCAGTACGCCGTCGAGCTCCGCGAGGCCAACCCCCGTGGTGTCGTCGCGGTCTATATCCCCGAGTACGTCGTCGGCAAGTGGTGGCAGCAGTTGCTGCACAACCAGACCGCATTGCGCCTCAAGGGGCGGTTGCTGTTCACCCCCGGGGTCATGGTCACCTCGGTCCCCTACCAGCTCAAGGGGTCCGAGATCGCCAAGGAACGCGAGGATTGGGAGCTGCTGCGCTCCCGCCCGGGCGACGTTCGCCGGGGAAGGATCGGCAAGTGACGACCAACGCGCCTTCCGTCGGCGACCGGATCGAGGCCCGGGTCGGACCGGTGGCGCACGGCGGCCACATGGTCGCGCGCGTCCCTGCGGGTCCGGAGCCGGACGCAGGCACCGTGGTCGTCTTCGTTCGCCA
Source organism: Marmoricola sp. (assembly GCA_046598495.1). GTDB lineage: Bacteria > Actinomycetota > Actinomycetes > Propionibacteriales > Nocardioidaceae > Marmoricola. The sequence continues at coordinate 75,731 of JBKJIR010000070.1, read as the reverse complement.
CGCCCTCCCCGACGAGCTGGTGCTCGTCGAGATCACCGACGTCGCGAAGCGCTTCCTCCGCGGCGACGCGGTCGAGGTGCTCGAGGCCTCGCCGGACCGCGTCGAGGCGCCGTGCCCACTGGCGCGACCGGGCGGCTGCGGCGGGTGCGACTTCCAGCACGTCGCGCTCCCTGCCCAGCGTCGGCTGAAGGCAGCGGTGGTCTCCGAGCAGTTGCGACGCCTGGCCGGGATCGAACGCTCCGTCATCGTCGAGCAGGTCCCCGGCTCGGACGACGGGCTGCGCTGGCGGACCCGGATGCAGTACGTCGGCCTGCCCGACGGCAGCTACGGCCTGCGCAAGAACCACTCGCACGACGTCGTGGAGGTCGACGACTGCCTGATCGCCGCCCCTGGCGCCCGGGTGGTCCTGGCCGGACAGCCGCCGGAGCGTGCCTCGGTGACCGAGACCGTTCGGGATCGTTCGTTCGACCTCGCCGCCGACGGTTTCTGGCAGGTGCACCCGGGTGCACCGGAGGCGCTGGTCTCGACGGTGCTCGCCCTGCTCGCACCGCAGCCGGGGGAGCGCGCCGTCGACCTGTACGCCGGGGTCGGACCCTTCTCGGCGTACCTCGCCGAGGCGGTCGGTGCGACCGGCACCGTGCTGAGCATCGAGGGGGACCGGCGGGCGAGCGACCACGCGAAGGCGAACCTCGCCGACCTCAAGCAGGTCAAGGTCCGTGCCGGTCGGGTCGACCGGGTCCTGGCCGACCTCGACACGTTCGCCGACATCGTCGTCCTGGACCCTCCTCGAGAGGGTGCCCGGAAGCCGGTGGTCGATGCGATCGCGGACCTGGCTCCCCGCGCCGTGGCGTACGTCGCCTGCGATCCGGCGGCGCTGGCCCGCGACGTGGCCTACTTCGCCGAGCGGGGGTTCAGGCTCACTGATCTCCGCGCCTTCGACCTGTTCCCGATGACGCACCACGTGGAGTGCGTGGCACTGCTGGAACGGGACCGCTGAGGGCTTACCCCCGGACCTTCTTCGCCGTGTTCATGCCGACCAGGCGGGTCACCACCATCGCGATGTAGAAGAGCCCGGCGACCTGCTCGAGCATGACCACGCTGCGCGCGTGGCCCGTGATCGGCACGACGTCGGACAGACCGGTGCTGGAGAGCGTGGTGAAGGACAGGAACAGGAGCTCGGTCCAGGTCCGGTCGTCGGTCGGGTTCACCGCCGCCGTGAACGCTCCCGGGTCTACGGCCTGCACCACCACGTAGGCGTGGGCGAAGGCCCAGGCCAGCAGCGTGAAGACGGCACCGATCGCGAAGAGCTCGTCGGTCGTGACGTGGTCGTCGGTGAGCATGTAGACCAGCATCGCGGCGGCGGCGTACGCGTAGAGGACGGCTTCGAAGCCGGAGGCCCACGGCGCGAGGTCCTCGTTGCTGGTCACGACCTGGACGACCAGGAGCACGACGGCGGGGAGGGCGATCAGGACGGCGACCCACGAGAGCAGCGGGGTCGCCCGCACCGCGATGATCGCCAGCGCGAGGACCACCAGTCCGAAGAGTGCGAACAGCTGGCGGCCGGCGAAGGAGTCCTCCAAGAACGGGTACAGCAGCACGCCGCCGAGCTGGGCGGCCAGGAGTACCGCGCAGGGGGTGCGGCGGACGAAGCCGATCAGTTTCATGCGCCGAGGCTACGCGTGCGAGCGGAGCCGCAAGGAACGCGCTGCGGCGATCGGACGGCTGGCGTGCCTCTCGTGGGCCGTGCCGGGAAGTTTGATATCGTGTATCTTGATATCAAGATAGTTTGACTGTTAGGCAAGCCTTCCTTCCCTCGCGTGGTCGGGGGTGGGCAAGATGTGCCGGAGACCCGCGAGGACGAGGAGAACGCCGATGGCGAGCGTCGACAGTTTTGGAGCGAAGTCCACCCTGGACGTCCAGGGCAAGGCTTACGAGATCTACCGGCTCGACGCGGTCACGGGTGAGGGTGTCGACGTCGCGTCGTTGCCGTTCTCGTTGAAGGTGCTGCTGGAGAACCTGCTCCGCACCGAGGACGGCGCGGACATCACCGCCGACGACATCCGGTACCTCGCCGCCTGGGACGCCGACGCGCAGCCGGACAAGGAGATCCAGTTCACCCCGGCCCGGGTGATCATGCAGGACTTCACCGGCGTTCCCTGCGTCGTCGACCTCGCCACGATGCGCGAAGCCATGGCCGAGCTGGGCGGCGACGCCACCAAGATCAATCCGCTGGCTCCGGCCGAGATGGTCATCGACCACTCCGTCATCGCCGATTTCTTCGGCACCCCGGAGTCGTTCGAGAAGAACGTCGAGATCGAGTACGAGCGCAACCGCGAGCGCTACCAGTTCCTGCGATGGGGCCAGGGTGCCTTCGACGACTTCAAGGTCGTCCCGCCGGGCACCGGCATCGTCCACCAGGTCAACATCGAGCACCTTGCGCGGACGGTCTTCACCCGCGAGAGCGGCGACGTCACCGTCGCCTACCCGGACACGTGCGTCGGCACCGACTCGCACACCACGATGGTCAACGGCATCGGCGTCGTCGGTTGGGGGGTCGGCGGTATCGAGGCCGAGGCCGCGATGCTCGGTCAGCCGGTCTCGATGCTCATCCCGCGGGTCGTGGGCTTCAAGCTCAACGGCGACCTGCCCGAGGGCACCACCGCGACCGACCTGGTCCTGACCATCACCGAGATGCTGCGCAAGCACGGTGTTGTGGGCAAGTTCGTGGAGTTCTACGGTCCCGGGGTCTCCGCGCTGCCGCTGGCCAACCGCGCCACGATCGGCAACATGAGCCCGGAGTTCGGCTCCACGATCGCGGTCTTCCCGATCGACGAGGAAACGATCAAGTATCTCGAGCTCACCGGCCGCCCCGCCGAGCAGCTCGCCCTCGTCGAGGCCTACGCCAAGGAGCAGGGCCTCTGGCACGACCCGGACGCCGAGCCCCGCTTCTCGGAGAAGCTCGAGCTCGACGTCTCGACCGTCGTCCCGTCCCTCGCCGGCCCGAAGCGCCCGCAGGACCGGGTCTCGCTGTCGGTCGCTGCGCCGTCGTTCGCCACCGCCCTCGCCGACTACACCGACAACCCCGCGGCCACCGCCGAGGTCACCATCGACGGTCAGACAGCCACCATCGGCCACGGCGCGGTGGCGGTCGCAGCCATCACGTCCTGCACCAACACCTCGAACCCGTCGGTGATGATCGGCGCCGCCCTGCTGGCGAAGAAAGCCGTCGAGAAGGGCCTGACCCGCAAGCCGTGGGTCAAGACCACCTTGGCCCCGGGCTCGAAGGTGGTCTCGGACTACTACGAGCGGGCCGGCCTGACGCCGTACCTCGACAAGCTCGGCTTCAACCTCGTCGGGTACGGCTGCACCACCTGCATCGGCAACTCCGGTCCGCTGATCCCCGAGGTGAGCGCCGCGGTCAACGAGGCCGACCTCGCGGTCACCTCGGTGCTCTCGGGCAACCGGAACTTCGAGGGCCGGATCAACCCGGACGTCAAGATGAACTACCTGGCCTCGCCGCCGCTGGTGGTCGCCTACGCCCTCGCCGGCTCGATGACCGTCGACCTGTTCAACGACCCGCTGGGTCAGGACCAGGACGGCAACGACGTGTTCCTCAAGGACATCTGGCCCTCGCCGACCGAGGTCGAGGAGACCATCGCCGGGGCCATCACCTCCGAGATGTTCGCCAACGACTACGCCGACGTCTTCGCCGGTGACGAACGCTGGCGCTCGTTGCCCACTCCGGAGGGCAACACCTTCGCCTGGGACCCGGACTCGACCTACGTCCGCCGGGCGCCGTACTTCGACGGCATGCCGGACGAGCCGACCCCCGTCACCGACATCGCGGGTGCCCGGGTGCTGCTGAAGCTGGGTGACTCGGTGACCACCGACCACATCAGCCCGGCCGGCGCGATCAAGAAGGACTCGCCCGCCGGTCGTTATCTGGCCGAGCACGGCGTCGAGGCCCGGGACTTCAACTCCTACGGGTCCCGCCGCGGGAACCACGAGGTGATGATCCGGGGCACCTTCGCGAACATCCGCCTGCGCAACCAGCTCGCCCCCGGTACCGAGGGCGGCGTCACGCGTGACCTGACCGTCGAAGGCGGTCCGGTGACCTCGGTCTACGAGGCCAGCGAGAACTACGTCGCGGCGGGCATCCCGCTCGTCGTGCTGGCGGGCAAGGAGTACGGCTCCGGCTCCTCGCGCGACTGGGCGGCCAAGGGCACCTCGCTGCTCGGCGTGAAGGCGGTCATCGCCGAGTCGTACGAGCGGATCCACCGCTCGAACCTGATCGGCATGGGCGTCATCCCGCTGCAGTACCCCGAGGGCCAGAACGCTGACTCGCTCGGACTGACCGGGGAGGAGACGTTCGCGATCTCCGGCATCACCGAGCTGAACGCCGGAACCACACCGAGGACCGTGCACGTAACCGCGGAGGGCGAGGACGGGCGGAACGTGGCGTTCGACGCGGTCGTCCGGATCGACACCCCGGGCGAGGCGAACTACTACCGCAACGGCGGCATCATGCAGTACGTGCTGCGGAGCCTGCTGAAGGGCTGATCCGGATCGCCAGGTCTCGCGACAGGCTCGACCGACGTCGGTCGAGCCTCTCGAGACCGTTTCCGGCAGTTACCGTGCTCCCATGATCGTCGCCCTCAGCATCAGCCCGTCCGGAGCCGCCGACGAGACCGGCAGCGTCAGCGCCTCCGTGGCCGAGGCCGTGCGGGTCATCCGCGAGTCCGGCCTTCCCAACGAGACCAACGCGATGTTCACCAACATCGAGGGGGAGTGGGACGAGGTGATGGCGGTCGTCAAGGCGGCCGTCTTCGCCGTCGCGGAGACCTCGCCCCGGGTCGGGCTGGTCCTCAAGGCGGACATCCGCACGGGCTTCGAGACCGGCCAGCTCGCCGCGAAGGTGGAGCGGGTCGAGTCCGTGCTCGCCGGCGAAAGGGCCGAAAACCGGAACTGAGCCGCTCCCCAGGGCGGCTCAGCTCCTTCGTCCGTCGGGTTCCGACGGACCCCGGTCTCCCTCCCAGAAGCCGGGTAGCTCGGATCGGTCAGACGTCCTCGGCAAGCAGCTGCTCGAGCCAGGCGTCCACGTCGACGGTCTCGTCACCGGTCGGGACGGTCTCCAGCGAGGCGTGGACGAAGTCCTGGATCGCCCGGGTCGGGAACTGCAGCAGGGTCTCACCGGAGGGGGAGTCGAGCTCCACGATCACGACGGCCTCGCCGCACGCGCTCAGGCACGGCCAGACGTGGACGTCGCCGTCGCCGGTGGGCTCGTACTGGCCCTCCATGAGCAGGTCGCGGGCGAAGGTCCAGTCGACCGGGCCGGCGATCGCGCTCAGGGTCATCGTGACCGCCCACGGGTCGGCAGGGCTGTAGCTGAACTGGGCCGAGAGAGCGTGGTCCTGCTCGGCGTCAACGGTCGCGATCTGCACAGCCATGGTGCTGACGGTGGTGGTGAAGTTGCGGTCCATTGGCTTCGTCCCTGTCGGTGAGTGGTTCGTGTGCAGTCCTTCGGCAGAGGAACGGGGAACCTGCGACTTCATGACTCGAAACTGGTGGACTGGTCCACTCGGAAGGGGTCACTGGTCCAGTTTCGACGCCCGATTCGTTCAGTAATAGGGGGGAATGCACCTGGGTGTCTCGTCCGCAGCCTGGTCGCCTCGGAACTGGTCCTTGACCGCCCTGCGGCCGCGCGGCGGACCTAGCGCCCCGAGACCCCAGCCCTTCCGCCGTTCGAACACCTGTGCGAAGATAGAGCCATGTTCCAGCCACGGCTCGAGCCGGCCCCGGTCCCGCGTTCCGTCTCCGCCGACTCGACGGTCGCTCCTCCCGGGTGGCCCGCCCAGGTCCGACCCCCGGGAACGCCCGACTGGGAGCGGACCGCCACCAACTGGCTCCTGGACATCTGCCCGCCCGAGTACCGCGAGTACGCCGGCCTGCGCCGGCACCCGGCGATCCTGGCTCGTTTCGCGGTGCTGCACGTGGAGGCCGGCCAAGCCGCCGTCCAGCGCGGGCTCAGCGAGGTCCGCGGCCTGCTGCGTGACATCGCCTCGCACGCCGAGATGGCCGCGGCCGTCGACGTCTGGCAGTACGAGGGCGCCCGCCTGATCAGCACCCGTCGGGCCGTCGGTCTGGTGGAGGACGCCCTGCGCGGCCAGCGGTACGCCGCCCGGATGTCCGCCGGGGCCTGATCTGCCAGAGTTCGTGCCATGGACTCTGATGCCGCACGGCTCGCGGTGCTGCTGCTGGTGGACCGCCGCGGCTGGGTGCTGCTCCAGGAGCGCGACGAGTTCGCGCCCCGGGCCGCCAACCAGTGGGGCCTGCCCGGCGGGCACGTCGAGGACGGCGAGGAGTTCGAGCCGGCTGCGTACCGCGAGCTGCGCGAGGAGACCGGGGTCGACCTCCCGGCCGGTGCGCTGACGCTCTGGCGCGCTGACGAGTTCACCTACCCGGACGGTCACCGCGGCGAGTACCACCTGTACGCCGCAGCGGTGGACCTGACCGACGCCGACATCGTGGTGGGCGAGGGTCGGCAGATCGTCTTCGTGGAGCCGGCCCGGGTCGACGGTCTCGACCTGGCCGGCTCCGCGCGCCACTTCGTCCCCGCCTTCCTCGGCTCAGACCTCTACGCGGCGCTGCGGAGCGCGTCGTGAATGGCCCGCGACCGGTCCGGGTCCTCCCGGTCCCCGCTCATGGGGCCGAGGATGTCGTGGTCGCCGCGAACGGTCTTGTCTTCACCGGGACCGAGGACGGCAGCGTCTTCGCGGTCCGCCCCGACGCCACGGGGGTGGATCTGATCGGCAGCACGGGCGGACGGCCGCTCGGGATCGAGCTCCTCGGCGAGGACCGGCTGCTGGTCGCCGATGCCCACCACGGCCTGCTGGCGATGTCGATCGCCACCGGCGCCCTGGAGACACTGGTCGACGCTGTCGACGGCCGCCCGCTGGTCTTCTGCAACAACGCGGCGGTCGCCCGCAACGGCGACGTCTGGTTCTCGGACTCCTCGACGGTCTTCGGCATCGAGAAGTGGAAGAACGACTTCGTCCAGGACACCCGGACCGGTCGGCTCCTCTGCCTGCGCGGCAACGGGATCGTCGAGACGCACCTCGAGGGCCTCGCCTTCGCGAACGGGGTGGCGCTCGCCGCCGACGAGTCGTACGTCGCGGTGGCCGAGACCGCCGGCCGGACCGTCGTACGGCTGTGGCTGAGCGGGGAGCGTGCGGGGGAGCGTGATCTGCTCTGCTCCGACCTGCCCGGCTACCCCGACAACATCGCCCGGGGTTCCGACGGACTGATCTGGGTCAGCATCGCCTCGCCGGTCGACCCGCTGGTCGAGCGCGTCCAGCGCGGTCCGCGGATGCTGCGCAAGATCGTCACCGCCATCCCCGAGGCGTTGCAGCCCCAACCGAAGCAGACGGTCCGTGCGATGGCGTTCGACGACGCCGGCACCTGCGTCCACGACGTCATCGGCGAGGTGGACGGTTTCCACATGGTGACCGGTGTGCGGGAGCACAACGGTGAGCTCTGGCTCGGCAGTCTGCACGAGTCTGCGGTTGCCGTGATCTCACTGGGGTCGGACTAGACTTCCCAGATCACCGATCACGTCGAGGCAGTGGGGGACAAGGGCAGCGCATGGGCCATCTTGAGTCGATCGCCGGACCGCAGGACCTGCAGGGCCTCGACGACCGCCAGCTGACCGAGCTGGCGGCGGAGATCCGGGACGAGCTGGTCCGCACCTGCGCGCCGCGCGGCGGCCACCTCGGCCCGAACCTGGGCGTCGTCGAGCTGACCCTGGCGATCCACCGGGTCTTCGCGTCGCCCCGCGACAAGGTGGTCTTCGACACCGGTCACCAGGCGTACGTGCACAAGATGCTCACCGGCCGTGCCGGACAGTTCGACACGTTGCGCACCGAGGGCGGGCTCTCGGGCTACCCGAACCCCGCGGAGTCCGAGCACGACCTGGTCGAGAACTCGCACGCGTCCACCGCGCTCTCCTACGCCGACGGGTTGGCCAAGGCCTACGCGATCCGCGGCGAGGACCGGCACGTGGTCGCCGTCGTCGGTGACGGCGCGCTGACCGGGGGCATGTCCTGGGAAGCCCTGAACAACATCGCCGTCGGCCGCGACCGGAAACTGGTGATGGTCGTCAACGACAACGGCCGCTCGTACCAGCCGACCGTGGGCGGCCTGGCCAGCCACCTGACCACCCTGCGCACCAACCCGCGCTACGAGCAGGTCCTCGACCAGGTCAAGCGGAAGCTCAACGGCGTCCGGGGGGTAGGACCAGCCGTTTACGACGCCCTGCACGCGATGAAGAAGGGCATGAAGGACGCGCTCGCCCCGCAGGGCCTCTTCGAGGACCTCGGCCTGAAGTACGTCGGCCCGATCGACGGCCACGACCGCCTCGCGGTGGAGCAGGCACTGACCCACGCCAAGCGGTTCGGCGGTCCGGTGATCGTGCACGTGATCACCCAGAAGGGCTTCGGGTACCACCCCGCCGAGCGCAACGAGAACGACCAGATGCACCAGGTCGGGCCGATGGACCCCGAGACCGGGGAGCCCCGCCCCAAGGGCCGGATCTGGACCGACTTCTTCACCGACGAGATCGTCGCCATCGGTGAGGAGCGGCAGGACATCGTCGCGATCACCGCCGCGATGCTCTACCCCGTCGGGCTGGACCGCTTCGCAGCCCGGTTCCCCGAGCGCACCTTCGACGTCGGCATCGCCGAGCAGCACGCGGTCACCAGCGCCGCCGGCCTCGCGATGGGTGGCCTGCACCCGGTCGTCGCGATCTACGCGACCTTCATGAACCGCGCATTCGACCAGGTCCTGATGGACGTCGCCCTGCACCAGTGCGGAGTCACGTTCGTCATCGACCGTGCTGGGGTGACCGGCGACGACGGACCGAGCCACAACGGCATGTGGGACATGTCGATCTTCCAGGTGGTCCCGGGCCTCCGACTGGCGGCGCCCCGCGACGGTGCCCGGGTCCGCGAGCTCCTGCGCGAGGCCGTGGCCGTGGAGGACGCGCCCACCATCGTCCGGCTGCCCAAGGGCGCGCCCCCCGAGCACGACATCCCGACCGTCTCCAAGGTCGGCTCCGCCGACATCCTGGTACGACGCGGCGACAGGGACGTCCTGATCGTCGCCGCCGGCTCCATGGCGCAGACCGCCGTGGACGTCGCCGCACGCCTGGTCGACCAGGGCATCGGCGTCACCGTGGTGGACCCCCGCTGGGTCAAGCCGATCGACCCGGCGATCGTGCCGCTCGCCGCCGAGCACCGTCTGGTGGTCAGTGTCGAGGACAACGGTCGCGTCGGCGGCTTCGGCGCGAACCTGCTCCAGCTCCTCAACGACCAGGGCGTGCTCAAGCCGTTCCGGTTGCACGGCATCCCGCAGGAGTTCCTCGGCCACGCCAAGCGCGAAGCGATCCTGGAACGGATCGGCCTGACCGCCCAAGCACTCGCACGGAGCATCGTCGAGGACGTGACCGCCCTCGACGCCGGGCACGCGCTGGTCGACGCGCCGTAAGGGCATGCCTCCCGCCCCCCGGCCTGCCCCGCCAGCGCGGGCCAGCGCCACGAAGCAGGCTCCGCGGCGCACTGCCGTCGCCGGGATCCTGGCTGCCCTGGTCGTCGGGCTCGCGGCAGCCGGCTGCCAGGACGGCGAGGACGCCAGCCTCCTGGGGAACGGCAGCGCTACCGGCTCGGTCTCCGCCGTCGAGGCCCAGGCGTTGCTGGACGCCCGGGCTGCCGCCGTCCAGGGCAGGGACCTGTCGGCGTTCCTTGCGACCCTCGACCCGACCAACGCGAAGCTCCGTGCCCGTCAGAAACGGTACTTCGCGAACCTGCAACGGCTGCCGGTGCGGGCCCTGCGCTACACGGTGCTGAAGTCGGACTGGCCCGCCGGGCTGCGCGCCGAGGGCTGGAGCAGGTTCGTCTCCGTCCCGCAGGTCCGGGTCTCGACCCAACTCGACGGGTTCGACCAGTTCCCGGTCACCCGGATCAGCGGTTTCGCCTTCACCCGCATCGACGGCAACCCGGTGATCCTCTCCGAGCTGACCGGAGCGGGACGCGAGTTCCCCGGGTCCGGTCCGGCCCCCTGGGACCTGGTCCGGGTCACGGTGCGCAACGACGGCCGCACCCTGGAGCTCTACGACGACACGACCGTGCGCAAGGCGGACGAGATCGGCTCGACGTTGCGCCGCGGGATCGCCGACGTCGCGGACGGGTTGCCGTTCGACTGGGACGGTCGAGTGGTGGTCTACGTCTTCGCCGACAAGAAGGTCCTCAACAGCTTCGAGGGCGTCCCCGGCGGCGACATCAACCACCTCGGCGCGATGACCTTCCCGATGTACGCCGAGATGGGCCAGCCGGAGGTGGCCGGGATCCGGTTCACCCTGCTGCCGAGCTCGATCCGGGCGGGGCAGCCGTTCCTCGACCGGATCACCCGCCACGAGCTCACCCACGTGGCCATCGGCGATCGCGACGACGGGGCCCCGATCTGGTTCGCCGAGGGGATCGCCGAGTACATGGGCGCACGCACGATCCCGGACGACGAGCGGCGGATCGCGACCGTCGCAGTGAACCGGGCGCGTCGGGGGGTCGACGGGATGCCGACCTCGGCGTCCTTCAACGGCGACGACCAGGCCTGGAACTACGCGTTGAGCTGGATGGCCTGCGACTTCATCGCCGCCACCCAGGGGGAGCCGCGCCTGTGGGAGCTGATGGACGCGTTCCGCGACGCCGGCGACGCCACCTCGGAGAGCGAGCAGGACGCCGTGCTCCAGCGCGTGGTGGGCTACGACGGCGCCGAGCTGGCGACCGAGGCCGCCCGCAGGATCCTGCGCATCTACGGCTGAGGCAGCGACGGGGATCACCTGATCCCGGGGGCATATCCGCCGACCCGCGGACGTTGGGCACTCTAGGCTGGTCAAGCAGCACCCCCGACTGAGGAGCCAGGCGTGACCCAAGCACGGTTCGTGCACATCGTCGACGACGTCCCCGAGCTCGAGGGACTCAGCGACGGCCCCGTCCTGCTCACCGCGCTCGACGGTTTCCTCGACGCCGGAAGCGCGTCCGCACTCGCTGCGGCGCACCTGCTCGCCGAGACGAGCGGCCGGGTGGTCGCCAGCTTCGAGGTCGACGAGTTCTACGACTACCGGGCGCGGCGCCCACCGATGACCTTCCACGAGGACCACTACACCGACTACGACGCCCCGAGGCTCGTCGTACGGGTGCTGCACGACGCCGCGCACACCCCGTTCCTGCTGCTGACCGGCCCCGAGCCCGACGTGCGGTGGGAAGGGTTCGCGGACGCGGTCCGGAAAGTCATCGAGCACTTCGCGGTCCGGCTCACCGTCTCGCTCGGCTCGGTACCGATGGCGGTGCCGCACACGCGCCCGGTGCAGCTGACCAACCACGCGACCGCCAAGCGGCTGCTGATCTCGACCAACGTCTGGGCCGGGGAGATCCGGATCCCCTCGAGCGCGCAGTCGCTGCTCGAGATCCGCCTGGGCGAGTGGGGACACGACGCGACCGGCTTCGTGGCGCACATCCCGCACTACGTCGCCCAGTACCCCTACCCCGAGGCGGCCGCATCGATGCTGACCTCGGTGGCCGCGGTCACCGGTCTCGCCTGGGACACGGCGCCGCTCGACCAGGCCGCGGTCGAGCGCGGAGCAGAGATCGCGACCCAGATGGCCGACTCCGACGAGGTGCGCGCCGTCGTCGAGGGCCTGGAGCAGCAGTACGACGCGTTCCACGCCGCGGGTCCCAACCTGCTGGACCCTGACGACGCTCTCGGCGACGCGTTGCGCGAGACCGGCGAGCTGCCGACGGGCGATGAGCTGGGTGCCCAGTTCGAGCAGTTCCTCGCCGGGCTCGACACGACCGAGGAGGACACTCCCTGATGCCCTCCAACGTCACCGAGCTGATCGACCTGCTCGACCTCGAGAGCATCGAGGACAACCTGTTCCGCGGGAAGCAGCCGAAGACCGAGCTGCAGCGGGTCTTCGGCGGGCAGGTGGCCGCGCACGCCCTCGTCGCTGCGAGTCGGACCGTGGACGAGAAGTACGTCGTGCACTCCTTGCACTCCTACTTCCTGCGCCCCGGGGACACCTCGGTCCCGATCGTGTACGACGTCGAGAACATCCGGGACGGTCGCTCCTTCGCGACCCGACGCGTGCTGGCCCGCCAGCACGGGCACCCGATCTTCGCGATGACCCTGAACTTCCAGGTGCCCGAGGAGGGTCTGGACCACCAGGACGTGATGCCCGACGTCCCCGCCCCCGAGGACTGCCTGTCGCTCGGTGACCTCTTCGAGAGCCGCGACGACGACGGGGACACCAGCGAGTGGGAGCGCGAGTGGGCCGCGCTCGAGGTCCGGTACGCCGGCAACTCCCGCCCGGGCGGCGAGCTCCCCAACGAGACCGAGCCGGCCCGTGCGCGGCTCTGGATCCGGGTCAACGGCGACCTGCCGGACTCCCCGCTCCAGCACACCGCCGCGTTCACCTACGCCAGCGACATGACCCTGCTGGGCGCGACGCTGGTGCCGCACAAGGTCTTCATCTCCTCGCCCAACGTCCAGGCGGCGTCGCTCGACCACACGATCTGGTTCCACCGGCCCTTCCGCGCCGACGAGTGGTGGCTCTACGACCAGCACAGCCCGTCGGCGTCCGGAGGCCGAGGACTGACCTTCGCCCGGGTCTTCACCCAGGACGGACGGCTCGTGGCCAGCGTGGCCCAGGAGGGCCTGATCCGGGTCCGCGACTGACGGTCGACGAGCCTCAGGCCTCAGCAGGTAGCCGCGCGGGTACGACCCATCACGTGGGCCTTGCCGTTCTTCGGGTTCGTCATCGAGAAGTCGAGACCGTGCACCGGGCCGTCGTCGAAGATCCGCGAGCCGAACGCGACCTTGGTCGGCAGCACGACCGGTTTGCGGAACTCGACCTCGATCGTCACCGCGTCGGGCAACCGGGACTCCATCGCCGCGACGCAGCGTGCCTTGGTCCAGATGCCGTGGGCGATCTGGCTGGGGAACCCGAACGCCTTGGCGGTCAGCGGGTAGAGGTGGATCGGGTTGTAATCGCCCGAGACGGCCGCGAACCGGCGACCCAGGTCGGCGCCCAGCTTCCACTCGGTGCCGTTGCCGGCGATGACCTCGAACGGAGCGCCCTCCGCCGTCGCGTCCCTGTCGCCCTTGCCCGGGCGCAGGTACGTCGAGACCGACTCCCAGACCAGCTGGTCGCCGCTGGTGACGGTGGTGACGAAGTCGAACATCGTGCCCTTGCTGTGCAGCCGCTTGTTCGTCGCGGTGGCCGAGACGTCGAGACGCTCGGTCGGGGCGATCGCGCGGTGCTGGGTGACCGAGTTGCGCAGGTGCACGCTGCCGATGGCGGCGTACGGGAAGCTGCTGTCGGTCATGATCCCCATGTGCAGCTGGAAGGCGAGCATGTGCGGGTAGGTGACCGGCAGGTGCTGGCTCGCAGCGAACCCGCAGACCTCCCGGTAGGCGGCGAGGTGGTCGGTGTCGATCGCCACGGCCTTGCGGGTCAGCCGCAGGTCGGGCAGGTCTCCGCCCTTTTTCGCTACGCCCGGGAGCAGGTTCACCCCCGGGACGATCGGCAGCGCGGCCTTCAGCATGCTGGGCAGGGTCGACGGGGTCCCTTCGACGATGCGCTCCTCGGTGGCGCCCATCAGGCGCCCAGCATCATCTGGCCGCACACGCGGACGACGTTGCCGTTGACCGTCGAGGAGCCGGGGCTCGCGTACCAGGCGATCGCCTCGGCGACGTCGACCGGAAGTCCGCCCTGGGCCATCGCGTTCAGGCGCTGGCCGACCTCGCGGGTGGCGAACGGGACGGCGGCCGTCATCGCGGTGATGATGAACCCGGGCGCGACCGCATTGATGGTGATGTCGTTCTTCAGGGTCGGGGCGATCGCGTCGACGAACCCGATCACTCCGGCCTTGGACACGGCGTAGTTGGTCTGCCCGACGTTGCCGGCGATGCCGGCGATCGACGAGACGCCGATGATGCGGCCGTTCTTGTTGATCAGGCCCTGCTCGAGAAGCTCGGCGGTGATCCGCTCCGGGGCGGAGAGGTTGACCGCGATCACCGAGTTCCAGCGGTCCTCAGCCATGTTGGCGAGCTTCTTGTCGCGGGTGATGCCGGCGTTGTGCACGACGATGTCGACGCCGCCGTGCTTCTCGCTCACGTGGTGCGCGATCCGCTGCGCGGCGTCCTTGCCGGTGATGTCGAGCGTGAGCTGGTCGCCGTCGAGCTCCTTCATCAGCACCTGCAGCTCGCTGGCCGCCTGCGGTACGTCGATCCCGAGAACGGTCGCGCCGTCGCGGTGCAGGACCCGGGCGATCTGCTCGCCGATGCCGCGCGAGGCGCCGGTGACGATCGCGACCTTGCCGGCCAGCGGCTTCTCCTGGTCGGCGACCTTGCCGGCCTTCTTGGTGCCGGTCAGGCCGAGGCGGGCCACCTGGCCGGAGATGTAGGCGGACTTGGGGGAGAGGAAGAACGCGAGGGTGGACTCGATGGAGGACTCGGCGCCGGGGGCGACGTACACGAGGTTGACCGTGCTGCCCCTGCCGATCTCCTTGCCGAGCGAGCGGGTGAAGCCCTCGAGCGCACGCTGGGCGATCCGCTCGTCCGTCGAGTCGGCCTGGGTCGGGTTGGTGCCGATCACGACGACCCGTGCGCACCCCTGGAGGCTGCGCAGCAGCGGGGTGAAGAACTCCTGGAGGGCGATCAGCTGCTCGGGGGAGGTGATGCCGGTCGCGTCGAAGACGAGGCCCTTGTACTTCTCACCGTCGGCCGCCGTACGGGTGCTGGCGATGCCGAGGGCGTCCAGGGTGCTGGTGAGGACCCCTGCGAGCCGGCCGTTGCCGCCGACCACGACGGTGCCGTCGACCAGGGGCGCGCCGGCGGTGTACCGGTCGAGCACCTCGGGGGCGGGCAGGCCGAGGTTCTTGACGAACATCTGGCCGATCGGGCTCGAGCTGAAGGACTGGTAACGGTCGCTCATCGGGGTTCCTTGCTTCTGATCGGAGTCGGAGGGACTCGGGCGTTCCGGACCGGACGGGGCCGGGAATCACAGGGCAGCGCGGCAGGTTGTGCCCTCTGCGTTCGCAAATGTAACTTCAGGTGTAACTCAGTGTCCAAAAATCGTGACGTGGCACTCACAACGTTTCATTTCCCAATATTACGCGCCAGTATTGGTCTCACCTTCACGTGGATCAGGAGAACCCCACATGCAGTCCCAGACCCGCCGCGTCGCCGTTCTCGGCGGCAACCGCATCCCCTTCGCCCGCTCCAACACCGTCTATTCCAGCGCCTCCAACCAGGAAATGCTGACCGCAGCGCTGGACGGTCTCGTTGCGCGCTACCACCTCGAGGGCGAGCGCCTGGGCGAGGTCGCTGCCGGCGCCGTGCTCAAGCACTCCCGTGACTTCAACCTGACCCGTGAGGCCGTACTCAGCACCCGGCTCGCCCCGGAGACGCCCGCCGCGGACCTCCAGCAGGCCTGCGGCACCGGCCTCCAGGCGATCATCTACGTCGCGAACAAGATCGCCCTGGGCCAGATCGACTCGGGCATCGGCGGTGGCGCCGACACCACCTCGGACGCTCCCATCGCGATCGGCGAGAAGCTTCGCAAGAAGCTGATCAAGCTCAACAACGCCAAGACCAACAAGGACCGTCTTGCCGTGCTGGCCTCGATCCGGCCCGGCGACGTCAGTCTGGCGATCCCGTCCAACGGCGAGCCGCGTACCGGTCTCTCGATGGGCGACCACCAGGCCCTGACGGCGCTGGAGTGGCAGATCACCCGTGAGGCTCAGGACGAGCTCGCGGTGAAGTCGCACCACAACCTGGCGGCGTCGTACGAGGCCGGTTGGCAGGACGACCTGATCACGCCGTTCAACGGCCTGGAGCGCGACAACAACATGCGCGCCGACTCCAAGCTGGAGAAGCTCGCGACGCTCAAGCCGGTCTTCGGCAAGGGTGAGGCGGCCACGATGACAGCTGCCAACTCGACCCCGCTGACCGACGGCGCGTCCGCGGTCCTGCTGTCCTCCGAGGAGTGGGCCGAGGCCCGCGGACTCAAGCCCCTCGCGTTCCTGACCGAGTACGAGACCGCCGCGGTCGACTTCGAGCACGGTGGTGAGGGCCTGCTGATGGCTCCCGCGTACGCCGTGCCGCGGATGCTCGAGCGTGCCGGCCTGACGCTCCAGGACTTCGACTTCTATGAGATCCACGAGGCGTTCGCGTCCCAGGTGCTCTCCACGCTCGCCGCTTGGGAGTCCCCGGTGTTCTGCAAGGAGCGCCTGGGCCTGGACGCGCCGCTCGGTTCGATCGACCGCAGCTTGCTCAACGTGAAGGGCTCCTCGCTCGCGGCCGGTCACCCGTTCGCCGCGACCGGCGGCCGGATCGTGGCCAACGCCGCGAAGCTGCTTGCCGAGAAGGGCTCCGGCCGGGCGCTGATCTCGATCTGCGCAGCCGGCGGCCAGGGCGTCACCGCGATCCTGGAGCTCTGAGACCTGATCGACGCCAACGCCCCCGTGCCGACCGGCACGGGGGCGTTCGCGTCGTTTGCTCAGCGGCCGGTCGCCAGGGCGACCGCGGTCGAGGTGAGGAGGTCGCGAACCTGGGCTCCGGAGATGTGCGAGATCGTCGGGATGCCAGGGGAGCTCTCCTTGACCAGCAGCCCGATCCGGGCCAGCTGAAGAGCGCCGAGGCCGGAGGCGTACATGTAGTTCGCCACCAGGTCCGGATCCTCGACCTGGAAGTCGCCGGACTCGGTACCGTCCGCCAGGGTCTCCTTGAGGGTCCGCAGGCAGGCCGAGATCGCGCGTCCGAGGCGGAAGAGGGCACCCTCGCTGACCTGCTCGAGAAGCTCGGGACCAGGACGGCGCATCAGGGTCTGGGCGCAGTCGACGAACGCGGGGTACTCCAGTCCGTAGTCGACGAAGGCGCCCACGACCGAGCGGAGCCGCTCGGTCGGCGGGCCCGAGCCATCGGCGGCGGCCTTCTCCAACCGCTCCTTGAGCTCCTCGAGGTAGCTCTCGACAGCGAGGGCGAACAGCTCCTCCTTGCCGCTGAAGTGGCGGTAGATGATCGCGCGGTTGATCCCGACGGCCTTGGCGATGTCGTCGATCTGGGCGTCCCGGACGCCGGAATCGTCGAAGAGCTGGCGGGTCGCCGCGAGGATCTGCTGCTCGCGCGCCTTGCGCCGTGCCGCTGCTGCGGACTGCCGACTCGGTGGACTCATGGACAAATGCTAGTGCAACTCCGGTTTACACACCTGTTGCAGCAGGATTCCGCCTGGGCGGCGCGGCCCCCCGCGATCGGCTGACTCCGAGGACCGTGGCGGCGAGCGCAGCGCCCACGACGGATCCCAGGGTGTTCGAGAGCCAGTCGTTCGTCGAGCACGAACGGCCGATCGCGGTCGCGACGGCTTGGAGCACCTCGATCAGTCCGGAGCCGACACTTGCGCCGAGCAGCACCAGGAGGGGGCGACCCAGTGCCACGCCCAGGAGGAGGACCGGCGGAATGAAGAGAACCACGTTGGCCATCAGCTCGACCGCGCCGAAGGTCGGGAAGCTCCACTCGGCAGCACATCCGGCTGCCAGCTCGCGGCTGGTGGGGACGAGCGTGAGTACAGCGACCGGTACGAGTGCAGCCATCCCCAGGCGCCCGGCGAGCTGCGGCCGGCCGACGAGCCAGTATCCGAGCGCGGGCCCGAGCACGACGGACGCGACGAAACCGACGGTGGTGATCCACGGGTGCTCGACGAGGAACGTGGTGATCACCGGGTCACGGTAACGAGCCTCCGGGTCGACTCAACCCAGAAAGGCTCGAACCGAATCCAGCGAGTCGGCTTCAGCCGGCGACTTGTCATCGCGGTAACGCAGCACCCGAGCGAACCGAAGCGCCACGCCACCCGGGTACCGGGTGGACCGCTGGACGCCGTCGAACGCGATCTCCACGACCTGCTCGGGACGCACGGTCACAACCCAACCGTCGTCCTTGATCTGGAGCTCCTGGAACCGCTCCGTCTGCCAGGCCAAGACCTCGTCGGTCATGCCCTTGAAGGTCTTGCCCAGCATGACGAACCCGCCGGTGGCGGGATCTCGGGCGCCCAGGTGGATGTTGGAGAGCTTCCCCCGACGTCGGCCCGAGCCCCACTCGACGGCGAGGACGACGAGGTCGAGGGTGTGGCGCGGTTTCACCTTGACCCACCCGGCGCCGCGGCGTCCGGCCTCGTACGCCGCTCCGGGGTCCTTGACGATGACGCCCTCCTGGCCGGCGGCGACGACGCGGTCGAAGAAGGCGGTCGCCTCCTCGGGGTCCCCGGTGGTCAACCGCTCGGTCCGCAGGGACGACGGGACGACCGCGTCCAGCCGCGCCCAGCGGGCGGATCCGGGCAGTTCGATCAGTGACTCGTCGTCGTGCGCGAGCAGGTCGAAGAAGAACGGACGGGCCGACGTGCCGCCCGCCGAGGCTGTCTCCGAAGCCGTCTCCTGGAACGGGCGCGGCCTGCCGTCGGCCGCGACGAGCAAGGCCTCGCCGTCGAGGATCAAGCGTTCGGCGGACAGCCCCTGAACGGCCTCGACCACTCCGGGGAGCCGCTCGGAGATCTCGTCGAGGCTCCGGGTGAACACCAGGACCTGGTCGCGGTCCTTGTGCACCTGGATCCGGATGCCGTCGAGCTTGGTGTCCACCACGACCGTCGAGCCGATGCCCTCGACGGCTGCGGGAACGTCGGCAGCCGAGGAGGCGAGCATCGGGCGGATCGGCCGGCCGACCACCAGGTCGAACGCGGCCAGCGCCTCGACGCCACCGCTGAGAGCGGCCGACGCGATCGGGCCAGTGGGAGCGCTGAACATCGCCGCACGTCGTACGACGCCCAGGGGCACCCCGGCGGCCGACGCGATGGCGTCGAGCATCACCGAGTCGAGAGCGCCCTGGCGGACCGCCCCGGTGACCAGCGCGCGCAGGAGCTCCTGCTCCTCGGCGGTGAGTGCCGCGAAGAGGTCGCGCACCTGCTGCTTGCGTGCCGTCGCCGACCCGGGACCGGAGAGCGCCGCGATCCTCTCCAGGGCGGCGTCGACCTCGAGTAGCCCGAGGGAGGCGGTCCCGGCGGGCTCCGGGAGCTGGGCGAGACCGCGCCAGCCGATACCGGTGCGGCGCTGGCGCAGCGTCCCGGACAGGTAGGTCGCCACCAGCTCGACCTCGTCGACCGGAGCCGCTGACAACAGCTCCGCCAGCAGGGCGCGCTTCTCCAACCGGGAACGGGTCGCGGCCACGGTTGCCGAGGTACTCGCGAGGTCTGCCAGGTGCATGCCCCACATCCTGCCGTCCCGCGCCGACAGGTCCTGGTCAGGCTGTCGCTGCGCCCGTCCCGGGGTACAACGGGAAAGCGCCGGGACATCACCGACGCCCCGCGGCAAGGAGAGCCAGTGCGCACCAGGTTCGCCGGCACCCTGATCTCCAGCCTGTTGGTGGTCCTCGCCCTCGCCGGTGTCCCGTCCTCGACCGCTGCGACGACTGCCGCCGGCCGACGGCGAGGATCTACCTCGACGGCGTCCCGGTGGACCGGCGTGAGCACACCCGTCAGGTGATCACCGCCCGGCACACCGGCGGGTCCGCGGCCCGGGTCAGCTTCTGGGCGCTGCGCGACGGGGTCTGGAAGCTGCTCGCCCGTTCCACCGTCGGCCGGATCGGGTACGCCGGTCTGGTTGCCCCCGAGCAGCGCCGGCAGGGGTCCGGTACGACGCCGACGGGCACCTACTACCTCCCGTTCACCATCGGCCCCTACGCCCGGCACCAGGACTGGACGATGCCGTACCGGCAGTTCGACGGCGACGACTACTGGGTCCTCGACAACGCCTCGGCGTACTACAACCGGTGGCGCGACCGCGACTCCGGGGGCTTCCGCTGGGGCATCAAGGACAGCAACAACGGTTCCGAGCGGCTCGCGGACTACCGCAGCCAGTACCGGATGGCGGCGGTCATCGCCTACAACTACTACGACCCGGTCCGGCACCGCGGCGGCGCGATCTTCCTGCACGTGAACGGTTCCGGCGCAACCGCGGGTTGCGTCTCGGCGCCTGTCTGTTCCTGCGTACGGCGATGAGTCTGCTGGACCCGCAGCAGAAACCGGTCATTGCGATCGGTCGCCGCTGAGCCTGGTGGAGGACCCGTCAGATGTCTCGGCTGGTTCGACGACCGTGGGCCCGACGGACTTTGCCTCGACGGCCGCGGCGGGGGTGGCGTGACCTAGGTTGGCCCTGTGACGGTGCCGCTCGAACGTGCCTGGGAGCCGGATTGGCCGTGCCCGGTCGGGCCGATCCTCGGGACGCACCGTCGTGGCGTGGGCGACCCGACGTACCGGGTGGGCGCGGACGGCGCGCACGCGCGCGCGATGCGGGGTCCGCAGGGTCCGGTGACCTTGGAGGTACGGCCGCTGGACCGTGACGGCGTCGTTCGCGCCCGCGCCTGGGGCCCTGGCGCGGAGTGGGCTCTCGAGACGCTACCCCGGATGCTAGGAGCCGAGGACGACGTCCGGACTTTCGAGCCTCACCACGACATCATCGCCGTGGCGTGGCGACGGCACCAGCACTGGCGGCTCGGGGCGACCGGCCTGGTCATGGAGTCGCTGGTGCCGACGATCATCGAGCAGAAGGTGACCGGTCAGGAGGCGTTCGGAGCCTTCCGCCGGTTGGTGCTGAACCATGGGGAGTCGGCTCCCGGACCGCTCGGGCTCCGGCTGCAGCCCACGCCCGCGCAGCTCCGGACGATCCCCTCGTGGGAGTGGCTGCGGCTGCCGGTGGACGGCGGACGGTCCCGGCCGCTGCTCGCCGCCGCCCGGGTCGCGGACGCGCTGGAGCGGGCCGGGGGCGAGCCTCCCGAGGTGTTCGACCTCCGTCTGCGCAGCATCCCCGGCCTCGGCGTCTGGACCAGTGCCGAGGTGCGGGCCCGGGCGCTCGGCGACGCCGACGCCGTCAGCTTCGGTGACTACCACGTCGCCAAGAACATCGGTTGGGCGCTGACCGGGGCACCGGTCGACGACGCGGCGCTCGCAGTGATCCTCGAGCCGTACCGCCCGCACCGGCACCGGGTCCAGCGCCTGGTCGAGCTCGCCCAACTGGAAAGACCCCGGCGGGGGCCGCGGATGTCTCCGCGAACGCACCTGCCGGGGTCCTCCCGTTGAGGATCTTTCCTGCGGGTCAGTCGCCGCCGACGATGTAGCTGGCCGCGACGGCCACCTGGATGTCAGCGCCGGCCGGCAGGCCGAACTTCTTGGTCGACAGGATGACCCGGAGGCCCGCGATGGCGGCGTAGCCGGGCTGGGTCAGCTGTTGGTTGATGTAGACGTGACCGACACCGAACAGGTAGATCTGCGTGTTCGGGGCCACGTTGCTCGGAATCCTCTTGCCGCCGATCACGAGGTTCACGAAGTTCATGCTCGCCTCGTGGACGTTCACCGTTCCGGCCTTGCGGACGTGGCTGGTGACGCCGACCGCGTCGGCCTTGATCAGACCGTTGAGCAGGTTGACCTTGGCCAGCTGGGCGCCGGTCTCCACATCGGCGTAGCCGGGGATCGTCGTGCCGTTGACCGAGGTCTGGACGGCCCCGATGGTGGCGACCTCTGGGATGTTCACCCCGGCGATCTCGTTCTTGTACGGCTGGCCGTTGGTACCGACGGACGGCAGGCTCACCATGCCGGTCGGCTGGGCGAGGACCTTGACCTGGTCGCCGGCCCCGATGCCGATGAAGGTGCCGTAGGCGAAGCCGCCGACCGGAAGCGCGTCGCTCTCGCCCGTGGGAACGACCAGTGCCTGGGTCGGGTTGAGCTTGATCTCGGCACCCGGGGGAGCACCGCCCTGCTGCTTGAGCAGGGTGATGTGGATCGCGGTGCCGATGGTGCGCACGGTCTTGCCCGGGACGGACTTGTCGACCTTCGACTCGTTGAGCACGATCTCGGCGAGGCCCGGGATCGTGACCTTGGTGTTCGCCGGGACGTTGATCGGGTACGCCTTGCCGGCGATCGTCAGGCGAGCGAAGGTCGTCGACGTACCGCCGTCGAGCTCGGCGCCGAACTCGGTGGCGTTCTTGGCGGTCGCGAACGACGTGCTCTCCACGGCGTCGACCTTGATCGCTCCGTTGAGCAGGTTGATGCCGAGGATCTTGACGGCCGAGGTGATCTTGACACCGTCGCCGAACGCTTCGGCCTTCTGGCCGCTGGTGACGGCACCGACGTTGATCAGGCCAGGAACGCTGACCGAGGCGACCTGCACCTGGGTCTGGTTCGGCACGACGGTGTCGGCCATGTTCGACGCTGCGGTCAGACCGGAGCTGATGGTGGTGCCGAGCGCGTTGATCTGGGTACCGCCGGACGTGCCGGAGTAGGTCCAGACCTGCGGGACGGCGGAGACCGGCGCGGCGGACGCGGCGATGGTGGCAGTGGCAGCGAGCACGGTAGCGCTCACGAGGGATACGAGTCGGCGCACGAGGCACCTCCAGAGAGGTAGGGAGGACGGGCTCGCCGAGACGACCCGAATGGGAGGGAATTTGGATTATGGCACTGATTGGTGTCGGTGATAGAACGCCTTCCGTTCTGTAAACGCCTGTGACATTCTCCGTTACACGAAATCGTCACCCGGGGCACCTGGGGCTTGCACGATGACACCCTTACTGGCACAGTGCTGCTGCAATCGAATTGTGACCTGCGTAACCCGTGGTGATCACTCCCGTTTTCAGGCCATACCGGACCACGACCGAGCAGGGGAGGTGCGCGTGAGTTCCTTCGCCGTGGTCAGCAGGTCCGGCCTGGAGTCGATGAAAGACCGCTCCCGCAAGGGCGTGGTGACCAGTGGGAACCTGGTGGTGCTCGGCGTCGAGTCGCTCCTCTTCATCGCCCGTGACATCGTCGGTCGGCGGTTCTCCTGGACCGAGTTCATGCTGCAGGCCTGGTTCATGACCCGTGTCTCGCTGCTGCCGACGATCCTGGTCGCCATCCCGTTCGGCGTCATCACCTCGGTGCAGATCGGCGCGGTGGCCAACCAGATCGGCGCGACGTCCTTCAGCGGAGCGGTCAACGGGATCGGGGTCCTGCGCCAAGGAGCGCCGCTGGTCACCTCGTTGATGATCGCCGGAGCCGTGGGCTCGGCGATCTGCTCCGACCTGGGCGCGCGCACGGTCCGGGAAGAGATCGACGCCCTCAAGGTGATGGGGATCTCGCCGGTACAGCGCCTGGTCGCACCGCGGATCCTCGCCGCCGTGGTGGTCGCGCTGCTCCTCACGGTCATCGTCGCCATGACGGCCATGGCCACCGCCTTCGTTGTGAACGTAGGCGGCGGGACGATCAGCTCGGGCGCCTACCTGAACTCCTTCATCTCCTTCAGCCAGCCCACGGACTTCGTGCTCGCCGAGTTCAAGGCGGTGGTGTTCGGCTTCCTGGCAACCGTCGTCGCTGCCCACAAGGGGCTCCATGCCTCCGGCGGCCCGAAAGGCGTCGCCGACGCGGTCAACGAGGCCGTGGTGCTCTCCGTGATCATCCTCGCGATCGCCAACGTCGCGATCACCCAGGCCTACGTGATGCTCGTACCGCAGGGGATTGCCTGATGGCGGTCGTCAACGAGCCGACTCCACGCCCCACGATCTCCGACGGGGTCGTTCGGGCGGTCGACGGCATGATGGGCGCGCTCGCCCAGGTCGGCGACTTCGCCACCTTCGTCGGCAAGACCTTCGGCTCCGTCGGGATCACCCTGACCCGTTACCACCGCGAGGTGCTCCGACAGCTGAAGGACATCGCCTGGGGGAGCGGCGCCATCATCGTCGGCGGCGGAACTGTCGGGGTGATGGTGCTGCTCGCAGTCTCCGCCGGTACGTCGCTCGGCATCGAAGGCTTCAACGGCCTCGAGATCGTCGGTCTGGCACCCCTGACAGGGTTCATCTCCGCGAGTGCCAACACCCGCGAGCTCGCCCCGATCATCGCTGCCCTGGCACTGGCTTCGCAGGTGGGCTGCCGCTTCACCGCGCAGCTGGGCTCGATGAAGATCGCCGAAGAGGTCGACGCCCTCGAGGTGATGGCCATTCCGCCGATCCGGTTCCTCGTCGCCACCCGGGTGATCGCCACCGGCATCGCGATCCTCCCCCTCTACCTGATCGGGCTGATCGGCTCCTACATCGCGTCCATGGTCTCCGTGGTCGTGCTCTTCGGTCAGTCGCCGGGGCAGTACGAGCACTACTTCTCGACCTTCATCCTCGGGCGCGACGTCTTCCTGTCGGTGGTCAAGATCCTCGTTTTCGCCACGGCGATCTCGTTGATCCACTGCTGGTACGGGATGCGGGCCAGTGGCGGGCCGCAGGCCGTGGGCGAGGCGACCGGTCGCGCCATCCGCGCGAGCATCGTCTCGGTGGTGCTGCTCGACATGGTGATGACGCTGGCGTTCTGGGGCAACGACGCAGGCTTCCGGGTGTCGGGGTGATGTGCTGATGGGCAAGCAGGCGGTGCGCAAGGAGTTCACCCGTCGGGAGCTGGCGCTCCGCGGCCTCGTGACGTTGGTCGGTTTCGCCCTCTTCCTCTCCTTCGTCTTCCTCCGCTCGACCGGAACCTACGGAGGACCGGAGAAGGTCTCCGCTCAGCTCGCCGACGCCGGCGGCTCCCTCAGCGACGGCGCCGACGTCAAGCTCCGCGGGGTCATCATCGGCAAGGTCACCGGGATCGCCCGGGGACCTGAGGGAGGAGTCCGGGTCGGGATCGCGATCCCCGGAGAGGACCTGTCCGAGGTGCCGGCTGACGTCGTGGCGCGCATCCTCCCCGCCACCGTCTTCGGGACGTCGTTCGTCGACCTGGTCTCGAACGGGGACAACGTCGCCCGGGGCCTTCGCTCCGGCACGGTGATCCCAGCCGACGAGACCCAGGGCACGTTGGAACTCCAGCAGGCGCTGGACGACATCGACGCGCTCGTCAAGGCACTCGGGCCCGCCCAGCTGGCGTCGGCCCTCGGCTCGATCGCCCAGGCGGTGGACGGCCGGGGTGCCCAGCTGGGGTCGACCATCGACCAGGCGAACCGCTACCTGGCCCGGCTCAATCCGCGGCTCCCCGAGGTCCGGGCGGACGTCGCCAAGCTCGCCCAGAACCTGGAGATCGCCGCCGAGGTGGCGCCGAACCTCCTCCGGGCGACCGACGACGCGCTGGTCGCGGCGCGCACCCTGGTCTCGCAGAAGGCGGCGATCGCGAGCCTGATCAGCGGGGGCACCACCCTGACCCGCGAGGCGAACAGCTTCCTGCGCACCAACCGCCCTGATCTGGTCCGGTTCATCGACAACGCCGCCCTGCTCCTCGACGTCGTCTACACCAACCGGCGCGCCGGCATCACCGAGTCCCTGATCACGAACCGGATGGTCAACGAGAAGCTGCGATCAATCACGATCAAGGGGTTCCTGGACTCGGTCGCGGAGCTGACCTACGACGTACCGCCCTATTACACGCCTGCCGACTGCCCGCGCTACGGCTCGGCCCGGGGGGCCAACTGTGCCGGTCTCGGCCGCGCCGGGGCCACGGCGCTCCTGGACGGAGGTGCGCGATGATCGCGGGCTTCAAGGCCATCGTGGTCAAGTTCACCGTCTTCGCGATCGCCGCCGCTCTGCTCGGTCTGCTCCTGGTGAACACCATGCTGAACGGTCTCGGCGGCGATGCCAGAACCTTCAAGGCCGACTTCACCGATGTCTCGGGGCTGACGGTCGGGGACGATGTCAAGGTGGCCGGGGTCCGCGTGGGTCGGGTCCAGGACATCAGCATCAAGGGCGACGGTGTCCAGGTCACCTTCGACCTTCTCGACGAGCAGGCGATCCTCGAGACCACCAACCTGGTGATGCGCTACCAGAACCTCCTCGGTCAGCGTTACCTTGCCCTGGTCCAGGGGGAGAAGCGGGGCGCTGCCCTCTCGGCGGGGGCGACCCTGCCGAGGGAGCGGACCAGTCCCGGGTTCGACCTCACCGAGCTGCTCAACGGCTTCCGGCCGCTCTTCGAGGCGCTCCGGCCCGAGGACGTGAACGCGCTCGCCGGATCCCTGGTCAAGGTTCTCCAGGGTGAGGGCGGCACCGTGGAGCAGCTGTTGACCCAGACCAGCGAGCTGACCAACTTCCTGGCCGACCGGGACGAGCTCGTCGGTGAAGTGCTCACCAACCTGACCCCGGTCCTGACCGACATGGCGGGCCAGGGGACCGAGCTCCGTGCGACCGTGGTCGAGCTCAAGGCGCTGATGACCGGGCTGGCCCGCGACCGCGAGTCGATCGGTGCCTCCATCACCGGCGTCAGCGAGCTGATCGGCTCGACGTCCGCGCTGCTGACCGACATCAAGGTGCCGACCGTCACGGCGGTCAAGAAGTTCCGGGCCACCATGGACCTGTTTGTCGCCAACGAGGACGACTTCGTCGCGGCGATCCGGTCGTTCGGTTCGACCCTGGCGTCCCTGGGACGGGTCACGTCGTATGAGAACGCGGTGAACATCTTCCTCTGCTCCGTCATCGTCGCGATCGGGCCTGGCGAGCTCAACCTGAACGGCACGCCGAACGGCCCGTTCTCGGAGGTGTGCCGATGAAGCCGCTCGCCGCTCGCGACCCGTTCAAGATCGGGATCGCCGCGATCGCCGTGGGCGCGGTCGTCGGACTTCTGGTGCTGTTGTTCTCGGTGGTCTCCTTCGGGACCACGACCTACACCGCCTACCTCGCCCAGACGGCCGGCCTGCGTGCCGGTGAGGACGTGAAGGTGCACGGCGTCCCGGTCGGGAAGGTCACCGGGATCAGCCTGAACGGTTCCCAGGTCAAGGTGGAGTTCACCGTCAAGGACGACGTCGAGCTGGGCAACCGGACCACCGCTGCGGTCCAGGTCGCGACTCTGCTGGGAACCCATGTCCTCGCCATCGACCCGGCCGGGACGGGCTCGATCCGATCGATCCCGCTGGACCGGACCAGCGTTCCCTTCAACCTCCAGGACGTCCTGGAGAAGGGCACCGCCAACCTGGAGAAGCTCGACGCGGCCCTGCTGGCGCGGGCGCTCAACGAGACGAGCAAGACCCTCGACGCTTCCAGCGAGAACCTCGGACCCGCGCTGGTTGGGGTGGCCCGGCTCTCCGAGGCGATCACCCGTCGCAGCGACCAGACCGGTCAGCTGCTGACGGCCGCGCGTGGCGTGACCGAGCAGCTCGCCGCGAGCAGCGGCGACATCGTGGTGCTGATGGAGCAGGCCAACCTGGTCCTGGGGGAGATCACCTCCCGCCGCGCAGCGATCCGCACCCTCCTGGTCGAGACCACCACCCTCTCGCGGAACCTGGCCGACATCATCGAGCAGACCGAGAAGGACACGGCGCCCGCGCTCCGGCAGCTCAACCGGGTCGTCAAAACCTTGCGCGACCAGGACGCCGTCCTGAAGAAGACCCTGGAGCAGATGGCCCCGACCTTGCGCTACTTCGCCAATGCCACCGGCAACGGACCGTGGGCCGACCTGTACCTGCAATCTCCCGGGTTTCCGCCGGACGACCTGCGGTGCAGGTTGGGTGATTGCTGATGACGCGCCCAGTCCTGCGCCCAGTCCTGCACCCGATCCCGCGCCCCGTCACCTGCCTCGTCCTGGTGGCGCTCCTGCTCGGCCTTGCCGGCTGCTCGGTCCCGTCCCGCTCCGCCACGATCACTGTGACGGCGGAGCTGTCGGATTCCGCCGGACTCTTCGTCGGCAACGACGTCGGGGTCCTCGGTGTGACCGTCGGCAAGGTGGAGGACATCGTTCCTCAGGGCGACCACGTCCTGGTCCGGATGAAGATCGACGCCGACCAACCGGTGCCGGCCAACGCCGGGGCGGTGGTCGTCGCCCGGTCCGTGGCCACCGACCGCTACGTCGAGTTGACCCCGGTGTTCCGTGAAGGTCCCCGGCTCGCTGACGGAGCGGTCATCGAGCAACCCCGGACGCGGACCCCGGTCGACTTCGACGAGGTGCTCGGCGCGCTGAACACGTTCGCGACCGGGATCGCCGGATCAGCCGAGTCCCGCGGCGCGATCGCCAATCTGCTGAAGTCCGGCTCCCAGGCGCTCGACGGCAAGGGGGTCGACTTCAACCGAGCGGTCACCTCCCTCGGTCGTGCGGTCAACGCGATCTCGGGTCAGCGCGAGAACATCGTCGGCACCGTCAAGTCGTTGGACACCTTGACCGGGACGATCGCGTCGAACCAGAAGCTGGTGCGCACGTTCATCGACCAGATCTCCGACGCTTCTCAGCTCCTCGCGGACGAGCGCAACAACTTCTCCGCCGCTCTCCGTTCCCTGAGTCGGGCCGTCACGGCAGTAGCCGACTTCGCCCATCAGAATCGGCAGCAGCTGGTCACGGCACTGGACCGCAGCGGTGACTTGATGACCTCGGTGCTCTCGCGGCGTGGGCCGTTGACGGAGGTGCTGCGCGTCATGGGCCTGGCGTTGCAGAACATGAGGGCGACCCTCAAGGAAGGGCGGCTGGTCGTCCGGGTGGACCCGACCCTCATCACCCCCCTCGGTGGCATCCTCACGAGCCTCTGCCAGTCAGCGCCCGTGAACATCTGCTCGGCGATCGGGCCGTCGTTGTTCAACCTCAACAACCTCCTCAACCTCCTGGGGGCGAGCCGATGAGGACCTGGGACAAAGTCACCCGTGGAACGGTCGTGGCCGTCGTTGCTGCTCTTATCCTCAGCGGCTGCGGCCCCACGATGGGCGATCTTCCGTTGCCGGGATCAGGCGTCGGCGGGGACACCGTGACCCTGAGGGTGCAGTTCGACGAGGCGTTGAACCTCGCCGTCGGAGCCCCGGTGAAGGTCAATGGCGTCAACTCGGGCAAGGTCCAGTCGGTCGAGGCCCGCGACTTCAAGGCACTCGCTGTGCTGAAGGTGAAGTCCGACGCCCTGGTGCGTACGACGGCGACGGCGCGCCTGCGCTACAACACCCCGCTCGGTGAGCTGTTCGTGGACATGGACAACCCGGCCTCGGGCGAGGTCGCCCGCGACGGCGTCGAGCTCAACCCGAAACAGGCGAGTACTGCCCCGACCGTGGAGGACGCCCTGGCCTCCACGTCGCTCCTGATCAACGGCGGCGGCCTGAACCAGCTGCAGACGGTGACCGAGGAGCTGAACACCGCGGTGGGCGGGCGTGAGGACTCGATCCGTCGCCTGCTCGAACGCTCGAACACGTTCCTGCGGGAGGCGAACGCCACCACGGGAGACATCGATCGCGCGCTCCGTGCGTTGGTCGTCCTCTCCAAGGAACTGGCGGCCAACCGCTCGACGATCAAGGCTGCGCTGACCGACATCCGGCCGGCAGCCGCCGTACTGCGGCAGAACACCCCGGGGCTGACTGCCCTCCTGGCAGCGGTGGTGGACTTCTCGGACGTGGCCAACGACGTCGTCGGCAAGACCCGCAAGGACATCCTGCAACTGGTCCGGCAGGTGTCGCCGGTCCTGCAGGAGTTCCTCAACAACGGGAAGACCCTCGGGACGTCCTTGCAGGCGCTGGTCGAGGTCAGCGAGACCCTCGACGGCGTGATCCCCGGGGACTACATCAACCTGCGTCTAAAGCTGGTGCTCGACCAGTTCACGCCGCCCGACATCCTCGGTCCGGGTGGTGGTGGCAGCACCGGCGGCAGCGGCAACGGCGGTCTCCTGGGCGGTGGCGGTGCCGGCCCCGGCGGGAGCAACCCGCTCGGCGGTCTGCTCGGTGGTCTGCTCGGGAACGGACGCAGCGCCTCGACCTCCGCTCCACCCACCCTGTCCGGTCTCCTGGGAGGTAGCAGATGAGCGGCATCGGTGGCGCCGTGACCCGCGCACACGCCTCGGACGACGTGGGAAGGGTGCGCGGCATCCTCACGGACCGGCTGTGGCAGAGCCTGATCGGCGTGATCGTCATCCTGATGCTCACGGTCGCCTACCTGTTCAGCAGCGTCCTTGACACGCCTCTCTTCGGGGGGACCAAGGTCGTCCAGGTCGAGATGTCGGCCGCCGCGGGGCTGTTCGAGGGATCCGCAGTCACGTACCGCGGCGTGAAGGTCGGCAAGGTCCGGGAGATCAACCTGCGTGGGGACGGCATCGTCGCGGTCGTCGGTATCACCGGGAGCGAGCCGATCCCCGTGGACTCGATCGCCAAGGTGCGCAGCCTTTCTCCCGTGGGCGAGCAGTACCTCGACTTCCAGCCTCGGACGATGAAAGGGCCGTTCCTCGAGGACGGTTCCGTGGTCCCCGCGACTGCTACGGACCTTCCGAAGACCCTGGCCTCGACCGTGATCGCTCTGAACAAGGTGCTGGACCAGGTCGACACCGGCCAGCTGCAGACGCTCCTGACCGAGCTGAGCACCGGTCTCGCCGGAACAGGGCAGCAGTTCGGTCAGCTGGTGGACCAGGGCGAGCTGCTGCTCGCCGACCTCGACCGGATCTGGCCGGAGACCGACCGCTTGATCACCAACGGCGGCACCGTGCTGGACATCGCTCCGGCCAAGGCTGACGAGATCCGCCGGCTCGGTGTCTCCGCACGACAGTTCGCGGCCTTCCTCAAGGACTACGACCCCGAGCTGCGACGGACCCTGGCCCGGGCGCCGGAGCAGATCCGGACCCTGCGCGCACTGGTCAAGGACGCGTCCGTGGTGCTGCCGGTCTTCCTCGGCGTCAGTGTCGAGTTCTCCAACCTCTTCCGGTCCTACGCGCCGCACCTCGGAGCGATCCTGTCCAACTACGCGCCGGGGATCGGGGTCCTGGGCAAGGCGGTCCGTAACGGCGTCCTGCAGATCACCGGTATCCCGCAGCCGAGCACGCGCTGCGTCTACGACAACCCGCGGCGGGACGCACGTAACCCCGAGCGCCGGGACCTGGTCGCGACCGGGAAGTGTCCGCCCTCGGCACCGAACCTCCAGCGCGGGGCGAGCCAGGCTCCAGGCCCGGTCAAGTGACCCTCGAGGGCGAGGACCGCGGGGAGGCGGGGCGGAAGTTCACCTGGCTCACCGCGTTCCTGGTGGCGGCGCTGGTCGTGGCGCTGGTGGGGCTCGCTCTGGTCGCGCGTGGATGGCAGCAGGACCGTGACCTGGCAGCGGGCGGACGCGATGCCGAGGAGGCTGCTCGTCAGGCCGTCGTCGCGATGACCTCCTACGACTACCGGACCGTCGAGGAGGATTTCGGCTGGGTCGACGAGCGCGGCACGGCGAGCTTCCGGACGAAGTTCAGCGAGGCGAGCGCGCCCGTGAAGGCCTCGATCCTCGAGCTCCGGGCCCAGGCAGAGGGTGAGGTCGTCGCCGCCGCTCACACGGTCCGGTCCGAGGACCGCGTCCGGGTGCTGCTGTTCGTGGATCAGACCATCACCGATCCCGAGCGGACCGAGAACGGGATCGACCAACCCCGGGTGGTGATGACCATGGTCCGCCAGAACGGCCGCTGGCTGGTCGACGACGTCGAGCTGTTCACGCTCGCCGGAGATTGATCCCGCGGTTGCAGCGGATCACCGGGGCGGGTCGGGGCTGACCCGCAACGTCATCAACGTCGTGGCGAGCATGTCGTAGTGCCCGATCAGCAGCAGCAACTCGATCGCGGTACGCTCGTCGTACGCCGCCCTCAGCTCGGCCCAGGTCTCCTCGCGGAGGTCCCGGGTCCCGAGCAGTTCCTCGGTAACCCGCATCAGGAGCGCCTCGTGGCCCTGCCACCCGGATGCTGCCGAGCCGTCCTTCACCCGGTCGACGTCCTCGACCCGGACGCCGGCCCGGCGCCCCAACCGGACGTGGTGCTCGAACTCGTAGGCGCAGCCGCGCAGCGACGCGACCCGGAGGATCACCAGCTCCGTCTCCCGGCGAGGGAGCTTCCCGCCTGGCATCAGCCTGCCGGCGAAGTGCAACCACCCCCAGAACAGGCCCCGCCCGCGGCCGAGGGTCGTGAAGATCCCCGGCGGCGCGGTCCCGGTCACCCGCCCGGCGATCCGGGAGAACGTCCAGATCACCGGACCCAGCTCGCGGAACGACCCGGGCGGGATCCGGGGCGCCATCGGTCCCCCCGTCGTGCTCACAGGTCCGCCCGGACGGCCCTGCCGACCTGCGGGAGGGCCCTGTTGGCGACGCTGTTCATCAGCTTCATCGCCAGCACGTAGCCCGGGGGGAAGAACCTCTGGGCCAGGTGCGCGACCCGGATGTCCGGCGAGGTGTAGACCCAGAAGCGGTTGCGCCGGACACCCGTGAGGATCGCCGCTGCCGCGTGCTCGGGCGTGACGGCGCGCTTCTTGAAGTGCGCCTGGAGCTTGCGGAACTGCTTGCTGGAGTTGTCGACCCCGGCGATGTCCACGGTCTCCGTCAGGCCGGTGTCGACCCCGCCCGGGCAGACGAGGCAGACGCCGATGCCGTGCCGGGCCAGGTCGAAGCGGAGCACCTCGGAGACGCCGCGGAGCCCGAACTTGCTGGCCGAGTACGCCGCGTGCCAGGGCATCCCGATGATGCCCGCGGCCGACGAGACGTTGACCACCTGGCCGCCGCGTCCGGCCTCGATCATCGGTGGGACCAGGTACTCCAGGACCGTGATCGGGCCCATCAGGTTGACGTCGACGACCCGCTGCCACGTGCGGTGCGGCATGGCGGAGATGGTGCCCCAGGAGGCGATGCCGGCGATGTTCATCACCACGTCCATCGACCCGTGGTCGGCGGTGATCTCGGCGGCCATCGCCCGGACACCGTCGTGGTCGGTGACGTCGACCGGTGAGGCGTAGGCGACGTCCCCGCCGGCCCCGGTGATCTGGGCGACGACGTCGATCAGGCCCTGCTGGTCGACGTCGGTGAGGAACAACGTCGCACCCGCGCCCGCGGCTGCCAGGGCCGTGGCCCGGCCGATGCCGCTGGCGGCTCCGGTGAGGAAGACGTTCTTGCCGGTCAGGTCGCGTACAGGTGCTCGCAGCATGCACCGGAGCCTAGTGAGTCACAGGCTCGTGCGGATCCTCTGGGCCGAGGATCTAGAGCAGGTGCCGCAGCGGGTTGAGCACGGCCTCGGTGAAGCGTCGGTGGATGCCCCGGGCGTTCCAGTCGCGCGGGGCGAGGTGGGAGCACTGCTCGAGGTCGGAGCGGAAGATCGCCTCCATCACCTCGGCCATCCCCGGGTCGATGAACTCGACATTGATCTCGTAGTTGCCGGTCATGCTCAGTCGGTCGATGTTCGCGGTGCCGACGGTCGACCACTTGCCGTCGATCGTCGCGGTCTTCGCGTGCACCATCGCGCCCTCGAACCGGTGGATGTGGACGCCGGCCTCGAGGAGCTGGCCGAAGTACCCGCGGGAGATCCAGTCGGCGACCACGTGGTTCGACGTACGCGGCAGGAGCATCTTGACGTCCACCCCGCGGCGCGCCGCCGTCACCAGGGCGTCGACGAAGTCCTGGTCGGGGATGAAGTAAGCATGCGTCATCCAGATGTTGCGGCGGGCGCGGTTGATCGCCTCCAGGTACATCGACCTGATCGGGAACATCCACTGCATCGGCAGGTTCCGGTGCAGCCGGATCCGCGGCTCCCACTCGGCATCGGTGGTCTCCAGGAGCAGCGGACGGCGGCCGTTGCGGTGGTCGTTCCAGAAGTCGGCGAAGGAGCGCTTGATGTCCCAGACGGCAGGCCCGGTGATGCGGCAGTGGGTGTCCCGCCACTCGGTCGCATACGCGGCCCCGATGTTGAACCCGCCGACGAACGCGACGTCGTCGTCCACGACCAGGACCTTGCGGTGGTCGCGTCCGTAGCGCCGGATGTCGAAGAACCGCCACCCCGCGTTGTAGATCGGGTACTTCAGGACGCGAAGGACCTTCGAGAAGCTCTTGAACCGCGGGTCCACGACGAGGTTGGCGAAGGCGTCGTAGATCGCGTAGACCTCAACCCCCCGGTCCGCGGCGGCGGTGAGCGCCTGCTTGAACCGTTCTCCGGTCTCGTCGCCCTTCCAGATGTAGGTCTCGAAGAGCACCTGGTGGCGGGCGGAGTCGATCGCGGCCAGCATGTCCTCGTAGAGGTGGACGCCGTTGGTGTAGGTCGTCACGGTCCCGGCGCCGATGCGGACGTCCTGGGGCTCCAGGGTGGTGAATGGCTGCGGCTTCTTGCCGCGGCGGCGCCAGGAGTCGACCAGGGTCAGGCTGAACGCCAGCACCAGCTGGATGCCGAGGATGGTGAGCAGCGTCCGGCGGACGATCGGCCAGATCTCGCGGCCGGCGGCGAGGACGGCGTCCGTGGGTCTGCTCACGGGTCGAGGCTACGCGAACGAGGGGAGCCGCCGGAGCCTGTCCGCGACACCGTGACCGGTCCCCGAACCAGCGGGGTCGTCGTGGGTGCCGGGTTGTCGGTGCCGGGTCGTAGGCTCCACGCATGCGCCCCGTTACCGATCTCGAGCGTCGCGTGGCTCCGTTCCAGGTCATCTCGGACTACCAGCCTGCGGGTGACCAGCCCACGGCTATCGAGGAGATCGACCAGCGCATCTCCGGCGGCGTCAAGGACGTGGTGCTTCTCGGCGCCACCGGCACCGGCAAGACCGCCACGGTGGCCTGGGTCGCTGAGCGCCTGCAGCGCCCCATGCTGGTGATGCAGCCGAACAAGACGCTCGCCGCCCAGTTCGCCAACGAGCTGCGGCAGCTGATGCCCGAGAACGCCATCGAGTACTTCGTCTCCTACTACGACTACTACCAGCCCGAGGCGTACGTCCCGCAGACGGACACCTACATCGAGAAGGACTCCTCCATCAACGAGGAGGTCGAGCGGCTCCGGCACTCGGCGACGAACTCGCTGCTAACCCGTCGCGACGTGATCGTGGTCTCGACGGTCTCCTGCATCTACGGTCTTGGCACCCCGCAGGAGTACGTCGACCGGATGCTCCGGCTCCGGGTCGGCCAGGAGCTCGACCGGGACAGTGTGCTCCGTCGACTGGTCGAGATCCAGTACACCCGCAACGACCTCGCCTTCACCCGGGGCACCTTCCGGGTGCGCGGGGACACCCTGGAGATCTTCCCGGTCTACGAGGAGCACGCCGTCCGGGTCGAGTTCTTCGGCGACGAGATCGAACGGCTGATGACCCTGCACCCGGTCACGGGCGAGGTGATCACCGACGACAACGAGCTCTACATCTTCCCGGCGACCCATTACGTCGCGGGCCCGGAGCGGATGGAGCGGGCGATCCGGGGGATCGAGGCCGAGCTCGAGGAGCAGCTCGCGGTCTTCGAGCGGCAGGGCAAGCTGCTCGAGGCGCAGCGGCTGCGGATGCGGACGTCGTACGACGTGGAGATGATGCGCCAGGTCGGATCCTGCTCGGGGATCGAGAACTACTCGATGCATATCGACGGCCGGCAGCGGGGGAGCGCCCCCAACTGCCTGCTCGACTACTTCCCCGAGGACTTCGTCCTGGTCGTCGACGAGTCGCACGTCGCGGTGCCCCAGATCGGCGGGATGTACGAGGGCGACATGTCGCGCAAGCGCAACCTCGTCGACCATGGGTTCCGGTTGCCGAGCGCCATGGACAACCGACCGCTGCGCTGGGAGGAGTTCCTCGACCGGATCGGCCAGACCATCTACCTCTCGGCCACCCCCGGCAACTACGAGCTCGCCAAGGGCGGCGGGGTCGAGAACGCGGTCGAGCAGATCATCCGCCCGACCGGCCTGATCGACCCCGAGGTGATCCTGAAACCGACCAAGGGCCAGATCGACGACCTGATCGGCGAGATCAACCTCCGGGTCGAGCGCAACGAGCGGGTCCTGGTGACCACTTTGACCAAGAAGATGTCCGAGGACCTGACCGACTACCTCCTCGAGAACGGCATCCGGACCCGCTACCTGCACTCCGAGGTCGACACCCTCAAGCGGATCGAGCTGCTGCGCGACCTCCGTCTCGGGCTGTTCGACGTCCTGGTCGGCATCAACCTGCTGCGCGAGGGCCTGGACCTCCCCGAGGTCTCGCTCGTCGCGATCCTGGACGCCGACAAGGAGGGCTTCCTGCGCTCGGACAAGTCGCTGATCCAGACCATCGGTCGTGCTGCTCGCAACGTCTCCGGCCAGGTCTTCATGTACGCCGACAAGATGACGGCCTCGATGGAGAAGGCGATCGACGAGACCAACCGCCGTCGCGCCAAGCAGGTCGCCTACAACACCGCTCACGGGGTCGACCCCCAACCGTTGCGCAAGAAGATCGCGGACATCACCGAGATGCTCGCCCGGGAGGACGAGAACACCGAGGAACTGCTGGCGACCTGGCAGGGCACCGGCGCCCGCGGCGACCGGAGCAAGAAGGCCCCGGTCCCGGGGCTCTCCAAGCTGAACGCGGACCGGCAGCGGATGCCCGACCTGGCAGGCCTGCCGTCGAGCGACCTGGCCGAGCTGGTCCAGCAGCTCACCGAGCAGATGCACGCGGCGGCCGCCGAGCTCCAGTTCGAGGTGGCGGCACGGCTCCGCGACGAGATCTCGGATCTGAAGAAGGAGCTGCGGCAGATGATGGAGGCCACCCGCTAGCCGAGGCGGTACGCAGTCGAAGACGCTTTCGCCACCCCCTGTGCCTCCCGTTGCAGATGCCGGAGAATCGGGTAACACCTATCTGGCACATGTACGGTTTGCCACATTCGAGAACAAGTTCTAGATTTGGTTCTCGTGCCCGCCGGACGGCGGGACATCACGGGAGGAGTGCAGGTGGCGGTCTCGGTTGCCTCGATCGTGCGCGGTCCCGGGGAGATCGCCGCCATGGTCGTCGACGTCACGAAGGCCGTCTTCACCAGCAAGTTCCAGGTCCGGGAGTTCATCGAGCAGGCCTGGTTCATCACCAGCGTGACGCTGGTACCGACCATCCTGATCTCGATCCCGTTCGGCGCGGTCATCTCGCTCCAGGTCGGCAACCTCACCGGCCAACTGGGCGCCCAATCCTTCGCCGGTGCCAGCGCGGTGCTGGCAGTCGTCCGGGAGGCGGCTCCGATCGCCGCAGCGCTGATCATCGCCGGGGCTGCGGGCTCCGCGATCTGCTCCGACCTGGGGGCTCGCAAGATCCGCGAGGAGATCGACGCCATGGAGGTCCTCGGCGTCGACCCGATCGAGCGCCTCGTCGTGCCCCGGGTGCTCGCCACGGTCTTCGTCGCCCTGGGTATCAACGGGATCGTGATCGCCGCCGGCATCGGTGGCGGCTACTTCTTCACCGTGATCGTCCAGGGTGGGTCGGCCGGCGCGTTCCTGTCCTCGTTCACCGCGCTGGCTTCGCTCACCGACCTGTACGTCGCCATGATCAAGGCGCTGCTCTTCGGCTACCTCGCGGCGATCGTGGGCGCCTACAAGGGCCTCAACGCCGGCGGCGGTCCGAGCGGCGTGGGCCGGGCGGTCAACGAGTCCGTAATCGTGGCGTTCATGGTGCTGTTCTTCCTCAACGCCATCATCACCGCGATCTACTTCCAAGTCGTCCCGCAGACGGGGCTCTGAGTCGATGTCCCAGCTGACCAGCCTCGGCTCCGCTCTCCTCCGCGAGCAGCGCCACCGCATCGAGGAGCGCGGCGACCAGCTGATGTTCTACGTCAAGGCCCTGGCCTGGACGCCCCGCGCGCTCCGTCGGTACAAGCGCGAGATCAGCAACACCTTGGCCGAGGTCGCGTTCGGCTCGGGCGGACTCACCCTGATCGCCGGCTCCGCGGGGGTGATCGCGTTCCTCGCCTTCTTCGCGGGCACCGAGGTCGGGATCCAGGGGTACGCCTCGCTGAGCCAGATCGGTGTCGCCAAGTTCACCGCCTTCATCTCGGCGTACTTCAACACCCGGGAGGTCGCCCCGCTCGTCTCGGCGATCGCGCTCGCAGCGACCGTCGGCTGCGGCTACACGGCCCGGCTGGGGGCGATGCGGATCTCTGAGGAGATCGACGCTCTCGAGGTGATGGGCATCCCGTCGCTGCCGTTCCTGGTGACGACCCGGATGATCGCCGCCTTCGTCGCCGTCATCCCGCTCTACATCGTGGCCCTCTGCGCGTCGTACCTCTCACCACGGCTGATCACCACGCTGATCTACCAGCAATCGGCCGGCACCTACGACCACTACTTCATCCAGTTCCTGCCGCCGATCGACATGCTCTGGTCGTTCTTCAAGCTGCTGGTCCTGGCGATCGCGGTCATCCTGATCCACTGCTACTACGGCTACACCGCCTCCGGCGGACCGGCCGGTGTCGGCATGGCCGTCGGTCGAGCGATCCGGACCTCGATCGTCACCATCGTGATCGCCGACTTCTTCCTGAGCTTCGCGATCTGGGGCTCGACCACCACCGTGCGGATCACGGGGTGATGGCGTCCTCATGCTGATGAACATCGTGCACGACACGAAGTCCGAGCACAGGCGGCTCTTCGCCGCCGGGATCGCCTACATGCTCGGGATCGCCCTGCTGATCGGCCTGTCGATCGCGATCTACCAGAAGGTCTTCACCCCGGTGACGATGGTGACCGTGAAGGCGGACCGCGCTGGTCTCCAGCTCGCGAAGTTCGGCGACGTCCGGATCCACGGCGTCCTGATCGGGCAGGTCCGCTCGATCAGCCAGGACGGCGAGGAGGCGAAGATCCGGATCGGCCTGAACCCGGACGCCGCCGCGAAGATCCCGGACAACGTCACCGTCGAGATCCGGCCGACCACCCTGTTCGGTCAGAAGTACGTGGCCCTGGTCGACCCGACGACCCCTTCGCCCACCTCCTTGCGCGACGGCACCGTCATCCCGGCCGACCGGGTGACCACCAACGTGGAGCTGCAGCAGGTCCTGGCGACCCTCTTCCCGCTGCTCCGCTCGATCCGTCCCGCCGACCTCAACACGACCCTGTACGCGATCTCGACGGCCCTGGACGGCCGTGGCGAGAAGCTCGGCCGCACGATCACCGACCTCAACTCCTACCTGACGGCGATCAACGCCAAGCTCCCGACCGTCGAACAGGACCTGAAGCTGCTCGCCAGCGTCAGCCGTACCTACGCGCTGGCGGCCCCCGACCTGATCCGGCTGCTCAAGAACGCGACCGTCACGGCCCGCACGCTGGTGGAGAAGAAGGACGACCTGGTCGGCTTCGTGGACGCGACGACCAGTCTGGCCGTCACCGCGACCGGCATCTTCACCACGAACGAGGACGCGATCGTCACCGAGGCGCGGCTCGCCCGGCCGCTCACCTCGCTGCTCGACACCTACTCGCCGGAGTTCACCTGCCTGCTCCAGGGCATCGACAGGTACACCGACCGGCTGGCCGAGATCTTCAAGGGCAACCGGGTACGCCAGAAGATGTCCTTCGACGCCGTCCAGAGGCCGGCTTACGGGCCCGAGGACGCGCCCGAGTACGCCGGGACCGGGCACGGCCCCTGGTGCCTGGGCCTGCCCAACCCGAAGGTGCCGGCCGACTACGTGCCGCTGCCCGACGGCAGCGACCTCGACGAACCGGGGAGGCGCTGATGGGAACCCGGAACACCGTGACCATGGTCGCCGCCGTCAAGCTCGGGATCTTCACCGCCTGCTCACTCGTGGTCACCACCGTGCTCGCGATGATCATGGGCAACTTCGGCTTCGGGTCGACCACGGAGTACAAGGCGCTCTTCAGCAGTGCCAGCCTGGTCACCGAGGGCGACGACGTCCGGATCGCGGGCCTCACCGTCGGGTCGGTCAAGGACGTGAAGGTCTACGACCGCACCCGGGCGCTGGTGACCTTCGTGGTCAAGGACGACGTCCCGCTGACCAGGGCGAGCCGGGCCGACATCCGGTTCCTGAACCTGGTCGGCGCCCGTTACATGGCGATCTCCGAGGGCCAGCCCGGCGGCGAGGCCCTGCCGAAGGGCAGCACCATCCCGATGTCGCAGACGACCCCGGCCCTCGACCTGACCGCGCTGTTCAACGGCTTCCAGCCGCTGTTCGCCGCGCTGGAGCCCGACCAGATCAACGAGCTCTCGCTCAACCTGGTCAAGGTTCTCCAGGGCGAGGGCGGGACCATCGCCTCCCTGCTCTCCCGGACGGCGTCCCTGACGAACACGCTCGCCGACCGGGACGAGCTGATCGGTGACGTGATCACCAACCTCGACACCATGCTCCGCACGGTCGACGACCACCGCCAGCAGCTCGACGACCTCGTGGTCGAGCTGAAGGGCTGGTTGGGCAACTTCTCCGGCGACCGCAAGGTGATCGGCGCGTCCCTGCAGAGCATCAGCACGCTCTCGGGAGAGCTCTCCACCCTGCTCACCGAGGGCCGCCCGCTCCTGCGGGAAGACCTCAAGCAGCTCGGGCGGGTCTCGAAGGTGCTGGCGTCGCCGAAGAACCAGGCGATCATCAACGAGGCGCTCGACCGGCTGCCCGAGCTCTTCCGCAAGCAGGCCCGGATCGGCACCTACGGCTCCTGGTACAACTACTACCTCTGCGACTTCACCGGCAAGATCATCCTGCCCGAGCTCGACCTCTCGACCCTCGGCATCCCGGGCCTGACCCTGCCGCTCATCCAGCAGCTCGAGAGCTCCCTGAGCAAAGCGCTCGAGTTCTACAGCACCGCGGAGAGGTGCAAGTGATGGCCCGCCACACGAACGCCTCCATCCTGCGGATGGGCTCGATCTCCCTGATCGTGCTCCTCGTGGTGATGGCCGCTGCGTTCAACCTGCAGAAGTTCCCCGGTTTCCGCGGGACCGGGTACCACGCCGAGTTCGCGGACGCCTCCGGACTCTCCCGCGGTGACATGGTGCAGATCGCCGGTGTCCGGGTCGGCCGGGTGAAGAGCATCGAGATCCGGGAGGACCGGGTCCGGGTGAACTTCGACGTCAAGGGAGCGTCCTTCGGCGAGCAGTCCCGCGCCTCGGTCGAGGTGCTCAACCTGCTCGGCAGCAAGTTCCTCAACCTCACGCCGGTGGGCGCGGGCACGATGGAGGCGGGCGGCACGATCCCGCTGAGCCGGACCAAGGCGTCCTACGACATCGTCGGGACGCTCAGCCAGCTGACCACCACCACCGAGCAGATCGACACCGACCAGCTGGCCAAGGCGCTGACCACCCTTTCCGGCACGATCGACGCCGCGGCGCCGCACGTGAAGGAGAGCTTCACGGGGATCTCCCGGGTCTCGCAGGCGATCGCGGACCGCGACGACGAGCTGGCCGGGCTGCTGCGGCACGCCGACAGCGTCACCCAGCTCCTCGAGGACCGCAAGGGCGACCTGGTGACGTTGATGAAGCAGGGGGACCTGGTCTTCAAGGAGCTGCGCGCGCGCAAGGAGGCGATCCACACGCTCCTGGTGAACGCCGACAAGCTCGCGGTCTCGCTCAACGGCATCGTGAAGGACAACGAGAAGCAGATCGGCCCCGTGCTGGCCGATCTCCAGGAGGTCGTGACGCTCCTGCGCAAGCGCGAGGACTCGCTGGAGAAGACCATCCAGAACCTCGGGCCGTACGCCTCGATCCTGATCAACGTCATCGGCACCGGCCCGTGGTTCGACGCCTACGTCCCGAACCTCGCCGGCCTGGTGACCGGCGAGTTCGTGCCGGGGATCCGGCCGGAAGGCGGTGAATGACGTGACGACGCTCCTCGACCGGCTCAGCGGCCGTGTCCTCGCCATCGCGGTCACGGTGCTGCTCCTGGCGGCCACCTTGTTCGTCTTCCTGGGCGGCGGCGCGGACCGCACGCTGACTGCGCACTTCTCGCGTGCGGTGGCGATCTACGAGGGCTCCGAGGTGCGCCTGATGGGGGTCCGGATCGGCACCGTCGAGGCGGTGGTGCCGGAGGGCGAGAGCGTGCGGGTCGAGATGACCTACGACCGTGAGTACAAGCTCCCGCGGGGTGCGAAGGCCGCGATCATCACACCGACCCTGGTGGCCGACCGGTTCGTCCAGATCACACCGGCCTACACCGAGGGCGCCGTGCTCGAGGACGGCGCCGACATCCCGCTCGCCAGCACCGGCACGCCGGTCGAGCTGGACCGGATCTACCGCAGCCTCGCGGACCTGAGCGAGGCGCTCGGTCCGAACGGGATGAACAAGGAGGGTGCGCTGAGCTCAGTGCTCTCCTCGGGCGCCGATGCGCTCCGCGGCCAGGGCGATCTGGCGAACCGCACGCTGCTGAGCCTCTCCCGGGCCGTGGAGGTCTTCGGTGACAACCGGGGGCCCCTGTTCGACACGATCACCCAGCTCTCCGGGCTCACCACGACCCTGGCGGCGAACGACGCGGTCGTCAACCAGTTCATCGGGGACCTCACCGGGGTGTCGGCGCAGCTCGCCGGCGAGCGCGACGACCTCGGCAGGGCGCTGGCCTCGCTCGCGAACGTCGTCACCACGGTGCGCGGCTTCGTGAAGGACAACCGCGCAGCCCTGACCAGCAACATCGAGGACCTGACCAGCGTCCTGGGCGTCCTGGCCAAGGAGCGCGACTCGCTCGCGACCGCGATCCAGCTGGCGCCGCTCGGCCTCGGCAACCTGACCCTCGCGTACGACGTGAAGACCGGCTCGATCGGGTCCCGCGTGCAGTTCGGCCCGACGGTCCAGAGCCTGGGCAACGTGCTCTGCGACATCGTGGTGAACGCCAAGATCCCGAACCCGCAGTTGGCGTGCGAGGTGCTGAAGGCGCTCACCGCACCCCTGGCGCAAACCGGACCCGGGGTACCCGCGGGGGCGCAGGCCCCCGGGGCGAAGGTGCCGGCGACGACGCCGTCCGACGGTGCCTCCGCGCTCGCCGAGCGCGCCCAGAGCCTCGCCGACCTGTTGGGAGGGGGCCGATGACCACCTCCTTCCGACGCGTCCGGCAGGCGCGGGACCGGGTCCTGCGCGGGGTCGCGCTGCTCGTGGTGGTGCCGGCGCTCGCGTCGTGCT
Source organism: Marmoricola sp. (assembly GCA_046598495.1). Classification (GTDB taxonomy): domain Bacteria; phylum Actinomycetota; class Actinomycetes; order Propionibacteriales; family Nocardioidaceae; genus Marmoricola. Next base: position 32,906 of record JBKJIR010000070.1, on the reverse strand, counting down.
CCTTCGACGGTGCCTACGACCTGCCGCTCCCGGGCGGCAAGGCAGTCAGCGAGGACGACGCCATCACGATCACTGCCGAGTTCACCGACGCCCTCAACGTCGTTCCCCGGACGGCCGTGATGGTCGACGACGTGCCGGTCGGCCAGGTCTCCGAGATCGAACGAACGGGGTGGCACGCGACGATCACGCTGCAGATCCGCGAGGACCTCGACCTGCCGGCCAACACCATCGCCGACATCCGCCAGACCAGCCTCCTGGGCGAGAAGTACGTCGCCCTGCTGCCGCCCGAGGAGAACGCCAGCGGCAGGCTCGCGGACGGCGACAACATCCCTCTCGAACGGACCGGGCGCAACCCCGAGGTCGAGGAGGTGCTCGGCGCGCTGTCGTTCGTGCTGAGCGGGGGTGGCGTCCAGCAGCTCCGGACGATCAGCGTCGAGATCAACAAGATGCTCGACGGCCGGACCGATGACGCCCGTGGCGTGCTCCGCAACATCAGCACCCTGGTCGGCACCCTGGACGACCAGAAGGCGTCGATCATCGCGGCCATGGAGGCGGTCGACAACCTCGCCCGCACCCTCAACAAGGAGGGTCGCGCGGTCGGGGAGGCCATCGACGCGATGGGCCCGGCGCTCCGGGTCCTCAACGGTCAGCACAAGTCCTTGGTCACGATGCTCACCAAGCTCGACGAGCTCGGCGTAGTCGGGACCCGGGTCCTCAAGCAGAGCAAGGACGACGTGATTGCGACCCTGCGTCACCTCGCGCCCACGCTCCGCGAGCTCGCCGACGCCGGTGACTCCCTGCCGCGAGGACTGAGTCTGATGGCGAGCTTCCCGTTCCCGAAGGAAGCCGCCGACCTGGCCAAGGGCGACTACGCGAACGCGCTCTTCGCGATCGACTTCGACCTCTCCAAGCTGCTCGGCAGCGGGGGCGTCGGCGACAGCTCGAACCTGCCCAGCCCGATCGAGATCTGCATGGCCACCCCGGCGAAACCGGTCTGCGCGACGCTGAGCGACAGCGTGCTCACCCAGCTCTGCTCGTTGCTGCCGACGAGCCCGCTCTGCCCGGGGGTCGGGCCCGGTCCGCGCGGCGACAGTGACAACCCGCTCGTCGGCCTGCTGGGGGGCATTCTCGCCGGACCGGACCGGTCCAACGGTGGTTCGAAGAGTGGTACCGGAAGCACCGGGACCGGCGGTGGCCTGCTCGGCGGCCTCTCCACGCTGCTGGGAGGGGGTGCCCGATGACCCGCGGAGTCAAGATCCGGCTGATGGCCTTCGTGGTGCTCAGCGCCGTCGGGCTCGTCTACATCACCGCGACCTACCTCGGCATCTTCACCAGGATCACCGGAAGCGGGATCACCCTGCACGCCGAGCTGCCGACCTCAGGAGGACTCTTCGTCGGCAGCGAAGTCACCTACCGCGGTGTGAAGGTCGGCAAGGTCTCCGACATGGACGTGATCCCGTCGGGAGTGCGGCTGACGCTGGCGGTGGACAAGGGCACCGAGATCCCGAAGGACTCGCCGGTCTTCGTCCACAACCTGTCCGCTGTCGGCGAGCAGTACCTGGACTTCGAGCCGTCCGACCGCGAGGGTCCCTACGCCCAGGACGGCACCACTTTCCTGGGCGACAAGGAGAGCCTTCCGCAGGCGACCGACGACCTGCTCGTAAAGATCAACGGGTTGGTGGGTTCGCTCGACCAGGACGACGTCTCCACGGTCGTCCGCGAGCTCGGCACTATGTTCCGCGGCACCGCGGACCCGTTGCGTCGGATGGTCGACGCCGGGGCCGACCTCGTCGCCGAGGCGAAGGCCAACCAGGCCGCGACGATCCGGCTGATCGACTCCGGCAAAACGGTGCTGGAGACGCAGCAGGCGAACGCGGCGAACATCCGGTCGTTCTCGGCCAACCTCGGCGACCTGACCCAGACGCTCGCGGGCTCCGACAAGGACCTGCGCACCCTGCTCGCCGCAGGCACCCCGGCGGTCAAGGAGGTCAACGGTCTGCTGCGTGACCTCGAACCGACGTTGCCCGAGTTCCTCGGCAACCTGGTCACGGTCAACCAGGTGCTCAGCGACCGGCTCAACGCGCTCGAACAGACCCTGGTCACGTTCCCGGCAGTGATCTCGTCGGGGTTCACGGGCACCCCGGGTGACGGATACGGGCACATCAACCTGCAGTTCGACAACACGGTTCCCGCTTGCACCGAGGGCTACAAGCCCCCGTCCCAATGGCGGCCCGGCACCGACCTCAGCGACACCCCGACCTTCCCGGCGCGGTGCCTCTCCGAGGGCATCAACCTGCGCGGTTCGAGGTACGCCCCGCTGCCCTCGGGTTTCACAGGTAGTGCGAACCGGGTGGGCCCGTACGATGGCGCCGGAGGTCGCGCGGGAGAGTCGCCGGCCGCGGGGAGGCAACCGGTGTTCAGCGATTACTCATGGCAGTCCGTGATGCTCGGCCTTCACGAATGACCACCGGGACCACCGGAACGACGACCGACCCTGCACCCGTCGTACGTCGGTCGCGCTGGGTCTGGACGCGGCCGCGCGCAGTCGCGGTCACGGTCGCCTCGGTTCTCGCGCTGACCGCCGGTGGCCTGCTGCTCGCCAAGGCTGCTGTTCCGTCCGTGCTCCCGGACTCGTGGACGGCGGCGGACGACGCCACCCGCCGCGACGCCGAGGTCACGCTCGCGGCTCGTCGGTTCGTGCAGACGTTCCTGACCTACGACTACCGGACGATGGACGAGGACGTCGATGCGCTCCGGGCGTTCGCGACCGGGACCTTCGAGGCGGACTTCGACGCCTACGACGCCCAGCTGACCCAGCTCGCCCGGACGCAAAAGTCGGTCTCCACCGGCGAGGTCCAGCGCATCGGCGTCGGCACCGTCAGCGAGACCTCCGCCGTCGTCGACATCGCGGCGACCAAGACCGAGGAGTCAGGCGTCGCGGCCGAGGGCGATGCCGGGACCGAGACCAGCCGGGCCGTACGGCAGCTTTACCTGCACGTCACGCTGAAGCGCGAGGGCGGCCGCTGGCTGGTCTCCGAGCTGAGCGTCGGGCGGGTGGCGTGATGGAGCCCGACGAGAAGGTCTGCCCGTACTGCGCCGAGGTGATCAAGGCGGCGGCGATCAAGTGTCGCTACTGCCGCTCCGACCTGCCGGAGGAGGAGCCCGCATCGACCGGGTCCGTTCCAGCCGGACTCGTCCCGATCGACCCCACCCCCGACGAACACGGTCCCGACGAGCCCCTTCCCACGGTCGTCGAGCACGCCGAGACGCCCGAGGCCCCCGAGGCCCCCGCGACAGTGTCGCCCGCGCCGGCCCCGACCACGCTGTCCAGGACCACGCTGTCCAGGATCACGCTGTCCAGGATCACGCTGGGCAGCGTCCTCGCGGACCGGGTCGTCGTAGGCCTGGTAGCGCTCTCGCTGCTCCTGGCCGGCGGCATCGTCTGGATCGTCCTGGCGTCCCGGCCGGGGGACCTCGCCGTCGCCGACAACGGCCAGGTGACCTCGACGCCGTACCGGAATGCCGTGATGAGTGCTGCGGCTGCCAACGTCACCACGGTGCTCTCCTACGCGCACAGGTCGTTGGAGAAGGATGCCGACGCCGCAGAGAAGGTGCTCACGCCGGAGTACTTCGAGAAGGACTACCAGGCGACGATGGCGAAGCGGACCGCTGAGATCCTCGAGTCCAAGCTCACCCAGGCCGCCACGGTGCTCGCCACCTCGGTCGTGTCCCTGACGCCGGGACGGGCCACCGTGATGCTCCTGACGAACATCATCAGCGTCCCCGAAGGATCCACCTCGGCGCCCCCGCAGATCCTCAGCCGGCTCCTGGTGAAGATGGAGCGAAAAGACGGCGACTGGATCGTGTCGGAGATGACGGGCTTCTGATAAATTAGAACAGGTTCCATTCTTGGGACCGACGCTGCGCGGATCGATGCTGCCCCGGAAGGACGATGCGGTGCCCCAGACCCACGACACGGACGTGCTCATCGTCGGCGCAGGTCCTGCCGGACTGTTCGGGGCGTACTACGCGGGGTTCCGCGGGATGTCGGTCACGCTCGTCGACTCGCTGCCCGAGATCGGGGGCCAGGTCTCGGCGCTGTACCCCGAGAAGGCCATCCTGGACGTGGCCGGGTTCCCGACCGTCAAGGGCCGCGAGCTGATCAACGCCCTGGTCGCGCAGGCGGCCAGCGCGAAGCCGACGTACCTGCTCGATCGCACGGCGAACGCCCTCACGGTCGGCGACGAGACCGTCACGATGGGTCTCGACGACGGCACCGAGGTGGTCGCCAAGGTGGTCATCATCACCGCCGGGATCGGCAAGTTCACGCCCCGACCGCTGCCGGCCGGAGACGGCTGGGAAGGCCGCGGTCTGGTGTTCTTCGTGCCCTCCTTCGACGAGTACGTCGGCAAGGACGTCGTCATCGTCGGGGGCGGCGATAGCGCCTTCGACTGGGCGCACCAGCTGGAGGGCATCGCCAACTCGATCACCCTGGTGCACCGCCGCGACCAGTTCCGGGCCCACCAGGCCACGATCGACGCGGTCCTGGCCGGGAAGACCGAGGTCATCACGAAGGCCCAGGTCACCGCACTCGTCGGGGACGGTCACGTGGAGAAGGTCGAGATCACCCTCGCCGACGGCGAGGTCGTCACCCGGCCCGCGCAGGCGGTCGTCGCCGCTCTCGGATTCGTGGCCGACCTCACCGCGATGAAGGAGTGGGGCCTGGAGTTCGACAAGCGCCACATCGTCGTCGACTCGACCACCCGCACCAACCTCCCGCGGGTCTTCGCCGCCGGCGACATCACCGAGTACGACGGCAAGGTCCGCCTGATCGCCGTCGGCTTCGGCGAGGTGGCCACCTCGGTCAACAACGCCGCTCCGCTCGTCTTCCCCGACCAGGGCGTCTTCCCGGGTCACTCCAGCGAAGGCTCCTGAGATGTCGAGCGGGCGCAACGCCGTCGCGATGACCGACGAGGAGTTCACCGACTTCCTCGCCGCGAACATGAAAGTCCAGGTGGCCACCGTCGGCCCCGAGGGTGAGCCGCACCTGACCACGCTCTTCTACGTGGTCGTGGACGGGAAGATCGCGTTCTGGACCTACGGCCGCTCCCAGAAGATCGTGAACCTGCGCCGCGACCCACGGATCACCTGCCTGATCGAGGACGGTGTCGACTACTTCGAGCTCCGCGGAGCCACGATCACCGGCACCGCCCGCCTCGTCGAGGAGTACGACGACATCAAGGCGCTTGGCGCAAAGGTCGCGAAGGTGATGGCCGGCGATGTCGATCTCGGCGAGTTCGGGGACGAGATCGTCGCCCAGCAGGCCCGGAAGCGGGTCGGTGTCGTCGTCGAGCCCGACAAGATCGCGACCTGGGACCACCGCAAGATGGCCGCGCCTCCCGGCGTCGGCTCCTGACCCACGACTTCCCCAGACCGCGCACCACCCACCCGGAGGAAACACCATGAAGATCAAGGTCGACTTCGACCTCTGCGAGTCCAACGCACTCTGCGAGGCGCTCGCTCCTGCGAACTTCGAGATCGATGACGACGACTTCCTCCAGATCCTGGAGGAGAACGTCACCGACGAGAACCGCGACTCCGTGGCCCAGGCGATCGCCGCCTGCCCGAAGTCGGCGATCAGCCTCGTCGAGGGCTGACCTGCGCGTCCCGACCGTCCAGACCCTGTCCCGCTGATGTCTTGAGGAGCAGTACCCGCATGCCTGAAACCACCGATCCGTTGTCCCTGGACGGCCGTGTCGCCGTCGTCACCGGCGCCGGGGCCGGCCTCGGTCGCGCCGAGGCGGTCGCGCTCGCCCGCGCCGGCGCAGCCGTGGTCATCAACGACCTCCCGGGCGCCGGGGACGAGGCAGCCGAGGAGATTCGTCAGAACGGCGGCACCGCAGTGGTGGTCGCGGGCGACGTGGGGGAGCGGTCCACGGCCGACGCGATGGTCGAGGCGGCCGTCAAGCTGGGCGGGCTCGACGTGGTGGTCAACAACGCCGGGGTCACCCGCGACAAGATGCTCTTCAACATGACCGACGACGACTTCGACCTGGTCACCAGGATCCACCTGCGCGGGCACTTCCTGCTCTCCCGGAACGCGGCGTCGTACTGGCGGGCGAAGCACAAGGAGAGCGGTGAGCAGGTCTACGGCAGCATCATCAACACCGCCTCCGAGGCCTCGCTCAGCGGCTCGCCGGGCCAGCCCAACTACGCCGCGGCAAAGGCCGGGATCACCGCGCTGACGCTCTCCACCGCCCGCAGCCTGGGCCGGATGGGCGTCCGGGCGAACGCGATCGCTCCCCGCGCACGGACGGCGATGACCGCCGCTGTCTTCGGTGAGGACAACTCCGGCAAGGCGATCGACCCGTACTCGGCCGAGCACGTCGCACCGCTGGTCGCCTACCTGGCGTCGCCCGCCGCCGAGCGGATCACCGGCCAGCTCTTTGTCGTGTACGGCGGCATGGTCGCCCTGATCGGCGCTCCGGTCGTCGAGCAGCGCTTCGACACCGCCGGTGACGTCTTCGACCTCGCCGAGCTCGACCGCAGCCTCGGGAGCTACTTCGAGGACCGGGACCCGTCGGTCGGCTTCGCCGCCGACTCCGTCATGCAGCTGACCGTCTGAGCTCCCGCTCGTCACCGAAGGAACCGTCATGAGCAGACTTGCCGGCAAGATCGCCATCGTCACCGGGGGTGCCCAGGGACAGGGTGAGGCGATCGCGCGCCACTTCGTCACCCACGGCGCGAAGGTCGTCATCGCGGACATCGCCGACGACCTCGGCCAGGCGCTGGCCGCCGAGCTAGGGGAAGCCGCGCTCTTCCGTCACCACGACGTGAGCGTCGAGGCGTCCTGGACCGCGCTGGTCGAGGAGACCAACGAGGCGTTCGGGCCCGTCAACGTCCTGGCGAACAACGCCGGCCTGCTCCGGTTCGCCGAGATCGAGAAGATGACGGTCGAGGAGTACATGCTGCTGGTCTCGGTCAACCAGCTCGGCACCTTCCTGGGCATGAAGGCCGTGGCCCGGACGATGCGCAAGAACGGTGGCGGCTCGATCATCAACGCATCCTCGGTCGAAGGCCTGGCGGGGATGGCGTCCCTGACGGCGTACACGGCGACCAAGTTCGCGATCCGCGGCATGACCAAGGCGGCGGCGATGGAGCTCGGGCCGAAGGGGATCCGGGTGAACTCGGTCCACCCCGGCATGATCGACACCCCGATGACCCGGCCGCACGGCGGGGACGCGGCGATGGAGTACGGCGCGTCCCGCGTGCCGCTGCGCCGGGTCGGCTACCCCGATGACATCGCCCCGCTCTACGTCTTCCTCGCCAGCGACGAGTCCGGGTACATCAACGGCGCCGAGATCGCGATCGACGGCGGAGTCACCGCCACGCACGCGTTCGGGGGATAGTCGCCGCTGCGGGAACCGTGCCGCGCAGGTGGAGGCGTCTCGGCAAGCTCGACGGCCGTGGGGTCGACGACCGTGCTGGGCGTCAGCGCAGGAGCAGCTTGACGGCGGTCTCGATGTGGTCGCCGACCTCTTCCGCGGTTGAGCGACCGGTCACCCACGAGACCAGAGCGGAGAGCCAGACGTCGCTGATCACCCGGGAGATCGCGATGTCCTCGTCGGAGGGCTGTTCGCCCTCGATGTAGGCGTCGCCCTTGATCGAGCGGGTGAGCATCGTGGTGAGCTGCATGCCGACGACGTGGATCTCGGTCGCGACGGAGGCGTCGGCGAACATGAACGCCCGCGTGAGCGCTTCGGTGAGGTTGGCGTCGCCCTGCATGCCGCGAGTGGCCCGCTTGAGCACGTAGATGACCCGCTCGGCCGGGGTGTCGCCCGGGACCGGCTTGCGTCCCACGAGGGACTGGGTGTCCTCGAACTGACGGGCGAGCGCGGAGACGAGGAGGTGGATCTTGGAGGGGAAGTAGCGGTAGAGGGTTCCGAGGGCAACGTCCGCCTGCTCGGCGACTGCGCGCATCTGGACCGCGTCGAAGCCGCCCTTGGAGGCGAGCGCGATGGTCGCGTCGAGGATCCGGCGCCGTCGGTCGCGCTGAGCGGCTGAGCCGAGGTCGTCGTAGGTCAGCGAGTTCGTCGTCACCGTCTCCCCGCCTTCCTCGTTGCAGTGTCTGGGTTCGTCTTTTGCCGGGTCGACCCTGCACAATTGCCCGTCCACGACCGTGAATCAAAGGCTAGCAGCGAGATCGGTCATAATAGAAACACGTTGCAGTTCCGAAACACCGTAGAAATCTCCCGGCCTGGCCGGAAAGTACTGATGCCGGCGAAGCCGGAGAGGAAGGGCGGGCCCTTGCGCATCGCACTCGTGTCCTACCGCAGCAAACCGCACTGCGGGGGACAGGGCGTCTACGTCCGCCACCTCAGCCGTGAGCTCACCGAGCTCGGCCACACCGTCGAGGTGTTCTCGGGCCAGCCCTACCCGGAGCTGGACGAGGGCGTCGCGCTCACCAAGGTCCCGAGCCTGGACCTGTACCGGGATCCCGACCCGTTCCGGATGGTCTGGCCGTGGGAGTTCCGCGACCTGATCGACGCGCAGGAGTTCGCGATCATGTGTACCGCCGGGTTCCCGGAACCGCGGACGTTCGGCAAGCGCGTTCTCCGGGCCCTGCGCAGTCGCGCCGACGAGTTCGACATCGTGCACGACAACCAGGTCCTGGCCCACGGGGTCATGGACATCGAGAAAGAGCTCGGGATCCCGGTCCTGACCACCGTGCACCACCCGATCACCTTCGACCGGCGGGTGGACATCGCGGCCGCCCCGTTGCGCAAGAAGCTGAGCCTCCGGCGCTGGTACGGCTTCCTGAGGATGCAGGGAGCCGTCGTACGCCGGGCCCGCTGGATTCTGCTGCCGTCCGAGTCCTCGAAGGTCGACGCGGCAAAGGACTTCGGCGCCGACCTGGCGAAGATGCAGGTGATCCCGCTCGGTGTGGACGACTGCTTCGTCCCGCCGACGGAGCCCCGGGTCCCCGGCCGCCTGGTCGCGATGGCGAGCGCGGACGCCCCGATGAAGGGCATCGCCACCCTGCTCGAAGCATTTGCGAAGCTGCGGACCGAGCGCGACCTGGAGCTGCTCCTGGTCACCAAGCCGACCGCGGGCGGCCGTACCGAGAAACTGATCGAGGAGCTCGGGATCGGGGAGCACATCAAGTTCGTCAACGGCATCAGCGACACCGAGCTCGTCCGGGTGATGGGGTCCGCCGAGATCGCGGTCGTTCCCTCGCTCTACGAGGGTTTCTCGCTGCCGACGGCCGAGCTGATGGCGTGCGAGACACCTCTGGTCGTGAGCCGGACCGGTGCCATCCCGGAGGTCGTCGGCCCGGACGGACTCTGTGCCGAGCTGGTCACCCCGGGCGACGTCGGTGAGCTGGCCAGCACCCTGGCAGCGCTGCTCGACGATCCCGAGCGTCGCGCGAGGCTCGGCAAGGCCGGGCGGGTGCGTGCCCAGGAGCTGTTCAGCTGGACCGCTGTGGCCAGAAAGACCGCGGCGGCCTACGAGCACGTGCTCACCGATTACCAGACCAACCCCACGAGCACCCACAAGCGCGTGCCGAAGAAGAAGAACTGAGAAAGGCTCCACGATGCTGACCGTCGACTTCGACCGACTCGGGCTGCGCCCAGGTGACCGGGTCATCGACATGGGCTGCGGCGCCGGCCGCCACGCCTACGAGATGTACCGCCGCGGCGCCGACGTCGTCGCCTTCGACCAGGACGCCGACGAACTGGCGAACGTCCTGGAGCTCTTCGGTGCGATGAAGGAGGCCGGCGAGGTCCCCGCCGGCGCGTCCGCCGACATCAAGGAAGGGACCGCGCTGGCACTTCCGTTCGCGGACGGCGAGTTCGACCGGGTCGTGTGCTCGGAGGTGCTCGAGCACATCCACGACGACGTCACCGCCATCGAGGAGCTGATCCGGGTCCTGCGCCCCGGTGGCACAATGGCGATTACCGTGCCGCGCTGGCTGCCCGAAGTGATCAACTGGCGGCTCTCGCCCGAGTACCACAACGCCGAGGGCGGGCACATCCGGATCTACACCGACCACGAGCTGATCGACAAGGTCACCAAGGGTGGCCGGGCGAACGACGGCACCCCGGGTGACGCGATGGTCTTCGAGGGCAAGGACCACGCGCACGGCCTGCACGCGCCGTACTGGTGGATCAAGTCCGCTGTCGGGGTCGAGAACAACGACCACCCGATCGTGAAGGCGTACCACCAGGTCCTGGTCTGGGACATCATGAAGACGCCGCGCTTCTCCACCGCCACCCGCCTGGCCGAGCGGGCACTGAACCCGCTCATCGGCAAGAGCATGGTCCTGTACTTCCGCAAGCCGGAGTGACGCGTTGACCTCTCCGCTCCGTACCTGGCAGATCCCGGCCGTCCACGGTGTCCTGACCTCGGATCAGGTCGCCCGGACGGCTGCGTCCATTGCCGCCATGCAGGAGAGCTGCGGTGCTGTGCCGTGGACGCCCGGCGAGAAGACGGACGTCTGGAACCACGTCGAAGGTGCCATGGCGATGCTGGTCGGCGGGGAGGTCGAGGCCGCCGAACGCGCCTACGACTGGTGCGCCAGGACGCAGCGTCCGGACGGTTCGTGGCCGATGGAGATCGTGGTCGGCGAGATCAAGGACGCCTCCGGCGAGACCAACATGTCCGCCTACCTGGCCGTCGGCGTCTGGCACCACTGGTTGCTGCGCCAGGACCGCTCGTTCGTGAACCGGATGTGGCCCCACGTCCGCAAGGCCCTCGACTTCGTCGTCGGCCTGCAACGGCCTTTCGGCGGAATCTCCTGGTCTCAGGAGTGGGACGCGCACGGGCCGGCGAAGGTCAACCAGGACGCCCTCCTGGCCGGGTCGTCGAGCATCTACCAGGCGCTGCGCGCCGGTGTCGCGCTGGCCGATCTGGTGGGTGACCCGCAGGTGGACTGGGAGCTGGCCGGCGGGCGTCTCGGCCACGCGCTGCGTCACCACCGTGACCTCTTCCTGGACAAGTCCGAGTTCTCGATGGACTGGTACTACCCGGTCCTGGGTGGGGCGGTCCGCGGCAACGCGGCGGTCGAGCTGCTGGAGAGCAAGTGGGACACCTTCGTGGTTCGCGGCAAGGGCATCAAGTGCGTGGTCCAGAACAACTGGGTGACCGGCGCGGAGACCTGCGAGCTGGTGATGTCGCTCGACGCGATCGGCGACCACGAACGAGCACTCGAGCAGTTCACGGCGATGCAGCACCTGCGCGTCGAGGACGGCCGGTACTGGACCGGTTGGGTCTTCCCGGAGGACGTCAACTGGCCTGACGAGCAGACGACCTACACGGCGGCGGCGGTCGTTCTCGCAGCGGACGAGTTGTCCCGGACGACCCCGGGCTCCGGGATCATGCGGGGCGACACGCTGGCGCCGCACTTCGAGGAGATCGCGCTCGAGTGCGGCTGCGTGCCGGCCGGCGTCTCGGTGTGACCTGAGCGTCGTTCGGGACCTTCGACCCCAGTTTCGGAATCTCCCTGCGGTGTCCTGTTTATCCGGTTTAGGATGATAGTTCTCGCGGAGGGGCGGGGACATGTCATCGAGGGACGAGATCAACCGGCAGATCGTCGAGTTTTCGGCCGACGGTCTGTGGCTGGTCGACGCCTGCGGCAAGACGCTGTTCGCCAACGCCCGAGCGGCCGAGCTACTCGGGAGGACCGAGGTCGAGCTGGTCGACCTCACCGTCGCGGACGTGTTCGGCGCCGACAGCTCGTCGGGGAGCGACCCCGGCGCGGTCGACGTCCAGCGCCTCTGTCGTCGGCCGGACGGGACCGAGATCCCGCTGCTAGTCAGCGAACGGGACCTGCGCGACGCCGACGGGACGGTGAACGGTCGGCTGCACCAGCTGTTCGACGACCGACGCGGGTGGTCGCTGGTCCAGCAGATGCGCGCCAGCGAGTCGCAACTGGCGGAAGCACAGTCGATCGCGGGGCTGGGCAGCTGGGAGATCCGCGTCGAACCGCGGCGGATGACCTGGTCGCAAGGGCTGTACGCCGTCCTTGGGGTGGATCCGAGGACCTTCGTCGCCGGCCGGAACGCGTTCATCTCGCTGGTCGTCGAGGCTGACCGCCCGGCCGCTGTCGAGAGCTGGAGCCTGATCGCCACCGAACCGGGGGAACAAGCCGTAGACCTCCGGATCCGACGCGGAGACGGGGCGGTGCGCTGGGTCCGGACCGTGGGCCGGGTGCTGGAACGTGCCCCAGACGGACAGCCGATCCGTTTCGGCGGAACCGTGCAGGACATCCACGAACGCAAGCAGGCCGAGGCCACGCTCCTCGACGCCGTCGAGGTCAACACGCTCATGCAGGTGCTGGCCACGGCGGCGAACACGGCGACGACGTTCGACCAGGCCCTGGCGTCCACCCGCGATCTGCTCCTCGCGCACCCCGACTGGCAGCGCGGGGTCGCGTTCGACGTCGATGACGTCGGGCGGCCGACCCATCACCCGGTTGCCGAGGGTGGCGACGCCGCACCGAGCGAGGACGAGTGTGCCGTGGCAGCTCGGGTCTGCGCCTCACGCGACCTGGTCTTCGAGGAGCGGCTTCACCCCGCCGAGCCGATGATCGGGTTGCCGGTCCTGCTGCAGGACGAGCTGGTCGCGGTGCTGGTGATCACCTCCCGGTCACCGTTCGAGCGGTACGACATGCTGCAGTCTCTGGCCCGGCAGGTCGCCGGTCAGCTGGCGCAGGTGGCCGCCCGTGAGCGGGCGGCCAACGAGCTCGCCGCGGCGCGGGACGAGGCGATGGCGGCCTCGCAGGCCAAGTCGGACTTCCTGGCGATGATGAGCCACGAGATCCGCACCCCGTTGAACGGGGTGATCGGCCTGAACGACCTGCTCCTGCACACCGCCCTGGACCCGCGCCAGCAGGAGCTGGCGGCGGCGATGCAGGGCGCCGGTCGGGCGCTGCTGGTGCTGATCAGCGACATCCTGGACTTCTCTAAGATCGAGGCCGGGCGTCTCGAGCTGGAGGCGGTGGAGTTCCGGCCAGCGGTCGTGATCCAGGGAACCCGCGACCTTTTCGCCGCCGATGCGCTCAGCCGCGGGATCTCCCTCGGCGTCGTGCTCGACCCCAGCGTGCCGGAGTACCTAGAGGGCGATCCCGGTCGGTTCGGGCAGATCGTCTCCAACCTGGTCTCGAACGCCGTGAAGTTCACCCACGCCGGGTCGGTCACGGTACTGCTGAGTGCCACCGTGGCCGATCAGGACGTGATGCTGCGGGTCGACGTCACCGACACCGGGATCGGGATGGACGCCGAGCAGCAGAGCCGGATCTTCCAGCCGTTCCGGCAGGCCGATGTTTCGACGAACCGCAGCTTCGGCGGCACCGGCCTCGGTCTGGCGATCGCGCACCGGCTCGCCGGCGCGCTCGGCGGGGACATCGGGGTGTGCAGCACCCCGGGCCGGGGCAGCACCTTCTGGTTCACGAGCCGGTTCCGGATCCCCGTGGGTACGGCCCGGGCGGAGGAGCTCCCCACCCCTGTTCCTTCCCGCAGCTCCGGTGGCCACGTGCTCGTCGTCGAGGACAACGAGGTCAACCAGCTGGTCGCCGTCGGCATGCTGCAGGTGCTCGGCTACACCTCGGAGGTGGCCGCGGACGGCGCGGTGGCCGCGGCCCGGGTGGCGCGCCGCCGTTTTGATGCGGTGCTGATGGATCTCCAGATGCCCCGCCTGGACGGTTATGCCGCGACCCGACTGATACGCCGGAACGAGTCTCCGGAGCACCGCATCCCGATCATCGCGCTGACCGCTTCGGCGACGGCTGGGGAGGAGGAGCGGTGCCGGGAAGCGGGAATGACCGGGTTCCTCACCAAGCCGGTCAGCCTCCAGTCGCTGCGCCGGGTGCTCACCGAGCAGCTCGACGGCGCCGATCCCGATCGGCCGGGGCCAGACGCGGCACCGGAGGCGGCCGGCGTGGCCGAGGTCGCGATGTCCGGGGCCTCGGTGCTGGACCCGGGTCGGTTGACGGAGCTCGCCGAGATGGGCGCCGCGGCGGTCCCGCTGATCCAGCGCGCCATTGACAACTTCGTCCACGGTGCGCCGGGAAACCTGACGCTGATCCGCCAGCACTGGCAGCAGCGGGACGCCGGCGCACTACGGGCCACGGCGCACCAGCTGAAGGGCAGCGCGGCGAACCTCGGGGTCGACCGGGTGGCTGCGGTCGCCTCCGAGCTGGAGGGGCTGGCCGCGCAGGAGGCTCTCGACGGCCTCGCCCCGGTTCTGACGGTCCTCGCCACGGAGCTCGGCGAGGCTGTCCGGGCGCTCACCCGTTACGAGATCGGGCCGGAGAACGACTCCTCACTCTCCGCGTGACGGGTGTTCGCTCAGGGGCTCGTCCGGCGGAGGACCCGCATCGAACCCACGGTCCCGTGCGGAGCGAAATCCCCGCTCGCGACAGCCCGCTGCCAGACGTGAAACGGCGCCTGGCCGCCGTCCTCGGGGCGCTCGAAGACGTCGTGGATGACGAGGACCCCGCCGGGCAGGACCCAGGGGGCGAAACCGGTGTAGTCGGCCTGAGCCGGCTCCTCGGAGTGGCCGCCGTCGATGAAGAGGAGCGCGACCGGCGTACGCCAGTGGCGCGCGACCGTGGGGGAGTCACCCACGACCGCGACCACCCGGTGCTCGAGTCCCGCGCGCTGGAGGGTGCGGCGGAAGGTCGGCAGCGTGTCCATCAGCCCGATCTCCGGGTCCACGACGGTGGGATCGTGATGCTCCCAGCCGGCCTGGTTCTCCTCGGATCCGCGGTGGTGGTCAAGGGTGAAGACCGTGCTGTCGACCGCCTCGGCTGCCGCGCCGAGGTAGAGGGCCGACTTACCGCAGTAGGTTCCGATCTCCAGCGCCGGCCCGGCGCCGAGGTGCGCGCACGCGGTCCGGTAGAGGAACTCGCCCTCGTCGAGGGGCATGAAGCCCTTGGCGGCGACGGCGTGCTCGAGGAGGAAGGCCGGCATCTCGGGGGAGGAGTCACTCACGCCGGGGAGCCTATCCGTGGCATCATTGGAACACGTTCTAGTTTCGACAAGCTCAACCCCAGAGCTTCGTCTCCCGGATGCAGGAGCCTCCATGCCGATCGGAATCAGTGACGAGCACTCCGAGCTCGCAGCCTCGGTGCGCAAGTGGGCCGAGAGCCAGGGCTCGATCGCTGCGGTCCGCGCGGCCGAGACCGACCCGGGCGCCTTGGCGCCCTGGGGGACGCTCCCGGCGGAGATGGGCCTGTCGGCGATCGCGCTTCCCGAGTCCGTCGGCGGGGGCGGCGGGACGCTCCTGGACCAGGCGGTCGCCGTCGAAGCTGCCGGGTATGCGCTGGTCCCCGGACCGTTCCTGACCACCGTGGCCGCGGGCCTGATGTACGACGACCCCGAGATCCGGTCCGGGATCGCCGAAGGACGGATCACGGTCGGCCTCGGCACGAGCCCGCTCGCCGTCCTGGACGCACCGACCACGACCCACGTCTCGGTGCCCACGTCCCAGGGTCACGTCCTCGTCGCCGCCGACCGGGTGCGCATCCGTCCAGGGGAGTCGGTCGACCTGACCCGCGGTGTCGGCGAGGTCGTCCTCGAGGGCCTCGACACCGACGGGCTCCCGTTCAACCCCACGGTCGGCGCCCCGGTCGAGCTGATCGTCCTCGCCGCCGCCGAAGCCTCCGGCATCGCGCGGTGGTGCTTGGACACGGCGGTCGACTACGCGAAGGTCCGCGAGCAGTTCGGCAAGAAGATCGGCGCCTTCCAGGCCGTCAAGCACCTGTGCGCGGAGATGCTCGAGATCAGTGAGAGCGTGACCGCTGCCGCGTGGGACGCGGCCGAAGCGGTCGAGCACGGAGCGGACCAGGCGCGGTTCTCCGCCGGGGTCGCGGCCACCCTCTGCTTCGACGGGGCCGTCGAGGTGGCGAAGGCGTGCATCCAGGTCCTCGGCGGGATCGGCTTCACTTTCGAGCACGACGCCCACCTCTACCTGCGGCGAGCCATCGCCCTGCGCGCCTTCCTGGGGGACACCGGCGAGTTCGCCGCCGCGCTCAGCGCGTGCGCGCAAACCGGTGTACGCCGCTCCGGCGAGATCGACTTCGGGGGGCTCGACGGCGAGTTCCGAGCGCCCGCGCAGACCGAGGCTCAACGGATCGGCGCCCTTGCCGAGGGCGAGCGCCGCACGGCCCTCGCCGAGTCCGGTTTCCTGGCCCCGCACTGGCCGGCGCCGTACGGGCTCGGGGCCGGGCCGGTCCAGCAGCTCGTGATCGACCAGGAGCTCGAGAACGCCGACGTGGAGCGACCTGACCTGGTGATCGGCGCGTGGGCCGCGCCGACGATCCTCGAGGGCGGCACCGACGAGCAGCGCGAGCGCTTCATCCGCCCCACCCTGACCGGGGAGATCACCTGGTGCCAGCTGTTCAGCGAGCCGGGGGCCGGCTCGGACCTGGCCTCGCTGCGGATGAAGGCGGAGCGGACCGACGGCGGCTGGCTGCTGAGCGGCCAGAAGGTCTGGAACTCGATCGCCGAACGGGCCGACTGGGGTGTCTGCCTGGCCCGCACCGACGCCGAGGCCAAGCCGCACGCCGGGATCACCTACTTCGTGGTCGACATGAAGGCTGCCGGGATCGACATCCGCCCGCTGCGCGAGCTGACCGGCGAGGCGCTGTTCAACGAGGTCTTCTTCGACAACGTGTTCGTCCCCGATGACTGCGTCATCGGGGAGATCAACGGCGGCTGGAGACTGGCGGTGACCACGCTCGCCAACGAGCGGGTGGCCATGGCCGGGTCGAAGCTCGGCGACAGCGTCGAGCTCGCCATCACGCTGCTCGACGAGACCCGCGCACCGAGCGCTGCTGAAGAGGTCGGTCGGGCCATCGCGCTCGCCCAGGTCGTCAAGCTCCTCGGGATGCGCTCGACCCTGCGCTCGATCGCCGGCCAGGGGCCGGGAGCAGAGTCCAGCGTGGCCAAGCTGGTCGGGGTCCGGAGTCGTCAGGACAGCGCCGAGCTGGCGATGCGGCTGCTCGGGGTGGAGGTCTTCACCACCAGCGAGCGCGCGGTGGCCGCGAACGACCTGTTCCTGCGCAACCGGTGCCTCTCGATCGCCGGCGGGACGACGCAGATCCTCCGCAACGTCGCCGGCGAACGGATCCTGGGCCTACCTCGCGGCTGAGGGTCCCGGGATCGCCGTGGAGGTCTCCTTGCGGCGGGTCACCCGGTGCCACTCCAACCACCGCTCGACCGCCCGGAGGACGTGCTGGCTCCGGATCGAGGAGAACACCTCGAAGCCGTGCTGCGTGTTCGGCAGCTCGAGGTAGCTGACGATCCCGGTCGAGACCGCCCGCAGCTTCGCGACGAACGCGCGCGCCTGCCGGATCGAGACGAGTCCGTCGTCGGTGCCGTGGATGACGAAGAAGTCCGGGGCGTCCGGTCCGACGTGCGTCAGCGGAGAGGCCAGCTCGAAGGGCGCCAGGTCGTCGTTCGGGTTCTGCTTGAAGACCCGAGGAGCCAGGAACTGGTCACGCATCTGCACAGCAGCCTTGTCGCCGGTGATCCCGCCGAGGTCGAAGACGCCGTAGAACGGCACGCAGGCCGCCACCGAGGTGTCCGCCTCCTCGAAGCCGGGCTGGTACTCGACGACGTCGGGGGTGGTCGCAGCGAGGGCCGCCAGGTGCCCGCCGGCGGAGCCGCCGGTGACGACGAGGTACGACGGGTCGCCGCCGTACGACGCGATGTTCTCCCGGGTCCACGCGAGCGCCTTCTTGACGTCGATGATCTGCGCCGGGAACGGGTTCTTCGGGGCGAGTCGGTAGTTGATCGCCACGCAGATCCAGCCCCGGGCGGCCATCCGGTTCATCAGGATGATGCCCTGCTGGCTCTTGTCGCCGATCGTCCAGCCGCCGCCGTGGATCTGGAACAGGACCGGGGCGTTCGTCAGGTCGACCCCCTCGGGTCGGTAGATGTCCAGGCGGGCCCTGGTGCCGCCGTCGCGGTAGTTGACGTTGCGGATGACCTCGACGCCCGGCTTCATCAACGCGAACGGCCGGGCGAGGTCGCGCAGCGGCGTCCGGAGGTCCTGGTCGCGGGGTCGGTCCAGTGCCGCCATGTAGTCGGGGCCGAGCGAGGAGGCCAGCTCCTTCTCGGCGAGCTCACCGGCGCGGCGGGCGTTCCCGATCAGATACGCGAGTCCGGCCGCGCTGGCGCCGGCCAGCAGCAGGCTGGTCCTGCTCGCTCTGCCGCGCACGACCGCCTGGGCAGTGTCCGCCGCGGTCAGGGCGAGCAGCTGGGGGGCGAGCTCGCCCGTCGGCCAGCCGGCCGCGAAGCCGAGCGGGCCGAAATGGCCACCCAGCGGCTTGAGAGCGTTGGCGGTGAGCAGGGCGGTGACGAGACGTCGTCGTGCGAAAGCCATGCGGGGAGCGTACCGGGCGGTACGGGCCGCCGGAGGAGCTACGGTCGAGAAAACTAGAACACGTTCTCATTTGCGGTACCATGACCTCATGGAACGTCTCAGCGGCCTCGACGCCAGCTTTCTCTACCTGGAGAGCTCCGCGCAGCTGATGCATGTCTGCGGGATCATCATGGTGGATCCCTCGACCATTCCCGGTGGCTACTCCTTCCCGAAGATGAAGGCTGTGCTCGAGGCACGGGTCTCCACGATCCCGACCTTCCGGCGCAAGCTCAAGGAGGTTCCGCTCGAGATCGACCACCCGCTGTGGGTCGACGACGAGGACTTCGACATCGACCGGCACGTGCACCGTCTCGCGGTGCCGGCGCCGGGTGGGTCCGAGGAGCTCCGCGAGGTCGCCGGGCACCTCGCCGGGATCCCGCTGGACCGGAAACGTCCGCTCTGGGAGATGTGGGTGATCGAGGGCCTCGAGGACGGCCGGATCGCCGTCTTCAGCAAGATGCACCACGCCAGCGTGGACGGCGTCTCGGGAGCCAACCTGGTCTCGTTCCTGTGCAGCCTGGAGCCGAACGCACCGCTGCTCGATCTCGCGCCCAAGGGCGCGCCCCTGCAAGCCGTTCCCGGCGACTGGGAGCTCTTCGGGCGTGGGCTGTTGAACAACCTGACCAAGCCGGTGAAGGCGTTCCGCCTGGTTGCGCCGACCACGGCGGTCCTGACCAAGACGATCACCCGTGCGCGTCACGGCACGGCGATGGCGGCGCCGCTGACAGCGCCTCGTACCTCCTTCAACGGAAACATCGGCGGTCGTCGGACGGTCGGGTACGCCGACCTGTCCCTGGACAAGATCAAGGAGATCCGGCGCGCCGTCGAGGGCGCGACCGTGAACGACGTTGTCCTGGCGATCAGCGGTGGTGCCCTGCGGCGCTACCTGGCCGACCGGGGCGAGCTCCCGGAGTCGTCGCTGCTGGCCAGCGTGCCGGTCTCGGTGCACGAGACGTCGACGAAGTCCGGGGGTACCAACAAGGTGTCCTCGCTCTTCGCCAAGCTCGGCACCGACGTCGCCGACCCGGTTGAGCGGCTGCGCCAGCTCGCGGCCGACAACGCGAACGCCAAGGAGCACCACAAGGCGATCCCCGCCGACACCCTGCAGGACTGGGCCGAGTTCGCCGCCCCGCGGACCTTCGGGCTCGCCGTACGGGCGGTGACCAAGCTCCGCCTGGCCGAGAAGGGTCCGGTCATCCACAACCTGGTGATCTCCAACGTCCCCGGACCGCCGGTGCCGCTGTACTTCGTCGGCGCCCGGATCGACGGGTTCTACCCGCTCGGCCCGATCTTCCACGGAGCCGGACTCAACGTCACGGTGATGAGCAACAACGGGCGGATGCACGTCGGCCTGATTGGTTGCCGGGACGCGCTCCCGCAGATCCAGGACCTGGCCGAGGACTTCCCGGCCGAGCTCGACGCGCTGTACGCCGCCGCGATCGGCTGACGCACCTCACGTTCGGCTGCTGGGAACTGCAGCCGTTCAGGCTCGCTGCTGCAACCGGCTGACCCGTCGTCCCATGGTGGTGTCGACGGCCTCGAGGAAGGTCGGCACGAAGGTCTTGGCGTCCAGGACGCACCCCGCGTGCCCGCACGCCGCCTCGTGGACGGTGGCCCCGGGGATCGTCGCCGCGATCACCCGTTGACGCGCGGGGGAGAGCACCCTGTCCTTGGTGGTCACCACCACGGCCGTCGGGACGTCGATCTTGGAGAGCCAGGGCGTCGAGTGGTGGCGTCCGAGCGAGGCGACCGCCTGCGCGACTGCCCAGGGGCTGGTGCTCCGCCACTCCGCGAGCGCCCACTGGTGGGTGTCGCTCGGGTCGAGGAGGACCGCGGTGGCGGCCCGGGTTGCCACGTTCACGGTCTTGGAGCGTGACAGGGTCCGCAGCGCACCCATGCCGACCTCCATCGTCTGGTGGAAGAGACGCTCGCGTCCGGTCGTCCGGAAGTGGTCGGTGGTGGCGGCGAGGACGAGGCCACCGAACCGCTGGGGGTGCTGGCGCCAGCACCGCTGGGCGATGATCGACCCCATCGAGTAGCCGGCGACGACGGGCTGGACGAGGTCCAGCAGGTTCGCGATGGCGGCGACGTCGTCCGCGCAGTCCCGGATCGAGAAGTGCTCCGAGGTGATGCCGCGGCCGTGCCAACGCTGGTCGAAGATCACGACGCGGTACTTGGCGCTGAGCTTCTCCACCACCGGGAACCAGGTCAGCAGGCCGGTGCAGCCGACGGCGTGCAGGAGGATCACGGCAGGGGCGTCCGGCGTCGGTCCGGGAACGTCGGTCAGCCAGGTACGTCCGCGCCCCGGGACGTCGAGCCAGCGGCCCTTCGGTACGACGACCTCGGGCACGTCCACGATCTCGCGCAGCAGGGACGGCAGCGTGGGCAGCGACAAGTGGATCCCTCGGTCTCCGCACGGGATTCGTGCTGGATCAGGTACTGCTCGATCGTTGATGATCACGCTAGACTAGAACAGGTTCCATTTTTCGTGGTGATCAGGACGTGTCGGAAGGAACAGCTGTGCCAGTGACTGATGAGGCGCGCGAGGTGCGTGAAGAGATCCGGTCCGTCGTCAGTGACGCCCTCGACAAGGGCGGCGCGACCTGGGACGCCTGTGCCGAGGCGGGGCTGCTCGCCCTGGCGGCTCCGGAGGAGTACGGCGGCGAGGGCCTCGGGCTCGGCGAGGTCGGCGTCCTGCTCCACGAGGTCGGGAAGCGAGCCCTGGACCTGCCGGTCTGGGAGACGCTCGCCTGCGGCCTCCTCACCCTCACCGCGGCCTCCTCGGCCGAGATCCAGGCGAAGTACGTTCCGGAGGTGGTCGCCGGCAAGCTGCTGCTCGCCCCGGCACTGAACGAGCCGGGCAACGCGCTCCCGACCGCGCCGGCCACCACGCTGGTGAACGGCCTGGTCACCGGCCACAAGATCGACGTCAGCGCGCTCGACGGGAACGTGCTGCTGCTCGTCTCCACGGACGCCGGCATTGCACTGGTCGACCCGCACGGCGCCGGGGTGACGCCGACCGCCAACTACGCCTCCCGTTCCGTACCCGAGAACGAGGCCCGCGGACGTGGCGAGACCGGCTACCGCTTCGACGGCGCTCCCGCGCTCGCGGTCCTCGACCCGAACGCAGCGCAGGTGCTCCGCGAGCACGCGATCGCCGGACTGCTGCTCCTCGGCGACGGCCTCGTGGCCGGCGCTCTCGAACTGACCGCCGGTTACGTCAAGGAGCGCGGTCAGTTCGGTCGCAAGCTGGCCGAGTTCCAGGCCGTCGCGGTCCAGATCGCCGACGTCTTCGTGGTCGCCCGGATGGTTGCCCTGGCAGCGGAGGGCGCCGCCTGGCGCGTCGCCGAAGGTCTGTCGGCCGCCGATGACCTCGCGGTCGGCGCCGCCTGGTTCACCGACCGGGTGCCGGCAGCGCTGCAGACCTGTCACCACCTGCACGGCGGGATGGGCGTCGACGAGACCTACCCGCTGCACCACTACTTCTCCCGCGTCAAGGACGTCGCCCGGATGCTCGGCGGCCACGCTGCTGCCCTGGCCGCCGTACCGGTCGAGGAGACCGAGGGGAAGAACCTCGAGCTCACCGAGGCGCAGCGCTCCTTCAAGGAAGAGGTCCGGACCTACTTCTCGACCCTGGTCAGCGAGGCTGACAAGCGGGACATGATGGAGAGCCGCCACGGCGAGGCGTACCACCGCAACATCAAGCAGATGGGGACCGACGGGTGGATGGGCGTCGGTTGGCCGATCGAGTACGGCGGCAAGGGACTCGGCGAGATCGAGCAGCAGATCTTCGCCAACGAGGCCGCCCGCGGTGACATCCACCTGCCGTCGGTGACGCTGCAGACGGTCGGCCCGACGCTCCAGGCCTACGGCACCGAGAAGCAGAAGGACATGTTCCTCGGCAAGATCCTCGCCGGGGACGTGCACTTCGCCATCGGCTACTCCGAGGCGGACGCCGGCACCGACCTGGCCTCGCTGCGCTGTGCCGCCCGCAAGGACCCGGCCACCGGCGACTGGATCGTCAACGGCCAGAAGATGTGGACCACCGGCGGCCATGCCGCCGACTACATCTGGATCGCGGTCCGTACCGACCCGGACGCCCCCAAGCACCGCGGCATCTCGGTTCTGATCCTGGACACCACGGACCCCGGGTACTCCTGGACCCCGATCGTGACCTGCGACGGGTCCCACCACGTCAACGCCACGTACTACAACGACGTCCGGGTCCCGGCCGACATGCTGGTCGGCGAGGAGAACCAGGGCTGGCGCCTGATCACCACGCAGCTCAACCACGAGCGGATCATGCTCGGCCCGGCCGGACGCCTCGAGGGCCTCCGGGACGAGGTGATCGCCTGGGCCCGCGACAAGACCGCGGCCGACGGTACGCCGCTGCTCGAGGTGCCCCCCGTACGCGACACCCTCGCCCGGGTCACCGTCTCCTTCCGGGTCAACGAACTGCTGAACTGGCAGGTCGCCGGCGGCGGCGCGAGCGGCGTGGAGGCGGTGGCGGATGCCTCGGCGTCGAAGGTCTTCGCCTCCGACGAGGTCCAGCGCCTCGGCCTCGACCTCGAGGAGATCGTGTCGGCGTACGGCGACCCGTCGGACCCCGAGACGGCCGCGCTGCTGCACTTCCTGGACGCGACCTCGAAGCGCAACCTGGTGCTCACCTTCGGCGGCGGCGTCAACGAGGTCCAGCGCGACCTCATCTCCGTCTTCGGCCTCGGCATGCCGATGGTCAAGCGCTAGGGGCAGGCCATGGACTTCGCACTCACCGACAACCAGCAGACCGTCCGCTCGCTCGCGGCAGAGCTCCTGCGCGATGCCTGCGCGCCTGAGCAACTGCGGGCTGTCGAGGACGCCGGCGGCTACGACAGGGCGCTGTGGGCCACCCTCGCCGAGGCGGGGCTGCTCGGCGTCGCCGTCCCGGAGTCCCACGGCGGGCTGGGTCTGGGCCTGGTCGAGCTCGCGCTGCTGCTGGAGGAGGCCGGAAGGCGCGTGGCGCCGGTGCCCCTGCTGTCGCTCGCCCTCGGCGGGCTGGTGCTGGCGCGCCACGGCTCCCCCGCCCAGCAGTCGGCACTGCTGCCCGGTGTCGCAGCCGGTACGACGATCCTCACCGGTGCGCTCACCGAGCCGCTCGGGGACGAGCTCAGCCCCGCCACGACCGCGACGCCCGCCGGCGACGGCTGGGTCCTGGAAGGCACCAAGACGTGCGTGCCCGCAGGCGAGTACGCCGGGCACCTGCTGGTGTCGGCAAGCACCTCTGACGGGCCGCGACTGTTCCTGGTCGATGCGAGTGCGTCCGGCGTCACGGTCGAGCGCCAGACCACCATCAGCTACGGCTCCGAGGCCCTGCTGCTGCTGGACGGAGCCGCGGGCGAGCTCGTCGGGGGCGAGGGCGCGGTGACGGACGCGGTGCAGGTGGGGCAGGTCGCGGTATGCGCCCTGCTCGTCGGCATCAGCGCGGAGGCTGTGCGCCTCACTGCTGAGTACACCCGCACGCGGGAGCAGTTCGGTCATCCGATCGGGCACTTCCAGGCCGTCACTCAGCGCCTGGGCGACGGGTTCATCGACACCACCGCGATGCGGCTCACGACCCTTCAGGCCGTCTGGCGGGTGGCGCAGGGGCTCGAGGCCGACAAGGAGGTCGCGGTCGCGAAGTTCTTCGCCTCCGACGGCGCCCAGCGCGTCGTGCGTGGAGCCGCCCACCTGCACGGCGGCATGGGCGTCTCACGGGAGTACTCCTTCCACCGTTACTACCTGGCCGCCAAGCAGCTCGAGCTCACCCTCGGCGCAGGCACCCGGCAGCTGCTGCGTCTGGGCCAGTTGCTCGCCGCCGAGCCCGTCTGACCCGACCGCCTAACCTGGCACTCGTGCGCAGGCTGGCGATGAGAGCGTTCCGTTCCTTTCCGACTCCGCTGCGCCGCTTCCTGGTCCGGCTGGGCACACCGTCGTACACCGTCGGGGCCGTGCTGGTCCTGAGCCGTGAGGACGGCTGCGTGCTCCTGGTTGACCAGCGGCACAGCGCGGGCTGGGCGCTGCCAGGAGGGCACCTGCGACGCGGCGAGGACCCCGTCGACGGAGTCCTGCGCGAGGTGCGGGAGGAGGTCGGCCTACGCCTTGAGCGCACGCAGCTCCCCCCACCGATCGCGCTCGTCGATGCGCCCGCCCAGCGGGTCGATCTCGTCTTCGTGCTGGACCACGACGGCCAGCAACCCCGACGCGCGGACGAGGACGAGGTCCTGCGGCTCGGGTGGTTCGCCCTCGATGCCCTGCCCGACATCACCGAGTCGACCCGAGCCATCCTGCAGTCAGTCCCGGCGGCGTGACCCCCGTCCTCGCCGGGCTCGTGCTCGCCGCTGGACGTGGCGCGCGCCTTCGGCCACTCACCGACCTGACGCCCAAGCCGCTGCTCGAGGTGGCCGGTCGCACCCTGCTCGACCGGGCCCTCGAACGGGTCGGCGCGCTGGTGCCGCTGGACCCCGATCACGTGGCCGTCAACGCCCACTGGCTCGCCGACCAGGTCGTCACGCACGTCGGCGACCGCGCCCACGTCTCCGTCGAGCAGCCCGAGGCGCTCGGCACCGCCGGGGCGCTCGGGCAGCTGCGGGAGTGGCTGGCCGGCCGCGACGTGCTCATCGTCAATGCCGACACCTTCTTCCAGCCCGAGCCCGACCTGACGGCGTTCGTGGCCGAGTGGGACCGGACGCGCCCACGCCTGCTCGTGGTCAGGGACGAGGAGCGCGCCGACTTCGAGGGGACGTGGCGGTTCACCGGAGTCTCGCTGCTGCCGGGACCAGTCGCCGCCGACCTGGCGGCCGTGCCGTCGGGGCTCTACGAGGTGGTGTGGTCGAAGGTAGCCGTCGAACTGGTGCCGACCGACTCGACGCTGGTCGACTGCGGAACGCCGGAGGACCTCGCCCTGGCCCGCACCCTCAGCGGATGACGATGTCGAAGTGCTGGTAGTCGGGGTTGCGCCAGGCGCCACCCCAGGTCCACCCGGCTGCGGCGAAGGCCCGGTTAAGGGCACTCCCCCGATAGGCCATGCCCCGGCGGTGGTCGGACCTGTCGGTGAAGGCAGCGCCCTCGGGAGGCAGTACCTGCCCGCCGTACACATAGGGGTTCTCGCGCGGGTTCACGTCGATCGCCAGGCCGTACGCGTGCTGCGACCAACCCGAGCTTCCGACAACTCCCCGGCAGTTGAAGCCGCTCGTGTTGTCGGCCGCCATCGATCGGTCGTCGTCCCCGCCGTACTCGTCCACCAGTCGCAGCGAACGGATCGGGAAGCGCTCTCGGTAAAGGCTCCGGAAGACCGCCACGACCTCGTCGACGGCCTGCGCGTTGACGACGAGCTGGCCGGTACGCCGAGTGCCCGAGAAGTCGCGAAAGTCCAGTGTCAGCAGGCGAAGGCGTGACACCGGGACCGGGCAGCCAGGGCGCCAGGAGTGCGGGAGGTCCGCCGCTGTGACCCGACGCGCCGACCACCGGTAAGGCGCCGCGGTCCGGGTCGGGGTGGGCTCCGCGGAGGGCAGGGATGGCCGCGTGACCGAAGGGGACGCGGGGGACGCAGGGGACGAAGACGGCGGGGTGAGCCTCGCGACGGGTGCCGTGGGAGCGCCACACGCCCCCAGCGTGAGCACGGCACCCACGAACGCCTGAGCTGTCCACCGCACGCTCGCGACGGTAGTCCCCGTCACCCTCCGGTGAAGGTGACGTACCCCTCAACGAAGCCATACCGCGACTACCTTGCGCATTCCCCGAGGTGAGCCGGGTAGGTAGGTGACATGACCAAGTTGGCTGTCATCTACTACTCCTCGACCGGAACGATCGACGCCATGGCCCGTCGCTGCGCTGCCACGGGCGAGAAGCAGGGCGCTCAGGTGCGCCTCCGACAGGTGCACGAACTGGCCTCGCAGCAGGCGATCGACGCGAACGCGCAGTGGAAATCCCACCTTGAGGCGACGGCGGACGAGCCGCCCGCCACGCCCGGCGACCTCGTCTGGGCCGACGCCGTGCTGTTCGGGACCCCCACCCGTTTCGGCGGCATGTCCAGCCAGCTCAAGCAGTTCCTGGACACCCTCGGTCCGCAGTGGTCACGCGGTGAGCTCGCTGACAAGGTCTACGCCGGCTTCACCGCCAGCATGACCGCGCACGGCGGCCAGGAGACGACGCTGATGTCGCTCTACACGACCATCCACCACTTCGGCGGGGTCCTCGTGGCACCCGGCTACACCGACCCGGTGAAGTTCGTCGACGGCAACCCGTACGGCGTCTCGCACATGACCGGCCCCGAGAACGACGAGCCTCTCGGCGGCGCGCAGCTCGACTCTCTCGACCACCTCACCGAGCGCGTCCTCAGCGTGGCGCAGGCTCTGGAGCGTGCGGCATGAGCCTTGTGTGGCGGGTGATCTCCTCAGCGAGTGGCCCCCAGAGCGGGCGCGGCAGATCGTGGCCCATCCCTGAGAATCCGACGAAGCGGGCGCCGGGGATGACCTTGGCCAGCGCCAGCCCGCCGGTCACCGACACCAGCGGATCGTGCAGCCCGTGGACCACCAGCGTGGGTACGGCGAGCGTGCGCAAGGCCGACGTACGGTCGGGCTGGCTGAGCACGGCCGCGAGCTGCCGCAGGTAGCCCTTCGGGTCGTACCCCCGGTCGTAACTGCGACCCGCCTGCTCCGACAGGTACTCCACGTCGAGCGCGTAGCCCGGAGAGCCGATGAGGGCGAAGACCTGCAGCGCCGCGGCGATGGCTGCGTCGCGCTCGCGCTGGGGGCGACCTCGGAGCAGGTCACGGGCGATCCGCGGCGAGGGGTGCCCGACCCGCTTGGACCCGGTCGAGGTCATGAGCAATGACAGGGTGCGCACCCTCTCGGGGGCACGAATCGCCAGGGTCTGCGCGATGAACCCGCCCATGGAGACGCCGACGAGGTCGACGTCAGCGAAGCCGAGCCCGTCCATCAAGGCGAGGACATCGGTCGTCAGGTCGTCGAGGGAGTACGGAGCCCGTTCCCGACGCAACAGCACTTGACGAGGTCGCGGTGCGGGGAGCTCGGACAGGTGGGTCGACAGACCGACGTCCCGGTTGTCGAAGCGCACGACGTACCGGCCTGCAGCGGCGAGGTCCTGGCAGAACGGGTCGGGCCAGGCGATCATCTGGGTGCCCAGTCCCATGACCAGCAGCATCGCTGGGTCCTCGGGGTTGCCGAAGGTCTCGTACGCAAGCTCCAGGTCGCCGACCGCGACCTTCCTGATGTCCATCCCCAGATCCTTGCGCACCGCCGTCAGCGGAAGCCGTCCTGCAGCTTGGCGAGCTCATCCGCGCCGGGACACAACCGGAAGAACGGCAGCGCCGCAAGGGGAACCGCTGGGGTTCCGCTCAACTCGTGCAGGTCCGGGACGGACTCATCGGCGTAGACCAGACCGGTGACGACCTCGCCGGCGTCGCGTCGCTCCTGCAGGTACCTCGCCGCCCCCACCCGATCCGAAGGGTCATAGCCCTCTGGCACCGAGCGGAAGGCCATGACGGACCCGTCGTGCATGGGCACGGTGATCACACCGGCGTCTGGGACATGAGCAACGATCGGCTCGCGTGGCGGCACGAAGTCCGTGGCCGAGACCTCGTGCTCGCGCACGAACCGGTAGCTCTTGGTCGAGCCCTCGTGGTCGTTGAACTGCACGCACGGGGAGATGACGTCGATGAGGGCGAGCCCGCGGTGCGACAGCCCGGCTTTCAGCAGCGGCACCAGGCGTTCCTTGTCACCGGAGAACCCCCGGGCCACGAAGGTCGCGCCCAGGCTGAGCCCCATCAGCAACGGGTC
Source organism: Marmoricola sp. (assembly GCA_046598495.1). Lineage (GTDB taxonomy): Bacteria > Actinomycetota > Actinomycetes > Propionibacteriales > Nocardioidaceae > Marmoricola. The sequence goes on along the minus strand of JBKJIR010000070.1, from coordinate 4,662 downwards.
GATGGGCGCGAAGGAGTTCGCCTCGCCCTTCTTCGAGGTCGAGCCCACGTCGGCGCTCGCGGAGAACTGACCCTTGGTGAGGCCGTAGACGCCGTTGTTCTCGATGACGTAGAGCATCCGCACGTTGCGACGGATCGCATGGGCCAGGTGCCCGAGGCCGATCGACAGCGAGTCGCCGTCACCGGAGACCCCGACGTACAGCAGGTCGCGGTTCGCAGCGTTCGCACCGGTGGCGATCGTGGGCATGCGTCCGTGCACCGAGTTGAACCCGTGCGCCTCCCCGGCGAAGTACGCCGTCGTCTTCGACGAGCACCCGATGCCCGACAGCTTCGCCACCTTGTACGGCGGGATGCTCAGCTCGAACAGCGCCTGCACCAGGGCGGCGGTGACAGAGTCGTGGCCGCAACCGGCGCACAGCGTCGACATCGCGCCCTCGTAGTTGCGCGGCGAGAGCCCGAGATCGTTCCGGCGCACCGGAGCGAGCGGGATGAGGGGCTTGGCTATCGAAGGCACGGGTCACTCCCCTGTCTGGGCCGTGATGCTGTCGACGACGGTCTGGGCGCTGAGCGGGAATCCTCCGTAGGACAACACCGATCGCAAGCGGGCTCCGGAGACACCTGTCTCCAGGGTCAACAGGGAGCGGAGCTGGGCGTCGCGGTTCTGCTCCACGACGAAGCACACGTCGTGCTCATCCAGGAACGCGCGCACGGCCGGCGGGAACGGAAAACCCCTGACCCGCATGACATCCACGACAATGCCCCTGGTCTCGAGCAGGTCCGCGGCCTCCCGCACCGGCAGGTCCCCACTACCGAGGCAGACCACTCCGACACGTGCTCCCTTTCGCCGGTGCACCACGGGCGCGGGGACGTGCAGCGCCGCCGCAGTGTGCTTGCGCGCCAGGCGGTCCACGACCTCCTGGTACTTGTCCGGCGCCTCGGTATACGCCCCGTGCTTGTCATGGCCGGAGCCGCGCACGAAGTAGGCACCGCCCGGACCGGCGCCGGGCAGCGTCCGCGGCGTCACGAACTCAGCGTCCTCGTCGGCGTACCGGTTGAAGCGCGGCAGCGCGTGCAGGTCCTCCGCCGTCAGGACGCGCCCACGGTCAGGGAGGAAGGAGTCGTCCCAGGTCAGCTCCGGCACGACCCAGTCGTTCATGCCGATGTCGAGATCGGTCAGCATCATGACCGGCGTCTGGAAGCGTTCGGCGAGGTCGAATGCCTTGACCGCGAAGTCGAAGCACTCCGCCGGGTCTGCGGGGAACAGCAGCAGGTGCTTGGTGTCGCCGTGCGAGGCATAGGCGCACAGCAGCAGGTCGGCCTGCTGGGTGCGCGTCGGCATGCCCGTCGAGGGGCCGGTCCGCTGCACGTCCACGATGACGGCGGGGATCTCGGCGTAGTAGGCGAAGCCGAGCAGCTCGTTCATCAACGAGATGCCCGGGCCCGAGGTCGCGGTGAACGCGCGGGCGCCGTTCCAGCTGGCCCCGACGACCATGCCCAAGGCCGCGAGCTCGTCCTCGGCCTGCACGATGAGGAAGTCGTTCTCCCCGTCGTGGCTGCGGAAGCGCTTGCAGAGGGCCGTGAAGTTGTCCATGACCGAGGTGGAGGGCGTGATGGGGTACCACGCCGCGACGGTGGCTCCGGCGTACAGGCAACCGAGCGCCGTGGCGGTGTTGCCGTCGATGAGGATCTTGCCGGTGTTGCCGCCCATCGGCTCGACCTGAAAGGGCAGAGCGGTGAGGTGCTCGCGGGCGTAGTCATAGCCGAGCGACAGCGCGAGCTGGTTCGCGTCGCGCAGCTTCACCTTGCCGGAGAAGGTCTCATCGAGCAGGGTCCTGACGATGTCCACATCGATGCCAAGCAGCGCGATCAAGGCACCGGCGTAGCAGATGTTCTTGAGCAGCAGCCGGTCACGGGGTCGCTCGAAGTGCTCGGCGCACAGTCGAGCGAGCGGTACGCCGAGGAAGGTCACGTCGGTCCGGTCCAGCTCGACAGACAGCGGCCAGCTCGAGTCATAGACGACGTACCCACCGCCGCGCACCTCGGCGATGTCGGCGGCGTAGGTCTGCGCGTTCATCGCCACGACCAGGTCGTAGTCCAGCGCACGCGAGGTGTGCCCTGCCGCGTTGACGCGGATCTCGTACCACGTGGGTAGGCCCTGGATGTTGGAGGGGAACAGGTTCTTGCCCGAGACGGGCACTCCCATCCGGAAGATGGCCTTCATGAGCAGGCTGTTCGCGCTCGCCGAGCCGGTGCCGTTCACGTTCGCGAGCTTGAGCGCGAAGTCGTTGACCTGCGTGATCACCGTCACTGCGCCACCCCGTTGATGGCGACCAGCGGAAGGGTCTTGGCGTAGGGGATGACGAGGTCGAACTTCTGCATGTCCCAGGCGGCGGTCGGACAGCGTTCGGCGCACAGACCGCAGTGCACACAGATGTTCTCGTCCTTGACCATCAGGCGTGCGGTCTGCGGCAACGGCTCGGAGACATAGAGCCCCTGGTCGGAGTTCGTGCGCGGTGTCTTTGTCTGCGTGGGGTCAGCGGTGATGGTGAGGCAGTCGACGGGGCAGACGTCGATGCAGGCATCGCACTCGATGCACAGCGAGGCGGCGAAGACCGTCTGCACGTCACAGTTCAGGCAGCGCTGCACCTCCCGCACGGTCTGCTCGACGGTGAAGCCGAGCTCGACCTCGACGTCGAGCTGGGAGAAGCGGCGGGTCAGCTCGACGTGGTCCATCTTCTGTCGACCGGCCGGGTTGTAGTCGTTGGCGTAGCTCCACTGGCTCAGGCCCATCTTGGTGCTGAGCAGGTTCATCCCCCAGGGCGGCCGGTCCTCGACGGGCAGCCCCTGACAGTGCTGGTGGATCGAGATCGCGGCCTGGTGCGCGTGCTCGACGGCCCAGATGATGTTCTTCGGTCCGAACGCGGAGTCCCCTCCGAAGAACAGGCCCGGCCTGGTCGACTGCAGGCTCACCGCGTCGACCACCGGCACGTCCCACTCGCCGAACTCGATGCCCAGGTCCCTCTCGATCCACGGGAAGGCGTTCTCCTGGCCGATCGCGAGGATGACGTCCGTGCAGGGCAGGACCACACTGTCGGTCTTCGTGGAGCGCTTGGCCCCTTCGTCCCACTCGAGCACGTCGAACTCGACCCCGGTGAGTCGTCCGTCCTCCACAACGAAGCGCGTCGGCGCGTGGTTCACCACGATCTCGACGCCCTCCTCCTCCGCGTCGTCGAGCTCCCACGGGGAGGCCTTGAAGAAGCCACGCGGCCGGCGGGCGATGACCTTGATGTCCTTGCCCCCCATGCGCCTCGAGCTCCGGCAGCAGTCCATGGCCGTGTTGCCCACACCGATGATCAGGACCTGCGAGCCGATCGTTTCGACGTGCCCGAACGCGATGGACTGCAGCCAGTCGATGCCGATGTGGATGCGGCTGTCGCCCGTCTCGTCCCATCGGCCCGGGAGGTCGAGCTGCTTACCTCGCGGCGCCCCGCTCCCCACGAACACCGCGTCGAAGCCCTCGTCGAGCAGGGCCTTCATGCTCGTGACCTGCTCGCCGTACCGAACGGTCGCACCCATGTCGAGGATGACCTGGCACTCCTCGTCCAGCACCTGCGCGGGCAGCCGGAAGGCGGGGATGTTCGTGCGCATGAGCCCACCCGGCTTGGCGAACTGCTCGATGACCGAGACGTCATAGCCCAGGGGCAACAGGTCGTTGGCGACAGTGAGGGACGCCGGACCGGCGCCGATGCAGGCGATGCGCTTGCCGTTGCGCACCGCCGGGGCGGTCGGGAGGCGGTCGCTCACGTCGCCCCGAAGATCGGCAGCGACCCGCTTGAGGCGGCAGATCGCTACCGGCGCGCCGTCCACCCGCTCGCGGCGGCAGGCCGGCTCGCAAGGCCGGTCGCACGTGCGCCCGAGGATGCCGGGGAAGACGTTGGACTCGCGGTTGACGAGGTAGGCGTCGTCGTAGCGACCCTGAGCGATGAGGCGGATGTACTCCGGCACGTTGGTGTGCGCTGGGCACGCCCACTGGCAGTCGACGACCTTGTGGAAGTAGCTCGGATCCGCTGTGTCAGTGACTGTGTCAGTAACTGTGTCAGTCGGCTGGTCGGTCGGCTCCGCCACCTGCTGCACCCCTGTCTCCCGTAGTCGACAGCCCCACTATCCCCCTCGCGTGAGGATTTGGTGGAGAAGGCACGCACCTGTCACCGCGCCACTGGCAAGCCACGGCACCCGCCCGTACCCCCTACGGTCGGGTGCCGTGGCGGTCTGTGGTCGTCCCCCAGGAGCGGACCGCGCAACGCCGAGGGCACTCTAATAGATACTTGTCTTGAGCAAGCGAATGGTGGGTCGGCGTGTCACAGGACGCTGACAACGGGGGTTCCGATCCCCACAACCGATCTCCGTCCCCAGGCCTTACCTACCCGGCAGGGCTATCGCCCACACCCTCGGCGCCATGACGATCTCCGCCTTCTGCCGGGATGAGCTCCTGGCCCATGGACCCCTGACCACCGATGACCTCATCCAGCGGGCGGTGCGCTCCGGCGCCACGCGCTCGTCGACGCCCGGCAGCAGCGTCGTCGCGGCCTTGCGCGGCAGGGGTCCATGGGCCAGGAGCTCATCCCGGCAGAAGGCGGAGATCGTCATGGCGCCGAGGGTGTGG
>JBKJIR010000053.1:0-14404 GCA_046598495.1 Marmoricola sp. | reverse complement strand
TCCTCGCGGGCGGCGGCGATCAGCTCCGCCGTACGACGAGCGGTCCCGGAGGGCGGGTCGGCCGTGTCGGGATGGTGCAGCTCGACCACTTCCACCGACTCGTAGAACCGGGCCGCCTCGGCCGCGTAGCGCATCATCAGCACCGCGCCGATGGAGAAGTTGGGGGCCACGAGGACTCCGGTGTCCGCGCTCTCGGCCAGCCACCCCCGCAGTCGCTCGATCCGCTCGGCGTCGAACCCCGTCGTCCCCACGACCGCGTGGATGCCGTGGGAGATGCAGAACTCGAGGTTGCCCATCACCACGTCGGGATGGGTGAAGTCGACGACCGCCTGGACTCCCGCGTCGACCAGTGCCTGCAGGTCGTCTTCAGCGTCGAGGCGAGCGACCAGCGCGAGGTCGCCCTCGGCCGCTGCCACCGCCTCCACCGCACTGCAGACCTCGCGTCCCACCTTGCCCAGCGCACCCAGCACGCCCACCTTGATAGTCACGAGGTCAGGTTATCGACTGTGACTCCTACCCCTCTCGGACCAGTCGAGCCCGTCCAGCGCCGCCTAGGACCACGGCGAGATCCACAGCTGGCCCACCGTCCTTGACGACTGACAGCGACTTGGTAGAATCGAACGTATGTTCGATCATCGAGCAACCGGCGTGGACCACCCGGTGCCCGTCGACCCGGCTGCCTGGATCGCCGCACTCGCCCACCACGACGTCCAGAGTCTCGGCGCTGCCGGTCACATCGACTCGATCGCGGCGCTGGAGTCGCTCACATCGGCGGCCGCCGTCGCCCAGGCCAGGATCACCGAGGCCTTCGACCGCTCCACTAAGCGTCCCTGCACCAGCTCGCCGAGTCGCTTCGTGGGCGAGGCGACATCCGGCCCCTCACCCAGATCATGGCCGACACTTTCCACCACCGGCTCACCGGTCAGGAGACCGCGGTCGGCGGCGTCGAGATCGAGCTCGTGATGACCGACCGCACCCTGCTCGGCGGCGACCACGAACCCGCTCACGTGCCCGGCTACGGTCCCATCCCGGCCTTCCTCGCCCGGCGCATCGTCGACCGAGCCACGGCGGCCTGGACCCGCCGGCTCTACACCGCTCCGAGAACGGGCGAGCTCGTGGCGATGGACAGCAACCGCCGGACCTTCAGCGGCAAGCTGCGCCGCCTGGTCGTGCTCCGCGACCAGACCTGCCGCACCACGTGGTGCGATGCCCCGATCGCCCACGCCGACCACGTCCACCCCGTTCGCGCCGGTGGATCAACCACCGCAGCCAACGGCCAGGGCCTCTGCGCGGCCTGCAACCACACCCAGGAGGCACCCGGCTGGCGTGCCGATCTGGTCAGCGGTCGCGAGCACCTCGTCGAGATCACGACGCCGACGGAGCACGTCTACCGATCGCACCCTCCGGGACAACCGGGCGATCCACCGATGACCTCCATCGAGGAACGACTCAGACGCCTGCTCGGCGACGTCGCCTAGGACCAGGAGACCTCAGCGAGCGGGACCGACAGAGGCCAGCGTCTGGGGTCGCGAGTAGAGCTCGCGCGCGAGGTCGTGCACGTCCTGCATGGTGACCGCCTCGAGGCTCTCGAGCACCTCGTCGACCGAACGCAGGCGGCGCTGGAACAGCTCCGCCTCGCCGAGGCGGGTCATCCGGGAACCGCTGTCCTCCAGGCTCAGCACGAGACCACCACGGGCCTGTCCCTTGCCGCGCTCGACCTCTTCCTCGGTGAGGCCGGACTCGGCCAGCTTGGTGAGCTCCTCGCGGACGACGGTGAGCAGGGCGTCGGCCTTGCTGGGCAGCGAACCGGCAGCAACCCCGACCATGCCGGCGTCGGAGTAGCCGAGGCCGAAGGAGTAGACGGAGTACGCCAGCCCACGGCGCTCCCTCACCTCCTGGAACAGCCGTGAGCTCGACCCCCCACCCAGAGCGGTCTGCAGGATGCTGAGTGCGTAGCGACGGGGATCGGAGCGGGTGAGCCCCTGCATCCCGAGCACCACGTTGACCTGCTCGAAAGGCCGCGAGGCAGAGACCTCGCCGAAGCGCAGGGGACGCGGCTTGGCGGCCAGCCGTGGGCCAGCCGGGCGTCCGGCGCCGGAGAGGAAGCCGTTGCGGGAGAACGCGCGACGGGCACGGCGTACGACGTCGTCGTGGTCGACGTTGCCGGCCACGGCCAGCGTCATCACCTCGGGCCGGTAGCGCCGCTTGTAGTAGCCACGGACCTGGGTGGCGCTCAGAGCCTTGATCGACTCGGCGGTGCCGGCGATCGGCCGGGCCAGCGGGGTGCCGGCCCAGGCCGTCGCTGCGAACAGGTTGTGCACGACGTCGTCGGGATCGTCGTCGTGCATGGCGATCTCGTCGAGGATCACCTCGCGCTCGGCCTCCACGTCCTCGGAGGTGAGCAGCGAGGCGGTGAGCATGTCGCCGAGCACGTCGACCGCCATCGGCAGGTCCTCGTCGAGCACGCGTGCGTGGTAGCAGGTGTACTCGCGAGCCGTGTAGGCGTTGAACTCCCCGCCCACCTCGTCGAAGGCGGCCGAGATGTCCATGGCCGAGCGGGTCGGGGTGCCCTTGAACAGGAGGTGTTCCAGGAAGTGCGACGCGCCGTTGAGGTGCGCCGCCTCATCCCTGGATCCCACCTGTACGAACACCCCGACCGCAGCCGAGCGGACACCCGGCATGTGCTCGGTGACGACGCGAAGGCCACCCTTCAGGAGGGTCCGTCGTACGCCGTCAGGAAGACCGTTCAAGACCAACCGGTCACTCGGAGTCGTCGTCGTCCGACGACGGCACCGTCTCGGCGTTCTGGTCCACGACCGGGATCAGCGACAGCTTGCCGCGGTCGTCGATCTCGCCGATCTCGACCTGGAGCTTCTGGCCGACCGAGACGATGTCCTCGACGTTGTCCACGCGCTTGCCACCGGCGAGCGCACGCAGCTTGCTGATGTGCAGCAGGCCGTCCTTGCCGGGCAGCAGCGAGACGAACGCACCGAAGTTCGTCGTCTTGACCACGGTGCCGAGGTAGCGCTCGCCGACCTCGGGCATCGTCGGGTTCGCGATCGCATTCACAGCAGCCCGCGCCGCTTCTGCCGCCTCCCCGTTGGTGGCACCGATGTAGGTCGTGCCGTCGTCCTCGATGGACAGCGACGCGCCGGTGTCGTCCTGGATCTGGTTGATGACCTTGCCCTTGGGCCCGATGACCTCGCCGATCTTGTCGATCGGGATCTTCACCGTGATGATCCGCGGAGCGTGGATCGACATCTCCTCGGGACCGTCGATGGCCTCGGCCATCACCTCGAGGATCGCCAGACGCGCGTCACGCGCCTGGGTCAGCGCGCCGGCCAGCACGTCGGCAGGGATGCCGTCGAGCTTGGTGTCGAGCTGCAGGGCCGTGACGAACTGCTTGGTACCGGCGACCTTGAAGTCCATGTCACCGAACGCGTCCTCGGCACCGAGGATGTCGGTCAGCGCGACGTACTCGGTCTTGCCGTCGACCTCGTCGGAGATCAGACCCATCGCGATACCGGCGACCGGAGCCTTCAGCGGGACGCCGGCCTGGAGCAGCGACAGCGTCGAGGCGCAGACCGAGCCCATCGAGGTGGAGCCGTTGGAGCCCATCGCCTCGGAGAGCTGGCGGATGGCGTACGGGAATTCTTCCCGGGTCGGCAGTACCGGCAGCAGGGCGCGGCGCGCGAGCGCGCCGTGACCGGTCTCGCGGCGCTTCGGCGAACCGACGCGACCGGTCTCACCGGTGGAGAACGGCGGGAAGATGTACTTGTGCATGTACCGGCGGTGCTTCTCCGGGGAGAGACCGTCGAGCTGCTGCTCGAGCTTGAGCATGTCCAGCGTGGTGACACCCAGGATCTGGGTCTCGCCGCGCTCGAACAGCGCCGAGCCGTGCACGCGCGGGATGACCTCGACCTCGGCCGAGAGCGACCGGATGTCGGTCAGACCGCGGCCGTCCATCCGGATCTTGTCGCGGAGCACGCGCTGACGCATCAGCGCCTTGTTCAACGAGCGGAACGCTGCGCCGATCTCCTTCTCGCGACCCTCGAACGACGGGCCGACCTTCTCCAGGACGCTCGCCTTGATCTCGTCGAGCTTGTCCTCGCGCTCAGCCTTGCCGGCGATCGTCAGCGCGGCGGCGGTCTCGTCGCTCGCAGCAGCCGCGACGGCGGCGTACACGTCGTCCTCGTAGTCGAGGAAGATCGGGAACTCCTGGACCGGCTTGGCGGCCTGCTTGGCCAGCTCGGCCTGCGCCTCGCACAGCTGCTTGATGAACGGCTTGGCCGCTTCCAGACCGCTGGCGACGACCTCTTCGGTCGGCGCGGTGGCGCCGTTCGCGATGAGCTCGATGGTGTTCTCGGTGGCTTCCGCCTCGACCATCATGATCGCGACGTCACCGGAGTCGGTGACCCGACCGGCGACGACCATGTCGAAGACGGCCTTCTCGGTCTGGCTGTACGTCGGGAAGGCGACCCACTGGCCCTCGATGAGGGCGACCCGGGTGGCACCGACCGGGCCGGTGAACGGCAGGCCGGAGATCTGGGTGGAGGCGGACGCGGCGTTGATCGCCAGGACGTCGTACGGGGCGTCGGGGTTGAGCGCCATCACCGTGATGACGACCTGGACCTCGTTGCGCAGACCCTTCTTGAAGGTCGGGCGCAGCGGCCGGTCGATCAGGCGGCAGGCGAGGATCGCGTCCTCGCCCGGACGGCCTTCGCTGCGGAAGAACGAGCCGGGGATACGGCCCGCGGCGTACATCCGCTCCTCGACATCGATCGTCAGGGGGAAGAAGTCGAAGTGGTCCTTGGGCTGCTTGCCGGCGGTGGTCGCCGAGAGCAGCATCGTGTCCTCGTCGAGGTACGCGGTGACCGCGCCAGCGGCCTGCCGTGCCAGGAAGCCGGTCTCGAACTTGATGGTGCGGGTGCCGAACTTGCCGTTGTCCAGAACGGTTTCGACGGCGGAAATGACGGGGCCCTCAGTCAAGGGAATCCCTTTCTCTTCGCGGAGCGAGCCGCGAGCCCATGGTTAGCCCGCAAGGGCTACGAGGTGGCACTGCCTGCGCCTCAGAGTTGAGGTGTCCTCACGTGAGGATGGTGGCCGGTCTTCGATCGAGGCTCGCGGGTTCCCCAGGCTGCTGGAGCCTGTCGAAACCCGAAAGCCACTACCGAGGACCGGGCCGGCGATCGCGGGCCGCTCCAGTTGATGGTTTGTATTTAGTTGTACTCGGTGAAGATAAACGACACGGCGGCCCGCCCGGAAGGCGAACCGCCGTGGTCGATCAGCGACGCAGGCCGAGACGCTGCACGATCGAGCGGTAGCGCTCGATCTCGGTCTTCTCGAGGTAGTTGAGAAGGCGGCGGCGCTGGCCCACGAGCAGCAGCAGGCCACGACGGCTGTGGTGGTCGTGCTTGTGCGTCTTGAGGTGTTCGGTGAGGTGGGCGATGCGGTGCGAGAGCAGCGCGATCTGTACCTCGGGGGAGCCGGTGTCACCGTCAACGGTGGCGTACTCGGCGATGATCTTCTTCTTGGTCTCTGCGTCAGTACCGATGGACACGTCGACTCCCTTCGTAATCTGCTGCGCGGCGCGCCGGGGCATGTCCCTCCGGGCACTGGATTCCGCGGCCGTCAGACGGCAACGACCCACACTATCAGCGGGTCCTGTGAGCGTGAAATCGAGCACGTCCGGTCGTAGCCGCGGACGGGATCCCCGTGGGAGCATCCGGGAATGACCCCGTCCTCCCCAACCGCCCTGCCCCTGACGCCGGTCGGCGCCGGCACCACCAAGCTCGGTGTCTGCAACCTCTGCGAGGCGATCTGCGGGCTCGAGCTGACGATCACCGACGGCGCCGTGACCGGCATCAAGGGCAACGACGCCGACCCGCTCTCCCGGGGCCACATCTGCCCCAAGGGCGTCGCCCTGGCCGACATCTACACCGACCCCGACCGGTTGCGCCGCCCCGTCCGGCGTACCGGCACCGGCGCGGACGCGGTGTGGACCGAGATCAGCTGGGACGAGGCGCTCGACACGGTCGCCGACGGAATCGCCGCAGCGGTCAACGAGAACGGCAAGAACGCCCTGGGGATCTACGTCGGCAACCCGAACGCGCACTCGCTCGGGTCGATGACCCACGGGTTCGAGCTGATCAAGACGTTCAAGACCCGGAACAAGTTCTCCGCGTCCTCGGTCGACCAGATCCCGCACATGTACGTCGGGATGCTCCAGTTCGGTCACCAGCTGCTCCTCCCGGTCGCCGACATCGACCGGACGAACTACTTCCTGGTCTTCGGCGCCAACCCGATGGCCTCGAACGGCTCCCTGATGACGGTCCCGGACTTCCCGAACCGGGTCCGCGAGCTGAAGGCCCGCGGCGGCACGATGGTCGTCTTCGACCCGCGTCGGACCGAGACGGCCAAGATCGCCACCGAGCACCACTTCATCCGCCCGGCCAGCGACGCGGTCGTGCTGCTGGCGATGGTGAACACCCTCCTGACCGAAGGGCTCGCCTCCCCCGCGCCGTACCTGGACAACCTGGACGTGCTGCAGGCGGCGATCAACGACTTCACCCCGGAGTACGCCGAGTCCGTCAGCGGCGTCCCGGCAGACGTTGTCCGGCGGATCACCCGCGAGTTCGCCGCTGCGGACGGCGCTGCCGCCTACGGCCGGATGGGCCTCTCCACCCAGGGCTTCGGCTCGCTCTGCCAGTGGGCCATCAACCTGCTCAACATGCTCAGCGGCAACCTCGACCGGGTCGGTGGCGTGCTCTTCCCGGAGCCGGCGATCGACGCGGCCAAGAACGGGCTCCTCGGCGCGGGCCACTTCGACGCCTGGCGCAGCCGGGTCCGGGACATGCCCGAGTTCGGTGGTGAGCTGCCGGTCTCGTGCTTCCGCGAGGAGATCGACACCCCGGGCCCCGGCCAGATCAAGGCCGTGCTGACGCTGGCCGGCAACCCGGTGCTCTCGACGCCCGACGGCCGCAGGCTCAGCGAGTCCTTCGAGAACCTGGACTTCATGGCGAGCGTGGACATCTACCTCAACGAGACCACCCGCCACGCGGACATCATCCTGCCGCCCACGACCGCGCTGGAGCGCGACCACTACGACCTGGTCTTCCACATGCTCGCGGTCCGCAACACCGCCCGGTTCACCCCCGCCGTCTTCGCCAAGGACAAGGACGCGCTGCACGACTGGGAGATCTTCCGCGAGCTCGCCCAGCGCGCCAACGCCCGGATCAGCGCGAAGAAGCCGGTCGCCCAGCGTGTGACCGAACGGCTCCGGATGTCGCTCAGTCCGACCACGATGGTGGGACTGCTGCTCGCCTTCGGTCGGAAGACGTCGCTGCGTCAGCTCCGCAAGAACCCCGCCGGGGTCGACCTCGGGCCGCTCCGCCCCACCTTGCCGAACCGGTTGCACACCAAGAACAAGCGGATCGACCTCGCCCCCGCTCCCCTGGTCGCCGACCTCGAGCGGCTCCGCACCGCCCTGCCCCCGTCCACCTCGGGCGGGGCCACCGACGGCGAGCTCGTGCTGATCGGGCGTCGCCACAAGTCGGACTGCAACTCCTGGACCCACAACCTCGAGCGGTTGACGCGGGGCAAGCCGCGCCACCACCTGTTGATGAACCCCGGTGACCTCGAGGCCCGGGGCATCGCGGACGGCGACACGGTCCGGGTCACCTCCCGGGTCGGATCCGTCGAGGTCGAGGTGGCAGCGGCTGAGGACATGATGGCCGGGGTCGTCTCACTCCCCCACGGCTACGGCCACCAGGTCGAGGGCACCCGACTCGGGCACGCCCGCGGCGTCGCGGGGGTCTCGATCAACGACCTCACCGACCCCGAGCGGCTCGACGTCAGCGGCAACGCCGCGCTGAGCGGCGTCCCGGTGACGGTCACCCCGCGCAGCGAGCGTGGAGCACCTGCCTCCGGGACCGGTGCCGAAGCGGCCGCCGCGGTCTAGAGGCCGGCCACGAGCACGGTGAGCACGGCGAGCTCGACGAGCTCCGAGCAGGCGCCCATCACGTCCCCGGTGACGCCGCCGAGACGACGCCGAGCGGTCCAGCCGACGAGCGTCACCACCACGGCGGCAGCCAGGAGGCTCGCGGCGTACGGGCCGGGCGAGCCGGTGGTGACGAAGGCGATCAGACCGCCGAGGGCCAGGGCGATCGCCGCTCGGGGCTGGCTGGGGTGCGAGCTGAGCGCCTCGCCCGCCCCGGGCCTGGCTTGGGCGTAGGGCAACCACACCGCCAGCAGCGGGCCTCCGACGCGGGAGAGGGCGCCGGCGGCAACCGAGAACAGCAGCGCCTGCTCGCTCCCGGCGACCGCACTCAGCGCCGCGACCCGGATCAGCAGGTCCAGCAGCAGCGCCGTACCGCCGTAGGTCCCGTTGGTGTGGTCGCGCATCACCCGCAGCCGGTCCTCGGGCGTCCGGGCCCCGAAGCCGTCCGCGCAGTCCGCCAGGCCGTCCAGGTGCAGCGCCCCGGTCAGGGCGGCACCGACCGCAACAGCGAGCACCGCGGCCAGCAGCGGTGGCAGGTGGTCGCCCAGCAGCCAGGCAGTGCCACCGGTGGCCGCGCCGATCGCGGCCCCGACGACCGGGAAGAGCACCGAACCGCGGGCGACGTCCTTCCCGTCGAGCGCCACCAGGCGACCGAACGGCAGCACCGTGAGGAAGGTGAAGGCGGCCACCACGGCCCGCAGGCCGAGGACGCCGTACCCGGTCAGCGGGTGACTCACAGACCGAGGAGCTCTCGGGTGCGGGCGACGTCGCTGGTCATGGTGGCGACGAGCGCGTCGATCCCCTCGAAGGCGACCATCCCGCGGATCCGCGCGACGAAGGAGATCTCCACGCCTACGCCGTACAGCTCGAGGTCGGTCCGGTCGAGGACGTACGCCTCCACCCGGCGCTCACGATCCCCGTCGAACGTCGGGTTGGTGCCCACCGAGATCGCCGCCGGGAGCGGTTCCGCACCGGCCTCGAGCCGGTGCAGCCAGCCGGCGTAAACACCGTCCGCGGGAGCTGCGATTCCCCGGGTCGGCACGTTGGCCGTCGGGAAGCCGAGGTCGCGGCCGCGCTGGTCGCCCTGCACCACGACGCCGGAGAGGGAGTACGGCCGACCGAGCGCCTCGGCGGCTCCCTCGACGTCACCGGCGAGCAGACAGGTGCGGACGTACGTCGACGACCAGACCTGGGGGCCGCCGTCCAGCGCGATGCCCTCCACGGTGAAGTCGGCCTCCGCGCCCACGGCCCTCAGCAGTGCGACGTCGCCGGCCGCCCGGTTGCCGAACCGGAAGTTCGCTCCGACGACCACGGCGCGCGCGTGCAGGGTGTCGACGACGACCCGGCTGATGAACTCCTCCGGGGTCCAGGCGGCGATCTCCCGGGAGAACGGGATCACCAGCACATCCTCGGCGCCGGCCTCAGCGAGCAGGGCGCAGCGGGTCTCGATCGAGGTGAGGGTCAGGGGTGCGTGATCGGGACGCAGCACCGCCATCGGGTGCGGGTCGAAGGTCACTGCGACCAGGCGGACCGCGCTGCCGGACGCGTCGGCGACCTCGCGGGCCCGGCCGATCACGTGCTGGTGACCGAGGTGGACGCCGTCGAAGTTGCCGATGACGACGACGGCGCGGCCGAGATCGGCCGGAACCTGGTCGAGGGAATGCCATACACGCATGGGCCGAGGTTACCGAGCGTCCGAGCTTGCTCGTGACCGAGTGGCCGAGAGCGGAGCGACGATCACTGTTCGTGCGCCGCGACGACGGCGTCGAGGTTGATCGGGCCGTAGATGTGCGGGAACTCGTCGTCGGACCCGGGGACCTGCTCCACCACGACGGGCGCGGTGAGGAGGGCAGGGTCGATTTCCAGCAGCACCAGCTGTTCCGGCACGTCGGCGTAGAACCGTGCCCGGACGCCGCGCCACTGGTCCGCACGGGAGGCGTGGATGAACCCCTCCTGCTCCAGCGAGCGCCCCAGCGTCGAGATCCGGTAGGAACCGGCCTCCTGCGCAGCGACCCAGTCCGCGACCAGGGCCAGGTGGAAGATGTGCTCGCCGGCTTCGGGCACCGGGCCGGTCACACGAACACCGCGATCGGCCGGGCCAGCTCTCCCCCGCGCTCGTACAGCGCCAGGAACTCACCCGAAGGCGCGAACACCGCCGTGGGAACCCCGTCGGGAAGGTCGATCGGCAACTTCTTGCCGACGCGGACCATCGCGGCCTGGACGTCGTCCAGCTCGTACGCCGGGAAGCTGGCCCGGGCCGCGTCGGAGATGTCGAGGACCCCGAACTCGTCGGCGAGCTCGTCCAGGGTGCGCGCACGGTCGATCCCGAACGGCCCGACCGCGGTGCGCCGCAGGGCCGTCAGGTGGCCCCCGACGCCGAGCGCCGCGCCGACGTCCCGGGCGATCGCCCGCACGTAGGTGCCGCTGGAGCAACGGAGCGAGATGTCGACGTCGACCCAGTCCCCCACGACCCGCTGGTCGAGGACCTCGAGGGCGTGGATGGTGACCGGCCGCGGCTCGAGCCGGACCTCCTCGCCATCGCGTACCCGCTGGTAGGCACGCTTGCCGTCGACCTTGATCGCGCTGACGGCCGTCGGCACCTGCATGATCTCGCCGACCAGTTCACCGAGCTCCGCCGCGACCAGCCCGGGCTGCAGGAAGGATGCGGGGGTCGTCGCCGTGACCTCACCCTCGGCGTCGTCGGTGGTCGTGGACACGCCCAGCCGGACCGTTGCCTCGTAGGCCTTGTCGGTCAGCAGCAGGTGTCCGAGCAACCGGGTCGCGCGGTTGATCCCGACGACCAGGACGCCGGTGGCCATCGGGTCCAACGTTCCGGCGTGGCCGACCTTGCGGGTTCCGGCGAGCCGTCGTACCCGGGCGACCACGTCGTGGGAGGTGATCCCGGGCGGCTTGTCGACCACCACCAGGCCCGCTGACGGAACGGCTCTCACGTGTCCTGGGGAGGGCCGTCGAGGCCCGTCTCGAAGGGCTCGCCAGCGGCCGTCTCGTCGGTAGCGGCATCGTCGCTGTCATCGGCGGCAGGATCCCTCGGCTTCTTGTACGGGTCGGCTTCGCCGGCGTACGTCGCGCCGCTGCGGGCCTGGGCGACGGACTCGTCCGAGGCCCGGGCGCGGTCGAGCAGGTCGTCGATCGCCCGCGCGTTCTCGGGGAGCGCGTCGTGGATGAACTCGATCGACGGTGCGTGCCGCATGCCGAGCTGCTTGGCCACCTCGGAGCGGATCAGCCCCTTCGCCGACTCGAGCGCCGCCGCGGTGCCGGCGAGCTCCTCGGCACTCTGCGCGTTGTCCAGGGCGAGCACGGTGTAGAAGACCGATGCCTGCTGGGTGTCCCCGGTGACCCGGACGTCGGTGACGGTGACGAACCCCAGACGCGGGTCCTTGATCCGTCGCTCGAGCATCTCGGCGACGATCACCTTGATCCGGTCGGCGACCTTGCGAACGCGTGGGCTGGCCATGTCTCAGTCTCTCCCTGTCCCGTGTACTGCGGTGGTCCGGCGCCGACCCGCCCGCTCCCGTGAGGGAGCCGGGCGGGCCGCCAGCGACGGATCAGCCGCGCGGGATCTCCTTCATCTCGTAGGCCTCCACGACATCGCCTTCCTTGATGTCGTTGAAACCCTTGACGACAAGACCGCACTCGAAGCCCTCGCGGACCTCGGAGGCGTCGTCCTTCTCGCGCTTGAGCGAGCCCAGGTCGGCGGTCTCGACGATGACGGCACCGTCGCGGATCACCCGCACCTTGGCATTGCGCCGCAGCAGACCGCTGGTGACCATGCAACCGGCGATGTTGCCGATCTTGGACGAGCGGAAGATCGCACGAATCTCCGCCTGGCCCAGAACGACCTCTTCGTACTCCGGCTTGAGCATGCCCTTGAGCGCTGCTTCGATCTCCTCGATGGCCTGGTAGATGACCGAGTAGTACCGGATCTCCACGCCTTCCTTGTCGGCCATCTGGCTCGCCTTGCCCTGAGGCCGGACGTTGAAGCCGATGATGATCGCGTCGGACGCGGCAGCCAGGTCGACGTTGGTCTCGGTGATCGCACCGACGCCTCGGTCGATGACCCGCAGGCTGACCTCGTCGCCGACGTCGATACCCGCCAGGGCGTCCTCGAGCGCCTCGACCGAACCGGACACGTCGCCCTTGAGGATGAGGTTGAGCTCCTGGCTCTCGCCCTTCTCCATGGATGCCATGAAGTCTTCGAGGCTGCGACGCACGCGACGCTTGGCCTGCATGGCGGCGCGCTCGCGCGCCTCCCGCTTCTCGGCGATCTGACGTGCCATCCGGTCGTCCTCGACCACGATGAAGTTCTGGCCCGCGCCGGGAACCCCGGAGAGACCCAGCACCATCGCCGGGCGCGACGGGTCGGCGAACTCGATGTTCTCGCCGTGCTCGTCGAGCATCGCCCGGACCCGGCCGTACGCCGGACCGGCCACGATCGAGTCGCCGACGCGGAGCGTTCCGCGCTGGACCAGAACGGTGGCGACCGGACCGCGACCGCGGTCGAGGTGGGCTTCGACGACCAGGCCCTGAGCGTCCTGGTTCGGGTTGGCGCGCAGGTCGAGGGACGCGTCAGCGGTGACCACGATCGCCTCAAGCAGCTTGTCGAGGTTGAGCCGCGACTTCGCCGAGACATCGACGAAGATCGCGTCGCCGCCGTACTCCTCGGGCACCAGGCCGTACTCGGTGAGCTGTCCGCGGACCTTGGTCGGGTCGGCGTCCGGCTTGTCGATCTTGTTGACCGCGACCACGATCGGGACTCCGGCGGCCTTGGCGTGGTTCAACGCCTCGACCGTCTGCGGCATCACGCCGTCATCCGCTGCGACCACCAGGACCGCGATGTCGGTCGCCTGCGCACCACGAGCACGCATGGCGGTGAACGCCTCGTGACCCGGGGTGTCGATGAAGGGGATCCGACGGTCGTTGCCCTCGACCTCGGTGTGGGTCTGGTAGGCACCGATGTGCTGGGTGATGCCGCCGGCTTCCTTGTCGACCACGTTCGCGTCGCGCAGGGCGTCGAGGAGCTTGGTCTTACCGTGGTCGACGTGACCCATGACGGTCACGACCGGCGGCCGGAAGACCAGGTCGTCCTCGTCGCCCTCGTCGGCACCGAACTCCAGGTCGAAGGACTCGAGCAGCTCGCGGTCCTCGTCCTCGGGCGACACGACCTCGACGACGTAGTTGAGTTCCTCACCGAGAAGCTCCAGCGTCGCGTCGTTGACCGACTCGGTCGCCGTCACCATCTCGCCGAGCGAGAAAAGCATCTGCACCAGCGAGGACACGTCGACGCCGACCTTCTCGGCGAAGTCCGTCAGCGAGGAACCGCGGGCGAGACGCACGGTCTCGCCGTTGCCCTTGCGGACGCGGATGCCGCCAATTGTCGGCGCTTCCATCTGTTCGAACTCTTGACGACGAGCGCGCTTCGACTTGCGACCACGACGCGACGGGCCACCGGGGCGACCGAAGGCCCCCTGGGTGCTGCCGCGCTGACCGGGACGACCACCGCCACCGGGACGACCACCTGGGCCACCACCGGGGGCACCGCCACCGGGAGCACCGCCGGGACCGCCACCGAAGCCACCGCGACCGGGGGCACCGGCACCAGGACGACCCGCACCAGGACCACCGGGGCCGCGACCACCGGGGCCACCGGGGCCACCGGGGCCACCGGGGCCACCACGGCCGGGAGCGCCACCGGGACCGCCGGGACGCGGACGTGCGCCACCAGGGCCGCCGCCGAAGGCGGCCGGCGACTTCGGCATCATCGCCGGGTTCGGGCGCGGCATGCCGGGACGCCCATCGGACGCACTCGCAGCGGGCGCACCGGGAGCGGCGCCGTCACGCGGCGCCGGAGCGGCCGGACGGCGACCCATGCCCTGGGTCGAGGAGAACGGGTTGTTGCCGGGCCGCGGGGCGCCGGGACGGGCACCCGGACGCGGACCTGCAGGAGCGGAGGCGGCCGGCGGCTCGTCGGCGGGCGGCGCCTCGACGACCGGGGCCTCGGGAGCAGCGGGCGCCTCGGCGACGGGCTCCTCGATCTCCTCGACCTTCGCGGCACGGGGACCCGGACGCGGGGCGGCCTTGGCGGCAGCCGGAGCAGCCTCCGCCTCGACCAGAGTGGCATCGACCGGGGCAGCCTCAGCGGCGGGCTCCTCGGCCGTGGCGGCTGTCTGCTTGGCGGGCGCCTTCTTGGCGGCCTTCTTAGCCGCCGCGGCTTCGGCCTTGGCCGTCAGTTCAGCGCCGTACTTGTCTTGGAAGCGCTTGACGACGGGGGGCTCCACCGTTGACGAAGCTGCTTTGACGAACTCTCCGAGCTCGCCGAGCATCCCCAGCACATCCTTGCTGGTGACGCCGTATTCCTTTGCGAGTTCGTGGACTCGGACCTTGGAC
>JBKJIR010000019.1:0-13451 GCA_046598495.1 Marmoricola sp. | reverse complement strand
GGCGGTCTGTTTTCTGTGGCACTTTCCCGCGAGTCACCCCGGGTGGCCATTAGCCACCACCCTGCCCTGTGGAGCCCGGACCTTCCTCGGTGGAGTCACCCCCAACGCGGTCGCCCGGCCAGCCCATCCGCGGGTTCAGGATAGCGCCGGTGAGCGGGTTCCGCCGCAGGACCGAAACACCGGCGAAACGGCAGCCCCCTATCCTGCACGGGATGACTCACCTCTTCGAGTCGTACGACGCCCACGGGCCGGCGTACGACGAAATGTTCACGGGCTCCGGCCCGCGTGATTCCTACACCCGCCTGGTCAGCACCCTGGGCGGTCTGTCCGCGCGCGAGCTCGCGTCCCGGGTGGAGGGCCTGCAGAGCAGCTACCTCGACCAGGGCGTCACCTTCGACATCGGCGGTGAGGAGCGGGCCTTCCCGATCGACATCGTCCCGCGGGTCATCGAGCAGGAGCGGTGGGCCAGGATCGACCTGGGTGTCCAGCAGCGGGTGCAGGCGCTCGAGCTCTTCCTCGCCGACATCTACGGTCCCGGGGACGCCTTCCGCGACGGGGTGATCCCGCACCACGTCGTGACCACGTCGAGCCACTTCACCCGGCAGAGCCACGGCATCGAGCCGTCCAACGGCGTCCGCGTGCACGTCTCCGGGATCGACCTGATCCGCGACGACGAAGGCGAGTTCCGGGTCCTGGAGGACAACGTCCGGGTCCCGTCCGGGGTCTCCTACGTGATGACCAACCGTCGCGCGATCTCGACGGCTCTGCCGGAGTCCTTCGCCCAGCACCGGGTCCGCTCAGTCGCGTCGTACCCCCAGAAGCTGCTGGCCGCGCTCCGCGCCGCCGCGCCGGCCGGGGTCGACGACCCGACGGTCGTCGTCCTCACCCCGGGCGCCTACAACGGCGCGTACTACGAGCACGCCCTGCTCGCGCGGACCATGGGCGTCGAGCTGGTCGAGGGCCGGGACCTGGAGTGCCGGCGCGGCCGGGTGCTGATGCGGACCACGAACGGTCTCCAGCAGGTGCACGTGATCTACCGCCGCGTCGATGACGAGTACCTGGACCCGGTCCACTTCCGGGCCAACTCGCTCCTCGGCTGCCCGGGCCTGGTGAACGCGGCCCGCGCCGGCAACGTCACCATCGCGAACGCGATCGGCAACGGGGTCGCCGACGACAAGCTCGTCTACACCTACTTCCCGGACCTGATCCGCTACTACCTGCACGAGGAGCCTCTGCTGGCCAACGTGGACACCTGGCGGCTCGGTGAACCGCAGCACCGCGAGGAGGTCATGGACCGGCTCGGCGAGCTCGTCCTGAAACCGGTCGACGGCAGCGGCGGCAAGGGCATCGTGATCGGCCCCGCCGCCAGCGCCGCCGAGCTCGACGAGCTCCGGGTCGCGGTCCTCCAGGAGCCGCGTGCCTGGATCGCCCAACCGGTCATCCAGCTCTCCACCGTTCCGACGTACATCGACGGCACCATGGCCCCGCGGCACGTCGACCTGCGCCCGTTCGCGGTTAACGACGGTCAGAAGGTGTGGGTCCTCCCGGGCGGTCTGACCCGGGTCGCGCTGGCTGAGGGGGAGCTGATCGTGAACTCCTCGCGCGGCGGCGGTTCGAAGGACACCTGGGTGCTCGCCGGCCCCGGGCCCGCCCCGGTCCAGCCGGAGCTCCCGCTCAGCGGTCCCCGCGAGGTCGCACCCCTGGACGGCGGACCGGTCGGTGACAGCCGGGCCGCTGTTGCCGAGCAGCAGCAACAGCAACAGCAACAGCAACAAGGACTGGGAGCGACGTCGCAGCCCATCGGACGACCGGAGCAGGAGGAGGCACCGTGCTGAGCCGGATCGCGGAGTCACTGTTCTGGATCGGCCGGTACGTCGAGCGCGCCGAGGACACCGCACGCATCCTCGAGGTCCAGACCCAGCTGATGATCGAGGACCCGACGCTCGACATCCCCACCACCTGCGACGGGGTGCTCGCGATCATGGGCGTTCCGGTCGAGGCCGGGGAGATCGTCGGCACCCGCGAGCTCCTCCAGCGGCTCGCCTACGACCCCAAGTCACCGGCCTCGATCCACGCGACCCTGCGGGCGACCCGCGAGGTGGCTCGTCGGGCGCGCGAGACGATGTCCACCTCGATGTGGGAGGCCGTCAACACCACCTGGCGGGCGATCCCGAGCGGACGCTTCGAGGCGATGCAGCCCTCGGTGGCGTTCAGCTGGGTGCGCGACCGGGCCGCGCTGATCAACGGGACCGCCGATGCGACGATGCCGCGCGACGAAGGCTGGCAGTTCCTGATGCTGGGTCGTTCGATCGAGCGTGCCGACATGACGGCACGGCTGGTCTCCGCAGCCTCCGTCTCGGCGTCCGCCGCCTGGAGCACCTCGCTGCGCGCGAGCGGCGGTTACGAGTCGTTCCTGCGCACCTACAACGGTCTGGAGACCGATCGGAAGGCAGCGGAGTTCCTGGTCCTGGACCGGCTCTTCCCGCGCTCGGTGGTCTTCGCCCTCAGCCGGGCCGAGCTGTGTCTGGAGAACCTGGAGTCGTCCGGCCAACGTGCAGGGTTCCAGAACGAGGCGCAACGTCTGTTGGGTCGTACGCGGGCCGAG
This sequence comes from Marmoricola sp., assembly GCA_046598495.1. Classification (GTDB taxonomy): domain Bacteria; phylum Actinomycetota; class Actinomycetes; order Propionibacteriales; family Nocardioidaceae; genus Marmoricola. The sequence continues at coordinate 10,846 of JBKJIR010000019.1, read as the reverse complement.
CTCGAGTACCGGGCGCTGGCCGACGTCCTGACCGACCTGCCGCATGAGATGGAGCGGCTGCAACGGACCTGCGCCCAGGCGACCGACGCCGTCACCCGTCGGTACTTCGCCGGCTCGGTGGCAACCATCTGGAACCCGGGACGGTGGTGAGCATGCAGCTGAAGGTCGTCCACACCACCGGCTTCGCCTACGACGGCGGAGCAGCCGCCTCCTTCAACGAGGCCCGGCTGACCCCGCAGACGCTGGCCGGCCAGATCGTCGTGCACACACGGCTGGACGTGCACCCGGCGCCGTGGACCTGGTCCTACCGCGACTACTGGGGCACGCAGGTGACCGCGTTCGAGGTGCTCGACCCCCACGACTCCCTGACGGTGACCGCCACGGCGACCGTTCACACCGAGGTCGTCGAGCACCTGCTCCCCCGGCTCTCGTGGGAGGAGCTGCGCGCTACGGAGATCGTCGACCAGTTCACCGAGCTCCTCGAGATCGGCGAACGGGTCCGACCGCCCGCGGACCTGGCGGCCCGGTACGCCGAGATCGGCAGCACCAGCCCCGACCCCGACACGGCGGCCCGCGCGATCTGCTCGCTGATCCACGACGAGGTCGACTACGTCGTCGGATCCACCCACGTCGCTGGTCACGCTGCGGACTCGTGGGACGCCCGCGCCGGGGTCTGCCAGGACATGGCCCACCTGGTGCTCGGCGGGCTGCGCCAGCTCGGCATCCCGGCGCGGTACGTCTCCGGTTACTTGCACCCGAAGAAGAACCCGGTGATCGGTGAGTCGGTGAACGGCGAGTCCCACGCATGGGTGGAGTGGTGGGACGGCGGCTGGCACGGCTTCGACCCGACCAACGACACCGAGCCCGCCGAGCGGCACATCGTGGTCGCTACCGGACGCAGCTACGCCGACGTACGCCCGTTGTCCGGGATCTTCACCGGTGCCGGGACGTCGTCGATGTTCGTCGACGTCCAGGTGACCCGGCTCGCCTAGACCTCATCCGGCGAAGGCGAACCGGACCTTCCGCGCGGTCACGTCCGCCTCGGCCAGCGTCAACGTGACCTCCTCGCCGACCGGCAGCGGCTGCTCCCCCCTGACCGGCGCCGTGACCGCCGGCTCCCGGACCACGACATCGCCCCTGCGCGGGTCCTTCGCGTCCGCCTCGACCACCACGCCGGTGAACGTCTCGCCGATCCGGTGCTGGAGGGTCGAGGCCTCGACAAGGTTGAGGATCGCGTTCTCGTAGGCGTTGGCCCGGCGAGCGGACTCACGCATCGTGTCGGGCAGCTCCGGCAACGCCTCCAGGACCCACTCCGGGACCGGCGTACCGGCGCAGAGTGCCACGCAGATCTCGAGGCCGAACCGGTCCACCAGGCGGCGCAGCGGTGCGGTCACGTGGGCGTACTCGCTGGCGAGCGCGGAGTGCAGGGGCTGCTCGGGAAGCGAGCCGTTGAAGTCGACGTACCCGGCGCCGCGCAGCAGCGAGGTGCTCGCCACGACCAGGGCGAGGTGCTCGGGCAGGTCCGGGTCGAGGGACCGGATGAGGTCCGGGTAGGCCTGCGCCTGCGGCCAGTCGATCCCCAGCCCGTGTGCAGTCCGGCGCAGCACCGTGATCGCGTGGTCCTCCGGCGGTGGCAGGGTGCGCAGGATGCCGACCTTGCCCTCGACCATGATGCGAGCGGCCGCGAAACCCGTGAGCAGCGAGATCTGGGCGTTCCAGATCTCGGTCCCGAGCAGCCCGCGGAACTCCAGCGTCCAGGTCTCAGCGCCGCAGTCGACGACCTGCTCGGGCATGGGGAGGCTGACGCCTCCGCGCGCGGCTTCCTGCTGGAGCCGGAGCCCGCCGATCTCCTGGAGCAGCATCAGCATCGGGTCGGCCCGACCGGTGTCGATGAGGTCCTGGGCACCCTCGTAGTCCAGCCGTGCCGTCGAGCGGACCAACGCACGCTCCACCGTCGCACTCGTCTGTGCTCCGGCGGCGTCCAACGCGATCGTCCAGAGGTACGCCGGGCGGACCTGGTCGGGCAGTAACGAGGCCGCCCCTTCGGAGAGCTCCACCGGGTGCAGCGGGATCTTGGAGTCGGCGCCGTACAGAGACTCCCCGCGCTGCCGCGCCTCGACGTCGATCGGCCCACCGGGGACGACGAAAGCGGCGACGTCGGCGATCGCGTAGTGCACGACGTACCCGTAGCCGTCGCGCGCGAGGTGCATCGCCTGGTCGAGGTCCATCGAACCGACCGGGTCGATCGTGATGAAGGGCAGGTCGGTGCGGTCCAGCTCGGGCAGCACCGGGTCCTGCGCAGCAGCCCGGGCAGCAGCGACGACCGCTGCCGGGAACTCCCGTGGCAGCTTCTGCTCCTGCTGGATGGCGCGGACCCCCTCCTCCAGCACCACGACGGGATGACGGACCCGCAGGACGCGATTGCTCACTCGTGCTCCTCGTTGCTCCGGGCGTGGACGGCCGGGCCCGGTCTCCGGCCACGACCACCTTATGCACGCGATCCTGGGGGCGGCCCAGCGCCCGACGCGACGCTGCTCGCGGCGCTCGGTAGGCTCCTCCGCGTGCTGATCCTGCTTCCCCCGTCCGAGGGCAAGTCCGCTCCGAGGCGCGGGAAGCCTCTCGCCCTCGAGGCCCTGGACTTCCCGGAGCTCGCTGCGGCCCGTAGGAAGGTCTTGACCGCCCTGGTCGAGCACTGCACCACCGTGGGTGACGGCAGCGTCCACGACCAGATCGTGCACGCCCGGGCCGCGACGACACTGGGCCTCGGCCCGACCCAGGCGCACCACGTCGACCGCAACGCGCACCTGCTCACCGCTCCGACGAGCCGCGCGGACCGGATCTACACCGGCGTTCTGTACGACGCCCTGGACCTGGCCACCCTCGCCGGACCGGCCCGACGTCGGGCGACACGCTGGCTCGGCATCATGTCCTCGCTCTTCGGCGTGGTCCGGCCGAGCGACCCGATCCCGTCGTACCGGCTCTCGGGCGACACGAACCTGCCGGGCGTCGGCATCGTCAGCAGCTTCTGGCGCGACCACCTCGACGACGTGCTCTCGCCTGCTGCAGGGACCGGCCTGGTGATGGACCTGCGTTCCGGCACGTACGCCGGCTTCTGGCGGCCGCCGAGCCTGATCGGCCCGCACGTCGCCACGGTCCGGGTGCTCCACGAGGTCGGCAGGCAACGCAAGGTCGTCAGCCACTTCAACAAGGCCACCAAGGGTCGGATCGTCCGCGACCTGCTGCTGGACGGTTTCAAGCCGCGCACCCCGGCCGACCTCGCCGGACACCTGACTGGCCTCGGGTGGCACGTCGAGCCGCACGACGCCATCCGCACCGGCCAGCAGCTGGACGTGATCGTCCGCGAGCTCTAGCCGAGCAGCCGCCAGCCGAACCGCTCGGCGCCTCGTCGTGCTGCTTCCAGCGCCTCGCCGACGGACTCGCAGGATCGGATAAGGAATGGTCCTGGTCAGCGCTCCGACCGGCGACGCGAACCCAGTGCGAGAAGCGCTCCTGCCAGCACGCTGAGCAAACCGGTCGGCGTCATCCAGCCGAGAAGTCCGCTGCCAGTCTTCGGCAGCACGGTCGCCACCTCCGCAGGGGCGGCCTGTGCGGGGACCTGGTCGCTCGTGACCACGTCCTCGTTGCCGACGACCGGGGGCTCGACGAGGTTGACCGACGCGACGGGCGGCGCAACGGTGTCCACAGGCGGCTCGACCGGGCTCGCCGGCTCTTCGTCGTCCGGGTCCACGCACGGCGGCGACAACAGGATCTCGGTCAGCTCGGGCGTGACCACCTCCTCGTACGCCGCAGCGTCCACGATGACCGCCTCGGAGTCGGCGACCTGCGTCCAACCCTCGCCCTCCGGGGCGACCGCGGACGTGCCCGGAGCCACCTCGTGGACGATCGAGGTGACCCGGGCGACCCCGGTGGGCGTGAAGCCCGCCGGGGCAGCACCGGCCCATACGGTGTCGAGCACCGCCGCGGACTCACGGCGCGCGGTCTCCCTCCAGCCCGCGCCGTCCGGGGTCTGCCCGGCCGTGGTGAGGTTCTCGACAACGTTCACTCCCGGGCGGCTCTCCCCGGTGGGTGTCCACCCGTCACCGGGGCTGGCCAACGCCCAGGCGTCCTCGAGGTGGGACTGCTCGGGAACAGCCGGGACCTCGGGTACTGCGGGGACGTCGACCACCCACTGCTGGGCGGTGACGGCCGGGGTGCTCTCCACCTCGCGGGTGGCGCCAGTCTTCTTCCAGCCCTTGCCCTGGCCGTTCTGCGCACCCCAGTCCGAACGCTCCCAGCGAACGTTGCCGGTGGTCTCGTGCCGGTACTCGTCCTCGGTCCCGATCACGGCGGGGACCACGACGACGGTCTTGTGGTGACCCACCTCCGGCGTACCTGGCACGGCCGGGACGGCGTCAGAGTCCACCACGGTCCGGGTGAAGCGGTACGACGCCGGGCCGGCGACGACGCGGGTCCAGTCGACCGCCACCGAGGCGGCGGTGAGCAACCGGGTGAACTCGAACTCGCTGGTCGAAACGTCACGCTCCCAGGCCCATTCGCTGTGGGTGACCGCGTCGACGGTGCGGGTGACCGCGGGGGTGACGATGACCGTGATGACCTCCGGGCCGCACGTGACCTCGTCGGCGTACGCCGCCGGAGCGGCGAGGACCAGGGAGCCGGTCAGGGCCAGGGTGGCGAGGCCGGCGGTACGGAAACTGGTGCGCGACATGGTGGTGACCTTCCAGAGATATGGATCTGGAGAGGTCGCGGTCGGTGGTCTCCCGCGCCGTCTCCGGTGATGTGAGAAGAGAGTGGGGCATGGTTGATAACAGGACCAAACAGACAAAAAACGCGGTCTAGGCCATACCGGTAGAAACCACCCGATACCGGGTACGAAGCTGAGCCGTGAGCGGGCGCGGGAGGTCAGACCGGACTAGTCCGGAGCGCAGGCAGTCACCGGCCCCCGAACCGGTCCCACGGTCTCGTAAAGGCTCAGGGAGCGAACGGAGCGTCGGTCGGACGCGCGTTGAACAACCTCAGGCTCGCCAGCAGCTGCTCGTCCGGTCCGGTGTTCGGCGGGGTCCCCCGGTAGTAGGAGATCACCGTGACCGAGGCCGGGGAGAGCTCCATCTTGTACAGCGCGTCGAGCGGGGCACCCAACGCGTCCGCGACCAGCGTCTTGATCGGAGTCACGTGACTGACCACCACCACCGTCTGGCCCGGATGCGCGGCCAGGATCCGGTCACGGCCCTCGATGACCCGAGCGGCGACCGTCCGGAACGACTCCCCGCCTCCGGTCGGCGGGTGCTCCAGGTTGCCGAGCCACCGCGACAGGTCGTCGGGGTACTGCTCCTGGATCTCGGCGAACGACAGCCCGTCCCACGCGCCGAAATCCATCTCGGCGACCCCGACCTCTTCCCGGACCGGCCGACCGAGCAGCTCGCCGAGGATCTCGGCGGACTCCCGCGTCCGTCGTACCGGGCTGGCGATCAGGGCGTCGACGCCCTCGGCCAGCGGGGCGAGCCAGTCCCCGGTCGCCCGGACCTGCGCCCGGCCCTCGTCGTTGAGCCCGGGGTTCGAGCCCCCGAGGCCGCCGGAGAAGAGCTTGCGGGTGGTGTGGTCCGTGACGCCGTGGCGGACGAGGACCAAGGTGGTCGGGGGACCTGTCGGGCCGGCCCAGCCCTGGACCGGCGGCTTCTCGACCTCCTCGGCCGGTACGGCGGACAGCTGCTCCGCTGCGACCTCGAACCCGGGGATCCGGGCCCCCGGCCCACGCGTGCCGTCCAGGGCCTCGTTCGCGAGCCGGTCCGCGTGCCCGTTCTGCTCGCGCGGGATCCAGGTGTACGTCGTCCCGACCGGCGCGAGACCGGCCGCCTGAGCAGCGAGCGGCTTCATCGAGGGGTGCTTGACCTTCCACCGGCCGGCCATCTGCTCGACCACCAGCTGGGAGTCCATCCGCACCTCGATCACGGCATCGGGGGCGAACTCCCGGGCCAGCTCGAGGCCGGCGATCAACCCGCGGTACTCGGCGACGTTGTTGGTGGCGACGCCGATCTTCTCGCCGATCTCGGCGATGACGGCGCCGGTCAGCGCGTCCTTCAGGACCGCGCCGAACCCTGCGGGCCCGGGGTTGCCCCGGGAGCCGCCGTCCGCCTCGATGACGACGGCTGCGATCGGGTCGGTCACCGCCTCAGATACCCGATTCGCTCGTGCGAACCAGGATCCGGTCGCACTCCTCGCACCGGACGACCTCATCGGCCGGCTTGGCGGCGATGACGGCCAGGTCGGAGGCGTTCAGCGTGAGCCGGCAGCCCTCGCACTCACGGCGACGCAGAGCAGCAGCACCGACGCCGCCGTTCTTCCCGCGCAGCTTCTCGTAAAGCGCAATCAGGTCCTCAGGCATCCCGGTGGCCGTCGCCGTCCGCTCCTCGGCGACCGTGAGCAACTCGGCCTCGATCTCGGCGGACTTCTGGGCGCGGGTGCGCTCGAGAGCCTCGGCCTCGGAGTCGATCTTCGCCAGCGCGGCATCGCGCTCGGCGAGGGAGCTCTGCGCGTTCTCGAGCTTCTCCATCACCTCGATCTCGGTGTCCTCGAGGTCGGAGATTCGGCGCTGCAAGGACTCCAGCTCGCCGAGCATCCGCTGCAGCGCCTTGGGGTCGGAGATCGATCCGGCGTCGATCATCCCCTGGTCCCGCACGCGCCGGGCCTTGACCTGCTCCACGTCGGCGTCGGCCCGGGTCTGCTCCTCGGTGAGGTCAGCCACCTCGATCCGCAGATCGCGCGCGGCGTCGTCGACGTCGGAGCGCCCGCGCTGCAGCTCGGCGAGCGCCGTGGCCTCGGGGATGGAGCCGAGCTGGTGACGCAGTGCATCGATGCGGGCATCGAGCTCCTGGACGTCGAGCAGCTTCAACTGGACGTGCGGATCGGCTTTCAGCGGAGTGCTCCTCGAGGAGTCAGACCCGGAAGGTCCAGGGATCTGTGGTGATCGTGCTGACGTGAACCTCCACCGTATCGTCCACGGCACCGACCAGCCGATCCCGGAGTACCGGCAGCCACATCGACTCCGCGGCCCAGTGCGCGACGTCGACCAACGCGGGGCCGCCGTCCTCCTGGGATTCCGACGCCGGGTGGTGCCGGAGGTCAGAGGTCAGGTAGACGTCGGCGCCGGCCCGGCGAGCCCGGTCGAGCAGGAAGTCGCCGGCTCCGCCGCAGAGCGCGACGGTCCTGACAGGTCGGTCCGGGTCGCCAGCGACCCTGATCCCGTGGGCCGTCCTCGGCAGGGTGGCATCGACGAGCGACGCGAACTCTCGCAGCGTGATCGGCGCCGGGAGCGTCCCGATCCGGCCGGAGCCACGGGTCAGGTCGGGCAGCGAGACCAGCTCGATCACGTCGTACGCCGGCTCCTCGTAGGGGTGCGCCGCCAGCAGCGCGGCCACCACCCCGGCGCGCAGGTGCCGGGCGAGGACGACCTCGATCCGGACCTCGTCGACGACCTCGGCCTCGCCGACCGAACCGATCGCGGGGGTCGCCCCCGGACCCGGGCGGAAGCGGCCCTCGCCGGCAGAGGAGAAGCTCGCCTCGGAGTAGTCGCCCAGCGCCCCGGCGCCGGCGGCCGCGAGGGCGGCCCGGACGGCGTCGGCATCCTGGGCGGGCACGAAGGTGATCAGCTTGTCGTGCGGGTCGAGCGGGTCCGGGTCGAGCGGGACGACGTCGTCGAGCCCGAGGGCGAGCGCGATCGCCTCGCTCACCCCACCCGCAGGCGCGTCCGCGTTGGTGTGCGCGGTCAGCAGCCCGGCGCCGCCGCGGACGAGGGTGTGCACGACCCTCCCCTTCGCGGTGGTGGCCGCGACCGTGGTGGTCCCGCGCAGGTACAGCGGGTGGTGGACGATCACCAGGCCGGCACCGAGGGCTACCGCTTCGTCGGCGACGGCCTGCACCGGGTCGACCGCCAGCAGGACCCGCCGGACCTCGGCCTCGGGGTCGCCGCAGACCAGCCCGACGGCGTCCCAGTCCTCGGCGCGGTGGGGCGGGTACCAGCCCTCGACCAGAGCGGTGATCTCGACAAGACGCATGGGGGAAACCTAGTTGACCTGCCGGTCGCGCCCATCCCAGTACGGCGCGCGGAGCTTGAACTTCTGCAGCTTGCCGGTCGCCGTCCGGGCCAGGACCTCGCGGAACTCCACCGTCGTCGGCGCCTTGTAGCCGGCCACCTTCGTCTTGCAGTACACGATGAGCTCGGCCTCCGTGAGCGCGGAGCCCTCAGCCTTGACCACCAGGGCCTTGATGGTCTCGCCCCACTTCTCGTCCGGTACGCCGATGACAGCAACCTCGGCGACGTCGGGGTGGGAGAAGATCACGTCCTCGACCTCGATCGAGGAGACGTTCTCGCCGCCGGTGATGATCACGTCCTTCTTCCGGTCCGAGATCGTCAGGTAGCCCTCATCGTCGATGATCCCGCCGTCGCCGGTGTGGAACCAACCGCCCGCCAGCGCAGCCGCCGTCTCCTCAGGCTGCTCCCAGTAGCCCTCGAGGACCACGTTCGACCGGGCGAGCACCTCGCCGTCCGGCGCCAGGGAGAGCGTGACGCCGAGAGCCGGGTTTCCGGCACGAACCAGCTTGCCGGCCCTCTCCTCCGCAGACAGCTCGTCCCACTCGGCGCGGGTGCGGTTCACGGTGAGCACCGGCGAGGTCTCGGTCAGCCCGTAGATCTGCAGGAACTCCCAGCCGAGCTCCTCCGCGACCCGGACGATCGTCCTGGTCGGCGGGGGCGCACCGGCCACGATGATCCGGACCCGGTCTCGCCCGGGGACCGGTCCGTCCCAGGTCGCGGCTGCGTCCAGGACCGCGTTGACCACAGCGGGCGCCGCGCACATCACCGTGACGCCGTGCTGCGCGACCCGGCGGAGGATCTCGGTGCCGTCGATCTTGCGCAGGACCACGTGCGGGACGCCGAGCCCGGTCATCGCGAACGGCATCCCCCACCCGTTCGCGTGGAACTGCGGCAGCGTGTGCAGGTAGACGTCGCGGTCGGTGACCCCTACGTGCAGGGCGAAGGTGACCGCGTTGGTCCAGATGTTGCGGTGGGTGATCTGCACGCCCTTGGGGCGCGCAGTCGTGCCCGAGGTGTAGTTGATCGTCGCGGTCGCGTTCTCGTCGTGCTCCCAGGGTCGCGGCTCGACGTCCGGCAGGTACAGGTCCTCGTCGTCGCCGAGCACGAACCTGAACTCGCACTCGACGTCGGCGAGCGCATCGGTGAGCTCCGGGTCGATGTACAGCGCCCGCGCCCCGGAGTGCTTGACGATGTAGGCGATCTCCTCAGCCGAGAGCCGGAAGTTCACCGGCACCAGCACCCGGCCGTAGTTGCAGACCCCGAAGAACGCGCTCAGCAAGCGGGCGCTGTTGTGCGACACGAACGCGACCCGGTCCCCCACCGCGAGTCCGAGGGCGTCGTGCTTCGCCGCCATCGCCTTCGCACGGACCCCGAGCTCGGCATAGGTCAGCTCCCCCAACGACGTGGCCGGCTGGTCCGGCTCGTCGTGGACCCCGATCCGCTCGTGGTAGACCGCGAGCGCACGGTCGAGGAAGTCGGCCGAGCTGAAGGGGACGATCACGAGTGGCCTCCGTCACGCACTGGGATGGGGCCAATCTAGTCATCCGCTCGGGCAGCGAGGAACGGTGGGCGCGGAGGGGATCGAACCCCCGACATCTTCCTTGTAAGGGAAGCGCTCTACCGCTGAGCTACACGCCCGTGGAACCGGCTCAGCGTAGAGGGCGACGTTCGGACCGAGCAAAAGGGCTCCAGGTCCGAACTTCCGGCAAAACAGGCTGCGACCGCTGACGTCTCGGGTCATCAGCGGTCGCAACACGGCAATCTTGGCAGGTCGATCCGAGGTTTCAAAGGGAAAACGGCCGTTCAGCTGATCAAATAGCCCGAAGTGACTAGACGGCTGCTGCCAGGTGGGTGGCTTGGGTGTCCAAATCGCGCGCTTCGCCCATTTTGTTGTGCACCGACCAGGCGATGACGCCGGCACGGTCCACCACGAAGGACGAACGCAGCGGCGACCCCTGCTCGTCGTCGAAGACGCCGTACGCGCGGGTGACCTCCCCGTGCGGCCAGAAGTCGGCGAGCAACGGGAAGAAGATCCCGTCGCGGTCGGCCAGGGCGCGCTGGGTGTAGATCGGGTCGCAGGAGATCGCCAGCACCGTGGTGCTGTCCGTCTCGAAGTCGCCGAGCCGGTCGCGGAACCCGATCAGCTCCCCGGTGCAGACCCCACTGAAAGCAAAGGGGTAGAACACGATCAGGACTGCCTTCTTGCCGACGAACGACGACAGACGCACGGTCTGACCGTGCTGGTCGCGCAGGGCGAACTCGGGGGCTTCGTCCCCCACCTGGAGCGGCATCCGGTCAGCGCCGCCCTGTCAACGGGTCTTCGGTGCGACCAGCTTGGTGGCTGCCCAGTCGGCGCTCACCGGCACCGTCGTGGTGGTCGAGAGACCGGCGATCGGAGCGGCCTCGGTGACCTCGGAGGGCTCGACGGCGTTGGGCCGGCCGACCTTCGGGGAGAGCAACCAGACAGAGCCACCGCCCACAAGATCGGTGAGGGTGTCGACCAGGGCGTCGACCAGGTCGCCGTCACCGTCACGCCACCACAGGATCACGGCGTCGACGACGTCGCCGTAGTCGCCGTCGACCAGGTCGGCGTCGATCGTGTCCTCGATGGCCACACGCACTGCGTCATCGACGTCCTCGTCCCAGCCGAGCTCCTGGACGACCATGCCGGACTTCAGTCCCAACCGGTCAGCCACGGTCTGGTCGGCGCCCCCTGCGGACGGGCTCACGTCGATGCCT
>JBKJIR010000004.1:0-5313 GCA_046598495.1 Marmoricola sp. | reverse complement strand
CAACTCCCAGCCGGCCCGGTCAGACTTCGCGTAGGCCACCAGGAGAAAGGCCTCCATGTTGAAGACCGGGACGACGGAGGACAACGCTCCGAAGCCCAGGGTGAGCAGGAGCAGCTTCACCGCACGTGACCGTCTCCGGTGACCACGTACTTCGTGGAGGTCATCTCCAGCAGCCCCATCGGTCCACGGGCGTGCAACTTCTGCGTGGAGATGCCGATCTCGGCGCCGAACCCGAACTCGCCGCCGTCGGTGAAGCGGGTCGAGGCGTTCACCATCACCGCAGCCGCGTCGACCTCGGCGGTGAACCGCCGCGCCGCCGCCTGGGAGCCGGTGACGATGGCCTCGGTGTGGCCCGAGGAGTGCGTCCGGATGTGGGCGATCGCCGCGGACAGGTCCGGGACGACGGCCGCCGAGATGTCCAGGGAGAGGTACTCGGTGTCCCAGTCCTCCGCGGTGGCGGCGACCACCCCGTCGTGGGCGGTGAACGCGGCGTCGCCGTGGATGGTCACACCGGCGTCCTGGAGCGCCTGGACGACGCGGGGCAGGAACTCCTCCGCCACCGCCTGGTGGACCAGCAGCGACTCGGCGGAGTTGCAGACCGATGTCCGGTGGGTCTTGGAGTTGAGCACGATCCGGAGTGCCATCTCCAGGTCGGCCGCCTCGTCGACGTACACGTGGCAGTTGCCGACACCGGTCTCGATGACCGGGACCGTCGACTCCTCGACGACCGACCGGATCAGGCCCGCGCCGCCGCGGGGGATCAGTACGTCGACCAGGCCGCGGGCCCGCATCAGCTCCTTGACCGCGTCGTGGCCCTCCCCCGGGGCGAGCTGGACGCAGTCCGCAGGCAGCCCCGCTGTACCGAGGGCATCGCGGAGCACCCGGACCACGGCGGTGTTCGAGGCCAGCGCGCTCGAGGAGCCGCGCAGCAGCACCGCGTTGCCGCTCTTCAGGCAGATGCCGGCCGCGTCGGCGGTGACGTTGGGACGCGCCTCGTAGATCACCCCGACCACCCCGAAGGGCACCGTGACCTGGCGCAGCTCCAGCCCGTTCGCCAGGGTCGAGCCGCGCAGCACGACGCCAACGGGATCAGCCAGCCCGGCGATCTCGCGCAGCCCCTGCGCCATCCCGGCGACCCGGCTCTCGTCCAGCCGGAGGCGGTCGATCATGTGGGCCGGCGTGCCGCCGCGCTCGGCTGCGGCCACGTCGGTCGCGTTCGCCGCGAGGATCTCGGTGCTGTGGTCCAGGAGCGCCTGCGCCATCGCCTCGAGCGCAGCATCCTTGGCAGCGCGGGGGGCGAGAGCGAGCACGGTCGACGCCTCGCGAGCGCGCGCAGCAACCTGCGCGATCGTGTCGGCCATACCGAGCAGGGTAGACCTTGGTCAGACCTGGAACGGCATCGAGGTCGCGCTCGGCACACCCGCAGGACGGAGCCCGCCACGGTTCTCGCGGATCGACTTCTCGATCACCTCGAGGCCGACGATCTGCCAGCACGGCAGCCCGGCCGACTCACGGTGCTCGTCCCAGAGCCGGAGTGCGAGGGAGGCGACGTCGAGCATCGCGGCGCCCTCGTCCCAGTACTGCAGCTCCGCGGTGGTCCCGGTGAACTCGAGGGCGTCGAGGAACGGGCGTTCCTCGCGCAGGCGCGACAACGCGGCCCGCACGAGCATCGGCTCGACGGGGGTGCCCGCGACCGTCAGCGTGACGTGCCACAGCCGGCCGGCCTGCTCCGGATCCATGCGCCCTCCCTTCACCCCAGCGGGTTCGACGTCCAGTTTGGACGACCGGACTCCTGCCCCGGAGGGGAACGAGGAAACTCGCCACTTCGACTGGACCAGTTGGATCCGGACTCAGGAACGGGTGAGCAGGGTGAGGTCGTCACGGTGCACGACCTCGCGCTCGTAGGAAGCCCCCAGCTCGCGAGCGAGCTCGTGGGTGGACCGTCCCATCAGGGCAGGCAGCTCGGAAGCGTCGTAGTTGACCAGCCCCCGAGCGATCAGACGCCCGTCCGCCGCGACCAGGTCGACCGGGTCACCGTCGACGAAGTTTCCCGTGACCGCGGTGATCCCGGCGGGCAGCAACGATGCCCGCCGCTCGGTCAGGGCACGTACGGCGCCGTCGTCCACGACGATGGTGCCCTTGCCCTCGGTGGCGTGGGCCAGCCACAACAGCCGCGTCGGACGCCGAGGGCCGGTGGCGTGGAAGAACGTCCCGACCTGCTCCCCGGCCAGGGCCGCCTGCGCCTGGTCGGCGCCGGCGAGCACCACCGGGATGCCGGCGCCGGTGGCGATCCGGGCAGCCTCGAGCTTGGTCTGCATCCCGCCGGTCCCGACCCCGGCGGCGCCCGTCCGGCCGACGACGACGTCGGCCAGGTCGGCCTCGCCGTTGACCTCGGCGATCAGCTGGGAGCCGGCCTCGCTGGGCGGGCCGTCGTACAGGCCGTCGACGTCGGAGAGCAGGACCAGCAGGTCTGCGTGGACCAGGTGCGCGACGAGCGCGGCGAGACGGTCGTTGTCACCGAACCGGATCTCACTGGTCGCCACGGTGTCGTTCTCGTTGACGATCGGTACGACGCCCATCTCGAGCAGCGTCACGAAGGTCCGCTGGGCGTTGCGGTAATGGCCGCGCCGGGTGACGTCATCGAGGGTCAGCAGCACCTGGCCGGTGACCTGGTCGTGCCGGGCGAACTCCTCGGTGTACCGGTGCACCAGGATGCCCTGACCGACCGAGGCTGCCGCCTGCTGACGAGCCAGGTCACGGGGGCGTCGCTTGAGCGCGAGCGGCGCCAGGCCGGCCGCGATCGCGCCCGAGGAGACCAGGACGACCTCGGCCCCCGCGGCGTGCGCGCCCGCGAGGGTGTCGACCAGGCTGCGCATCCGCTGGGGATCGATGCCACCGGCAGCGGTGGTCAGCGAGGAGGAGCCGACCTTGACCACCACGCGCTTCGCAGCGGTGACGGCCTCGCGGCTCATCCGTCCTCCCCGGGATACACCTCATCGAACCCGTCGTTGGCGAAGCGGACCGGCGTGGGTACGTCGTCGTCCTCGTCGAAGTCGCTGACGTCCGCGTCCATCCGGTCGAGGCGACGGGCCACGTCGGCCCGGGTCTCGTTCTCGCCGCGCTCGGGGAGCAGTTCGTGGATCGCACGGCGACGACCTGCAGCGGGGCGGTCCTCGCGCAGGCGCTGGTCCTCGCCCCGTCGTCCGAGCATCTCGGCGCCACCGGCATCGAGGCCGGGTTTGAAGTCGAAGACCACCGCGTTGTCGGGGTGGCCGATGAGCACCGGCTCGCCCTCGACCGCACCGAGCTCGAGGAGCTTCGACTCCACACCGAGCCGGTTGAGCCTGTCGGCGAGGAAGCCGACGGCTTCCTCGTTGCTGAAGTCGGTCTGACGGATCCAGCGCTCCGGCTTGATGCCGCGCACCCGCCAGCCCTGGTCGGTCCGGGTGATCGTGAACTCCTCGGCGGAGCCCTTCGGTGCGGGACGGATGATGATCCGCTCCGCTGCCACGACGACCCGCTCGCGACGCGCCTTCGCCACGACCTCGGCCATGGCGAAGGTGAGCTCCTTGAGGCCCAGGTGGGCCAGTGCGCTGATGTGGAAGACCGGCCACCCGCGGGCAGCGATCTCCTCGGTGACGATGTCTGCCATGTCCTGACCGTCGGGCACGTCCGCCTTGTTCAGCGCGACCATCCTCGGCCGGTCCTCGAGCCCGCCGTACTTGGCGAGCTCGGCCTCCATGATGTCGAGGTCCTCCACCGGGTTGCGGCCGGGTTCCATCGTCGCCAGGTCGATCACGTGGAGCAGCGCGGCGCAGCGCTCGATGTGCCGCAGGAAGTCGTGGCCGAGACCGCGTCCCTCGCTGGCGCCCTCGATCAGCCCGGGGACGTCGGCGACGGTGAAGACGGTGTCGCCGGCCTTGACCACGCCGAGGTTGGGAACGAGCGTGGTGAACGGGTAGTCCGCGATCTTGGGCCGGGCGCGACTGATCGCAGCGATCAGGCTGGACTTGCCCGCACTCGGGAAGCCGACCAGGCCGATGTCCGCGACGACCTTGAGCTCGAGGCCGATCGTTCGCTCTTCACCGGGCTCGCCGAGCAGCGCGAACCCGGGTGCCTTGCGCTTGGCCGACGCGAGCGCCGCGTTGCCGAGGCCGCCGCGACCGCCGGCGGCGATCACCAGCTCGGTGCCGGCGCCGACCAGGTCCGCGAGGACCTCGCCGTTCTCGGTGACCACGGTTCCATCGGGGACCGGCAGGACGAGGTCCGCACCGTGGCCGCCGTTCTTGTGGTCACCGGCGCCGTGCCCGCCGTGCTCGCCCTGGCGCTTCGCCTTGTGGTGATAGTCGATCAACGTGGTGACGTCAGGGTCGACGCGCAGGATGATCGAGCCGCCAGGACCGCCGTTGCCGCCGTCCGGGCCGCCGAGCGGCTTGAACTTCTCGCGGTGCACCGAGGCGACGCCGTTGCCGCCGCGTCCTCCGCTGACGTACAGCGTGACGTGGTCCACGAACGTGGGGACTGCCATCGGTGCTCCTTTCCTACTCAGATCACGGTCATCGAGCTTGTCGAGATGCCCGTGCCCCTAGTGAAAACTACGAAGGGCGCCCCTGGCAGATCAGGGACGCCCAACGGAAGTACGTGGGATTGCTAGGTCGCCGCCGGTCAGGCAGACGGGACGATGTTGACGACCCGGCGACCCCGACGGGTGCCGAACTCGACATTGCCCGCCGTGAGGGCGAACAGGGTGTCGTCACTGCCACGACCGACGCCGGCGCCGGGGTGGAAGTGGGTCCCGCGCTGCCGAACGATGATCTCGCCGGCGTTGACCAGCTGGCCACCGAAGCGCTTGACACCGAGACGCTGGGAGTTGGAGTCGCGACCGTTCTTGGTAGACGCCGCGCCCTTTTTGTGAGCCATGAGTTCAGTCCTTGGAGTTTGAGTCCGGTGGTCGAGCTTGTCGAGACCGGTCAGAGCTTGATGTCGGTGACCTTGACCTGGGTGTACTTCTGACGGTGCCCCTGGCGCTTCTTGTACCCGGTCTTGTTCTTGTACTTCTGGATGACGATCTTCGGCCCCTTGGTGGCACCGAGGATCTCGACGGTCACGGCGGCCTTGTCCAGGCCGGTAGCGGTGACCTTCTCGCCGTCGACAAGCATGACGACCGGCAGGCTCAGGGCAGTGCCCACGGCCTCATCGGTCTTGTCGATCTCGATGACATCGCCAACAGCAACCTTCTGCTGCTTGCTGCCACTACGCACGATCGCGTACACGGCGGACTCACTCTCTTCGTCGGATCACATCTCGGGGCCG
>JBKJIR010000029.1:0-6746 GCA_046598495.1 Marmoricola sp. | reverse complement strand
AGGCGCTTGGCCAGCGCCTTCATCACGATGGTGTCGATCTCGGCGGGGAGCTCGGTGTCGTGGTCGGACGGCGGGGCGGCCGGCTCGCGCACGTGCTGGTAGGCGACGGCGACGGGGCTGTCGCCGACGAACGGCGGCCGGCCGGTGAGGAGCTCGTAGAGCAAACAGCCGGTGGAGTAGACGTCGGAGCGCGAGTCGACGGTCTCGCCGCGCGCCTGCTCCGGGGAGAGGTACTGGGCGGTGCCGACGACGGCCGCGGTCTGGGTCATCGTGCTCTGGGCGTCGGAGATGGCCCGGGCGATCCCGAAGTCCATCACCTTGACGTCGCCGGCCGGGGTCAGCATGACGTTGCCCGGCTTGATGTCGCGGTGGATGATCCCGGCGCGGTGGCTGTAGTCCAGCGCTCCGAGGGTGCCCGAGGTGATCTCCATGGCCCGCTCGGGCAGGATCTTCCGGCCTTCGCGGAGGATGTCGCGCAGGGTGCGGCCGGCGACGTACTCCATCACGATGTAGGGCTGGGAGACGTTGGAGCCGTCGGTGGAGAGCTCCTCCCCGGTGTCGTAGACCGAGACGATCGCCGGGTGGTTCAGCGAGGCTGCGGACTGCGCCTCGCGGCGGAACCGGGCCTGGAAGGTGGCGTCACTGGCGAGGTCGGTCCGGAGTCGCTTGACCGCGACCGTCCGGCCGAGCCGGATGTCGGTGCCCTTGCGGACCTCGGCCATCCCGCCCCTGCCGAGCAGCTCGCCGATCTCGTAGCGTCCGCCGATGCGGTGCGGCTCAACCATCGAGGTGTCTCCTCATTCGTTCTGTCCTCTTGCTACGTCCCCACGCCATTCGCGGCGCGGGGCTGATGATGCCCGAACCTCGGGCGGTTAAGTCCTTCACTGCTGCAGCACCGCTTCCATCACGGCCTTGGCGATCGGGGCGGCCAGACCGCCCCCGGAGATCGCGTCCCGGTCCACGCCCGCGTCCTGGATCAGCACGGCGACGGCGACCTGGGCGTTCTCGGCCGGGGCGAACGAGACGAACCAGGCGTACGGCGGCCGCGAGGGCGTGCTCTGCGCGGTCCCGGTCTTGCCGGCGACCTTGGTCCCGGGGATCTGCGCGTTGGTGCCGGTCCCGTTGTCGACGACCGCGACCATCATCTCGGTGAGCTGCCGTGCGACGGCCGCAGAGACGGCGTCCTCGGTCAGCATCTCCGGGGCCACCGGCTTGATCACGTCGAGGTCGGCCGACTGGGTCTCGTCGACCAGGTAGGGCTTCATCACGTCGCCGTTGTTCGCGATCCCGGCCGTGACCATCGCCATCTGCAGCGGGGTCGCGGCGACCTCGAACTGGCCGATCGCCGACTGCGCCGACTGCGGCGCGTTGATGTCGTTCGGGAAGACACTCGTGGCCTGCCGGGTCAGCGGGTCGTCGAGATCGGTGAAGTAAGGATCGGAGTTGAAACCGAACTTCTCGGCCTGCTCGCGCAGGGCATCGCCGCCCACGTCCAGGCCGATCGCCCCGAAGGCGACGTTGCAGGAGACCTGGAGCGCCCGGGTCAGGGTGATCCGGTTGCCGCCGCAGGTGCCTCGGCTCTCGTTGCGGATGGTCGAGGTGGTCTGCGGGAGGTCGAGGCTCGCGCCGCCGGGAACCATCGTGTCGGGCTGGTACCTGCCGGTGGAGAGCGCAGCGGCGGCGGTGACGAGCTTGAACGTCGATCCTGGGGGGAGACGTTCCTCGATCGCCCGGTTGTTCAGGGGCGAGGCCGGGTCGGCGACCAGGCGCTTGTAGACCGCGTCGGACTTGGTCAGGCTGTGGTCGGCGAGCGGGTTCGGGTTGAACGTCGGGCTGGAGACCATCGCCAGGATCCGGCCGGTGCGCGGCTCGATCGCCACCACCGAACCCTTGATCCGGGCGCCGAGCGCACGGAGGCCGTCGTACGCCGCCTTCTGGGCCTTCGGGTCGATGGTCAGGACGACGTTGCCGCCCTCGGGCGCCTTGTTGCCGAGGACGTCGAGGACCCGGTTCACGAACAGCCCGGGGGCGTCGCCGGTGAGCACGTCGTTCTGGGTGCTCTCGACCCCGCCGAAACGCTGGCGGGAGAAGTAGCCGGTCAGGTGCGCGTACTCGGGTCCGCCGGGGTAGACGCGCTGGTACTCGAACCGGTCGTCGGACTTCTTGCTGGCCGCGATCGCGCGCTGGGTGACCAGGATCGAGCCGCGCGGTTCGGAGAACGCGGCGTCCTTCACCCGGTTGTTGGTGCCGTGCTTGCTCAGCGAGCTGAGGTCGTCGGCCTGCCAGTACTGCAGGTAGGTGATGTTCAGCATCAGCATCAGGAACAGCACCAGGCAGGCGATCGCGAGGTTGCGGATGGGGCGGTTCATGCGCGGGGTCCCTGCGGAAGTGCGAGCGCAGCGAGCAGTTTCGTGGGGTGTTTCATCGCATCGACACCACCTGGGTGTTGTCCATGTCGTCGTCGTCGCTGTCGCGGAACTCCGGGGGTGGGCGTCGGGCCTGGTCGGAGATCCGGAGGAGGAGGGCCACGACCACCCAGTTGGCCACCAGGCTCGACCCGCCCTGGGAGAGGAACGGGGTGGTGAGGCCGGTCAGCGGGATCAGCTTGGTGACGCCGCCGATGACGACGAAGACCTGCAGCGCGAGGACGGCGGCCAGGCCGGCGGCGACCAGCTTGCCGAAGTTGTCCCGGCAGATCAGCGCCGTCCGCAGCCCGCGCTCGACCAGCAGGCCGTAGAGGAGCACGATCGCCAGCAGCCCGGTCAGCCCGAGCTCTTCGCCGAACGAGGGGATGATGAAGTCGGAGTACGAGAACGGCGTCATCTGCGGCTGGCCCTGGCCCAGCCCGCGCCCGGTCAGCCCGCCCCAGGCCATCCCGTACATGCCGTTGATGATCTGACCGGCACCATCGGCGTTGCCGAACGGGTCCAGCCAGTACTCGACCCGCTGCTGGACGTGGCCCGCGGTGAGGAAGGCGAAGTACGCGCCGACGGCGAACAGCCCGCCGCCGACGACCAGCCAGCCGGGGCGCTCGGTGGCGACGTACAGCATCACCAGGAACATCCCGAAGAAGAGCAGCGACGAACCGAGGTCGTTCTGGAAGACCAGGATGCCGAGGCTGATCAGCCACATGCCGAGGATCGGCCCGAGGTCGCGGCCGCGTGGCAGGTCGACGAACAGCACCCGGCGGCCGGCCAGGGCGAGGGCGTCGCGGTGCAGGACCAGGTAGCCGGCGAAGGCGACCACCAGGAGCACCTTGGCGATCTCGCCGGGCTGGAAGCTCAGCGGACCGAGGTTGATCCAGATCCGGGCACCGCGGATGTTGGTGCCCAGTCCGGGGACAAGGGGGAGCAGCAGCAGCACCAGGGCGCCGAGGCCGGCGGTGTAGGTGAACGCCTGCAGCCGACGGTGGTCGCGCAGCACGACGAGCACCGTGATGAAGAGCAGCACGCCCAGGCTCATCCAGATCAGCTGGGTCGGTGCGAAGGCGCGGGCGTCCGGGTCGGCGGCCTGGCGGGCCAGGTCGATGCGGTGGATCATCGCCAGGCCCAGACCGTTGAGCGCCGACACGATCGGCAGCAGGATCGGGTCGGCGTACTCGGCCTTGAACCGGATCGTCAGGTGCGCAGCGATGACCAGGGCGGTCAGCCAGCCGCCGTAGGTGGCGAGGTTGGCCGGGATCTCCCCATCGACGCCGAGGCCGACCGCGGCGTACGCGCCGATGCCGACCAGCAGGCTGAGGGCGAGCAGGAAGAGCTCGGCACCGCGGCGGCGGCGGTGCACGAACTCCATCAGCGGGCCCGGGCGGCCGGTCCGCTTGTCCGGATGGGTCGAGGTTCGGTTCACGGTGTCCGTCCCGGGGCCTCGGAGCAGTCAGGGGGTGCGGGGGCGCCGGTCAGCCGGGGGAAGTGGTCCGGAGGCGGGGCCAGCACCTTGCTCCCCGGCGACGGACTGTCGGCCAGGCGGAGGCCGAGGCCGGCGAACGGGCCCAACGGGTCGGCCTTGTCGGTGCCCTTCCTCGTGACGCCCGTGCAGACCGCGCGCAGGATGAACTGCTCCGCGATCGCGAGGCTGTCGACGTCCTTGCCGTCGAGCACCTCGTCGGCGAACGCCCCCATGGCCTCCAGCGGGTACGGCGTCTGCTTCACCACGTGGTTCAGGTCCAGGCCCGGTACGTCGAAGTCGACGCCGCGGTAGATCGTCACGGGGCCGCCGTCGGAGGTGACGAAGTACCGGGTCTGCGAGTACTCGTAGGCACCCCACACCCCGCCGCCGAGAAGAAGGCCGAAGAGGAGCGTGGCGAGGAGGATCCGGCCGGTCCAGCCGCGGCTCGGCGGCGGTTGCGGGGCGTACCGGATCGCCTCGGGATCGAACGGTTCGGCGCTGAGCCGCGCGACGTCGGACTCGGTCAGGTTGCCGGTCCGGTCGTTGACGAGCTGCAGGTGCGGGCTGGACGCGGCGGCGCCGACGACCAGGGTGTCGACCGAAGCCTGTTCCTCTTCGACCACGTCGGCGACGATGACCGTGACGTTGTCGGAGCTGCCGGCGTCGAGGGACGCGGTGACCAGCCGGGCCGCCACGTCGGTGAGCGGCTCACCCACGAGCTCGGAGGTCAGCGCGGCGTTGTCCAGGACGCCGGCGCAGCCGTCGGAGCAGAACAGCAACCGATCCCCGGCCACGACCGGGACCCCGAAGAGGTCGGGTTCGGGCTCGTGGACGCCGTCGACCGCGCGCAGGATGAGGTTGCGGTGCGGGTGGACCCGCGCCTCCTGCTCGGTGATCCGGCCCTCGTCGACCAGGCTCTGCACCAGGGTGTGGTCCGAGGTGAGCTGCTGCAGCGCGCCGTCGCGCAGCAGGTAGGCGCGACTGTCGCCGACGTGCCCCATCAACAGCTGGGTGCCGTCGAAGATCGCTGCCGTGACCGTCGTACTGGTGCTGTCGAGGTCGGGGTGCGCCTCGGCGATCTCAGCGAGGCGGTCGTGCGCGAGGTGGATGGTCGCGGCCAGGGTGCTCAGGGCGTCGTTGCCGGGCGGTACGTCGAGCTTCCGGATCGCCTCGACCGTGGCGCTGCTGGCGATGTCCCCGCGCGCGGCTCCGCCGACCCCGTCCGCCACCACCAGCAGGTGCTGGCCGGCGTACCCGGAATCCTGGTTGTCGCGGCGGACCCGACCGACGTCGGAGAGGGCCGCATAGCGGAGGAAGAAGCTCACCGGCGTCCTCCTCGGCGGTGGGTGCTCACTTGCGCAGCTCCAGGATCGTCTTGCCGATCCGGATCTGGGTGCCGAGCGCAATCGCGGTCGCCTGGGTGATCCGGCTCGGCCCGACGTACGTGCCGTTGGTGGAGCCCAGGTCCTCGACGTACCACTGGTCGCCGGTGCTGGCGATGCGCGCGTGCCGGGTGGAGACGTAGTCGTCGTCGAGGCGGATGGCGGCGTCGTTGCCCCGGCCGATCAGCAGGGGGGCGTCGGCCAGCGAGATGATCTCGCCCTTGTTGCCGCCCTCGAGGATCGCGACCGAGGTCGGGTCGCCGCGGCGCGGCTTCGGGGTGGACCGGGCCTTGCCGGCGGCCTTGGCGGCCCGGCGCTCCTGGGACTGGCTGGCCTCGCGGGCTGCCCGGGCGCCGAACATGTCGGAACGGATCACCGAGATGGTGGCCAGGACGAAGATCCAGAGCACGGCCAGGTAGCCGAACCGGATCAGGACCAGGGTCAGCTCACTCATGGACCGTGCCTCTGGTGGAGGGTCAGGGTGGTGTTGCCGATCCGGATCACGGCACCATCGGCGAGGGTCGCGTTCTCGACCCGCTTGCCGTTGACCAGCACGCCGTTGGTGGAGCCGAGGTCGTGCACGCTGACCCGGGGTCCCTCGGCGTCCTGGGTGACCCGGAACTCGGCGTGCCGACGGGAGACGCCCGGGTCGTTGACGCGGAGGTCGGCGTCGTTGCCCCGGCCGACGACGATGCCCGGGGGAGCGAGCGGCAGCCGCTCGCCGTTGACCTCGATCATCGCGGTGGCGCGCCGTACGGCGGTCTCGCTGGCCTCGGGTCCGGTCTGGCTGACCTTCGCCATCGCCTTGCTGCGCAGCCGGAACCGACCGGTGGTCAGGTCGTCGCCGATCTCCAGGGTGATCCCGACCGGACCGGTGAAGACGTAGGACTGGGCCGACGCGTGCTCCTTGAGGATGGCGATCAGCTCGTGGACCAGGGTGCCGCCCAGGCTCGTCAACCGGGCGTGGTCGGGCTCGGAGAGCTCGACGGTGAAGTCGTTCGGTGCGAGCCGGCGGTCGCGGCTGAGGATCTGGGCGGAGTTGTCGACCTCACGCGCCAGTGCCGCAGAGATCTCGACCGGCTGGACCGCGCTGCGGAAAGTGCGCGCGAAGGCCCCGGAGATCATCTGCTCGAGCCGTTGCTCGAAACGTTGCAGCCCGCTCAGGTCGCCACCCCTTTCTGCACAGCCGTCAGCGCACGGTCGGTACCGCGTGTCGGATCGATCGTATAGGGCCGCGCGTTTCGTGCGGCCCCTCCCGGTTTGGGCAGCGCGTCGGGGTTGGGATAGCCTGTGTCCCGCTTCACGCGCGAGTGGCGGAACGGCAGACGCGCTGGCTTCAGGTGCCAGTGTCCGAAAGGGCGTGGGGGTTCAAATCCCCCCTCGCGCACCACGTAAAAACAGCCTAAGGGCCGGAGTGCATACACAAAAATGCACACCGGCCCTTAGACTTTCCCCATGCGGAAGATCGAGCGCACCCCG
>JBKJIR010000011.1:0-37842 GCA_046598495.1 Marmoricola sp. | reverse complement strand
GGCGGCCATAGCGAACGGGAAACACCCAGCTCCATTCCGAACCTGGAAGTTAAGCCGTTCAGCGCCGATGGTACTGCAACCGGGAGGTTGTGGGAGAGTAGGACGTCGCCGGACATTACTTAGTAAGGGCCGCCCCTCCGGGGGCGGCCCTTACGCCTTTTGTCCGAAACTCGTGCTCCATGAACAGGCAGTGCCCAACTCAAGAGTGTCGCACCACCAGGAGGAACCGTCGTGGCCGAAGATCGCCAGCCCAGAAACTCTCGTCCCGCGTCCAGCGGTGGACGCAACGAGGTCGGGCGCGCCGGCGGACGCCCGTCGGGGGGTCCGACCCGTGGCGCCGGTGGCACCGGTCGCTCAGCTTCGAGCGACAAGCCGTACGCCAAGCGCGACGGCGACAAGAAGCCCTACCCCAAGCGTGACGACACGCGCACCGGTCCGAAGCGTTCGGGCGAGGGGCGGCCATACAGCAGGGACCGGCGCGATGACCGCGACGACCGCCGTCCGCGGCGTACGGACGTCGAGCGCACCGCCGACCAGGCCAAGTACGACGGTCCCGAGATCGCGGAGTGGATCACGGGCAAGGAGCTCGACCGCTCCGTCGCCGACCAGCTCAAGTCCCTGCCCGAGAAGCTCATGATCCGGGTGGCGCGGCACCTCGTCGCTGCGGGCGAGCTGCTCGAGTCCGACCCCAAGGTCGCGTACCAGCACACCCTGGCCGCACGGGGACGGGCCGGTCGGTTGGCGGTCGTGCGTGAAGCGGTGGGCGAGGCTGCCTACGCCGCCGGCGAGTACGCCGAGGCGCTGGCCGAGCTGCGCTCCGCCAAGCGGATGAACGGCGCCCACGACTACGTCGCGATCATGGCGGACTGCGAGCGCGCTCTCGGCCGTCCGGACCGGGCGCTGACGCTGCTCAAGAACACTCCCCGGGACAAGTTCTCGCCGCCGTTGCTGGCGGAGGTGCAGATCGTCGAGGCCGGCGCCCGGCGTGACCGCGGCGAGCTGGATGCCGCGCTCCGCACGTTGGAGAACGGAGCCCTGAACTCACGCTCGCGCGCACCCTGGGTCGCCCGGCTCCGGTACGCGTACGCAGAGACCCTGCTCGCCGCGGGCCGCACCGAGGACGCCCTGGAGTGGTTCCACCGGACCGAGGCCGTCGACGTCGACGAGATCACCGACGCCGGCACCCGCGCCCTGGAGGTCGAGCGCAGCCAGAGCAAGGGCTGAGCATGACCGATCCTGACGGGCGTTTGCTGTGCGCGGCGTACGACGTCGCTGTTCTCGACCTCGACGGTGTCGTCTACATCGGCAGCGCTGCGGTGAGCGGGGCGATCGAAGGCATCTCGGCGGCCCAGGCCCACGGCATGCACCTGGCCTTCGTCACCAACAACGCCTCGCGGCCTCCGCACGCGGTCGTGGACCACTTGCGCCGGCTCGGCCTCGAGGCGTCCGACCACGACGTGGTCACCAGTGCGCAGGCGGCAGCGCGGCTGGTCGCTGAGGCGGTGCCCGCCGGTTCGGCGGTCTACGTGATCGGGGGGCCCGGCCTGCACGAGGCGCTCGGGGAGCGGGGACTGGCCCCCGTGACGACCCTCGACGAGGCGCCGGTGGCCGTCGTGCAGGGCTACGGGCCGGACATGCCCTGGAGCCAGGTGATCAACGGCGCGATCCTGGTCCGTGAGGGGGTTCCGTGGGTCGCGAGCAACAGGGACCTGACCGTTCCGACCGAGCGTGGCCCGGGGCCCGGCAACGGATGCCTGGTCAACCTGGTTGCGGAGTACGCGGGACGCGAGCCGGTCGTCGCCGGGAAGCCGATGCCTCCACTCTTCGAGGAGACGCTGCTGCGCGTCGGCGGTGACCGTCCGCTCGTGGTCGGCGACCGGATCGACACGGACATCGAGGGAGCCCACGCCGTCGGCTGGGACAGCCTGCTGGTGATGAGCGGCGTGACCACCCTTGCCGACCTCGCCGCCCTGGAACCTGGGCTCCGTCCGACGTACGTCGGGGCCGACGCGGGGTGCCTGGTCCGGGCGATGACCCCGCTCGCGGGCCTCGAGCCCGGCGAGCCGGTCTCCGGTTGGACCGCCCGGGTCGAGGGCGGTCGTCTGGTGGTCTCCGGGAGCGGCGATCGGCACGACTGGTGGCAGGCGACGACAGCGGCGTTGTGGGCCCACCTCGACGCGACGGGTCGGTCGGCCGACACCGACGGCACCAGCCCCGGTAGCGTTGGCCCATGACCGAACTGCCCCCCGACGAGTTCCAGGACGAGGTCCACCACGGCGCCGCGTCCGAGCCCGACGTCCTGGCGGACACCGAGGCCGAGATCGCGGCCCGTTCGATGGTCCCGGTCGAGACCGGGCACCCCGCGGTCGACGACGTGCTCCGGTCCTTGAACGCGCTCGACGACCTCCCGGTGGACGAGCACGTGGCGGTCTTCGAGAGTGCCCACGAGGATCTCCGTCGCACCCTCTCCGGTGCCGGCGACGACCAGAACTGAGGGCGGGTCGTGCCTCCCCGCCGGCTCCGTCTGGACGCCGAGCTCGTACGACGGGGCCTGGCACGGTCGCGGGACCACGCCGCTGAGCTGATCGCCTCCGGTCGGGTGACGGTGCAGGGGCACCAGGCGTCGAAGGCTGCGACCGCGGTCACCACCGACGCCGACCTCGTTGTGCGGCCTGACCCGGACAAGCCCGACTACGTCAGCCGCGGCGGGCACAAGCTGGCCGGCGCGCTTGCCGCGTTCGGACCCGACGGCCTCGCCGTCCGCGGGCGGCGCTGTCTGGACGCGGGTGCCTCGACCGGGGGCTTCACCGATGTGCTGCTGCGTTCGGGCGCGGCCGAGGTGGTGGCCGTCGACGTCGGGTACGGACAGCTCGCCTGGTCCCTGCAGTCCGACGACCGGGTTGCGGTCCTCGACCGGACGAACATCCGGGACCTCACGCCCGACCTGATCGGCGGGCCGGTCGACGTCGTGGTCGGGGACCTCTCGTTCATCTCGTTGCGGCTGGTCCTCGACGCGCTGATCTCGGTCACCCGCCCCGACGGCGATCTCGCGCTCATGGTCAAGCCGCAGTTCGAGGTCGGCAAGGAACGGCTCGGCAAGGGCGGCGTCGTCCGGGACCCCGAGCACCGGCGCGACGCCGTGCTCCAGGTGGCGCAGGAGGCCGCCAAGAAGGGCTGGGGCGCGGTCGGCGTCGCGGTGAGCCCGTTGCCCGGACCGTCGGGCAACGTCGAGTTCTTCCTCTGGCTGCGTGCCGGGCCCCCGTCCATCGGGGAGCAGGAGATCTCCACAGAGGTGAGCCGTTCCGGTGATGTCGAGGGGGCTGGTGAGAGGCTGTGACCGTGAGTACTGACCAGGTACGCCGGATCTTCCTGCTCGCCCACACCGGACGGGACGAGGCGGTCGTCGTCGCGCGGAAGGTCGTCGCCGCCCTGCTCGGCCACGGTCTCGTCGTCCGGGTGCTCGCCGACGAGGCGTCCGAGCTCGGGATCGACGCGATCGACGGGGTCGAGCTCGCCGACGAGGAGTCCGCTGCACTGGGCTGCGAGCTCGCTGTCGTGATCGGTGGCGACGGCACGATCCTCCGCGCTGCCGAGATCACCCACGAGTCCGGGACCCCGCTGCTCGGGGTCAACCTGGGACACGTCGGTTTCCTCGCGGAGGCCGAGAGCGAGGACATCGAGTCGACCATCGAGGCGATCGTCGAGCGCCGGTACACCGCGGAGGACCGGCTCACCGTCGACGTCGACGTCTACCAGGGCAAGGAGCTCATCACCTCGACCTGGGCGCTGAACGAGGCCAGCGTCGAGAAGGCGGCCCGGCAACGCATGCTCGAGGTGGTCGTGGAGATCGACGGCCGCCCCCTCAGCCGGTGGGGCTGCGACGGTGTCGTCTGTGCGACGCCGACCGGGTCCACGGCGTACAACTTCTCCGCCGGCGGACCCGTGGTCTGGCCCGGCGTCGAGGCGCTGCTGATGGTGCCGATCAGCGCGCACGCACTGTTCGCCCGCCCCATGGTCGTCGCTCCTGACTCCGTGCTCGCGGTCGAGGTTCTGGCCCAGACCCAGGGGGCCGGCGTGCTCTGGTGCGACGGGCGTCGGACCGTGGAGCTGCCGCCGGGCGCCCGGATCGAGGTACGCCGCGGTGCGAAACCGGTCCGGCTGGTGCGCCTGCACGAGGCGCCGTTCACCGATCGGCTCGTTGCCAAGTTCGGGCTGCCCGTCGCGGGCTGGCGCGGCGCCTCGGAACGCCGTCGCGAACCGGGTACCGCGGGGCAGACCACGTGATCGAGGAGATCCGGATCGCCTCGCTCGGGGTGATCGACGAGTCCGTCCTCGAGCTCGGACCCGGCCTGAACGTCGTCACCGGGGAGACCGGCGCCGGCAAGACCATGCTCGTGACGGCGCTCGGCCTGCTCCTCGGGGCCCGGGCCGATGCGGGCGCGGTGCGGACGGGGGCCAAGGCAGCCCGCGTCGAGGGAGTCGTCCAGGTGACGACCGGCGGGGCCGTTGCCCGAATCGCTGACAACCACGGCGGCGAGGTCGAGGACGGCGCGCTGCTCGTGGCCCGGCAGGTGTCCAGCGAGGGGCGGTCGCGTGCGTTCCTCGGCGGCGCCTCGGTCCCGGTCTCGGCGCTCCAGGGCCTCGCGGACCACCTGGTCGCCGTGCACGGGCAGTCCGACCAGCACCGGCTCCTCCAGTCCGACGCGCAACGGGCCGCGGTCGACGGGTTCGCGGGCGAGGCGGTCTCGGGGCTGAAGTCCGGGTACAGCGCCGCTTTCGAGGCCCTGAAGAAGGTCGAGGCCGAGCTGCACGAGGTGATCGGGGCAGCGCGCGAGCGTGCCCGCGAGGCCGACGTGCTTCGGCTGGGGCTCGCCGAGATCGAGGCCGTCCAGCCCGCACCGGGGGAGGATGCCGCCCTGGCGCAGGAAGAATCCCGCCTCGGTTTCGCCGACACCCTGCGCACGGCCGCCGAACAGGCCCGCGAATCGCTCTCCTCGGACCAGGAGAACCCCGATGCCCTCGGTGCCACGGGCGCTGCCCGCCGCGCCTTGGAGTCGGTCCGTGAGTACGACGCCGACGCCGGTCGGCTGGCGGACCGGGTTGCCGAGGTCAGCTACCTGCTCTCCGATGTCGCGGCCGACGTGGCGTCGTACGCCTCCGGGCTGGAGACCGACCCGGCGCGACTGGCCGTGGTCTCGTCCCGCCGGGCCGCGCTGACCGCGCTCACCCGCAAGTACGGCGAGACGGTCGGCGAGGTGCTCGCCTGGTCGGCCGCTGCGGCCGCCCGACTGCTGCTGCTGGACGACTCCGAGAACCGTGCCGAGGAGCTCCGCACGGAGCGGGCCCGGCTCCGCGGCGAGCTCGCGACCCTGGCCGGATCGCTCTCGGCCGCCCGCCGGGCCGCCGGTGACGCCCTCGCGACGGCCGTCAGTGAGGAGCTGACGGCGCTCGCGATGCCGAACGCGCGGGTCGAGATCCGGATCGGGCGGGTCGATGACGCCGACGGGTTGGCTCTCGACGGCGGTACCTGGAGGTTCTCCGCGAACGGCGTCGACCAGATCGAGATCCTGCTCGCGGCCAACACCGGCGCGGATCCGCGCCCGTTGAGCAAGGGCGCCTCGGGCGGTGAGCTCTCCCGGGTGATGCTGGCGATCGAGGTGGTCCTCGCCGGGACCAGCCCGGTGCCGACCTTCGTCTTCGACGAGGTCGATGCCGGGGTCGGCGGTAAGGCTGCCGTGGAGATCGGCCGCCGGTTGGCGGCGCTCGCCGCCACCGCCCAGGTCCTCGTCGTGACGCACCTGCCACAGGTCGCCGCCTTCGCGGACCGGCACATCGTGGTCGCGAAGAGCAGTGACGGCCGGGTGACCACCTCGGGTCTCGATGTCCTCGACGACGAGGGTCGGGTCCGGGAGCTGTCCCGGATGCTCGCCGGGCTGGAAGCCTCCGAGACCGCGATGGCCCACGCCCAAGAGCTCCTCGACGTCGCTCAGCAGGCGCGCGCGGCCCGCCGCTGAGCCGGACAGGCCGAGAACAACGCAGTTCCGACATGTCCGGCGTTCCGCGTGCGAGCATGAAGCGGCCATGAGCCCCTCCCCACGACTGAGTCCACAGCGGCCCGGCGCTGCCTCCGCCCCTTCCGGCCAGGTGGTGACGGTCCGTACCCACCGCGACCTCCGGACGCTCGTGAATCGGGTCTCCGCAGGTGACCTGGTCCTCGTCGACCAGCGTGACCTGGACGCCGCGACCGCGAGGTCGTTGGCCGAGAAGAAGCCGTTCGCGGTGCTGAACGCGGCGGAGTTCATCTCCGGCCGGTTCGCGGCCCTGGGTCCTCAGGTACTCGCGGACCGCGGCGTCCTGCTGCTCGAGGCCGACCATGACCGGGCGCTCGCTCTGAAGGACGGCGCCGTCCTTCGTCTCGACGGCAGCAAGCTCTACAACGGCGCCGTGGTGGCGCTCGACGTACGGATCGTGTCTGCGGAACAGGTCGTCAGCCGGATGGAGGAGGCCCGCGCGGGACTCGCCGCCCAGCTCGACAGCTTCGCCCACACCACCAGCGAGTTCCTCCGACGTGAGGAAGCCGTGGTCCTGCACGGGACAGGGCTGCCCACGCTGCGGGCCCGGATCGACGGGCGTCCGGTCGTCGTGGTCGGTCCCGGGGCCCAGACGCGCGACCTCCAGCGCCTGCGGGGCTTCATCCGGCAGCAGCGACCGGTGCTGATCGGCGTCGACTCCGGGATCGAGCTGCTCGTACGACGACGCCTGCGCCCGGACGTCGCCGTCCTCAGCGGGGACGGCGAGATCGCCAAGAAGGCCCTGGGTCGTTGCCGTGAGGTCGTGCTCACCGGGTCCGGCGACGCTGCACGGCGCCGCCTGGAGAAGCTGAACCTGCCGGTGCACACGCTGCAGAGCGGGGTCGCCGGCAGCGACCTCGCGCTGCTGATGGCCCACCGCGCGGGAGCCCGGCTGCTCGTCCCGGTCGGCAGCCCGGCGGACCTGGCCGACTTCATCGACCGAAAGCGCAGCGACCAGGCGAGCGTCGTGATGACCCGCCTCCAGGTCGGGTCCCGGCTGGTCGAGGCCGAGGCGCTGCCCCAGCTGTACACCGGCCGGGTGCGACCCTGGCAGCTCGCCCTGGTGCTGCTCGCCGGGCTGGCGGTCGTCGCGATCGCGGTCGCGCTCACCCCGATCGGCAACGCCTGGTGGGACGACACGCTCCGCGACCTCCCGTTCGGGCTCGGCTGATGCGGGTGCTCGTCCTGCGTGCGGCGATGGCCGCGCTGGTCCTGGCGCTCGGGATCGCGCTTGGTGCAGGCCCGCTGCAGGAGGACAACGACCGGCGCGCCCGCGCCCTGGCCGCCCAGCAGGAGACGCTGGCCGACCGGGACCGGGAGATCGCCGAGCTGGGTCGAGGCCGGGCTTTCGAAGCCGCGTACGCCGAGGCGACCGCCGCGCGGCTTGTCCGCGGAGTCCTGACCGGTCGCACGGTCGCGCTCGTCCAGCTCCCCGGGGCCGACCCGACGACGGTGGCCGACCTCCGCGAGCTGGTTGCGGGGGGAGGCGGTGAGGTCGTCGCCGACGTCGCGCTCTCCGCGCCCCTCGGCCAACCCTCCGAACGCCAGCTCGTCATCGCGCTCGCCAGCCAGATGGCCGCCCAGGAGAAGCTGACGATGCCGGCCGGAAGCAACGGCTACGAGCAGTTCGGTGTCCTGCTGGCGCGCGCGATCGGGATTCCGGCCGTCGTCCGGACCCGCCAGGCGCCGTACGACGAGACCGCGCTCGGGATCGTCTCGGGCTTCCAGACCGCCGACCTGGTCGGCACCGACGCCGCCGTGACCCGACGGGCCGCACTGACTCTGGTCGTCACCGGTCCGCCGGGCGCCGATGGCGAGGACGGCGTCTTCGCCACGGTCATGCGTGCGTACGCGTCGCGGACCCGGGTCGTCGTCGCAGGTCCGACCGGGGCGGCAGGCCCGACGGGCGTTCTCGGCCTGCTCCGGGCCGACGACTCCCCGGAGAGCCTGCTCAGCACCGTCGACAGCGCCGAGCTGGCCAGCGGGCGGGTCGCCGCCCTGCTGGCCCTGGGCGAGCAGGCCCGCGGGGCCGTCGGCTCCTACGGCGGCTTGGGCGCGCGCGACGGCGCTGTACCCGACGCCCGCTAACGGCGGTCGGGCACAACAGCGGAGGAGTCGCCGGGAGCGTCGTACCCGGCGGGGCCGGATTCTTGGTAGGGTCGAACCCCGTGGAGATGAGGCGAGGTTCCACACCTCGTTCGCCGGATCCGCACCCAGGATCTGCCACAAACCTGCGACCAACCCACGGGAGTCACCTTGGCACCGAGCCAGCCGACCAAGCACGTCTTCGTCACCGGCGGCGTCGCCTCCTCGCTGGGCAAGGGGTTGACCGCCTCGAGCCTCGGCAGCCTGCTGAAGTCGCGCGGCATGCGGGTGACCATGCAGAAGCTCGACCCGTACCTGAACGTCGACCCGGGCACCATGAACCCGTTCCAGCACGGTGAGGTCTTCGTCACCAACGACGGCGCCGAGACCGACCTGGACGTCGGCCACTACGAGCGGTTCCTGGACACCGACCTGAACCAGATCGCCAACGTCACCACCGGCCAGGTGTACTCCACCGTGATCGCCAAGGAACGCCGCGGTGACTACCTCGGCGACACCGTCCAGGTCATCCCGCACATCACCAACGAGATCAAGGACCGGATCCGGGCGATGGGCACGAGCCCGGACGGCGCCCCGATCGACGTGGTGATCACCGAGATCGGCGGGACCGTCGGCGACATCGAGTCGCTCCCGTTCCTGGAGGCCGCACGCCAGGTGCGCCACGACCTCGGGCGGGACAATGTGTTCTTCCTGCACGTCTCACTGGTGCCGTGGATCGGTCCGAGCCAGGAACTCAAGACCAAGCCGACCCAGCACTCGGTGGCGGCGCTCCGGTCGATCGGCATCCAACCGGACGCGATCGTCTGTCGCGCCGACCGTCAGCTCCCGGACGGGATCAAGAAGAAGATCTCGCTGATGTGCGACGTCGACCAGGAGGCCGTGGTCACCGCCGCGGACGCCCCGTCGATCTACGACATTCCGAAGGTGCTGCACAAGGAGGGTCTGGACGCTTACGTCGTACGCCGTCTCAACCTGCCGTTCCGCGACGTCGACTGGACGCTCTGGGACGACCTGCTCGACCGGGTGCACCACCCAGACGAGGAGGTCACCGTCGGACTGGTCGGCAAGTACGTCGACCTTCCCGACGCCTACCTCTCGGTGGTCGAGGCACTCCGGGCCGGCGGCTTCGCCCACCGGGCGAAGGTCAACGTGGCGTGGATCCCGTCCGACGCCTGCGAGACCCACGAGGGCGCGGCCAAGGCGCTCGCCGACGTCGACGCGGTGCTGGTCCCCGGGGGCTTCGGCATCCGGGGGATCGAGGGCAAGCTCGGCGCCCTGACGTACGCCCGGACCAACAAGATCCCCACCCTCGGCATCTGCCTGGGGCTGCAGTGCATGGTGATCGAGTACGCCCGCAGCGAAGCCGGCCTGCTGGAGGCCGCCTCGACCGAGTTCGACCCGGAGTGCGCCGAGCCGGTCGTGGCCACGATGGCCGAGCAGCACGCCTTCGTTGAGGGCGCCGGCGACCTCGGTGGCACCATGCGCCTGGGTCTGTACCCGGCGAACCTCGCCGAGGGCTCCGTGGTCCGAGCCACGTACGGGTCCGCCCAGGTCGAGGAGCGGCACCGCCACCGGTACGAGGTCAACAACGCCTACCGGGACAAGCTCGAGCAGGCCGGGCTGGTCTTCTCCGGGACCTCCCCGGACAACAACCTCGTCGAGTACGTCGAGCTGCCCGCCGAGGTGCACCCGTACTACGTCTCGACCCAGGCGCACCCCGAGCTCCGGTCCCGTCCGACCAGGCCGCACCCGCTCTTCGCGGGCCTCGTCGGTGCGGCGATCACGCGGCAGCGCGAGCTGCGCATCCCGATCGACGAGTCCGGGCTGCGTCGTCGCGCCGACGATGAGTGACCTCCCCGGCGGTATCGCCGACGAACCGCTGAGCTGGCCGGTCTCCGAGACGCGCGACCTGCACCGCGACGACTGGGTGGTCAGTGTCCGGCAGGACGTGATCCACCGGCCCGGCCACGACGAGGACCGGTTCCGACGGCTCGTGGTCGACGACCCGGGCGCCGTGGTGATCCTCGCCGTCGATGACGACGACCGGGTGGTCGTCGTGCGCCAGTACCGGCACCCGGCGCAGATGCGCCTGGTGGAGCTGCCGGCCGGCAAGCTCGACGAACCCGGCGAGGACCCGCTGGCGGCCGCGCAACGCGAGCTCCGCGAGGAGGCCGCTCTCGAGGCCTCCGAGTGGACCCACCTGATGACCACCTGGGCCTCGCCCGGGATCACCTCCGAGACCCACGCCCTCTTCCTGGCGCGAGGTCTGCGCGAGGTCGACCGTGGCTTCGAGCCGCACCACGAGGAGGCGGACATGATCCTCGAACGGGTACCGCGCAGCGACCTGCTCGATGCCGTCCTGGACGGTCGCGTCGCGGATGCGCCACTGGTGACCGCCCTGCTCGCCTACGAGGTTCTCGGGAGCCGGGGGCGCTGGTGACGCCCGTCGAGCGCCACGCCCCCGACGGCCCGGCAGCGGTGGTGGCCTCCGTCCTCGCCCGCAACCCGGTCATCGACGGCCACAACGACCTGCTGTGGCACGCGCGCAAGCACCACGGCTACGACTGGGACCAGTTCGACGTCGGCGGAGATCTGTCCACCACCGGTGTGCACACGGACCTGCAGCGGTTGCGTGCCGGCGGGGTGGGGGCGCAGTTCTGGTCGGTCTACGTGCCGGGCAGCCTGACGCCGGAGGAGATCCTCACCGCGACCTTCGAGCAGATCGACGCCGCGCACGCCCTGATCACCCGGTACGCCGACCGCCTGGCCCTGGCCACGGGCGCCGCCGACGTCGAGGCCGCCTGGGCGGCCGGCCGGATCGCCTCATTGCTCGGCGCCGAGGGCGGCCACCAGATCGGTGGCTCGCTGGCGGTGCTGCGTTCGCTGCAGACGCTCGGCGTGCGGTACCTGACCCTGACGCACAATGACAACATCGCCTGGGCGGACTCCGCCACGGACCGACCGGTGCTGGGCGGACTCTCCGACTTCGGTCGCCAGGTGGTCGCCGAGATGAACCGGATCGGGATGCTGGTCGATCTCAGCCACGTCAGCGCCGACGTGATGCGCCAGGCCCTGGAGATCTCGACCGCGCCGGTGATCTTCTCGCACTCCTCGGCCCGCGCGGTCTGCCCGCATCCGCGCAACGTCCCGGACGACGTGCTCAGCGGTCTCCGGATCAACGGGGGAGTCTGCATGGTCACCTTCGTGCCCTGGTTCGTCACCCCGGCGGTGCACGAGTGGGACCTCGCAGCCCAGGACGAGGCCTGGGCGGTCGGCATCGACCCACGGGACCTGGCGGCGTACGGGCCGTTCGCGGAGGCCTGGGCGAAGCACACCCCGCCGCCACCCTCGACGGTGGCCGATGTGGTCGCGCACCTCGAGCACGTGCGCGAGGTCGCGGGAATCGAGCACGTCGGGCTCGGCGGCGACTACGACGGCGTCGAGTGGCTCCCCGAAGGCCTGGACGACGTCTCCGGGTACCCGCGGCTGCTGGAGGCGCTGGCCGCCCGCGGCTGGTCGCGGACCGACCTGGCTGCGCTCACCTGCCGCAACACCCTGCGGGTGCTGGCCGACGCCGGGTGCCGCTCCAGCGGCCCCACCCGGGCATAGAATCCCGGGACCGGCACGACGTCGTGCCGGGGGAGTGTCTGGGAGGACTGCGGTGAGGGTCGGCGTACCGAAGGAAGTCAAGAACCATGAGTACCGGGTGGCGATCACCCCGGTCGGTGTCCACGAGCTCGTCGCCCACGGCCACCAGGTGTGCGTGGAGATCGGCGCCGGAGCAGGTTCGTCGATCGCGGACGAGGAGTACGCCGCCGCGGGCGCCACCCTGGTCAGCGACCCCGACGAGGTCTGGGGCAACGCCGAGATGGTGCTGAAGGTCAAGGAGCCGGTCGCCGAGGAGTACCACCGGATGCGGGTGGGGCTGGTGCTCTTCACCTACCTGCACCTGGCAGCCGATCAGCCGTTGACCCAGGAGCTGGTCGACCGCAAGGTCACCGCGATCGCCTACGAGACCGTCCAGCTGCCCTCCGGAGGGCTGCCCCTGCTCTACCCGATGTCCGAGGTGGCCGGCTGCCTGGCGCCGCAGGTGGGTGCGCACTCGCTGCTCAAGGCCCAGGGCGGCCGCGGAGTCCTCCTCGGCGGCGTCGGCGGCGTCGCGAACGCCAAGGTGGTCATCATCGGCGCCGGCGTCTCGGGTCAGAACGCTGCCAACATCGCTCTGGGCATGGGGGCGGACGTCACCCTGCTCGACACCGATCTCGACAAGCTCCGGATGTCGTTCTGGCGCTACAACAACCAGGTGCACGGGCTCGCGTCGTCCAAGCTCGCCATCCGCCAGCAGGTCCTGGAGGCGGACATGGTCATCGGCGCGGTGCTGATCCCGGGTGCGAAGGCCCCGAAGCTGGTCACCAACGACCTGGTCGCCGAGATGAAGCCCGGCTCGGTGCTCGTCGACATCGCGGTCGACCAGGGCGGCTGCTTCGAGGACACCCGACCCACCACGCACGCGGATCCGACCTTCACCGTTCACAACTCGACCTTCTACTGCGTGGCGAACATGCCGGGTGCGGTACCGAACACCTCGACCTACGCACTGACCAACGCCACCCTCCCTTACGCCGTGGCGCTCGCGGACAAGGGCTGGGAGCAGGCCTGCCGGGCGGACCACTCGCTCGCTCTGGGCCTGAACGCGCACGCGGGTGCCGTGACCTACGGTCCGGTGGCGGAAGCTCACGGGATGGCCTCCACGTCGCTGGAGAGCGTCCTGGGCACCGATGAAGGAGCTTCGTCCTGACGGACCCGAACCCCGGGGAACCCTCCGAGCAGGTGAGCCAGAAGCCGAGCGTCCTGGTCCGGGCGATCCGGACGTACCTGGACCACCTCGGGGTGGAGCGTGGGCTGGCGGCGAACACGCTCACGTCCTACCGGCGCGACCTGCGCCGCTACCTGGGCTTCCTGGACACCATCGGGGTCGACGCGCTGGACGACATCACGGAGCAGACCGTCCTCGGGTTCCTGATGGCGCTGCGGGAGGGCGACTCCGAGCACCCGCCGTTGAGCGCGACGTCGGCCGGCCGGACCGTGGTGGCCGTCCGCGGGTTCCACAAGTTCGCGGTGAAGGACGGCCTGGCGCTGATCGACCCCTCGGTCGGGGTGCGGCCGCCGAGCCCCGCCAAGCGGCTGCCGAAGGCACTGCCCCTCGCCGACGTCCTCGCGATCCTCGACGCCGCAGGGGCCCCGGGCACGACCCTGGCGCTGCGCGACCGGGCGCTGCTGGAGCTGCTCTACAGCACCGGGGCCCGGATCTCCGAGGCGGTCGTTCTCGACGTCGACGACCTGGACCTGGGGGAGGGGCAGCGCGGCGGGTCCGTGCTGCTGCGCGGAAAAGGCGGTAAGGAGCGGGTCGTTCCGGTGGGCAGCTACGCCCGGGAGGCGATCGGCGCCTACCTGACGCGGGCCAGGCCGGACCTGGTCTCCGCGGGCGCTGGTACGCCGGCCATGTTCCTCAACGCGCGCGGCGGACGACTCTCCCGCCAGAGCGCCTGGACGGTGATCGTGCGTTCGGCCGAACGCGCCGGGGTGAAGGCCGAGGTCTCGCCGCACACGATGCGGCACTCCTACGCGACCCACCTCCTGGAGGGGGGAGCCGACGTCCGCGTCGTCCAGGAGCTGCTCGGGCACGCGTCCGTCACGACGACCCAGGTCTACACCCTGGTCACCGTGGACAGCCTTCGCGAGGTCTACGCCGCGGCGCATCCGCGAGCCCTGAGCTGACCTGCCAGGCGCCGTCGCCAACCCACAGGTTTATGCACAGGCGGGGGTGCGGCTGTGCACTTGAGCGGGGCTCCGTACACATCGTTTCCCCAGATTTCCCCGTTGGTCACCGAGTCTTCGCATCCGCCTTGTGACGCGCGTACCGGCGGGCCTAGAGTCGCGCCCACTGCACGACTTGGCGCCAAGTCGACAAATGTCGGAATCGCCAGCAGAGCCACGAGACAAGGGGAATCGGACCATGAACGGTGCCGATGGATACGGCGGAGAGTCAAGCGCTTCCGAGGTCCCACCGCTGATCCGCAACCCGGTGACTGCGCGGGAGAGCGAGCGCCAGACCGACGCCACGGTGCTGCAACCCCTCGCCTTCGCGGAATCGTCGCCGGTGGAGTCCACACTGGAAACTCCTGCCGTCGAGATCGAGGAGAGTGTCGTGGACGTGGTGGAGGGTGCTCAGCAGAGCGCCGAGGTCGTCATCGGGCCTACCGGTCGACCACTGCCCGTGTTCCCCGAGCCCGGACCCGTCGGCGTACGGACCAAGGCCCGGGTCATCTCGATGTGCAACCAGAAGGGCGGGGTCGGCAAGACCACCACGACCATCAACCTCGGCGCCTCGCTCGCCGAGTTCGGTCGCAAGGTCCTGCTGGTCGACTTCGACCCCCAGGGGTCGCTCTCGGTGGGCCTGGGACTCAACCCGCACCAGATGGAACTGACGATCTACAACCTGTTGATGCAGCGGGACGTGGACATCACCGAGGTCGTCGTCCCGACCGGCGTTCCGGGCCTCGACCTGCTGCCCTCCAACATCGATCTCTCCGCCGCCGAGGTGCAGCTCGTCCACGAGGTGGCCCGGGAGCAGACGTTGCAGCGAGTGCTCGCGCCGGCGCTCGAGCACTACG
Source organism: Marmoricola sp. (assembly GCA_046598495.1). Lineage (GTDB taxonomy): Bacteria > Actinomycetota > Actinomycetes > Propionibacteriales > Nocardioidaceae > Marmoricola. Next base: position 22,991 of record JBKJIR010000011.1, on the reverse strand, counting down.
ACATCATCCTGATCGACTGCCAGCCCTCGCTCGGCCTGCTCACCGTCAACGCCCTCACGGCCTCGGACGGCGTCATCGTGCCGCTGGAGTGCGAGTACTTCGCGCTGCGCGGCGTGGCGCTGCTCAAGACCACCATCGACAAGGTCCGTGAGCGCCTGAACCCGCGCCTGGAGATCGAGGGCGTGCTCGGAACGATGTTTGACGGCCGCACGCTGCACGGTCGCGAGGTCATGGAGCGTCTGGTGGAGGCCTGGGGCGACACCGTCTTCCACACCGTGATCCGCCGGACGGTCAAGTTCTCCGACTCGACGGTGGCCGGCGTGCCGATCACCAGCTACGCCTCGACCTCCGGCGGTGCCGACTCCTACCGGCAGCTGGCCAAGGAGGTGCTGGCTCGTTGGCGCGACGCGTAAGTCTGCCCACGGCCGACGACCTGTTCCGGCCGACCAGCGAGGAGGACCCGGACGGCGGCACCCCCGCCGTGGTGGCGGTGCCGACGCCGGTCGCCCCGCCGGCCGCCGACGGCACCAAGACTCCGCGCCAGCCCAGCGGGCGGGTCCGGCACGACGAGAAGATGACCGTCTACGTGACGGCTGACGAGCTGGTCGAGATCGAGCACGCGCGCCTCAACCTGCGCCGCGACCACGGCCTGGCGGTGGACCGGGGCCGTCTGGTCCGGGAAGCGCTGGCCATCGTGCTGGCCGATCTCGAGGAACACGGTGACGACAGCGAGCTCGTCGGTCGGTTGCTCGGATGACCGCGGTCACCACCTGGACCTCCGCTGGTGACGGCATCGACACCGGCCTCGAACCTGGCCTCGAGACCGGGTTCGCGGTAAGCCTGGACAACTTCGAAGGCCCGTTCGACCTGCTGCTGAGCCTGATCAGCAAGCACAAGATGGACGTCACCGAGGTGGCGCTGTCGAAGGTCACCGACGAGTTCATCGCCCACATCAAGGCTGCGGGCGAGGTCTGGGACCTCGAGCAGACGACCTCGTTCCTGCTGATCGCCTCCACCCTGCTGGACCTGAAGGCAGCCCGGTTGCTGCCTTCCGGCGACGTCGAGGACGAAGAGGACCTCGCGCTGCTGGAAGCCCGGGACCTGCTCTTCGCCCGGTTGCTCCAGTACCGCGCCTTCAAGCACGTCGCCGCAGTCCTCGAGCAGCGCATCGAAGCGGAGGCGCTGCGGTTCCCGCGGGCGGTCGGCCTCGACGAGAGGTTCGCGACACTGCTCCCCGACGTCCTCATCGGCCTCGGGCTCGACGAGTTCGCCGGACTGGCGCGGCGCGCCCTGGAGCCCAAGCCCGAACCCGAGGGAGTCTCGCTCGCCCACATCCACGCTCCGATGGTGAGCGTGCGCGAGCAGGCGCACCTGGTCGTGGAACGTCTGCGCGTGCACGGGACGCTGACGTTCCGCAAGCTCGCGGCGGACGCCCCCGACACAATGACCCGGGTCGCCCGGTTCCTGGCCCTGCTCGAGCTGTTCCGCGAGGGCGTGCTCGCGTTCGACCAGATGACACCGCTCGGCGAGCTGACGGTCCGCTGGACCGGTGGCGAGGACGATGAGATCGAGATTGACGACGAGTTCGACGGCACGCCGCTGCCGCTCGACGAGGTCGACGGCCGCCAGCCCGTCGACCAGCAGGCCCCCGACGTACCAGGAAGTGACGAGGCATGAGCGACACCCAGACCGACGAGGTGCAGGCGCCGGAGCAGGTCGTCGAGCCGCCGGAGGTCCCGGAGTTCGAGCCGGTCGAGCCCGCCGGCACCGAGCAGCGCGAATCCGAGGGTGAGACCCTCTCGATCCCGCTCGCCGATCTGCGCCCGGCGCTGGAGGCGGTCCTGATGGTGGCGGACCAGCCGCTGGACGAGGTGAGCCTGGCGACCGCCGTCGGGTACCCCGTGACCGAGGTGACCGAGGCGCTCGGTGCCCTTGCCGGGGAGTACGACGAGGCGAACCGTGGCTTCGAGCTGCGCAACGTCGCCGGTGGCTGGCGCTACTACACCCGCGAGGAGTTCGCTCCCGTGGTCGAGCGGTTCGTCCTCGAGGGGCAGCAGGCCCGGCTGACCCAGGCCGCGCTAGAGACCCTGGCCGTGGTCGCCTACAAGCAGCCCGTCAGCCGCAGTCGCGTCTCCGCGATCCGCGGCGTGAACGTGGACGGTGTGATGCGCACCCTGCTCACCCGCGGACTGGTCGAGGAGGCCGGGTCGGACCACGAGACCGGGGCGAACCTCTACCGGACCTCGACCTACTTCCTCGAGCGGATCGGCATCACCTCGTTGGACGAGCTGCCCGAACTGGCGCCGTTCGTGCCGGACATGGACGAGTTCGACCTCGACGAGGAGGCCTTCGGGGGCCCGGCCGCGCAGTCCGCCCTGACCGACGCTCCACCAGCGGGACGGGCCGAGGACGCGGACGATGCCGTGACCGCCGGTGAGTGACCTCCCGGATCCCGACCAGCAGGACACCGACCAGCCTGGCTCCGACCTGGACAGTGAGGGCCTGATCCGCCTGCAGAAGCTGCTGGCGACCTCCGGAGTGGCCAGCCGCCGCAAGTGCGAGGAGTTGATGCTCGCCGGCGACGTGGAGGTCGACGGCGAGATCGTCACCCGGCTCGGCACCAAGGTGGACCCGGCGACCGCGGTCATCCGGGTCTCCGGCAAGCGCCTCCCGCCGCGGAGCCCGAACGTCTACCTGGTGCTCAACAAGCCCCGGGGAGTGGTCTCGACGATGTCGGACCCGGGGGGCCGGCCCACGTTGACCGACTACGTGGCCGACCGTCCCGAGCGGCTCTTCCACGTCGGACGGCTCGACACCGACACCGACGGGCTGCTGATGCTGACCAACGACGGCGACTTCGCCCAGCGCCTGGCGCACCCGTCGTACGAGATGGAGAAGACCTACGTCGCCGAGGTCGCCGGTTCGGTCGACAAGAACACCGTCAAGACGCTGCTCGCCGGGGTCACGCTCGAGGACGGACCCGTGGAGGTGCGCCGCGCGCGGGTGATCTCCACGACGGCGGACCGGGGGATCGTCGAGCTGGTGATCCACGAGGGTCGCAACCGCATCGTCCGCCGGCTGCTCGACCAGATCGGCCACCCGGTGACGCACCTGACCCGGACGGCGGTCGGTCCGGTGAAGATCGGCACCCTGCGCCAGGGAACCCTCCGGGAGCTGACCACCGACGAGGTCGGCGCCCTGCTGGACTCCGCCGGACTATGAACCTCGCTCGGCTCTGACCCGCTCTCTCCCGTAGGCTCAGAACCCAGTCGTCCCTACATCCTCGGAGGAGGAACGCGTGTCCGTCAGGGCCGTGCGCGGAGCCACCCAGCTGACCGCCGACACCCGCGAGGAGATGCTCGAACGCGTCGCCGAGATGGTCACCGAGGTCATGGCGACCAACGACCTGGGCGTCGACGACTTCATCTCGGTGATCTTCACCGCAACCTCCGACCTGGTCGCCGAGTTCCCGGCGTACGCAGCGCGCCGGCTGGGTTTCGGGGAGATCCCGCTGCTCTGCGCGCGCGAGCTGGAGATCGCGGGGTCGATGCCTCGCGTGGTGCGGATGATGGCGCACGTCGAGACCGACCGGGCCCGCAGCGAGCTCACCCACGTCTACCTGCACGGCGCGGCTGCCCTGCGCTCGGACCTGACGAAGGTCCGCTCGCTCCCCGACGACGGCGACGCGGGCACCGGCGATGGCTGAGCCTCGGCTCGCCGGTCCGGTCCACGTCATCGGCACGGGGTTGCTGGGCACCTCGATCGCGCTGGCGGCACGCCGGGAGGGCCTGCAGGTCTGGCTCAGCGATGCCAACCCCGAGCACGTCCGGACCGCGGTCAGCCTCGGTGCCGGGACGCCTGCTCCGGAGGGGGAGGTCGCCCAGCTCGTCGTGGTGGCCGTACCGCCGGTCCACATCGCCGAGACGGTAGTCACCGCGCTCGCGACCGGTGCGGTGGTCACCGACGTCGGAAGCGTGAAGGCGCAACCCCTCAGCCAGATCTCCGACCGGGTGGCCGACGACGTCCTCGCCCGGTACGTCGGCAGCCATCCGATGGCCGGCAACGAGCGCTCCGGTCCGCTTGCTGCCAGCGCATCGCTCTTCGACGGCCGACCCTGGGCTGTCACGCCGCACGTGCACACCGATCCGGTCGCCGTCACGCTGGTGGAGGACCTGGTGACCGTGTGCGGTGCTGTCTCGGTGCGGCTCTCCCCGGTCGAGCACGACCTCGCCGTCGCCCGGACCTCGCACCTCCCGCACCTGCTCGCGGTCCTCGCGGCCGGGCAGCTCACCGACGCCGCGCCCGAGCACCTCTCGCTCTCCGGTCAGGGTGTCCGGGACGTCACCCGGGTCGCCGCCGGTGATCCCGATCTCTACGGCCAGATCATCCGGGCCAACGGCGGGGTCGTCGGTGACCTGCTGCGCACCCTGCGCAGCCAGCTCGACGAGCTGATCGCCGCGGTCGACGGTCCCTCCGCGGAGGATCTGGTCGAGATCCTGACCCGCGGCAACGCCGGCACCCGGATCATCCCCGGCAAGCACGGGGGAGCGCCGATCGAGACCGGTCCGGTCTTCGTCCTGGTTCCGGACCACCCGGGAGAGCTCGCGCGGCTCTTCGCCGACGTCGGGGAGATCGGGGTCAACGTCGAGGACCTGCGCATCGACCACGACCCCGGTCGTCCTGCCGGTCTGGTGGAGCTCCAGGTCGAGTCCGGTGCCGCCGAACGGCTGCGCAGTGCGCTCGAGGAGCGGAACTGGACCGCTCACCGGTAGACTCCGTCGGGCGCGATGCCGTGCGGGGCCGGGTCCTGGCCCCGAAACATGGTGGACGAGCGCGGACGATGGGCACCAACCGTGGGTCAGGAGCAGTTTCGTGGAGACCGTAGTGAGCAGCGCCGTCGTCGTCGCGATGGACGGACCCTCGGGCTCCGGGAAGTCGAGCACTGCGCGCGGGGTCGCTGACCGGTTGGGCCTGCACTACCTGGACACCGGTGCCCAGTTCCGGGCGATGACGGTCTGGATGCTGCGCCACCGCGTCGACGTGCACGACAGCGCGGCGGTCGCCGCGGCAGCCGGCACCCCGGTGCTCGTGTCGGGAACCGACCCGCTGGCCCCGACGATCACCGTCGACGGCGAGGACGTCAGTGTGGCGATCCGGTCGGCCGAGGTCACCGCCGCCGTGAGCCCGGTCGCCACCGTTCCGGAGGTGAGAGCCCGCCTCCTCGCGCTCCAGCGCGCGATCATCACTGAGGCGCTGCCCGGCGGCGGCATCGTGGTCGAGGGGCGCGACATCGGCTCGGTGGTCTGGCCCGACGCCGCGGTGAAGCTCTACCTGACAGCAGATCCGGCGGCCCGCGCTGCCCGCCGTACGGCGGAGAACGGAAGCGGCTCGGTCGAAGCCACCGAGGCCGACCTGCTGCGCCGCGACGCCATCGACTCCACCCGGGTGACCGCCCCACTGGTGGTTCCGGAGGGTGCCGTGCACCTGGACACCACCCCGTACGGTCTGGACGACGTGATCGACCACGTCGTCGCGGTCGTCGACCGGGCGGTCGCAGCGAGGACCAGGTCGTGACAGCCGCCCCCCTCGATGCGCACCGCACCCTGCCGCGGACGGCTGACATCAAGCACCCGCGGCGGATGATGCTGCACGGGCTGCGTCCGGTCTTCGCCGCGGGGATCAACCGCCGGTGGGACGTCGAGGTGCGCGGCGTCGAGAACCATCCGACCGCCGGCCCGGTCGTCGTGGCGGCGAACCACATCGGCTTCCTGGACGGCCCGTTGATGGCGATCTTCGGCCCGCGTCCCGTGCACGCCCTGACCAAGCGCGAGATGTTCAGCGGGTCCCTGGGTGCGTTCCTCTCCGGAGCCGGTCAGATCCCCGTCGACCGGGACGCGGCCGACCCCCAGGCGATCAAGGCGGTCCTGCGCGTCCTGCGGGACGGCGGCGTGGCCGGCCTGTTCCCGGAGAGCACCCGCGGTGGCGGCCTGGTCGAGAGCGCCAGGGGCGGCGCGGCGTACCTCGCGCTGGCAACCGGCGCGACCGTGGTGCCGTTGGCGTTCCTCGGTACCCGGGTGCTCGGCGGCTCGACCAACTCGTTGCCGCCGTCCGGCAGTCGCTTCGTGCTGTCGTACGGATCACCGATCACCGTGGAAGAGCAGGGCTGGCCGCGGCGTTCTGCTGACGTCAGGACCCTGACCGAGCAGATCAGGCTGGCGATCATCGCAACCACCGACGAGGCTCGCCGGGCGACCGGCATGGAACTCCCGGGACCGATCCCGGACACGGACGGAACTAGCCCCCTCCCGGGGCCGGCGTCCGATAGCAGCAAGGCTGAACATGACTGAAGATCGCGCAGCGAGTGAGCAGGAAGGGCCCGCAGAGGGCTCCGAGCAGGACGTCCGAACCCCGATCCTGGCGGTGGTGGGTCGCCCCAACGTCGGCAAGTCGACGCTGGTCAACCGGATCATCGGCCGTCGTGAAGCCGTCGTCGAGGACAAGCCCGGGGTGACCCGGGACCGGGTCTCCTACGACGCCAACTGGAACGGTCGCGCCTTCACGGTCGTCGACACCGGCGGGTGGAACCCGGACGCCGAGGGGCTGGCCGAGCGGATCTCCGCCCAGGCCGAGGTCGCGGTCGGCCTGGCCGACGCCGTGCTCTTCGTCGTCGATGCCACCGTCGGCATCACCGACGCCGACGAGGCCGTCGTGAAGGTGCTGCGCAAGAGCGGCCGCCCGGTGATCCTCGCGGCGAACAAGGTCGACGACCAGCGCACCGAGGCCGAGGCGTTCGGTCTGTGGAACCTGGGACTCGGCGAGCCGTACCCGGTCTCGGCACTGCACGGCCGTGGGTCGGGCGACATGCTCGACGCGATCCTGGCGGCCCTGCCCGAGACGCCCCAGGAGAGCATCGGCGAGCCGATGGGCGGGCCGCGGCGGATCGCCATCATCGGTCGTCCCAATGTCGGCAAGTCCTCGCTGCTCAACAAGCTCGCGGGGGAGGAGCGGGTCGTCGTCGACGACGCGTCGGGTACGACGGTGGACCCGGTCGACGAGCTCGTCGAGCTCGGTGGACGGGTCTGGAAGTTCATCGACACCGCGGGCATCCGCAAGCGGGTCAAGACCGCCTCCGGGCACGAGTACTACGCCTCCCTGCGCACCGCCACCGCGATGGAGCGGGCCGAGGTGGCCGTCCTCGTCATCGACGGCAGCCAGTCGATCTCCGAGCAGGACATGCGCATCATCCAGACGGTGCGCGACTCGGGCCGCGCCCTGGTGATCTGCTTCAACAAGTGGGACCTCGTCGACGACGAGCGTCGCTACTACCTGGAGCGCGAGTACGAGCGCGAGCTGGTCCAGGTCCAGTGGGCCCCCCGGATCAACATCACCGCGCGGACCGGCTGGCACATCGACCGACTGATCCCGGCGCTGGATGCAGCCCTCGGTGGCTGGGAGACGCGGATCTCCACCGGCGCGCTGAACTCGTTCCTGGGTCGGCTCGTCGCCGAGCACCCGCACCCGGTGCGTGGCGGGAAGCAGCCCCGGATCCTGTTCGGGACCCAGGCACAGACCGCTCCGCCGACGTTCGCCCTGTTCACCTCCGGCAAGCTCGACGCCGGGTACGAGCGCTACATCGAGCGGCGCCTGCGCGAGCAGTTCGGCTTCGCGGGGACGCCGATCAACATCCAGGTGCGTCCGCGGGAGAAGCGGAAGCGCTGAGGCGAAACCCTGCCAAATCCGGCGTTTCGGCGCACCATGGACGGATGAAGCGGGTAGCCACGGTCACCGTCGTCCTGACGGCGGCGCTCACCGTCGCCGGACTGGTGCGACTCGTCACGCCGTCCGCGTCGGCGGCGGCGCTGACCCCTGTCGCCGGGACGACCTGTACCGCCTTCCCGGCGAGCAACTGGTGGCACGCGGACGTCTCGAAGCTCCCGGTGCACCCGTACAGCGCGAAGTGGACCTCGCGCATGTCCTCGACCCGGTCGCTGCACCCCGACTTCGGTCCGTCGTACGGGGACGGGCCCGACTACGGGATCCCGGTCACCGTGGTGGACGGCGGCCACCCCAAGGTCGCGGTCGCGTTCGACTACGCCGACGAGAGCGATCAGGTGCCGTACCCCCTGGGAACTGACACCAGGATCGAGGGCGGCCGCAACTCGCCGGGGGACAAGCACGCGATCGTCGTGGACAAGACTGCATGCCGTCTCTACGAGACCTGGAACACCCGCGTCGTCAACGGCACCTGGCGTGCCGGGTCGGGCGCCACCTGGTCGTTGACGAGCAACGCCTTGCGCCCGAAGGGCTGGACCTCGGCGGACGCCGCCGGGCTGGCGATCCTGCCGGGTCTGCTGCGCTACAACGAGGTGGCTGCCGGTCGGGTCGACCACGCGATCCGGTTCACCACCGATGTCACCAGCAAGCACTACCTCTGGCCGGCCCGGCACCACGCCGGGGCGACAACCAGCCTCACCTACCCGCCGATGGGCGCGAGGTTCCGGCTCAAGTGGGCCTACGACGCCTCGAACCTCGGACCCCAGGCCCGGATCGTCGTGCTGGCGATGAAGAAGTACGGCCTGGTGCTCGCCGACAACGGATCGCCGTGGTACTTCCAGGGCGAGCAGGATGCGCGTTGGCCGGAGAGCCTGATCGCCGATCTCAAGAAGATCCCGGCGGCTGCCTTCTCGGCCGTCGACACCCGGCCGTTGATTCCCTGACGAGTCGGTGGTGACGCCTCCGGGAGGCGGTGGCCCGATGCGGACCTCGCAGCCAGGCTGCGATAAGGTTCCCAGGCCTCGGCGGTCCTCGTGACCGCAGCGGCACTCGGGCTGTGGCGCAGCTTGGTAGCGCACCTGACTGGGGGTCAGGGGGTCGCAGGTTCAAATCCTGTCAGCCCGACCGTTGTGATGTCTCAGGACATCAGCAAGACCCGGACCCACGCAGTGGGTCCGGGTCTTGGGTCTTCGGGGTTGGTAGTCCTTGTCGGGGTCGATGGTGAGCTCGCGGAGGACTTCTCCGGTGATGGCGTCGACGACTCTGACGGCACGTCGCTGATGAGCAGGATTACGTGGGTTCGGGCGCGGGTTCGTTCGCCGGTCTTGCCTTCGGCTCGGTAGCGGGCCGTGAGGCGGCTGACGGGGGCTTCAGAGATCCCGTAGGTGCGGGGGGCTTCGGCCCATCAGCCCCCACGGACTCCCAGCCGTTCCTGGTCCGGGCCACAGGTGCCGCACAGGGTGCGCCGTCACGGTGGTCGTGTCCGAGGAACACGACCCAGCAGGAGGAACGACATGGACAGATCGACACTCGTACGCACTGGCATCGCCGGTGCCGTGGCGGCACTGGGGCTGACGGCCGGTGGCGTTGCCATCGTGTCCGCGGAACCGGGGACGGCCGAGACAACCGGGATCGCCCATCCAGGCGGCCCGCCGGGGGACCGTGGGCACGCGGTCGAGGTCATCGCCGAGGAGCTGGGGCTGGAGGAGGACGTCGTCCGGGAGGCGCTCAGCACCGTCCGGGACGAGCTGCGTCCGGCCGACGGCGACGCGGACACCCCGCCGGAGGAACCGACCGAGGCGGAGCGCGCGGCTCGGCGGGCCGCCTTCGCCGCCGCGCTCGCCGAGGAGCTGCAGGTTTCCGAGACGGAGGTGGCCGCGGCTCTCGATGTCCTCCAGGCCGAGGCCGAGGAGGAGCGGACCGAACGGCGAGCCGAGGCCCGCGAGCGCCTGGTCGAGCGTCTGGACGCCGCGGTCGAGGACGGCACGCTGACCGCGGCGGACATGGCCTCGGTGCTGAAGGCGTTCGACGCCCAGCTGCTCGGCGGCTTCGGGCGCGGTGACAGGGGTCCTGCCGGAAGCCCCTCGACCACCTGACCCGAGCGTTTGGGGCCGTCTCCGCAGCGGCGGAGGCGGCCCCTCTGGTCGGATCGCTCCGATGGCCGACGGCCAGTGCGACCCGGCCACGTCGCACGGAAACTGGTTGTCCCGAAAGCGGACCGGCTCCGGACCAACGCTGTCGTTGATCCGGAGCCGTGCCGCCGCCGTGACGCTGCGGCAGGTCGCTGACCTACTAGCTCTCGTACCCGGCCAGCACCTTCTGCGCCCGGGCCACCTGCCACGGTGAATAGCCGGCGTCGTAGGAGATCCCGCGACGGAGACTCGCGGCGGCGCCGGGTTGGTCCAGCGACGCCTCGATCATGCCGCGGTGGATCCAGAACCGGGCGCTCTTGGTGCCCAAGGACGTGGCGTAGCGGGAGTACCGCAACGCCTCCTTGCTGTCGCCGGACTGGTGCAGCGCCCAGGCCAGGGCGTCCGCGACGTGCAGGCTCTTGCGCCGGTCCCACTCGGCCCGCGCTGCCTCCACCGCTGCGGCGGTGGAGCCGTGCTCGGCGCCGTGTGCGGCCGTCTCGAGTGCCATGTTGACCCGGTACTCGGTCTCGGCCTGGATCGAGTCCTCGACCTTGGCGAACTGCGCTGCCGCGTCCTCGTCCCGTCCGCGGAGCAGGTAGATCTCGCCGAGCTCGGTCAGGGTGTCCAGGTTCTCCGTCCGGGCCACGACTGCCTCCCACATCTCCACGGCCGCTTCCAGGTCTCCCCGAGCGACGTGGAGCCGGGCGGTGCTCACCATGGCGGGCACGTAGCCGGGTACCTCAGCGAGCACCCGGTCGAGCTGGGCGGCCGAGGAGGGGAGTCGGCCCCGCTGGCGTTCGACATCGGCCAGGAGGGTCAGCAGGTAGGCCTTGTCGAGCCGTGCGCTGCTCTCTGCTGCCGAGGTCAGTACCTGTGACGCGCGCGCGAGATCCCCGCGCAGCTCATAGGCGTAGGCGTAACGGGCAGCTACGGCCACACTCGGCTGCTGCCGGTCGGCTGCCTCGAGTGCCTCGAGCTGTTCGGGGAACCGGCCCAGCTCGGTGAGCGCGTCGATCCGGATCGACAACGCGACCAGATCCCGCGGGTTGATCGCGAGCGCCGCCTCGGCGTCCCGGAGTGCGGGCGTGAACTGGTGCCGAGCCCCGAAGACGGTCGCGCGTGCAGACAGTGCGGCGAAGTTCTCCTCCGGCCCCAGGGCGAACGCCTTGGCGACGGCCTCGTCGGCGCGGTCGTACAACGACGGCTTTCCTCCGGTGCGGACCTCGTCGACGTACGCCAGTGCCAGGGCCGCCCAGCCCCGGTGGTCATCGGGGAGCCGACGCGTCGTCTCCTGGAGCTCGATCACGGCGGGGGTGAGACCTTGTCCGGGGTCTCGCTCGCCCTGGTCTCCCGAGGAGGCGGCCGGCCGGTCGTCGCCGCTCGCGAGGCCGAAGACCCCGCCGAGGGTGAGCGCGGCGGCCAGGCCGAGGGCTGCGAGGTACTTGAGCATGTACGGGTTCTCCGTTCTGGGTGTTCCTGGTGGTGCGTCCGAGGACGCACCACCAGGAACAGTTCTTCCTAGGTCAGGCGACGCTCATCGAGCTGGAGCGACGCTTGTTGCGCACGAGCATCAGCCCGCCGAGCAGCATGCCGCCGCCGCCGAGCCCGGTCAGCAGGCCCACGACCCCGTTGTCACGGAGTGCGTCGAGGGCCTTGTCCGCCAGCGACTGGTTCTGCGCCGTGGCCGGTGCGGCGACCGGGTGCGGAGCAGGGTCACTGCCGCTGAACGGCATGGCCAGGTACGGGAACTTGGTCCCGAAGGCCTTGTCGTTCGTGTTGACCGCGTCACCGAGGTCGTTGGGTGCACCGATGAGCTCGCCCTCGACGACCTGGAGCGCGATGTCGACGACATCGTCGGCCAGGCGCCGACCGTTCGGGAAGCCTTGCGAGTCGCCACCGATCACGCCGAGTCGGTCCGGACTTCCGGTGACCGGCGTGTTCATGTTGAGCCGCAGCTGCTCGCTTGGCGTCACGGCCTTGGGCTGGTTGAGGGTCTTGACCCCGGTCAGGAAGACCGAGACCAGGTCGTTGCGCGGTTCCGCCGGGGCAGGCACCCCGTAAACGGCCTCGATCAGCTTCGGCAGCTCAGGCTTGGTGACGTAGTTCAGGAACTGGCCATCGCCGGAGGGGAGTGAGGCGTTGAACTTGTCCTTGTCCTTGAGCGGAATGACGACCTCGTTGACCAGCGGCGCGCCCAGGCGGGAAACCTGGCTGTAGGCGCCGTTGACCCCGCGACGGTCGGTGGTCGACCAGACCCCGATCACCGGGTCGGTGGTGGCGTTGCCGCCACGGGCGAGCACGCTCCGCGGGACCTGCAGCGCGACCGAGTTCACGTTGAAACCGGCGAGCGTGTCGTCACCGGTCTCGGAGAAGTCGCCGCCGTACAGGAGGTCGAAGACGCGCAGGTCGAGGAAGAACGGGTCCTCGGCCTGACCGACGAACGACCGGTAGACGCCGCCCGGGCCGGCCTTGGTGATGCCCGAGTTCCGGAGGGCCGCGTAGTTCGGCATCGATGCCTGACCGATGTTCGAGGGAACCACCCGACGGTCCTTGACCAGGGTCTGCGTGGTGTTGTTCTGGTACTTCACCAGGGTGTAGGTCTGGTAGGCGTTGAGGTTCGGGTCACTGAGTGAGGTGACCGGACCGGTGGCCGCGAGGAAGCTGTTCGGGTTGACGTACTTGTTCTTGAACGTCCACCGGAAAGTGATGTCCGGCTTTCCGTTGCCGTTGTTGTCGATCTTGATGTTGTACAGGGCGTCGGTCGCGAAGTTGTAGAAGTTGGGGCCGCCGGCCGGTTCGGAGAACGGGAGCCAGTTCGCGATCAGGGTGACGCTGTCGGTGCGCTCCGGGCTGCGGAACGCGTAGACATCCGTCGTGTCGTACTGCGGGAGCCCCGCGATGAGGGGTGCCTCGCGGTGGCTCGATGCGGTGGCCGTGTTCGGCCCCATTCCGGCCAGGACCGTGGCGGCTGTGAGGCCGACGGCACTGGCGAGAAGAACGGACCGAGCGGGTCCGGAGCGCTTGGTTCTGGTGAACATGCACTTCCCTTTCGTAAGGGCGTGTCGGGATATGACCCACGCCACAAAGGGGTTCGCCGCAGTTCTCCTTGAAGATTGGATCAGGCCTGAAATCTTTCGCGACACGCCTATATGGGCTGATTTGTCGGCGTGTCGAGGGGGAAGGCTCTTCTCCGGGGAACGGGAACGGGAACGGGAACGGGGACGGCCAGGTCAGGGCGCGGTGCCTACGCTGGCCGGGTGACTGCCGTGAACCCGACCCCGTCTCCGCGTCCAGGATCTGCGGACCGAGGGCCCGTGGTCGTGATCGGCGCCGGGATCGCCGGGGTCAGTTGTGCGCGCGTGCTCGCGTCCGCCGGGCTGGAGGTCGAGCTCGTCGACCGGGGGCGGAAGGTCGGCGGCAGGATGGCGAGCCGGCGGCTGGAGGGGCGCCCGACCGACCTGGGTGCGGCGTTCTTCACCGCCTCGGACCCGCGGTTCGCAGCGGTCGTGCACGACTGGGCTGCGCGGGGTCTGGCGCGCCCGTGGACCGACACCCTCACCGTCCTCGACGCCGGAGACCGGCCCCATGCCACCAGCGGGGTGATGCGGTGGGGAACGCCCGGCGGCATCCGGTCGCTCGTCGAGGATCTCGCCTCCGGCCTCACGGTGACGCCCCGGGAGGTGCGGGTGGTCAGCTCCCGGGACGACGGGCGACTGCAGGTGCACCACCGTCCGGCATCAGCCGTCGTGCTTGCGATGCCGGACCCGCAGGCGCGGGTGCTGCTCGGCGCCGGTCTGCAGGCTTGTGCCGCCCATCTGGACCGTGCCTTCGACCCGGTGCTTGCACTGGCGGCGTGGTGGCCCGAGCGCACGTGGGACGGGATCGCCGGACCGCGTGCCCGGTTCGAGGGCGCGTTCGTGAACGGCGATCCGGAGATCACCTGGATCGCGGACGACGGCCGACGGCGCGGCGACGACGCGCCGGTCCTGGTCGCCCACTCCACCCCCGAGTTCGCCGGCCGCCACCTCGCCGACCCGCAGTCCGCAGCGCCCGCCATGATCGCGGCGCTCCGACGCCTCCTGCAGGTCCCGGTTGATCCGGACGGCCACTTCCTCCAGCGGTGGTCGGTTGCCAAACCCACGGGTGTGCGGGCCGCGCCGTACTGGCTGGGCCCGCAGAACCTGGGGTTCTGCGGCGACGGCTGGGGACCGGTGTCCCGGGTCGAAGGCGCCTACCTCTCCGGACTGGCACTCGGGGCCGCCCTGGTGGAGCGCCTGCGCTGAGTCGGGTCGAGGTGGAGGAGACGCGAATCACGTGGAATCTCAGGGCCCGCACGTCAGAATGGAACTCGTTCTACTTTCCGCGGACGGAGACCGACGATGGCTGAGACCGTGCTGGACCTGATCGAGGAGCGGGCGGAGCAGATCGCTGCCCTCGGACCGGAGAGCGAGAAGCTCGGCCGGCTCGCCGACGACGCTGCGGGTCTGCTGCGCCAGGCAGGCGTCATGCGGATGCTGCAGCCGACTGCCTGCGGAGGGCTCGAGACCCATCCGCGGGAGTGGGCCGAGGCTACGATGCGTCTGGGCCAGCTCGACGGTGCCACCGGCTGGCTCTCGGGCATCGTCGGGGTGCACCCCTGGGAGATGGCCTTCCTCGACCGGCGGGCCCAGAGCGAGGTGTGGGGCGAGGACCCGGACGTGTGGGTCGGGTCGCCGTACGCGCCGATGGGCGTCCTCAAGCCGGTGGACGGTGGCTACTCCTTCAGCGGGCACTGGCAGTTCTCCTCGGGGACCGACCACTGCCAGTGGCTCTTCCTCGGCGCCCTCCTCGGCGACGAGCAAGGGGTGCCGCTCCTCGACCCGCCGCGACTGATCCACGTGCTCATCCCGCGCAGCGACTACACCATCGTCGAGGACTCCTGGGACGTCGTCGGGCTGCGGGGGACCGGGTCGAAGGACATCGTCGTCACCGAGGCGTTCATCCCCGAATACCGCACGATCGCATACGACGCCCTGGTCGACGGCTCCGCGTGGCGGGACCGCGGACTGACGAACCCGACGTACCAGATGCCGTTCTCCGCGATCTTCCCGCTCGGCATCACCTCCGCGATCATCGGCATCTGCGAGGGCGCCCTGGCGCACCACCTGGCCTACCAGCGGGGCCGCGTGCAGATCACCGGTCGCAAGGTCAAGGACGACCCGTACGTCATGAGTTCGGTCGCCTCGGCCGCAGCCGAGATCCATGCCTCCCGCGTGACCCTGCTGGACCACGTCGACCGGGTCTACGACGGGGTGAGCAGCGGCAAGGAGTACGCCTTCGCGGAGCGCTCCCTGGGACGCCGCGACCAGGTCGCCGCGTCCTGGCGCGCGGTCCGCGCCGTGGACGAGATCGTCGCGCGGTCCGGCGGCAACGGGATGCGGATGGACCACCCGCTGCAACGCTTCTGGCGCGACGCCCACATGGGGCTGACGCACGCGATCAACGTGCCGGGCCTGGTCAACCACGCCTCCGCGCTCTCGATGATCGACGTCGAGGCGCCGGGCTACATGCGCCCGATGATCTGATGCTCGAAGCGGTCACAGTCCGGGCCCCGGCGCTGCGGGGACCGATCCTGATGAACCAGGACTGGGTGGACCTGAGCTACGTGCACTGGGCCGTGCCCCCGGAGCGTGTTGCCGCGTCCATGCCGGCGGGGGTGCGCCCCGACGTCCTGGACGGGGTCACCTACGTCGGACTGGTGCCCTTCCGGATGGCGCGGGCGGGCTTCGGTGCGCGCGGACGGGTGCCGTTCTTCGGGGACTTCCTGGAGACGAACATCCGGCTCTACTCGGTCGACACCACCGGCCGTCGGGGCGTGGTCTTCCTCTCCTTGGACTGCGAGCGCAGCCTGGTCGTGGCCGGTGCCCGCGTCGGGTTCGGGACCCGGTACCGCTGGGCCGTCATGCAACACCAGATCCAGACCGGTCTGACCACGACGACGCACCGGTACACGAGCCGGACGCGGGCCCCGGGGCCGTCGGTGAGCCTGGACCTGGCGGTCGAGGTGGGGAAGCCGACCGCGCCGAGCGAGCTCGACAACTTCCTCTCCGCACGGTGGGGGCTGCACACCCGCCTGGGCCCGAGCACGGTCTACATCCCCAACCAGCACCAGCCCTGGCCGCTGCACCGTGCCCGGGTCGCCGCGCTGTCGGGGACCCTGCTCGCCGAGGCCGGCTTCGGGGACCTGCAGGACCGTGAACCCGACCACGTGGCGTTCTCGCCCGGGGTGCACGCCGAGTTCGGACTCCCGGTGCCGGCCCGCCGGCCGAGGTCGGGGTGACCGCGCTCTTGATCGTCACGGCACTGCACGCAGGTTTCCAGGCGGTGGTGACCGTGATCGTCTACCCCGCCCTCGCAGAGGTCCCCGAGGAGAGCTGGACGGCGGCCCATGCCGCGCACTCGCGGCGCATCTCCTACGTGGTCGCGCCGCTCTACCTGGCGCTGGCGGTCGTCGGTGGAGCCGTCCTGCTGGGCGGCGACGGTTCGACCGGGACCTGGGTGGCCCTTGCCGGCACCGCTGTCGCCGCGCTCACCACGGCAGCGGTCGCCGCCCCGGCGCACGGGCGGCTGGCCCGTGACGGACGGGGCCCGGCCGTGGTGCGACGCCTGCTGGCCGCCGATCGGATCCGGCTCGCGGGGAGCGCGGTCGCCCTCGGGGGAGCCGTGGCCGCCGTCGTCTGAGGTGACCGTTGTCTCGGGTCGGTAACCGCTCAGAGGTGTGAGGCCCGCGGACCAGCAGGTGTGACATCCGACCGACCGACAGCCTGCCGACCGACAGCCCGCTGGCCCAGGAGTCCGGCGCTGAGGCACGCGACGGCGACCAGCGCCATGAACGGGGCGAAGATCTGCTCGGGGCTCCAGACGGTGGCCGCCGCGCCCGCGATCACGGTCGGGACGGCCAGCGCCGCGTAGGCGAGGACGTAGAACGCAGACATCACCTCGCCGCGGTGCGCTGCCGGGACGACGTCACCGAGGTGGCGCAGCGAGCTGCCGAACGCCATTCCGAAGAAGAAGCCCAGCACCGTCGAGACGACCGCGAGCCCCCAGGCGGACCCCAGTGCGACAGCGCCGACCGCGGCAACGAGGCTCGCCGCGGTGCCGTAGTCCCCGATGATCGCGGCAGTCCGGGCAGGGATCGGCGCGGCCACCTGCTGGCTCAGAGCCGCGGCGCCGGAGGAGAGTGCGACGATCCCGCCCCCGAACAGCAGGTTGTCGGTCCCGACGGCGGCGGACGCGATCGCGGGGAACAAGGAGAGGAAGACTCCCAGCACCGACCACGACGCCATCACGCCCAAGGCTGCGAAGCGGAAGTCCACCGAGATCGCCTCCGGCACCCGGGGACGCGCGATCTGGAGCGTCACCGAGCGGTTCCGGAGATGGGTCTCCGGCATCGCGACGAGCATCAGGAGCCCGGCAGCCAGGAGCACCGCGAGCACGACGTACGGCGTGACCAGCGGCGCGGGTCCGTACTGGGCGTTCCATGCGGTGAACAGGATCGCGATCATGATTCCGACATTGAGGGAGACACCGGTCCGCTTGCCGGTCCGGGCGCCGTCGGCAGGGCGCAGGTCGAGCAACGCGGCGCTGCCGACGACCATCACGGTGCCGACTCCGAGACCGTGCAGGACACGGGCCACGAGCAGGGCCGGCACCCCGTCCGCGGACATGAAGACGACGAGTCCGGCGAGGATCAGCACGGTCGCGACGCCCAGCAGGGGCCGCCTGCCGTAGCGGTCCGAGATCGCGCCGGTGACCAGCACGCTGAGCAGGGCGGCCGCGGCGTACACCGCGAACACGACGGTGATCGTCAGCGGCGCGAAGTCGAACTCCTCGGCGTACAGACCGTAGAGCGGGGCCGGAGCGCCCGAAACGCCCAGGGCCGTCCCGAGGAGCACGAGCAGTCCGGGGTACGCCCAGCCGGGGACGGGTCGGGCAACGGCCTGAGGCACAGGGTTCCTTCCCGCGGCGTCCGGTGGGCTCGGGGAGTCAACGCAAGTGGTGCCGCGATGATTCCCCGGACGACCAGGCACCCGGGAACCTGCACCGGCGCGTCACCCGGCACAATGGCTGCCCATGAGCAAGACGAACCCGGGCAACTTCTTCGAGGACTTCACCGTCGGCCAGGTGATCGCGCACGCGACGCCCCGGACGATCACCGACGGCGACCGCGCCCTGTACGGCGCGCTGTATCCGACCCGGTTCGCGCTGCCGTCCTCGGCGGCCTTCGCGGCGTCGGTGGGGTTGTCCCCTGCCCCGGTCGAGGACCTGATCGCCTTCCACGTCGCGTTCGGGAAGACCGTCCCGGACGTCTCCCTCAACGCGGTCGCCAATCTGGGGTACGCCGAGCTGCGGTTCCACCGCCCGGTCGTCACCGGTGACACCCTGAGCACCCGGTCCGAGGTGATCGGCCTGAAGGAGAACTCCAACGGCAGGAGTGGCGTCGTCTACGTCCGCTCGACCGCGACGAACCAGCGCGGCGAGACCGCCCTGGACTGGGCCCGCTGGGTGATGGTGCACAAGCGCGACCACGCGTCGCCGGCACCCGAGACCGTGCTGCCCGAGCTGGCGAAGGTCGTCGACCCGGCCGACCTGATCGTGCCGGCCGGACTGGACTTCAGCGAGTACGACGTCGACGCCGCGGGCGGGACCCACCGCCTGGGTGACTACCAGGTGGGCGAGAAGATCGATCACGTCGACGGCGTCACCCTCACCGATGCCGAGCACATGCTCGCGACCCGGCTGTGGCAGAACACGGCCAAGGTGCACTTCAACGGCGAGGCACGCCCGGACGGTCGTCGGCTGGTCTACGGCGGGCACGTGATCTCGCTGGCCCGCGCGCTCTCCTTCAACGGACTGGCCAACGCCCAGCTCGTCGCGGCGATCAACGCCGGCGCGCACGTCGCCCCGGCCTTCGCCGGCGACAGCATCTACGCCTGGTCGGAGGTGCTGGAGACGGCTCCGGTCGAGGCGCCGGGTGTCGGTGCCCTGCGGCTGCGGCTGGTGGCCACGAAGGGCCGCGACGAGTCCATGACGCTGCGCGGTGACGACGCGACGTACGCCGACGGCGTGCTGCTCGACCTGGACTACTGGGCCTTCGTCCCGCGCTGAGGCAACCAACGGCCGAGCACTCGCCCGAGACCGGTGCGTGCAGGGGTGGCAGGGGCCCCGTGGTCCGGGGCGTCCTCGGGGGCAGGTTCCTCCGTCCGCGCCAGCAGCTCGGCGGCGATGAAGTCCTGCGCGAGCGCCAGCACCTCGGACTCGGGCACGGCGTCGGGGTCGACGCCAGCGCTCACCTCGGCTCCCGGTCGCAGGTCGTCGAGGTCACCGACGACGTCCCAGGGAGCGACGGCGAGCTCGTCGACCATCCGGTTGCCACGCTCGACCAGCCAGCGGTGCATGTCGGGGGCGAGCGCCAGCGGCTGCGGAGGACGGCCTCCGAGCCGCGGCTCCATGAAGCCCTTGACCCGACGCGACATGGCGACGTCGAGGTGGGCGTTGCGGAAGTGCGCGTTGACGCCGCGCAGGAAGGCGATCTCCGCCGGCGACAGGGCCTCGTTGGACGCCGGTCCGTCCAGTGACAGCCCGGTGTCATCGACGCCCAGCAGGTCGCACGTGCGCCGCCACAGCAGTGCCGGATCGGCGCCCGGTCGAGGGAGGGGGACGACGTGGACCCGGTCGGGCGGCACGTCGGCGGCCCAACGCTCCAGGATGCGCGGCACGTCCTGGTGGTGCCAGAAGTTGAAGGTCGGATCGTCCTTCGCCACGCGCGTGAAGAACTTCCGCAGCGTCGTCGGCGACCCGTGCTTGACCCGCTGCTGCCACGCGCTCGGCACCTGACGCACGAGGTCGCGCGCGGTGAGGACCAGGTGCACCTCCTCGGACACCTCGCCGAGACGGGCGACGGCTGCGGCTGCGTCCTCGTGCGAGGCCTCGACGAGCTGCTCCTGGCTGATCAGGGCGTCGCGCTGCCACCCCCCGACCTCGTCGACCAGCCGGTCCCACGCCCCGAGCTGCTGCTCGGTCATCGTCTCGAGCACGCCCGCGTTGGCCCGGACCACCGCGGAGGCCCGGAACTGCACGTCCGCCGATCCACCGGGGAGCAGGAGGCCCCCGTCGGCGAGCGCCTCGTGGTGGTGCCACCACAGGCTCTGGAGGTAGGTCGTGCCGGACTTGGGGGTGCCGATGTGGACGAACACGCGCCGCGCCATCAGGTGTCCTGCTCGATCATCCGCGCCACGACGGTGGTGGCCGCGGCAAGCAGCTCCGCGTCGCCGGTCTGGTCGGGGGAGCGGCCCGAGCGCGGGTCGGCGGGCAGCAGGTCGTCCAGGTCGCCCACGACGTCGTACGACCCGGCGCGGAGCGTCGTGACCATCGCCTCCGACCGCTCGCGCACCCAGCCGAGGTGCTTGGCCGGCAGCACGAAGGACTCCTGCGGTGCGCTGCCGGCGAGCAGGTCACGGGCGAAGCTGCCCTTGGTGAGCCGGGTGAGGGCGACCGAGCGCCGCTCGCGGGGGACGACCGTGTTGATCCGGCGCAGCAGCTCGGCCTCAACGATGCCGAGCGAGTCGTTGGGCAGTCGTGGCTCGGTGTCGAGACCGCTCACGTCGACGTCGAACACCGCCGCGGTGCGCAGCCACAGCTCGTCGCGCGGCGCCCCCGAGGGGGGTACGACGACGAGGTGGACGCGCTCCGGCGGCAGTCCGACGGCCCAGCGCCCGAGGATCCCGGGGACGTCCTGGTAGCGCCAGAACTTCTGGTCGTCGCGACCTCGGCGCACGGTCCCGAGGAACTTGCCGTAGGGCTGTCTCGCCCCCTGCTTGACCCGCTGCTGCCACGCCGAGGGGAGCACTCGGCCGAGGTCGCGGACGGTGACGACGAGGTGCACCTCGTCGGCCGCGCCCGCCAGGTCGGCCAGCGCCGCTGCGGCCGCCTCGGCGGAGGAGTCGGAGAAGTGCTCGTGGCTGATCAGCACGTCGCCGGACCAGTCGCGGGTCTCCTCGACCAGCCGACGCCAGACCTCGCGATCGGCGGGAGCGAGGTCCTCGACGATGACGTCCATGCCCTTGACCAGCGCAGCTGCGTGGAAGTGGTCGCGCAGCGCGGTGCCCGGCAGCAGCAGCCCACGCTCGCGCAGTTCGTCGCGGTGGCGCCACCACAGGTCCTGCAGGAAGGTGGTGCCGGACTTCGCGGTTCCGCAGTGGAGGAACACGCGCCGGGCCATGGGGGTGATCCTATGAGGCGGCATGGACGGGCAGACTCTCCGTGTGGCCTGGGATCGCGAGTTCTTCTACGACAGCTATCCTCTCGTCGAGGAGGCGTTCTCCGACCGCCTCGACGAGAGCCTCGCTCCACGCGACCCGTCGATCCTCCTGCAGATCGTGCGGGAGCTCGACCTGCGGCCCGACAGCAGCGTGGTCGACGTGGGCTGCGGCGAGGGCGCGCACGCGCTTCGGCTCGCGACCCACTTCGGCCTCCGGGTGCTCGGCATCGACCCGGTCCAGCGCCACCTCGACCTGGCACGTGAGGCGCGCCGTGAGGCCTTCCCCGACGTCGCCTCCCGCGTCTCCTTCGAGCGCGGCTCGGCCACCCGTCTTCCCGTCCCGGCGTCGTCGCAGGACCTGGTCTGGTGCCGCGACGTGATGGTCCACGTCGCGGACCCGGGCGCGGCGTACGCCGAGTTCGCCCGCGTGCTGCGCCCCGGCGGCTACGTCGTGAGCTACCAGACTGTGGCCACCGACCTGCTCGCTCCCGACGAGGCCGACTGGCTCTTCGACGTGATGGGCGTCGTGCCGGACTCGGCCGATCCGGCCGTCATCGACCGGGCCGTCGCCGACTCCGGCCTCGAGGTCGTCGACACCTTCGATCTGGCGGCGGAGTGGGGTGAGTTCGGCCAGGAGCAGGACGGCCACGCCGGACGCGCCCTGCTCCA
This sequence comes from Marmoricola sp., assembly GCA_046598495.1. GTDB lineage: Bacteria > Actinomycetota > Actinomycetes > Propionibacteriales > Nocardioidaceae > Marmoricola. The sequence goes on along the minus strand of JBKJIR010000011.1, from coordinate 1,118 downwards.
CCTGGCCCGCCTGCTGCGGGAGCCGGAGCGCTACCGCGCCGAGTTCGGCACGGCGGCGTACGACGTGATGCTGGGCGACTGCCGGTGGCACGTCTACCGGATGATGGGCAAGCTCGCCGGCCGGATCGACGTGCTGCAGCGATAACTCCCTCGACCGCCCTTGACGGGTTTGGCAGGGTGGCAGGAGACAACCGCACCGAGGAGGAGCCCCATGGCTGACCAGGACCCCAACGCAGACCTCAAGGCGAAGATGCGGGAGGCCCTCGATCGCAAGAAGGGCCACGACCACCCCGATGACGCCGCCAACTCCAAGGAGAAGGCCCACGGCTCGGAGGTCAACGACAAGAACGTCGCCAAGCCGATGCACCGCCGCAAGGCCGGCGGCGGCGGCGTCTGAGCCCCACCGCTCTCACGCGTCGGCGGACGCCAGCCCAGTGTTGTCGTCCGCCGGCGCGAAGGCCCGCGCCAGCCAGAACAGGGCCACCACCAGGACCAGCGGCACGGCGAAGCCCACGCGCAGCGACCCGGCGCCCACCGCACCCGTCATGACCGCACCGAGCAGCGCGCCGGCGTAGTTGAACTGGTTGAACCGCGCGACCACCGCGTCCACCCGCGCCTGCCGGGTCGCGGGGTCGGCGTTGCGCCCGGCCAGGGCAGCCGCGGCGGAGAAGCTCAGCGGTGCCACCACGGCGACCCCGCAACCGAGCAGGGTGAAGCCGAGGACGGCGATCGGCCAGGTCGGAGCCGCCACGACGATCGTGAGCGAGACGAAGGCGATCGCAGCGCCCGCGCGCAGCAGCCGCACCGCACCGACCTGCTCGGTCAACCGGTCGCCCACCAGGCGCACCAGCCCGCTCGCGACCAGGTAGGGGAGCGTCGCGAGTGCCACCAGCTCCTCGGGCGCATGGAAGACGTCGTCGAGGTAGACCGGTCCCCACGTCGACGCGGCGGTGTCCACCGTGTAGAAGACGACGAGCGCGAGCCCGACCATCACGATGGCCCGCCACGGCACGTCGGTCTCCGTGGCGGTCGCGGCCTCGCCGTGGTCCCGGGGGAGGTACGGCGCCGCTGCGGCGGCCAGCGGGAGCAGTGCCACCAGCGCGATGGCCGACCAGGGC
>JBKJIR010000064.1:0-17735 GCA_046598495.1 Marmoricola sp. | reverse complement strand
AGCGGGCAGCCCTGGTGGCAGAACGGGATGCCGCAGTCCATGCAGCGCGAGGCCTGGGTCCGGATGATCGGCAGCAGCGCGCGGCCGGGCCCCCCGGGGTAGACCTCGTTCCAGTCGTGGATCCGCTCCTCGACCGGACGGCGTTCGGCAACCGCTCGGCCGTTGTTCAGGAATCCCTTGGGGTCAGCCATGCGCCGCCTCCTTTGTCGGGGCGCACGGCGCCATGACTGTGCTGATGGTCTTCATGGGGTTCGCAAGCTCACCCATGAAGACTCTCCATCATCTTCAGCGCGACCTCAGCCTCGCTGAGCCCGTCCGCCTCGGCCTTCGCCTTGGCCTCCATCACGACGCGGTAGTCCCGCGGCATCACCTCGGTGAACCGGGTCAGCGCCGTGTCCCAGTCCGCCAGCAGCTCGGCGGCCACCGTGGAGCCGGTCTCCTCCGCGTGCCTGCGGACGATCCCGGCGAGCAGCTCTGACTCGGCCGCGGGCACCGGACCGAGGTCCACCAGCTCACGGTTGGTCCGGGCAGGGTCGAGGTCCAGCACGTACGCCGTACCGCCGCTCATGCCGGCGGCGAAGTTGCGGCCCGTCGGGCCGAGCACGACCACGATGCCGCCGGTCATGTACTCGCAACCGTGGTCGCCCACGCCCTCGACGACCGCGGTCGCGCCCGAGTTGCGAACGCAGAAGCGCTCCCCCGCGCGACCGCGCAGGAAGATCTCGCCCGAGGTGGCGCCGTACCCGATGGTGTTGCCGGCGATGACCTGCTCGGAGGCGTCGAACGTGGCCGCCCGGTCGGGCCGGACCACGATCCGGCCCCCGGAGAGGCCCTTGCCGACGTAGTCGTTGGCGTCGCCCTCCAGCCGCAGCGTGATGCCCTTCGGCACGAACGCGCCGAACGACTGCCCGGCCGAGCCGATCAGGGTCAGGTCGATGGTTCCGTCCGGAAGACCGGCAGCGCGGTAACGCTTGGTCACCTCGTGGCCCAGCATGGTGCCGACCGTGCGGTTGACGTTGCGCACCGCGACCTGGGCGCGAACCGGCTCACCGGACTCCAGAGCAGGCGCGGCGAGGGCGATGAGCTCGTTGTCGAGCGCCTTGTCCAGGCCGTGGTCCTGAGCGGTGGTGTGGCGCCGTGCTGCGCCCTCGGGGAGGTCAGGCACGTGGAAGATCGGCGAGATGTCGAGCCCTGAGGCCTTCCAGTGGTTGACCGCGTCGACCGCGTCGAGGACCTCGGCGTGGCCGATCGCCTCGTCCAGGGTCCGGAACCCCAGGGCAGCGAGGTGCTCCCGGACCTCCTCGGCGACGTACTCGAAGAAGTTGACGACGTACTCGGCCTTGCCGGAGTAACGCTCCCGCAGGACCGGGTTCTGGGTGGCGACGCCGACCGGGCAGGTGTCGAGGTGGCAGACCCGCATCAGGATGCAGCCCGAGACCACCAGCGGCGCGGTCGCGAAGCCGTACTCCTCCGCACCCAGCAGGGCGGCGATGACCACGTCACGGCCGGTCTTGAGCTGACCGTCGGCCTGGACGACGACGCGGTCGCGCAAACCGTTGAGCAGCAGGGTCTGCTGGGTCTCGGCCAGACCGAGCTCCCAGGGACCACCGGCGTGCTTGAGCGAGGTCAGCGGCGAGGCCCCCGTGCCACCGTCGTGACCGGAGATCAGGACGACGTCCGCGTGCGCCTTGGAGACGCCCGCGGCGACCGTGCCGACACCGACCTCGGCGACCAGCTTCACGTGTACCCGTGCCGACGGGTTCGCGTTCTTCAGGTCGTGGATCAGCTGGGCCAGGTCCTCGATCGAGTAGATGTCGTGGTGCGGCGGCGGCGAGATCAGGCCGACTCCGGGCGTGCTGTGCCGGGTCTTGGCCACCCACGGGTAGACCTTGTTCCCGGGCAGCTGGCCGCCCTCACCGGGCTTCGCGCCCTGGGCCATCTTGATCTGGATGTCGTCGGCGTTCGTCAGGTACTCCGACGTCACGCCGAAGCGTCCCGAGGCGACCTGCTTGATCGAGGAGCGCCGCTCGGGGTCGTAGAGGCGGTCGGCGTCCTCGCCGCCCTCCCCGGTGTTGGACTTGCCGCCCAGCCGGTTCATCGCGATCGCCAGCGTCTCGTGCGCCTCCTGCGAGATCGACCCGTAGGACATGGCGCCGGTCGAGAACCGCTTCACGATCTCCGAGACCGGCTCGACCTCGTCGATCGGGATGGGTGCGCGTCCTGTCCCCTCGCCGTCCTTGAACTTGAAGAGCCCGCGCAGGGTCATCAGCTTCTCGGCCTGGTCGTCGATCGCCGCGGTGTACTGCTTGAACACGTCGTAACGGCCCGAGCGGGTGGCGTGCTGGAGGCGGAAGACCGTCTCGGGGTTGAACAGGTGCAGCTCGCCCTCGCGACGCCACTGGTACTCGCCGCCGATGGCCAGGTCCCGGTGCGCCGGCGCGATGCCGTCGACCGGGTACGCCGCACGGTGGCGCAGCGCGACCTCCTCGGCGATGGTGTCCAGGCCGATGCCGCCGAGCTTGGAGGTGGTGCCGGTGAAGTACTTGTCCACGAGTTCCTCGGAGAGCCCGAGGGCTTCGAAGATCTGCGCGCCGGTGTAGGACGCCACGGTCGAGACGCCCATCTTGGACATCACCTTGAGGACGCCCTTGCCGAGCGACTTCACCAGGTTCTTGACCGCGACCTCGGGCTCCGACTTCACGTAGAAGCCGTCCCGGGCCAGGTCCTCGACGGTCTCCATCGCCAGGTACGGGTTGACCGCGGCCGCGCCGTACCCGATCAGCGTCGCGACGTGGTGGACCTCACGGACGTCGCCGGCCTCGATGATCAGGCCGACCTGGGTCCGCGACTTCTCCCGGACCAGGTGGTGGTGGACGGCAGCGGTCAGCAGCAACGACGGGATCGGTGCGTGCACGGCGTCCGAGTGCCGGTCCGAGAGCACGATGATCCGGGCACCGGCGGCGATCGCCTCGGTGACCTCGGCGCAGATCGCGTCGAGGCGGGCAGCCAGGGCCTCGCCGCCGCCAGCGACCTCGTAGAGGCCGCGGGAAACGTGGGTGATAAAGCCGGGCATGTCGCCGTCACGGTTGATGTGTCGGATCTTGACCAGCTCGTCGTTGGTGATCACCGGGAACGGGAGCACCACCTGGCGGCACGAGGACGGCCCGGGGTCGAGGAGGTTCGCCTCGGGGCCGATCGACCCGTTGAGGCTGGTCACCAGTTCCTCGCGGATCGCGTCCAGCGGCGGGTTCGTCACCTGGGCGAAGAGCTGCGCGAAGTAGTCGAAGAGCAGCCGCGGGCGTGCCGAGAGGACCGCGATCGGGGTGTCCGTCCCCATCGAGCCCAGCGGCTCGGCAGGGTTGTTCGCCATCGGTGTGAGCAGGACCCGCAGCTCCTCCTCGGTGTACCCGAAGATCTGCTGGCGGCGCGTCACCGAGGCATGGCTGTGCACCACGTGCTCGCGGTCGGCGATGTCGCTGAGCTTGACCAGCCCCGCGTGCAGCCATTCGTCGTACGGGCTCTCGGCGGCGAGGGTGGACTTGATCTCCTCGTCCTCGATGATCCGGTGCTCCTCGGTGTCGATGAGGAACATCCGGCCCGGCTGGAGACGTCCCTTGCGCACGACCGTGGCCGGGTCGAGGTCCAGGACCCCGACCTCGCTGGCGAGGACCACCAGACCGTCGTCGGTGACCCAGTATCGGCTCGGACGCAGCCCGTTGCGGTCGAGCACCGCACCGACCTGGGTGCCGTCGGTGAAGACGACGCAGGCGGGCCCGTCCCAGGGCTCCATCAGGGCCGAGTGGAACTCGTAGAACGCCTTGCGCTGGGCGGCCATCTCGGTGTGGTTCTCCCACGCCTCGGGAATCATCATCAGCACGGCGTGGGGCAGGCTGCGGCCGCCCATGTGCAGGAGCTCGAGGACCTCGTCGAACGAGGCCGAGTCGCTGGCGCCCGGGGTGCAGATCGGGAACAGCCGCTCAAGGTCGCCGGGGATGACGTCGCTGGCGAGCAGGGCCTCGCGGGCGCGCATCCAGTTCCGGTTGCCCATGACGGTGTTGATCTCGCCGTTGTGCGCGATGAACCGGTACGGGTGGCTCAACGGCCAGCTCGGGAAGGTGTTGGTGGAGAACCGCGAGTGGACGACGGCGACCGCCGACTCCACGCGCTCGTCGACCAGGTCCGGGAAGACGTGGTCGAGCTGGTCGGTGGTGAGCATGCCCTTGTAGGCGATGGTGCGGCTCGACAGCGAGGGGAAGTAGACGTCGGTCTCGCGCTCGGCGCGCTTGCGCAGGCAGAACGCCATCCGCTCCAGACCCATGCCGAGCACCCGGCTGCCGGCAGCAGAGACGAAGATCTGGGCGAAGGACGGCATCGTGGCGAGCGCGGTCGCGCCCAGCGAGGCCGGGTCCGTCGGGACCTCGCGCCAGCCGAGAACGGTGAGGCCTTCCTCGGCGGCGATCTCCTCGATCCGCCGACGGGTCTTGGCGACGTGCTCAGCGTCACCGGGCAGGAACGCGGTGCCCACGGCGTAGGACCGGGGGCCCGGGAGCTCGAACCCGAGGTCGGCAGTGACCTCGCGGAAGAAGCGGTCCGGCACCTGGAGCAGGATGCCGGCGCCGTCACCCGAGTTGGGCTCGGCTCCGGCGGCACCGCGGTGCTCGAGGTTGCGCAGCGCGGTCAGCGCCTTGAACACGATGTCGTGGCTGGGGACGCCGGTCAGGGTCGCCACGAACGCGACGCCGCAGGCGTCGTGCTCGTGGGTGCCGTCGTACAGGCCCTGCGGAACGGGTCGCCCGAAGCGTCCCTCAGCAGGTGCGGAAGTTGCCCCAGAAGCGGGCGGCGGGAATGCGTACATCTGCATTCTCCCGTCGTCGTATAGCGCACGCGACTGCTCCCCGTCAGGGGCTCGGCCGGTGCGGCGGTGGAAGCATGCTGCACAGGACTTCACTGGCCCGTGCGGAAGAAGGATCAGACTACAACAGGCGGGGGCATCAGCGCTCGTCGGTTCCGGTGGCCGGCCAGTGACGAGCGCCGCACCCGGCTGTGCCCCCAGAACTGCAGGTCAGCGCGGCGAGTCGCCCCCGGCGGGGTCATCCCCAGCCGCGTCTCCGCCGGTGGTGGCCAGCACGTCCGCTCCCTCGGGCGCCCCCTCGGGCGCCCCGGCGGGCGGCACGTGACCCTCCACGTAGACCGACGCCTCCCGGCTCTCGGGGGCCGGGTGCTTGCGACCGGCGTACACGAAGTACGCCAGCGCCAGCGCGAACAGGATGATCGAGGTCCACACGTTCAGCCGTAGGCCCAGGATGTCGTCGAACTCGACGGTGTCGATCCGCAGGTTCTCGATCCAGCCACGACCCGCGCAGTAGGCCATCACGTAGAGCGCGAACGCCCGCCCGAACCCGAGCTTGAGCCGCCGATCCAGGTAGATGACCAGCCCCATCGCGCCGAGGTTCCAGAGGGACTCGTAGAGGAAGGTCGGGTGGAACGTGTAGGGCTCGCCGTCGAAGCTCGCGGACGGGTCGAAGCCGGCCGGCAGCTTGTCGGCATCGATCTCCAGACCCCAGGGCTTCGTGGTCGGCCGGCCGAAGAGTTCCTGGTTGAAGTAGTTGCCCCACCGGCCGATCGCCTGGGCGAGCAGCAACGAGGGTGCCAGTGCGTCCAGCATCGGGAGCATCTTGATCCCGCGGCGCCGGCAGGCGATCAGACCACCGAGGACGCCGCCGGCGATGGCGCCCCAGATGCCCAGGCCGCCCTCCCAGATCTTCAGGGCGTCGATCGCGTCCTTGCCCTCGCCGAAGTACAGCCCGTTGTCCGTGGCCACGTGGTAGGCGCGCGCGCCGATCAGGCCGAAGGGGACGCCCCAGAGGGCGATGTCACCGACCTCGCCCTCCTGACCACCCCGAGAGACCCACCGCTTCTCGCCGAGCCAGACGGCCGCGACCACGCCCAGGATGATGGCGAGCGCGTAGGCTCTGATCGGGACGTCACCGAGGTACCAGACCCCCTGGCCGGGGCTGGGGATGAACTGGGTCACCAGGTCGGTCAGTACGGCGGGGGTCACGCGGTCTCCTTGGGGTTTCTCAGTGGTCTCTCTACGCGATCATGCCAGCCGGGCGCCCCGGACACCCGAGGCGAGGTCCTCGGTCAGGACCCGGAGGGCGTCCAGGCCGGCTGCCGCGTCGGCGCCGTGGTCTAGGAGCGCACGGACGAAGGCGGACCCGACGATCACCGCGTCGGCGTACGACGCCACCTCGGCGGCCTGTGCGCCGGTCGAGACGCCGAGCCCGACCCCGATCGGGAGGTCCGTGGTCAGGCGGGTGCGGGCGACCAGTGGCGCGGCGAGGTCGCTGGTGCTGGCCCGCGCTCCGGTCACCCCCATCACCGCGGTCGCGTAGACGAACCCGCGGCACGCGGCGGTCGTCATCGCCAGTCGCGTGTCGGTCGAGGACGGCGCTACCAGGAACACCTTGTCCAGGTCGTGCTCGTCGGCCGCGTCGACCCACTCCCGGCCGGAGTCGGGAGTCAGGTCGGGGGTGATCAGGCCCGCTCCCCCGGCGCTGGCGAGGTCGGCGGCGAACTGCGACACCCCGTACCTCTCGACCGGGTTCCAGTAGGTCATCACCAGGGTGGGCGTGCCGGTGGCCGCCACCGCCTCGACCGTGCGCAGGACGTCCGCGGTGCGGATACCGCCCTCGAGGGCCTGCTGGGCGGCGGCCTGGATGGTCGGCCCGTCCATCACGGGGTCGCTGTAGGGCAGCCCGACCTCGATGATGTCGCAGCCCGCGTCGACCATGACCTTCATCGCCGCGATCGAGCCGGCCACGTCCGGGAAACCGGCGGGCAGGTAGCCGACGAGGGCGGCGCGACCCTCGGCACGGGTGCGCGCGAACGCTGCGGAGGTGGACGTCATCAGCCGATCTCCTCGTCCGGCTTGCCCAGCCCGAACCACTCGATGGTGGTGCCCATGTCCTTGTCCCCGCGGCCGGAGAGGTTGATCAGGATCGTGGAGCCCGGGTTCTCGGCAGCCAGCCGGAGCGATCCGGCGACCGCGTGGGCCGACTCGATCGCGCAGATGATGCCCTCGGTCCTGGCCAGCAATGCGAGCGCGTCCATCGCCTCAGCGTCGGTCACCGGGAGATACTCGGCGCGACCGATGTGCGCGAGGTGCGCGTGCTGGGGTCCGACGCCCGGGTAGTCCAGACCGGCAGAGATCGAGTGCGACTCGACGGTCTGGCCGTCGTCGTCCTGGAGGACGTAGGTCCGAGCGCCGTGCAGGACCCCGACCTCGCCCGCGTGGATGGTCGCCGCGTGTCGCGGGGTGTCCACGCCGTCCCCCCCGGCCTCGAACCCGACGATCCGGACGTCGGTGTCGTCGAGGAAGGCCGTGAACATCCCGATCGCGTTCGAGCCTCCGCCCACGCACGCGGTGACGATGTCGGGCAGGGCACCGAACTGCTGGAGGCACTGCACCCGGGCCTCGTCCCCGATGCCGCGGCAGAAGTCCCGGACCATCGCCGGGAACGGGTGCGGACCCGCAGCCGTGCCGAAGCAGTACGCCGTGTGCTCGACGCTGGCCACCCAGTCCCGGATGGCCTCGTTGATCGCGTCCTTGAGCGTCATGCTGCCGGAGTCGACGGCGACGACCTCGGCACCGAGCAGGTGCATCCGGGCGACGTTAAGGGCCTGGCGCTCGGTGTCGACCTTGCCCATGTAGACGACGCAGTCCAGGCCCAGGTAGGCCGCAGCTGTCGCCGTGGCGACCCCGTGCTGACCGGCGCCGGTCTCGGCGATCAACCGGGTCTTGCCCATCCGCTTGGCGAGCAGCGCCTGGCCGAGCACGTTCCGGATCTTGTGGGCCCCCGTGTGGTTCAGGTCCTCGCGCTTGAGCAGGATGCGCGCTCCGGCTCTCTCCGACAGGCGTGCTGCGTCGTAGAGGATGCTGGGGACGCCGGCGTACTCGCGGAGCATCCGGTCGAACTCGGAGGTGAACGTCTCGTCCGCCATCGCCTCGGTCCAGACCCGGGTCAGCTCGTCGAGCTCGGCGACCAGCGCCTCCGGCATGAACCGTCCCCCGAAGCTGGTGCCGTCCGGGCTGGAGAACCGGCCGCGCTCGTCGGGTCCCTGGTCACTGCGGGTCATCGGGGCGCTCATCGTGCTCCTCCTGCGTTGCGGATCGCCTTCACGGCGGCGGTCGGGTCGCCGTCCTTGACCAGCGCCTCGCCGACCAGGACGACGTCCGCGCCCTCGTCGGCGTAGCGGGCTGCGTCGCCGGCACCGGAGATCCCGGACTCGGCGACCTTGACGACGCCGTCCGGGACCCGGGACGCGAGCCGGCCGAACGCCTGGGGGTCGACCTCGAGGGTCTTCAGGTTACGGGCGTTGACCCCCAGCAGCTCGGTCCCGACGGCCAGGGCGCGCTCGATCTCGGACTCTTCGTGCACCTCGACCAGGACGGTCAGGCCCAGACCCCGCGCGGTGGCGTGCAGATCGGCGAGCTGGGCGTCATCGAGGGCCGCCACGATCAGCAGCGCCAGGTCGGCACCGGCGGCGCGGGCCTCCCAGAGCTGGTACTCGGTGACGATGAAGTCCTTGCGCAGCAGCGGGGTCGGGACGCTGGCGCGGACGGCGTACAGGTCGGCGAGCGAGCCCGCGAACCGACGCTCCTCGGTGAGCACCGAGATCGCGTCCGCACCGCCGGCGGCGTAGGCGGTCGCGAGGGCTGCCGGATCGGGGATCTCGGCGAGATCACCCTTGCTCGGGGACCGGCGCTTCACCTCGGCGATGACGCTCAGCCCCGGCGCACGGAACGCAGGCATCGGGTCGAGGGGCGGAGCGGCCGCGCTCACACGGGCACGCAGGTCGGCCTCGGAGGTGCGTGCCTGCCGGACCGCGAGGTCCTCACGGACGCCGGCGACGATGTCGTCGAGGACAGACATGGTGAGCCTTACTGGTTGACACAGAACATGACCGGGCGCCGTTGCCGACCCAAGGTTCTCACGGGACGCAACCCAGATCTCGTGCGTCCGGCCGTGGACTCCGGTCAGTGACCGCCGTGGTAACCCATCCGGGTCATCACGTAGAACGCGATCAGGGCGACGGGGGCGAGGGCGACGCCGACCCAGAAGACCGGCATCGAGTACGCCATCAGGCCGATCCCGCCCACCACGAAACTGGCCAGTCCCAGGCCGACAGCGGTCCAGGCGGCCGGGGTGTTCCCGTGGTTGTCCGACATGCGTTCGACTCCTTGCAGTGGGTGCGGGGCGAGCAGCATCCTAATCGCCTCAGCGCTGGGTCGGGTCGCGGCCCTCGTCCAGAGCCTTCCACAGGGCGAGCTCGTCGGTCTCGACGGCGGTGGTGGACGCTGCGTTGGGTGCCGTGGCGGCCGTGGGGGCGTCGTACCGGCTGCTCATCGTGGGCCAGGTCGGGGCCAGTCGGAAGGCGGCCGCGAGGGCGCCCACCTGGAGCACCGCAGCCGCTCCGGTGATCGCGTACCACGCCCGGCGGCCCAACTCCTCGACGCTGCCTGCGCCACGCTCGGCCAGCGCCTCGGCAGCCGCGTCGTCGGCTCCCGACCAGAGCGCCACCACGACGGCGACGACACCGAGCGCCGCCAGCAACCCGATCGCGGCCGCGATCCGGCGGCCCACGGTCCGGGAGACCAGCACCACGCCCCAGGAGGCGAGAGCCAGCAAGGCTGCGGCGAGCGCCAGGGGGGCCGCGTCGGAACCCGCGACCGAGACGCGTACGTCGAGGCCGGCCGCGTCACCCTCGGCCACGAACCAGGTCTGCGAGGCGGCGACGGCGGTCAGCGCGCCGGAGGCCAGGCCGGTCAGCAGGACCGGTCCGAACCTACGCCGCCCGGGCCCGGCCTCAGTCACGGCTGGGGCCCAGCAGCGCGGCGTCGAAGCAGGTGCGGTCGCCGGTGTGGCAGGCACCGCCGGTCTGGTCGACCTTGACCAGCAGCGTGTCGCCGTCGCAGTCGAGGCGGACCTCCAGGACCCGCTGGTGGTGTCCGGAGGTGTCGCCCTTGACCCAGTACTCGTTGCGCGAACGGCTCCAGTAGGTGCCGCGGCCGGTCGTCAGGGTCCGGTGCAGCGCCTCGTCGTCCATCCAGCCCAGCATCAGGACCTCGCCGGTGTCGTGCTGCTGCACCACCGCGGGGACCAGGCCCTGGTCGTTGCGTCGGAGACGGTCGGCGATGGCCGGGTCGAGATTGCTCACCGTCCAAGTATCCCCGACCGGGGCCAGGGGTACGTGCGGACCTACGCCTGCTGGGCCGCCCACGAGGAGTGCAGCCGCCCGTAGACGCCGCCTTCGGCGACCAGGTCGGCGTGCCGGCCCCGCTGGACCACCCGGCCGCGGTCGAAGACGATCACCTCGTCAGCGTTCTCCGCGGTGCTCATCCGGTGCGCGATCGTCACACTGGTCCGGCCGGACATCAGCAGCTCGAGAGCACGACCGATCCGCATCTCCAGAGCCGGGTCGACGGCGCTGGTCGCCTCGTCGAGGACCAGCAGGTCCGGATCGGCGAGGTGGGCCCGGATCAGGGCGACCAGCTGCCGTTCCCCGGCGCTGAGCGACTCGCCGCGCTGGCCGACCCGAGTCTCCAGCCCCAGCGGGAGCCCCGCCAGCCAGTCGCCGAGGCCGAGCTCGTCGACGGCCCGGCGCACCTCGTCGGGACCGGCGTCCAGGTCGCCGTAGGCGGCGTTCGCGCAGAGGGTGGAGTCGAACAGGAAACCTTCCTGCGGGACCAGCACGACCCGGCGCCGCAGGGAGTCGAACCCGACAGCGCGCAGGTCGTGACCGGCGAGCCGGACGGTTCCCCGGGTCGGGTCCATCAGCCGGGTCAGCACCTTGGCGAAGGTCGTCTTGCCGGAGCCGGTCTCGCCGACGACAGCGACCCGGGTGCCGGCGGCGATCTCCAGGTCGACGTCCTGCAGGACCGGCGGGCCGTCCGGGTAGGCGAAGTCGACGTGCTCAAAAGTGATGCTGAGCGGCACGTGCGGCAGCTGTTCCCCGGTCGGGCCCGGGTCGTCCAGATCGGCCGGGGTGTCCAGGATGCCGATCACCCGGCGCCAGCCGGCGATCGCGTTCTGGGCGTCGGTGAGCACCTGGGTCCCCATCTGCACCGGGGAGACGAAGAGGGTCACCAGGAAGGCGAAGGCGAGCACCTCGCCGGAGGTGATGTCACCGGCGAAGCCGAGCCGGATGCCGATGATCAGCACCAGGGCGTTGGCCAACCCGGCGGAGACCCCGCCGAGCGAGAACGAGAACGCGGTCAGGCCCTGGGCACGGGTGCTGGCGCGCTGGTACTCACCGATCGCCTCGTCGATGCGGGCCTGGGTGCGTCCCTCGATCGCGTGGGTGCGGACCACCAGCGCACCGACGACCGGCTCGGCGACGACCGCCAGCATCTGACCGACCATCCGGCGTACGACGGCGTAGGAGTCGGAGAGCCGGCGCTGGAAGAAGCGCAGCGAGGCGAACAGCGGCGCGAAGCAGATCCAGACCACCAGGGTGAGCTGCCAGCTGTAGACGAGCATGATCGCGGTGGCCACGATGATCTGGCCGACGCTGATGATGCCGATGATGCCGCCGAAGACCAGGAACTGGCTGACCTGGTCGACGTCGCTGGTCACCCGGGAGACCAACGAGCCGCGGCGCTCGGTGTTCTGGGTGAGCAGGGGCAGGTCGTGGACGTGCCGGAACGCCTTGATCCGCAGCGTCGCCAGACCGCGCTCGGCGGTGCTGAAGAGCCGGGCGGTCATCAGGTAGGAGGAGACCCCGGTCAGCAGCATCGCCAGGGCCGCCAGGACCGCCATCGCGCTCACGAACCCGACGTCGATGCCGTCCGGCCCGTTGATGCCGCGGTCGAGCGTCTGCTGGACCGCGACGGGGACGACGACCCGGCCCGCGGTGCCGAGCAGGGCGAGCAGGATCGTGCCGAGGAGGCCCTCCTTCAGCTCGGGCGAGATCTCCGCGCCGCGCTTGAGGGTCCTCCACGCGGAGATGTCCTCGCCGCTCACGACCGAGGACGCCGCCCCAGTGACCTCCTCGTCGGGGGTCACCTCGAGGTCACTCATGTCCCGCCTCCGCTTCGGCGGGGACGACGTCGTAGGCGTTCACCAGGTCGGCGTACGCCGGGTTGCGGGCGATCAGCTCGGCGTGGGTGCCGCGATCGGCGATCCGGCCACTGGCGAGGAAGAGCACCTCGTCGGCCAGGGCGATGGTCGCCTTCCGGTAGGCGACCAGGACCAGGGTCGCGTCGGTGCCGGAGCCGGAGAGCGAACGCCGGATCCCGTCGAGGATGCGCGCCTCGACCTCCGGGTCGACCGCGGAGGTGGCGTCGTCGAGGATCAGCAGCCGCGGGCTCCGAACCAGGGCGCGGGCCAGGGAGAGCCGTTGCCGCTGACCGCCCGAGAGCGTCGTACCGCGCTCCCCCAGCGTGGCGTCGATGCCCCCCGGCAGCGCCGCGACGAAGCCGTCCGCCTGGGCGGTCCGCAGCGCTGCCCAGACCTCCTCGTCCGCGACGTCCTCGCCCAGCGCCACGTTGCCCCGCACGGTGTCGTCGAAGAGGAACGCCGTCTGCGGGACCAGGGCGACGCTGCCGGCCAGCTCACCCCGGGCCAGGTCGCGCACATCGGTCCCGTCGACCAAGACCCGACCGGAGACCGGATCGACCAAGCGGGTCAGCAGGGTGGTCAGGGTGCTCTTGCCGGACGCGGTCTCGCCGACGACGGCCACGGTGCGACCGGGCTCGACGACGAACGACAGCCCGTCCAGGAGGCGTTGTCCGGCGGTGTAGGAGAACTCGAGGTCCTCGACCTCCAGACGCGCCCCCTGCCCGGACGGGTCGAGCCGCTCCGCGCCGTACGACGTCCGCACGGGCTCGTCGAGGACCCGGTGCACCCGGCGGAAGCCGACCACGGAGCGGGGGAACTCACCGAGCAGCCAACCGATCGAACGGATCGGGAACGCCACGATGGTTAGCAGGTAGGCGATCGTGACGACGTCCCCCGCGTCCGCGCGACCGTTCTGGATCTGCCAGACGCCGACCCCCAGGACGCCGAGGACGCCGAGGCTCGGGATCGCCTCGAGGATCGGGTCGAAGAGCGCCCGGATCTTCCCGACCCGGACGCCGAGGTCGCGCAACTGGTTCGCCTTCTCGGCGAAGCGTTCGGTCTCCTCGGCCTCCCGGCCCAGCGTCTTGACCACCATCGCGCCGTCGAAGGACTCGTGGGCGACCTCGCTCAGCTCGGCGCGCAACGCCTGGATCTGCGTGAACAACGGAGAGGAGTAGTGCTGGTAGACCAGCGTCGCGACCGTGACCAGCGGGAAGACCATCAACCCGACGAGGGACATGGTGAGGTCGACGATCAGCATCTGACCGACGGCGATGACCACCATCGCGATCGTGCCGACCGCCATCGGCAGCGGCGCGATCGGCGCCCAGGCCGCCTCGACGTCGGAGTTGGCGTTGGAGAGCAGCTGACCGGTGGGGTGCCGCTGGTGCCAGGCCAGCGGGAGGCTGAGGTACTGCGCGGTGACCTCACGCCGGTACGCCGCCTGCATCCGGTACTGCATGATGCCGGCCCCGAGCCGGCGGGCCACGATGCCGACCGCGCGCAGGAGGGCGACCCCGAGGAAAAGGCCCAGCACCGCCCAGAGCAGCCCGGCGCCGATCTCACCGTCGGTGAAGGCCGGGAGGATCACGTGGTCGGTGGACCAGCCGAGGACCCATGCGTCCGCGACCGTCAAGGCCCCGAACAGGATGCTGCCGAGCGTGGAGACGGTGAAGACCCACGGCTCACGACGGATCGCGACCCCGAGGACCCGGAACCCGTCCATCAGGGTGCTCCGTGCCTCCGCCGCCGGGGCGTCGTCGGTCGCGGTGTCAGGGGTCACGGAGGGCCAACCCCGGACGGGGGCAGGGTGTTCCCTCAGTTCACCGACACGTGGACGTGACCGAAGTGGTTCGCCGTCGGCGAACCGCGGTCGGGCATCGCGCGCCAGCCCTCGGAGGCGCGCTGGACCGTGAAGATCCGCTGGCGCCAGATGACGTTGCTGAGCCCCAGCTCCCCGGCGTTGGACCGGAGGAAGTCCGCGATGGCGGTCCCGAGCGCGACGTCGCTGGTCACGATGTCAATCGCCCGGCCGTCGGCATGTTCGCCGTGCCCGTCGCGCCCGCCGTACGAGGTGACCTGCGGGAAGTTGTTGCAGACCGCCCGGTAGACCCGGATCGCGGCCGGCGTCAGCCCGCTCTCGACGCCGCTGGTGCCCGGGCAGGACCTCCCGGCGATCGGGAGGTTCGTCGGACTGGTCGGCTTCTTGATCGCGAGGTAGTCGTTGGTCACCCAGTAGAGGCGTTCCTTGACCTTGACCTGGGCGAACCCGTTGACGTGGACACCGGTGACAGCGACCTTGGTCCGCTCTTCCAGCTCACCCTTGGCGGGAGCGTCCTTCTTCGGCGCGATCCGCAGGTCCAGGTCGGCGGTCGTCCAGCGGCGGGCGACGACCCGGGGCTTGACCGCCTTCTTCACCGTCTTCTTCACCGGCTTCTTCGCCGGCTCCTCCACCGCGGTGCGCTCGGTGTCACGGGAGAGCGGGAGCGAACGCTCCGCGGCAGCGGCGCCGATCGAGGCGCTGGCCTGGCTGGCGGTGTCGGTGTCCTCGCCGCCCGCGGAGAGGATCACCCCGGCGCCGATGACGGCGCAGGTGACCAGCGGGGCAGCGATCAGGTGGCGGCGTTGAGCGGGGGTGTTACGTGAGGCAGGGCTGTGTCGGCCTCGGGTCACGGGGCGTCCTAACGTTGGGTTCAGGGCGTTGCCCGTCCGAGCGGGCAGCAATCATGGAAGCACGCATCGGGGTGGTAAGACCAACTGAACTCGCGACGAATGCCCACAAAGCGGACGTGAAGCAGGCCACCCCGCGGCAGCTGCTGAGCGGGGATCCCCGCTCAGCCGCCGCTGATCTCGTCCACGTCCTCCTGGACCACCAGGCCGCTGCCGTCGGCGTCATCCAGCCACCCCTCCGGGAGGACCACCCCCTTGCGGGGGCTCCCCTGACGACCGCGCGGCGCCCCCAGGACGGCAGTCGGAAACGGCTCGTCGGGATCCAGGTCGGCCAGCAGCCGGTCGAGCTCTGCGAGGGTGCTGACCAGGGCCAGGGCGTGCCGCAGCTCCCCGCCGGCACCGAACCCGCGGAGGTACCAGGAGATGTGCTTGCGGAACTCCTTGCAGCCCCGCTCCTCGCCCATGTGCTGACTGAGCAGCTCGGCGTGCCGGTACATCATCGTCGCGACCTCGCCGAGCACCGGGAGCACCCGCAGCGACGGGTGCCCCGAGCCATCTTCACGAACCCCGACAGGATCGCGGAAGGCGGCGGCCAGGTCCCCGAACAGCCAGGGCCGGCCCAGGCAGCCGCGGCCCACGACGACACCGGCCGCCCCGGTCTCGGCGACCATACGCAGCGCGTCCTCGGCCTCCCAGATGTCGCCGTTGCCCAGGACCGGGATGTCGACGTGGTCGACCAAGGCTGCGATGGAGGTCCAGTCGGCGGTCCCGGAGTAGCCCTGGATGGCGGTCCGGCCGTGCAACGCGATCGCTGCCGCGCCGGACTCCTCGGCGATCCGACCTGCGTCCAGGTAGGTGAGGTGGTCGGGGTCGATGCCCATGCGTGTCTTCATGGTGACCGGGACGTCGTACCGGGCGGCTGCAGCGACGGCAGCGGCGAGGATCTCGCCCAGCAGGTTGCGCTTCCACGGCAGGGCGGCACCGCCGCCCTTGCGGGTGACCTTGGGGACCGGGCAGCCGAAGTTCAGGTCGACGTGCGCGACGCCGTACTCGGCGCAGAGGATCTCGGTCGCTTTGCCGACGTACGTCGGGTCGGTGCCGTAGAGCTGGACCGAGCGCACGTCCTCGAGCTCGTCGAAGACCAGCATCGCCTTCGTGGTCGCGTCGCCCTCGACCAGACCGCGGCTGGTGATCATCTCGCAGACGAAGAGCCCCGAGGAGCCCTGGGCGTGCATCTGCTCCAGGCAGAGCCGGCGGTAGGCGGCGTAGGTGATGCCGGCCATCGGAGCCAGCACCACCGGCGCGTCGACCCGGACCGGGCCGAGGGTCAGACCCTGGGTGGGCGCGGCGATCAGGACGCCTTCTTCGGGCTCGACTTCTTCTTCGGGCTCGACTTCTGGGCGTTCTTCGCGATCGCGACGTCCCCGCTCCACAGGATCGGCGCGAACTCCTGGATCGCCCGGAAGCTCATCGCGGAGATCTTGCCGCCGTCCGGGGCCAGGTAGACCAGACAGGCGTCCATCGTCTCACCCGGCCCGAACGAGGTCGGCAGCTTCGGCGAGGGGCACTTGGTGAACGGCACGCTGTCGAACGTCGAGGGGTTGATCAGCACCGGCGGCGTCCGGTTGTCCGCGAGGTACAGCGGGATCGGCGTCTGGCCGACATCCCCCTCACCCACGTTCTTGACCCGGACCTTGACGAAGTACGGCGTCGACTTCTTGGTGCGGTCCTCGAGCCGGTACGCCCGGAACTCCGCGATCGAGACCTGCTTGACCGACATCACGGTGAGCTCCACGATGCTGCGCTTCTTGGCATTCGGTGCGTAGGCGACCAGAGCAGGCTCGCCGAAGTCGAGCTCGGTGCCGTACTCCGTGAGGGTGGTGCCGGAAGGGACCGGGACAGCCGTCTGCTCGGCCGCCCTGGGTAGCGGGGACCCTGTGCTCGGCTTCTCGGCCTTCTCCCCGCACCCCGTCAGGGCCAACGCGGCGACGACCAGGACGGCCAGGATGCGGGCGGAGGAGCGGGCGCGGCGGGTCATGCCGACATTCTGCACGTCCAGGTGCCCGATCCCGTCCCATTTCGGGGCCGGCCGTGACATCAGCAGCCGACCAGCCGTTCGGCGAAGTAGCTGCGCAGCCCGTCGAGCGAGACCCGGTCCTGACTCATCGAGTCACGCTCGCGGACGGTGGCGGCTCCGTCCTCCAGGGACTCGAAGTCGAGGGTGACGCAGAACGGAGTACCGATCTCGTCCTGGCGCCGGTAACGGCGACCGATGGCGCCGGAGTCGTCGAACTCGACGTTCCAGTTCTGGCGCAGCTCGGTCGCGAGGTCACGAGCCTTCGGGGTCAGGTCCTCGTTGCGGCTCAGCGGGAGCACGGCGATCTTCACCGGTGCCAGCCGCGGGTCCAGCTTCAGGACGGTCCGCTTGTCGACCCCGCCCTTGGTGTTCGGGGCCTCGTCCTCGGTGAACGCGTCGACGAGGAAGGTCATCAGGCTGCGGGAGAGTCCGGCGGCCGGCTCGATCACGTAGGGGAAGTATCGCTCGTTGGCTGCCTGGTCGAAGTAGGAGAGGTCGCTGCCCGAGGCCTCCGAGTGCGTCCTCAGGTCGAAGTCGGTCCGGTTCGCGATGCCCTCCAACTCACCCCACTCGGAGCCGGCGAAGTTGAACCGGTACTCGATGTCGACGGTGCGCTTGGAGTAGTGGCTGAGCTTCTCCTGCGCGTGCTCGTAGTGCCGCAGGTTGTCAGCCGCGATCCCCAGGTCGACGTACCAGCGGGTGCGCTCGTCGATCCAGTACTGGTGCCAGTCCTCGTCCTCGCCGGGCTTGACGAAGAACTCCATCTCCATCTGCTCGAACTCGCGGGTGCGGAAGATGAAGTTGCCCGGGGTGATCTCGTTGCGGAAGCTCTTGCCGATCTGGGCGATCCCGAAGGGCGGCTTCTT
>JBKJIR010000059.1:0-56652 GCA_046598495.1 Marmoricola sp. | reverse complement strand
TGGTCGGCACCGGCCGCGGCGCCCAGCTCGGCATCCTGATCAAGGGCCCCGAAGTCCTCGAGTCCACCCGGGAGGTCGACGTCGTCCTCCTGGACAAGACCGGCACGGTGACCACGGGACGGATGGCTCTGCGCGACGTGGTGGCGGCGCCGGGCGAGGACCGCGCCGTGGTGCTCGCCCTGGCCGCCGCCCTCGAGGACGGTTCGGAGCACCCGGTCGCCCGGGCGATCGTCGCCGGTCGGGCGGTCGCTGAGGAAGGCGCGCAGCGCCTGTCTCGCAGGGCCCTCGTCTCCGAGTTCACCAATCGCCCCGGCCTCGGCGTCACCGGGCTGGTCGACGGCCGTCGGGTCTCGGTCGGACGGGCGGCGCTCTTCGACGGCGCCCCCGTGCCCGAGGAGCTCGTCGCCGCGCTGGAAGCGGCGCAGGCGGACGCGGGGACGGCGGTCCTGGTCGGCTGGGACGGTGTCGTGCGCGGGATGGTCGTGGTGGCCGACGAGGTCAAACCGACCTCGGCCGAAGCGATCGCCCGGCTCCGCGCCCTCGGTCTGCGCCCGGTCCTGCTGACCGGGGACAACGCGGGGGCGGCCCGCGCGGTCGCCGCCCGGGTGGGGATCGCCCCGGAGGACGTGATCGCCGACGTGCTGCCGCAGGACAAGGTGGCCGAGGTGAAACGGCTCCAGTCCCAAGGGCTGGTCGTCGCGATGGTCGGGGACGGGGTGAACGACGCCGCTGCGCTCGCGCAGGCCGATCTCGGGATCGCGATGGGCACCGGCGCCGACGTGGCGATCGAAGCCAGCGACCTGACCCTGGTCCGTGGGGATCTGCGGGTCGCCGTGGACGCGATCCGGCTGTCCCGGCGTACGTTGGCGATCATCCGGGGGAACCTGTTCTGGGCGTTCGCCTACAACGTCGCCGGCCTGCCGCTGGCCGCTGCGGGACTGCTCAACCCGATGCTGGCCGGCGCTGCGATGGCGCTGTCGTCGGTCTTCGTGGTGACCAACAGCCTCCGGCTGCGCAGCTTCAAGCCGCTCGCTGCCTGACCCGCGGCGCCGTCGGACTACGGGCTGACCTGGACCGGCATCCCGGCCTCGATCAGCTCGCGCTGGTACGAGGCGTACGCCGCGCGCAGGGCATCGGCGGACCAGTCCCCGGGCAGCAGCGCGGCCGGCAGAGCGGGGTCGGTGCGCAGGTGCCGGACGATCGCGGCGGCGACCGCGATCCGGTCCGCGCCGCTGGTGGCTCCCGACATCTCGCCGAGGAGCAGGACGCCCTCGCGGTTCCAGGCCGCCAGGTCCCACAGCTGCGCCGCGAGGCGGGCGGGGTCCTCCTCCGGGGTCGTGGAGAACCGGCTGAGCAGGTCGGTGGGCCACGGCGGCAGGGCCCGCTCGAGGTTGGCCGGGCGGAGCCAGACGCCCTCCCGAAGCTCGGCCAGCCGGAGCTCGGTGAGACTTGCACGCAACCCGGCGCGGTCCGAGGCGCTGCGTCCGGCCGAGGTCACGACCACCATCTCCCAGGTGCCGTCCCAGGTTCGGGTCGACGGGTGGAGTGCCGCATCCTGACGTCGCTGCCGGTCCAGGAGTCGGTCGCTGAGGCGGTAGGTCCCGTGGGTCCGTTCGAGGTCCCCGTGCGCGACCATCCGGGTCAGGGCCACCCGCAGCGTCGCCTCGGAGATCCCGAAGAGCCCGCCGGCGTCGACCAGCGCGCTGACCGGGACCTCGGGCGGGTGCGTCCCGAGCAGAAGGCTCAGGACGACCGAGCGGGCACTCAGCGGACGCATCGTGAACCCCGTTCCTTACACTCTTGCGACAATTGTCTTGATCACGTAATACTAACACCCATGACCACCAGCATCGATCGCTCCGACGCGACCCGGGACCAGGCGGCGTACGCCACCCACGACGTCACCAACCAGCCCGGACCGCACGCGCCGTACGACGCCGCGGCCGACGCCGCGCTGCTCGAGGGGCTGCGCCGAGAGGGTGCCGGCTGGGCCGAGGCCGACGTACGCCGCCTGGGGCAGCTGGCCGGCAGCGAGGAGGCGCAGCGCTGGGCCGAGGAGGCCAACCGCTTCGAGCCCGAGCTGCGCACCGTCGACCGGTTCGGCAACCGCGTCGACGAGGTCGACTTCCATCCGTCCTGGCACAACCTGATGCGCGTCTCGGTCGCCGAAGGCGGTGCCGGTGCACCCTGGGCCGACGAGCGCCCGGGAGCCCACGTCGCCCGTACCGCCGGGGGACTGGCCTGGCAGCACACCGAAGCGGGTCACGGCTGCCCGATCACGATGACCTACGCGGTGATCCCGGCGCTGCGCCACAGCCCCGATCTTGCCGCGGTCTACGAGCCGTTGCTGACCAGCCGGATCTACGACCCGGGCCTGCGGATCCCGACCACCAAGCGCGGTCTGCTTGCCGGCATGGGCATGACCGAGAAGCAGGGCGGGTCCGACGTCCGCACCAACGCCACGGTCGCGGTCCCGACTGCGGAGCCCGGCGTCTTCACGCTGACCGGCCACAAGTGGTTCACCTCGGCGCCGATGTGCGACCTGTTCCTGGTGCTCGCCCAGGCGCCCGGCGGGCTCTCCTGCTTCCTGGTTCCCCGGATCCTCCCGGACGGCTCCCGGAACACCTTCCGGATCGTCCGGCTCAAGGACAAGCTGGGCAACCGGTCGAACGCCTCCTCCGAGCCCGAGTTCGACGGCACCGTCGCCTGGCTCGTCGGGGAGGAAGGTCGCGGGATCAAGACCATCATCGACATGGTCAGCTGCACCCGGCTGGACTGCGTGACCGGTTCCGCCGGGATGATGCGCAAGGCACTCGTCGAGGCCGGCCACCACGTCAAGCACCGGGCCGCCTTCGGGAAGACGCTGATCGACCAGCCGCTGATGCGCAACGTCGTGGCCGACCTGGCCGTCGAGTCCGAGGCCGCCACCACCCTGGCGCTGCGGCTGGCCGGCGCGGCCGACCGGGCGATCCGTGGGGACGAGGGTGAGCAGGCCTTCCGCCGGATCGCCACCGCGATCGGCAAGTACTGGGTGACCAAGCGGGGAGCCGCCTTCACCGCCGAGGCGATGGAGTGCCTCGGCGGCAACGGGTACGTCGAGGACTCCGGGATGCCGCGGCTCTACCGGGAGGCGCCGCTCAACTCGATCTGGGAGGGGTCGGGCAACGTGAACGCCCTCGACGTGCTCCGGGCGCTCGGGAAGGAGCCGGCCAGCCTGGACGCGCTGATGGGGGAGTACGCCCTCGCGGCCGGCGCCGACCCGCGGCTCGACGCCGCGGTCGCGCGACTCGGAACCGAGCTGGCCGACCTCGACGGCATCGAGGTCCGTGCGCGTCGTCTGGTCGAGCTGATGGCACTGACGCTGCAGGGCTCGCTGCTGGTCCGGCACGCCCCGAACGCGGTGGCTGACGCCTTCTGTGCCAGCCGGCTCGGCGGCGACGGAGGCCTGGCCTTCGGCACCCTTCCCGGGGGCAGCGACCTGACGACGATCCTCGACCGCGCACTGCCCGAAGGCGCCTGATGCCGGCTTCTCCGGAAGGGCGCGAGTACCGGACGCTCACCTACGAGGTCGACGGCCGGGTCGCCCGGATCACCTTCAACCGGCCCGCGCAGGGCAACGCGATCACCGCCGACACCCCCCTCGAGCTGGCCGAGGTGGTCGAGCGCGCGGACCTGGATCCGCGGGTGCACGTGATGCTGCTGTCCGGCCGCGGCAAGGGCTTCTGCGGCGGCTACGACCTCGGCATCTTCGCCGAGAACCTGACCTCCGACGGGGGTCCGGACCCCCGGAACGGCACCGTCCTCGACCCGGACGTCCAGGCCGAGAACCATGACCCGGCCCGCACCTGGGACCCGATGATCGACTACGCCATGATGAGCCGCTTCAACCGGGGCTTCGCGAGCCTGCTGCACGCCAACAAGCCGACCGTGGCCAAGCTGCACGGGTTCGCGGTGGCCGGCGGTACCGACATCGCGCTGCACTGCGACCAGATCATCTGCGCCGACGACACCAAGATCG
Source organism: Marmoricola sp. (assembly GCA_046598495.1). Taxonomy (GTDB): domain Bacteria; phylum Actinomycetota; class Actinomycetes; order Propionibacteriales; family Nocardioidaceae; genus Marmoricola. Next base: position 52,634 of record JBKJIR010000059.1, on the reverse strand, counting down.
GCTACCCGCCGACCCGGGTCTGGGGCGTTCCGGCGACCGGGCTCTGGGCGCACCGCCTCGGCGACCAGCGCGCCAAGCGGCTGCTGCTCACCGGCGACTGCCTGACCGGCAAGCAGGCCGAGGAGTGGGGCCTGGCGATCGAGTCCTGCCCGGCCGCGGAGCTCGACGAACGCGCCGAGGTGCTGGTGCAGCGGATCGCGGCGATGCCGGTCAACCAGCTGATCATGGTCAAGCTCGCGCTCAACAGCGCCCTGCTCGCCCAAGGGGTCGCCACCTCCGCGATGGTCAGCACCGTTTTCGACGGCATCTCCCGGCACACCCGCGAGGGGTACGCGTTCCAGCAACGCGCCGCCGAGGCGGGTTTCCGGGAGGCGGTCCGGGAGCGCGACGAACCGTTCGGGGACGCCAAGCCCCGGCCGCAGTGACCCGGCCGCAATGACCCCGACCGCACCGACTCCCGGCGACGTCGCCGCCGCCCTGCTGTCCCCGGCCGAGGCGATCGCGCTGACGGCCGGCGGCAAGGTCGATGCTGCTGTGCTGATCCCGCTGTACTGGGACGAGCGCGGTCCGGTCGCCGTCTTCACCGAGCGGCACGCGGACCTGCGCAAGCACGCCGGCGAGATCTCGTTCCCGGGCGGCCGTCGGGACCCGGGCGAGGACCTCGTCGACACCGCGCTGCGCGAAGCGGAGGAGGAGATCGGCCTGCCCCAGGCTGACGTCCGCATCCTCGGTGCACTGCCCCCGATCGGCACCTTCGTCAGCGGCTTCCGGATCTACCCGTTCGTGGGCCAGGTCCCGGCCGGTCTCGGCTGGGTGCTCGCCGAGCGCGAGGTGGCGCAGGTGCTGGAGTTCCCCCTCGCCGCGCTGCGCACGGGGCACCGCCTCGAGCGGCTGCTGCGCAAGGGGGTGCCGATCCGCACCGACACCTACACCGTGGCCGACCAGCTGGTCTGGGGCGCGACCGCCCGGATCACCCGCACCCTGCTGGACGCATTGCCAACCTGACCCCGCCCCGGCAGGCTTCCCCCATGCGCTCACTGCACGGGATGCACGGCCTCCACGGTCCGGACATCCGCGGCGTGCGCCCGTACCAGGTGATCGGACTGGTCTGGCTGGCGAACCTGATCGGTGCCGGCATCCTGATCGTCGACTACCTGGTGGTGCTGCCCTTCCCCGAGAGGTTCTCCACCCCCGAGATCGAACGCGGCAACGTCGTCCTCGGCCTGGTGCTGGTCGGCCTGAGCTGGTTGGTCCTGGGTCTGGTCGGAGCGCCGCGGGCTCACCGGGCGTTGGACTGGACCGTCCGGGGGATGCCGCCGGACGAGGAGGAGCAGGGGCTCACCCTGAACCTGCCGTGGTGGCTGTTCTGGATGCAGGTCAGCACCTGGGCCGTCTCCTGCGTGGTTTTCTTCTCCGCCAACCTGGAGCACGGCGCGATGTTCGCCCTCCAGCTCTCGACCGCCGTGATCATCAGCGGGCTCGCGACGGCTGCGACGTCGTATCTGCTGTGCATCCGGCTCTTCAAGTCCGCCACCACCCGGGTCCTCGAGCTCTCGCCCCCGCAGCGCGGGACCACCGCCGGGGTCGGTCAGAAGGCGGTCTTCATCTGGGCGCTGACCACCGGGGTTCCGATGATCGGGCTGATCGGGATGGTGGCCTTCGCCGGGGAGTCCGGCATCTCCTTGCGGCAGCTCTCGGTCAGCGGTGTGGTGGTCGGGCTGGGTGCCCTGGTCTCCGGTCTGTTCGCCACCGTGCTCTTCGCCAAGTCCGTCGGCGACCCGCTCGGGAACCTGACGCTCGCGCTCGAGGAGATCGAGCGCGGCGATCTGAGCGTCGAGGTCACCGTCGACGACGCCGGGGAGATCGGGCAGCTCCAGTCCGGGCTGAACAGCATGGTCTTCGCCCTCAAGGAGCGCGAGCAGCTCCGGGACCTCTTCGGCCGTCACGTCGGCGAGGACGTGGCCCGCCTCGCGCTGCAGCAGGGCGTGGCGCTGGGCGGTGAGGAGCGCGAGGTGGCGGCGCTCTTCGTGGACGTGATCGGCAGCACGACGTACGCCGCGACGCACCCGGCGGCCGAGGTGGTCGCAGCCCTGAACCGGTTCTTCGAGGTGGTCGTCTCGGTCGTCTCCGAGTACGGCGGCCTCGTCAACAAATTCGAGGGTGACGCCGCGCTCTGCATCTTCGGGGCGCCGCTGGAGCTGCCCGACCCGGCCGCCGCTGCGCTGACCGCCGCTCGGATGATGTCGCAGCGGCTACGGGCCGAGGTCCCCGAGCTCGACGCCGGCATCGGGGTCTCGCACGGCCTGGTGATCGCCGGGAACATCGGCTCGACCGCCCGGCTGGAGTACACGGTGATCGGGGATGCGGTGAACGAGGCCGCCCGGCTCACCGAGCAGGCCAAGGACCGCCCCGAGCGGGTGGTCGCCTCCGAGCGGATCGTCGACAGGGCAGCATCCGGGGAACAGGCACGATGGCGGCTGCTGGAGCCGATCCTGCTACGCGGGCGCCTGGAGACGACCACGTTGGCGGTTCCGGTCTGAGGGTTTCGACAGGCTCAACCAGCGGTGGTCGAGCCTGTCGAGACTTTCAGGCCCGCAGCGAGGTGGCTAGCGCCCGGATGGTCTCGGTCGGGTGGGTCGAGCCGGGGAAGTAGGCGCAGATCCGCTCCGCGACGTCGCCGAACCGGTCCTTGATCTCGCCGGCGCACTCCTCCGGGGTGCCCACGACGGCAAGGGTGCGGAGCATCTCGTCGCTGACCAGCTCGACCATCGCCCCGATGTCCCCGACCTTGGAGAGCCTGTTCAGCTCGGGCTGCACGTCCTCCCAGCCCTCCACCTCCAGCACCGGCCGGTACGCCGGGGTCGAGCCGTAGAACGCGAGCAGGGCGCGCACGCCCCACGAGGCGGCCTCGATCTCGTCGGGGGTGGTGCCCATCGCGACGATCGCCTGCGGGTAGAGGTCGAAGCCGTCGGCGCCCAGGGGAGGGCGGCCGCCGAGCTCGAGCCCCTCGGCCACCGCCGGCAGGGTCCGCTCCCGGAAGTGCCGGGCGCTGTGGAACGGCATCACCAGCAGGCCGTCGGCGACCTCGGCCGCCGTACGGGTCATCACCGGTCCGAGCGCGCCGAGCAGGACCGGCGGGACGCCGTACGGGTTGGGACCGGGGACGAAGGTCGGCGGCATCAACGTGTGCTGGGTGAACTCGCCGCGGAAGTCGAGGCGGGTGCCGTCCTGCCACGAGCCCAGGATCGCCTTGACCGCGAGCACGGTCTCCCGCATCCGGGCGGCGGGCCTGCTCCAGGTGGCGCCGTACCGGTTCTCGATGTGCGGCTTGATCTGCGACCCGAGGCCGAGCCGGAACCGGCCCTTGCTCAGCAGCTGCAGGTCGTACGCCGTGTTGGCCAGGTGCATCGGGCTGCGCGGGATCGCGATCGCCACGTTGGTCATCAGGTCGGTCGCCGGGACGTCGGACGCGCCGGCGGCCACGATCAGGGGCAGGAAGACGTCGTGCGGCCCCTCGAAGGTGAAGAGGCCGTCGACCCCGGCGCCGAGGAGCTCGCGCGCACGCTCGGCGGCTTGGTCCGGTCGGGCGTCGAGCTGGACGTCGAGCAGCATCAGAGACCTGCCTCGTCGCGCACCAGGTCGAGCGTGCCGAGGTCGCGGATCGCGGCGCAGGAGCGCTCCACCATGGCGGCGAACATCGCGTCCCCGCGCTCGGTCCGGGCGCCGTAGGCACACCCGAAGACGCTGACCAGGGGACCCTGCAGCATCGCGAACCGGTAGTCGTCCCAGCAGGCCTCCAGCGGGTAGTCCTCGACCCCGTAGGCGAGCAGTGCGGCGTGGTACTCCGCGACCAGGCTGCGTTCGTGCTCGCGGCGGTCCTCGACCGCGAGCCCGGTCCCGAGCAGGTAGGCGAGGTCGCGGGCCGGCAGGCCCAGGCTCAGCGTCTGCCAGTCCACGGCGGCGACGGCGGCCGGGTCGGCGGCCGTGGCCAGCGGGAAGAGCAGGTTGTCGAGGCGGTAGTCGCCGTGCACCAGGCCGAACCGCTCGCTGCGGGCCAGGCTCCAGGCTGCGGAGACGCCGACGCAGGCGAGCAGCGTCTCCCGGGTCCCGTCCGAGATCTTGTCGCCGAGCTGGTCGAGGAAGGTCTCGGTCGCGGGGCCGTAGACCTCGGCCAGCAGGGCGGCGTCGTCCGGGGTGCTGGGGGTCAGACCCTCGACGTCGAGCAGGCTCGGGTCGCTCCACCGGGGGCCGTGCAGCCCGGCCAGGTTCACCGCGGCGTACCGGGCCTGGTCGGGGGTGCAGCCGGCGATCTGGTCGCCCTGCTCAGCCGGGGCCATGTCCTGGAGCAGCATCGCGAACCGGCCGTCCTCGGACACCGCGCTGGTGAACAGGCACGTGGGGGTGTGGATGCCGACGGTGTGCAGCAGCTCGGTGTAGAAGCGCACCTCGGTGCGGTAGGCACCGACCAGCATCGAGCGGGTGCCCACGTCCGCCGTCGGCAGCTTGAGCAGCACGGTCCCGGGTACGCCGGTGCCCTGCAGGCCGACCCGGTAACAGGACCCGACCTGGCCGGTCCCGACCCGGGTGGTGTCGAACCCGGTGACGTCGGCGTCGAGGGCCCGGCTCAGCCAGTCGGTGCTCAGGTCGTCGACCGAGTCGATGATGCCGACCGCGGCCGGGTCGATGGTGGGGGTGGTCATCGGTGGGTGACTCCTGAGGAGGTGAGGCCCGGGTTGACCGGGAGATCGGTGAAGCGACCGGCCGGCCGCACCGAGCGCCAGGCGTCGAGGACCGGAGCGAGCTCGGTGGGAGTGGCGCCGTGCAGAATCACGCTGTCCGCGCCGGCGTCGAACTGGTCGAGGACCCGTTGGGCGCAGGTCGCGGCCGACCCGGTTGCCGAGGCGGCGAGCCACGAGGCCGGCAGCACCTCGTCGCGCAGGTAGGTCAGCTGCTCGACGGTGCCGATGGCGTCGAAGGCTCCTGGGTAGCCCTGGACCAGCGGGTCGGCCCGGAACCGCTCCAGGTCGGCCGGGTCCCAGCCGTTCGCGGTGACCAGGGCGGCGCCGTACCCCTGCAGGTACGTGGCCAGCCGGCCGACCAGCTTGCGGAGCCGGAGCTCCTCGGTGATCGAGTCCTCGACGGTGGCGAGCACCGACCAGACCCGCACCGAGGCCGGGTCGCGCCCCGCCTGCTCGGCGCTGGTCCGGATGGTCCGCACCGCGCGCGCCAGGGTCTCGTCGCTGAAGAAGGTGTGCAGCACGACGCCGTCGGCGACGCGCCCGGCGAGCTCCAGGGTCTTGTCGCCGATCGCCATCAGCAGCACCGGGATGTCCTCGTCGAACGAGGAGTCCTGGTTGAGGTACGCGTACTGGCCGGCCGGACCGTCGTGGCCGGCCACCGCTTCGCCGTGCCAGAGCCGGCGGTAGATGCCGACGGCGTCCTCGATCTGGGCCCCGGTGATCCGCGGGACCCCCATCAGGTCGAAGAGCAGGTCGAAGCCGCGCCCCAGACCGAACGCGTACCGGCCACCCGAGAGCCGGTGCAGGGTGGTCGCCATGGTGGCGGTGACCAGCGGGTGCCGGGTGTTGTGGTTGGTCGCAGCGGTGCCGATCCCCAGCGTGGTGGTGACTCCGGCGACCGCACCGGCCATCACCCCGGCGTCCTTGGTGTTGAACCGTTCGGAGAGGAAGATCGACCCGATGCCCAGCTGCTCCGCGAGCCGGGCCTCGGTGAGCAGGTCGGCAGGGGTCGCCGAGTGACCGGCGAGGCCGTAGCACCCGAGCTCCGGGAACTCCTGCGCCGCGGAACCTGGCTCCATCGGTCTCATTCGGTTCTCCTAGTCCTCCCGCTCAGACTAGAACACGTTCTATAGTCCTGGGTATGGATGAACCGAAGAAGCGCCCGGACGGTCTCGACTCCCCGATCATCCCCAAGGTGATGAAGTACGCCGGCAAGGCGCACGTGTGGACCTACCGGCGTACGAACGGTCGGATCGGGTCGAAGTGGCGCATCGGCGCCGGCTGGAAGAAGCCCGTCGACACCCTGCTCCTCGACCACGTCGGGCGGAAGTCCGGGACCCGGTTCACCACCCCGCTGCTCTACATGCACGACGGCCCGGACGTGATCGTCGTCGGGTCCCAGGGCGGTATGCCGAAGGACCCGCAGTGGTACCGCAACCTGGTGGCCACCCCGGACACCCGGATCCAGATCAAGGCCGAGAAGCGCGCGGTGCGGGCCCGTACGGCCGGTCCCGACGAGCGGGCCGCGCTCTGGCCCCGCCTCGTCGAGGTCTACGCCGACTTCGCGAACTACCAGTCCTGGACCGAGCGGGAGATCCCGGTCGTCGTCCTCGAGCCGAGGAGCTGAGTAATGGCCGAGACTGTCCAGCAGTTCCTGCACGCCCACCTCGAGAGCGACCTGCCCGGCCTGGCGTTCGAGGACCGCTCCTGGACCTGGCGGGAGTTCCTCGCCGAGAGCGCGGCCCGTGCTCACGTCCTGCACGAGATCGGTGCGGACGCCTCGCCGCTGCACGTGGGGGTGCTCTTCGAGAACACCCCGGAGATGGTGATGGCGCTCGCCGCCGGCGCCCTCGGCGGCCACGTCACCGTCGGCATCAACACCACCCGGCGCGGCGAGGGCCTGGCCAAGGACGTCCGTACGGCGGACTGCCGGGTCCTGCTGACCGACGCCGAGCACCTGCCGCTGCTCGACGGCCTCGACCTGGGTGGCGCGGTCGTCATCGACACCGACGCCCCGGAGTGGGCCGAGCGGGTTGCCGCAGCACCACGCGGCCTCGACGGGTTCCGCACCGTGGAGACGATGGACACCTTCATGCTGATCTTCACCTCGGGCACCAGCGGTGACCCGAAGGCGGTCCAGGTCAGCAACTTCATGGTGGTCATGTCGGGCTCGGTGCTGGCGGAGAAGTACGCGCTGTCCACGGACGACGTCTGCTACATCTCGATGCCGCTCTTCCACTCCAACGCGATCATGGGCGGCTTCGCCCCGGCGCTCGCCAGCGGCGCGACGCTCGCCCTGGCCCGGAAGTTCAGCGCGACCCGTTTCCTCGCCGACATCCGCGGGTTCGGGGCGACGTACATGAACTACGTCGGCAAGCCGCTCGCCTACCTGCTCGCCACCCCCGAGCAGCCGGACGACGCCGACAACCCGCTGCGGACGGCGTTCGGCAACGAAGCCTCCGACCGGGACATCCAGGCCTTCGCGAAGCGCTTCGGGTGCGAGGTCTGGGACGGCTTCGGCTCGACCGAGACCGCGGTGATCATCACCCGGACCGAGGACACCCCGCTGGGATCGATCGGCCAGCCGTTCGAGGGCGTCGCGGTCTACGACCGCGAGACCCGGACCGAGCGCCCGCGCGCGGTCTTCGACGAGCACGGCGTGGTCACCAACCTCGACGAGGCCGTCGGCGAGCTGGTGAACACCCAGGGTGCCGGGTTCTTCGGCGGCTACTACAACAACGAGCAGGCGACCGCCGACCGCCTCGACGGGGGCATGTACTGGTCCGGCGACCTCGGCTACCGCGACGAGGCCGGGTTCATCTACCTGGCCGGCCGGACCAGCGACTGGCTCCGGGTCGACGGCGAGAACCTCGCGGCGGCACCGATCGAGGCGATCCTGCTGCGCAACCCCGCCATCAGCCAGGCGGCCGTGTACGGCGTCCCGGACCCGGACGTGGGCGACCAGCTGATGGTCGCCCTGGTGCTCAACGACAACGCCACCCTGGAACCGGCCGCGTTCGAGGCGTTCCTCGCCGAGCAGCAGGACCTGCCGACGAAGGGTTGGCCGCGCTACGTCCGGCTCGCGGAGTCGCTGCCGAGCACGGCGACCAACAAGGTGCTCAAGCGGACCCTGATCGGTGAGGGCACCTCGGTCGGCGCCGACCGACTCTGGGAGCGCGAGCCGCGGGGGCGTGCGTACTCGTGCGCGTAGCCGTTACCGGCGCCGCCGGCTTCCTCGGGGCGAACGTCGTCAACACCCTGGTCTCCGACGGCCATGACGTCGTGGCGATCGACCGCGTCACCAGCGACCTGGTGCCGGCGACGGTGACCGGGGGACCGGAGGTCACCTGGGTCAGCGCCGACGTGCTCGACCCCGACCAGATGCGCCGAGCCCTGGACGGCGTCGAGATCGTCTACCACCTGGTCGCCGTGATCAGCCTCAAGCAGGAGGACCCGCTGGCCTGGCGGGTCAACGTCGACGGGGTCGCGACCGTCGCGCGCGCAGCGCTCGAGGTCGGCGTACGACGCGTGGTGAACTGCAGCTCGCTGAACGCGTTCCGCTACCGCCAGGGCGACCGGATCGACGAGACGGCGCCGCGGTCGCTGGACCCGGGCCTCCCGGTCTACAACCGCTCCAAGTACGCCGGTGAGCTCGCGCTGCTCGAGGTCGTCGAGGACGGCCTGGACGCGGTCATCTGCAACCCGACCGGGATCTACGGGCCGGTGGACCAGCCGACCCGGCTCTCCCGGATGAACCAGAGCCTGCGTGACGCCGCCCGCGGCCGGGCGCCGGTCGCGTTCCGGGCCGCGTTCGACATGGTCGACGTCCGGGACGTGGCGCGCGGTTTCGTGCTGGCCGCGGACAAGGGCCGGACCGGCGAGAACTACCTGCTCCCCGGGCACCACGTCGGCCTGCACGAGGTCACCGCGATGACTGCACGGGCGGCCGGCAAGCGGGAGCCGCGCGTCGTCCTGCCGTCCCGGGTGATCACGACGATCGCACCCTTCGTCGACCCGGTCGCCCGGCTCTTCGGGAGCGACGCGATGAGGCCGATGGCGCTGGAGACCTTGACCGCGAGCCCGGTCGTCGACGGCACCAAGGCGTACGACGAGCTGGGCTACGCCCCGCGTCCCACCGAGGAGACCGTCCGGGACCTGGTCGCGTTCTTCGCCGAGCACGGTTTGCTCGACGGCTAGGGTGCTCCGGTACGGCCGGACCACGGCCGAGGACGGGGCGTGAGGACGGTGAGTGGTCCGACGGACCCGACTGGGTCGCCGGAAACGTCATCGGAGACGTCCCCCGAGACGTCACCCGAGAGGTCACCGGAAATGTCACCGGGGACCCGGGACCTGCTGGTGATGAGCATCGTGGTCGTCGTGCTGGTGGCGCTCGGCGCCGCCGCCTTCCTCGGGCTCCGGCGCACCGCCGACCCGCTCGACGGGTCCGCAGGGGGCGCCTGCGGTGCGGTGATCACCGAGCCGACCGACCGCAACCGCACCCACCGGGCCCCCGAAGACCTCGATTATGCCGACGCCCCGCCGTCGTTCGGCCCGCACCTCGGTGTCGCGGCGCCGTTCGGTCGGCCGTTCTACACCGCGGCCGACCGCCCGGCCGTCGGGAACCTGGTGCACAGCATGGAGCACGGCTTCACGATCGCCTGGTACGACGAGACGGCTGCGGCCGACGACGCTACGGTGCGCGAGCTCGGGGAGCTCGCCGAGGATCTCGCCGCGGACGGCCAGCGGTTCCTCGCCGTGCCCTGGACCCGCGCTGACGGGGAGCCGTTCCGCGACGGTGCCCACCTCGCGCTGACCCGGTGGACCGCGGACCCCGAGCAGCCCGAGGACGTGACCGGGCACCGGGGCAACTGGCTGTACTGCGACGGCCTTGACCCGGCAGCCGTGGTCGCGTTCGTGGATCGCTGGTCGAACGCCGAGTCACCCGAGCCCGGGGTCGGGCTGCCGGAGGTCAGTCGCACGAGAACGCGCTGACCCGGCAGTACGTCGTACTGCCGGGTCAGGTGTGCCTCGGTTGCGGCGCAGGTCAGACGAGCGTCAGATGAGCCCGAGCTCGGTGACCGCGGCCTTCTCGTCGGCGAGCTCGGCGACGGTGGCGTCGATCCGGCCGCGGGAGAAGTCGTCGATCTCGAGGCCCTGAACGATCTCCCAGTCGCCGTCCTTGGTGGTGACCGGGAACGAGGAGATCAGGCCCTCCGGGACGCCGTACGAGCCGTCCGAGCGGACGGCCATCGAGACCCAGTCGCCGGGCGCGGAGCCGAGCAGCCAGTCACGGGCGGCGTCCACGGTCGCCGAGGCGGCCGAGGCGGCCGAGGAGGAGCCCCGGGCGTCGATGATCGCCGCGCCGCGCTTGGCGACGGTCGGGATGAAGGTGTCCTCGATCCAGGCCTGGTCGCCGACGACCTCGGCGGCGTTCCTGCCGCCGACCTCGGCGTGGAAGATGTCCGGGTACTGGGTCGCGGAGTGGTTGCCCCAGATGGTGATCTTCTTGATGTCGGTCACCGGTGCGCCGGTCTTCGCCGCGAGCTGGGAGATCGCCCGGTTGTGGTCGAGCCGGGTCAGGGCGGAGAACCGCTCGGCCGGGATGTCCGGGGCGTTGGTCATCGCGATCAGCGCGTTCGTGTTGGCCGGGTTGCCGGTCACGCCGATCCGCACGTCGGAGGCAGCCACCTTGTTCAGGGCCTTGCCCTGGGCGGTGAAGATCGCGCCGTTGGCGGAGAGCAGGTCACCGCGCTCCATGCCGGGACCGCGCGGGCGGGCGCCGACGAGCAGCGCCAGGTTCACGCCGTCGAAGATCGTCTCGGCGTCGGCGCCGATCTCGACACCGGCGAGCGTCGGGAACGCACAGTCGTCGAGCTCCATGACGACGCCCTCGAGCGCCTTGAGGGCCGGTTCGATCTCCAGCAGGCGGAGCTCGATCGGGCGGTCGGTGCCGAGCAGCGAGCCGCTCGCGAGGCGGAAGAGCAGGCTGTAGCCGATCTGGCCGGCGGCGCCGGTCACGGCCACCTTGAGCGGTGCGGTCACGTCAACTCCAAGAGGTAGGTGTTATCCGGAAACGGGATCGGATACGACGAACCGACGCTAGCGCAGGTGCGCCGGCGTCGGTTCGCTCGGGTGGGTGGTGAGATGACCCGGGGCTACTTCAGGTCGAAGCGGTCCGCGTCCATCACCTTCACCCACGCAGCGATGAAGTCCTGCACGAACTTCTCGCCCCCGTCGTCGCTCGCGTAAAGCTCGGACAGGGCGCGCAGCACCGAGTTGGAGCCGAAGACCAGGTCGACCGCGGTCGCGGTGCGACCGTCGGTGTGCTCGTAGACGTTCTCGGCCGATCCGGCCTTCCAGCCGCCGACCGTGTCGAGCAGCTTGACGAAGAAGTCGTTCGTCAGCGTGCCCGGGCGGTCGGTGAACACCCCGTGCGAGCCCTGGCTCACCCCGAGGGCACGCAGCCCACCGACCAGCACGGTCAGCTCCGGGGTCGTGAGGCCGAGCAGGTAGGCGCGCTCGATCAGGAGCTGCTCAGGCTGGGCCTTCTCGCCGGGCGCCAGGTAGTTCCGGAAACCGTCGGCCTGCGGCTCGAGCCAGCCGAACGACTCCACGTCGGTCTGTTCCTGGGTCGCGTCGGTGCGGCCGGGTTGGAACGGCACGGTCACGCCGCCCGCTGCCTTCTCGACCGCGGCCGAGCCCGCCAGCACGATCAGGTCGGCCAGCGACACCTGGGCGCCGGCGGCGCTGTTGAACTCCGCCTGGATCTTCTCCAGGGCAGCGATCGTCGGCGCGGTACCGGCGTTGACGGCCCAGTCCTTCTGCGGGGCGAGCCGGAGCCGGGCGCCGTTCGCACCGCCGCGCTTGTCGGTGTGGCGGTAGCTGGCCGCCGAGGCCCAGGCGGTGGAGACCAGGTCGGCGATCGCCAGGCCGGAGTCGAGGACCTTGGCCTTGAGGGCGGCCACGTCGGCATCGCTCAGGGGGGCGCCGGTCGCGGCCGGGACGGGGTCCTGCCACAGCTGCGGCTCGGCGACCCACGGGCCCAGGTAGCGGTCGATCGGGCCGAGGTCGCGGTGCAGCAGCTTGTACCAGGCCTTGGCGAAGGCGAGCGCGAACTCGTCGGGGTTCTCCAGGAAGCGGCGCGAGATCTTCTCGTACGCCGGGTCCATGCGCAGGGCGAGATCACTGGTGAGCATCGTCGGCTTCTTGTTCGGGCCGCCGTGCGCGTCCGGGATGATCGCCTCGGCGTCCTTGGCGACCCACTGCTTCGCGCCGGCCGGGCTCTCGCTCAGCTCCCACTCGAAACCGAACAGGATCTCGAAGTACCGGTTGCTCCACTGGGTCGGCTTGTCGGTCCAGGTGACCTCGAGGCCGCTGGTGATCGTGTCACCGGCGAAGCCGCACCCGTGGGTGCTCTTCCAGCCGAAGCCCTGGTCCTCGATCGGCGCGCCCTCGGGCTCGACGCCGACCAGGTCCGGGTTGCCGGCGCCGTGCGTCTTGCCGAAGGTGTGACCGCCCGCGATCAGGGCAACGGTCTCCTCGTCGTTCATCGCCATCCGGGCGAAGGTCTCCCGGATGTCCCGGGCCGAGGCCAACGGGTCGGGGACGCCGTTGGGACCTTCGGGGTTGACGTAGATGAGGCCCATCTGGACCGCGCCGAGCTTGCCGGAGAGCTCGCGTTCGCCGCTGTAGCGCTCGTCGGCCAGCCACTCGCCCTCGGAACCGAAGTCGACCTCCTCGGGCTCCCAGACGTCCTCGCGGCCGAAGCCGAAGCCGAAGGTCTTGAAGCCCATCGACTCCAGGGCGACGTTGCCGGCGAGCACCAGCAGGTCGGCCCAGGAGACGGCCCGACCGTACTTCTTCTTGACCGGCCAGAGCAGCCGGCGGGCCTTGTCGAGGTTGCCGTTGTCCGGCCAGCTGTTCAGGGGGGCGAACCGCTGGTTGCCGTCGCCGGCACCACCACGGCCGTCCGTGACCCGGTAGGTGCCCGCCGCGTGCCAGGAGAGGCGGATCATCAGGCCGCCGTAGTGGCCGAAGTCAGCCGGCCACCAGTCCTGCGAGTCGGTCATCACCGCGGTGATGTCGGCCTTGAGCGCGTCCACGTCCACGCCGGCGAACGCGGCGGCGTAGTCGAAGTCCGGCAACGGGTTGCCCTTGGGGTTGTGCGGGTGCAGCAGGGTGAGGTCCAGGGAGTTCGGCCACCAGTCCTTGTTCGTCCGGGGTGTGGACGACGTCGGGGTGGGGGCGTCGAGGGCCGGGTTCTCGCTTTCAGACATGGAGCAACCTTTCGAGGGGACTGGATGGAGCTCGGTGCATCAGAGGGGGGTGCTGCCAGGAGAGTCAGGAAGAGTGCAGCTGGAGCAGGTGCCCCAGTAGATGACCTCGGCCTCGTCGATCGCGTAGCCGTGATCGTCCGAGGCGGTCAGACAGGGGGCATCGCCGACAGCGCAGTCGATGTCAGTGATGGCGCTGCAGGTCCGGCAGATCAGGTGGTGGTGGTTGTCGCCGATTCGGGACTCGTACCGGGCGACTGAGCCGGCCGGCTGGATCCGGCGTACCAGTCCGGCAGCGGTCAGGGTGTGCAGCGAGTCGTAGACGGCCTGGTGCGAGACCTCGGGAAGATCCTGCCGGACGGCCTCGAGGAGCACGTCCGTGCTCGCGTGCGGGTGCTGGTGGACAGCGCCGAGGACGGCGACCCGGGGGCGGGTGACGCGCAGGTCGGACCCGCGCAGGAGAGCGACGAGTTCTTCGGACGGCGGCACCTCGGCAGTCTTGCTCGCTTTCTTGAACGAGTCAAGATCTCGAAACTCACACCACGACGAGCGGGGACAGTCAGTCCTGCTCGCCGACGATCAGCGCGTGGCTGATTCCGGCGATCGCAGCGCCGAGGAGCGGAGCCAGCAGGAAGACCCAGACCTGCTGGATCGCATCTGCCCCGCCGAACCAGGCCACCCCCAGCGAACGGGCCGGGTTGACCGAGGTGCCGTCGATCGGGATCGAGACGAGGTGGATGAGCGTCAGGCAGAGGCCGATGGTGACCCCGGCGACGGCCGGGGTCCCGCGGCGCGAGGTGGCGCCGAGGATCACGTAGAGGAACATCGCGGTGAAGACGATCTCGGCGATGATGACCGACCACAGCGCGTAGCCGGCGGGGGACTGGTCGCCGAAACCGTTGGTGGCCATGCCGCCGTCGGCCTCGAAGCCGTCCCGGCCGTTCGCGATCATCAGCAGCACCAGGCCTGCGACGGTTGCGCCGACGATCTGCGCGACGACGTAGCCGGGCACGTCTTTCCAGGCGAAGCGCTTGGCCGTGGCCAGGCCGATCGTGACGGCCGGGTTGAAGTGCGCCCCCGAGACGTGGCCGAGCGCGTAGGCGCCGGTCAGGACGGTCAGGCCGAAGGCGAGGGAGATCGCGACGAGGTCGCCGCCGAACATGGCGGTGCCACAGCCACCGAGGACCAACCAGAAGGTGCCGAGCGCCTCGGCGCCCAGCCGTGAGTTCCCGGTGGGGGGCAAGGTCTCGGTGGACGGGTGGGTGAGTTCGGACATGATGCCTCCTCGGAGATGAAACCCGGCAGTTCCGGATCCAGGCTAAGCCCGGGAGGCGGCTCGATCGGGGATATCCACAGTGGGATATCTTGCGGGGCGTGACCGACTCCAACGCCTCCGCCTCGATCATCTACACCTACACCGACGAGGCGCCGCTGCTGGCGACGTACTCGTTCCTCCCGATCATCTCCGCCTACGCCAGCACCGCGGGCGTCGCCGTCGAGACGCGGGACATCTCCGTCGCGGCCCGGATCCTCGCCCAGTTCGAGCTGGCCGACGACGCGCTGGCCGAGCTCGGCGCCCTGGCGAAGACGCCCGAGGCGAACGTCATCAAGCTGCCGAACATCTCGGCCTCCGTGCCCCAGCTCCAGGCGGCGATCTCCGAGCTGCAGGGCCAGGGCTTCGACATCCCGGACTACCCCGAGAACCCGCAGGACAACGCCGAGCGGGACGCCCGGGCGCGGTACGACAAGGTCAAGGGCAGCGCCGTCAACCCGGTGCTCCGCGAGGGCAACTCGGACCGTCGCGCGCCGGCGAGCGTGAAGAACTACGCGAAGGCCCACCCGCACTCCATGGGCGCCTGGTCGCCGGACTCGAAGACCAACGTCGCCACCATGGGTGCGAACGACTTCTTCTCCAACGAGAAGTCGGTGGTCCTCGCGGCCGACGACACGCTGCGGATCGAGCACACCGACGCCGACGGCACCGTGACCGTGCTGCGGGAGTCGCTCCCGGTCCTCGCCGGTGAGGTCGTCGACGCCACCTTCCTCGACGTCGCGGCGCTGCGTTCCTTCCTGACCGAGCAGGTCGCCCGCGCCAAGGCCGAGGACGTGCTCTTCTCCGCGCACCTCAAGGCCACGATGATGAAGGTCTCGGACCCGATCATCTTCGGTCACGTCGTGCAGACGTACTTCGCTGCTGTCTTCGCCGAGTTCGGCGAGGTCCTGGCTGCTGCCGGTATCTCCGCGAACGACGGCCTCAACTCGCTGCTGGAGAAGATCAAGGGACTGCCCGAGCAAGCCGCGATCGAGGCCGCGATCGCGGCCGCGTACGCCGACGGCCCCGCCCTGGCGATGGTCGACTCCGACAAGGGCACCACCAACCTGCACGTCCCTAGCGACGTGATCATCGACGCCTCGATGCCGGCGATGATCCGCACCTCCGGCCATATGTGGGGACCCGACGGGGCCGAGGCCGACACCCTCGCGGTGATCCCGGACAGCTGCTACGCCGGGGTCTACCAAACGGTGCTCGACGACTGCCGTGCCCACGGTGCCTTCGACCCCTCGACCATGGGGTCGGTCCCCAACGTCGGTCTGATGGCGCAGGCGGCGGAGGAGTACGGCTCCCACGACAAGACTTTCGAGATCCCCGCGGCCGGAACCGTGCGGGTGCTGAACGGCGCCGGCGAGGCCCTGCTCGAGCACACGGTCGACGCCGGGGACATCTGGCGCGCCTGTCAGACCAAGGACGCGCCGATCCGCGACTGGGTCAAGCTCGCCGTCACCCGTGCGCGGGCCTCGGGTGCGCCCGCCGTCTTCTGGCTCGACGAGAACCGGGCGCACGACGCCAACCTGATCGCCAAGGTCACCGAGTACCTCCGCGACCACGCCACCGAGGGCCTGGACATCTCGATCCTGGCGCCGGCCGCCGCCTGCGCGTTCTCGCTCGAGCGGATCCGGCGCGGCGAGGACACCATCTCGGTGACCGGCAACGTGCTCCGGGACTACAACACCGACCTCTTCCCGATCCTCGAGCTCGGCACCTCGGCGAAGATGCTCTCCGTCGTCCCGCTGATGAACGGCGGCGGGCTCTTCGAGACCGGCGCCGGCGGCTCGGCGCCCAAGCACGTGCAGCAGCTGGTCAAGGAGAACTACCTGCGCTGGGACAGCCTCGGCGAGTTCTTCGCCCTGGCGGCGAGCCTGGAGCACCTGGCCACCTCGACGGGCAACGCGCGGGCGCAGATCCTCGCCGACACCCTCGACCGCGCGACCGGCACGTTCCTGGAGCAGGACCGTTCGCCGGGGCGCAAGCTGGGCACGATCGACAACCGCGGCAGCCACTTCTACCTGGCGCTCTACTGGGCCACCGAGCTCGCCGGGCAGACGGAGGACGCCGAGCTGGCGGCCGCCTTCGCGGACCTCGCCTCGCGGCTGTCGGAGAACGAGGAGACCATCGTCGCCGAGCTGCTCGCCGTCCAGGGGGCACCGGCCGACATCGGCGGCTACTTCCGTCCCGACGAGGCTAAGGCGAGCGCGGTCATGCGACCGTCGGCCACCCTGAACGAGGCCCTCGCCTCACTCTGAGCGTCTCGACAGGCTCCACACCGCTGGTGGACTCCACCACCGCTGGTTGAGCCTGTCGAAACCACTCGTAGTGCCTCAGAACAGGTCGCCAGGCAGCAGGTCGTAGAGCACCGCGTCGTGCTGCCCGTCGCGGCACGACGTTCCCAGGCGCTCGACGCCGACCTCGCGGAACCCGTTGGCCGCAGCGACCCGGCGGGACGCGAGGTTGTCGACGGCCGAGACCAGGCGGAGCTTCTCCAGCCCCAGGCCGCCGTCCTCGACGTCGATGAAGGCGTGCCGGACAGCCGACCGGACCGCCTCGGTGATCAGCCCGCGTCCGCGTGCCCCCGGGTGCGCCCAGTACCCGATCCTGGCGCCCGTCGGGTCGCCCAGGCCGCGCAGCTCGACCGCGCCGAGCAGCGCGTCGGTGGCCGGGTCCGCGACGGCCCAGCACAGCGCTGACCCGCTCGCCATCAGCTCCTGGCGGGAGCGCAGGTACGCGTGCGCGTCGTCGAGATCCTCGGCGTCCCGGGTGTCTCCGAGCCAGTACGACGTCCGGTCGTCGCGACGCGCCTCCAGCACCCGGGGTGCGTCGGACTCCCGGGGGGCGCGGAGGACGACCGTCTCGCCGTGGATCACCGGGGCGTCGTACCAGGGGTGCCGCGGTCGACGCTGCTCGTCGCGGTGCAGGGTGCCCACCCAGGCGTCCACCAGCTCGTCGCGATGCCCCTGCCAGCGGCGGACCACCCCGTCGCAGGAGAAGCCCAGGCGCCAGGCGACCTTCCGGGAAGCCCAGTTGCCGTCCTGGGCCCACCAGATGATCGTCTGCAGGTCGCGCTCGGCGAATCCCCAGTCGACCAGCAGCCGCAGGCCCTCTTCCACGATGCCGCGACCGCGGGCCCACGGGTCGGCGCCGTACGCGATCTCGGCCCGGCCCTCGCCCTGGTTGCGCAGGGTGACCGTCCCCGCGAAGCGGCGGGCGCCGGCGTCGTCGCCCTCGAGGGCGAAGGCCCACTCCTGGTCGGTGGCCCAGCCGCCCGGCATCGTGTCCAGGACGAACCGGCGGGCGTCGTCGCGGCCGTAGGGCACGGGTACCCGGGTCCATGCCCGGCTGAGCGGGTCGTTGCACTGCTCGACGATCGCGTCGACGTCCTCCACCTGGTGCGCGCGGAGGGTCACGGTGCCCTCGGTGAGGACGGGGACGGGGACGACGACCATGACTGCACCCTGCCGGGTCCGCCCCGTGCCGGGCAAACGGATTCCTCCGGGTACGGCGCTCCGCGGAACCGCGTGATCAACCCGGCCGAAGTCCGTCCTGACTGGTGACAACGGCCAGCGGACCACCGGGAGCACCCATGCACGGCGACGAGAGCGACGCTCGACGCGAGTTCCTCCGCGAGTTCCTGGTCCGGGCCGTCGGCTCGGCGGCCGTCGCAGAGATCGACCTCCCGCACATCGTCGTCTGCCGCGACGAGGAGACTGGCGCACTGAGCTACTCCGGACCGTTCCCGGACGCCCTGGCCGCGCTCGTCTTCGCCGAGCGCGAGAGCGTGCTCGACCGGGAGCTCAACGACGGCGAACCGATGCGGTTCACCCCCGCCGCGCTCTACCCGCCGGAGCCGACGCGGGCGCACTGACCGCTGGGTGGACCGGTTCAGACCCGGCGCCGGGTCGCGGCGCGGTACTGGAAGAATGCCCCTATGGCCGATCAGCCCCTGCCCCGCGTCCTCTCCGGCATCCAGCCGACGGCGGACTCGTTCCACTTCGGCAACTACCTCGGTGCGTTGCGGCAGTGGGTGGCGCTCCAGGACGAGTTCGAGCCGTTCTTCTTCATCGCCGACCTGCACGCGATCACCGTCGAGCACGACCCGAAGAAGCTGCGCGACCGGACCCTGCTCTCGGCGGCCCAGCTGGTGGCGGCCGGCATCGACCCGGAGCGCTCGGCGGTCTTCGTGCAGTCCCAGGTCCGGGAGCACGCGGAGCTGGCCTGGGTGCTCAACAGCCTGGCCAGCGTGGGCGAGGCCCGCAGGATGACGCAGTTCAAGGACAAGTCGGCCAAGGGTGGGGAGGGCGCCGCGTCGGTCGGACTGTTCACCTACCCGATCCTGCAGGCGGCCGACATCCTGCTGTACCGCCCGCAGTACGTGCCGGTGGGGGAGGACCAGCGCCAGCACCTCGAGCTGACCCGTGACCTGGCCCAGCGGTTCAACCACCGCTACAAGAAGACCTTCCGGCTGCCGGAGCCGTACATCCTCAAGGAGACGGCGAAGATCCTCGACCTCCAGCAGCCGGTGAGCAAGATGTCGAAGTCGGGCTCCGCGCCGAGCGGCATCATCGACCTGCTCGACGACCCGGCGCAGTCGGCGAAGAAGATCCGCTCCGCGGTCACCGACTCCGACTCGGTGGTCCGGTTCGACGAGGCGGAGAAGCCGGGCGTCTCCAACCTGCTGACGATCTTCGCCGCGCTGACCGGACGCAGCATCGAGTCCCTCGTCGCCGAGTACGACGGCCGCGGCTACGGCGACTTCAAGGGCGACCTGGCCGAGGTGGTCGTCGAGTTCGTCACCCCGTTCCGGGACCGCACCCACGCGCTGCTCGCGGATCGTGCCGAGCTCGACGCGGTGCTCGCCCGCGGCGCCGAGAAGGCCCGTGAGGTGGCGTCGAGGACCCTCGCGGACGTGTACGAACGTGTCGGATTCCTGGCTTCGGCACCGAGATCCTCCGGCACCACGGGTGCCGGGGGTGGGGCCTGAGGAGCGACGTGCCCACCATCGGAGTCTCGATCGCCGTGCCGGACCCGGAGGGTGTGGCGCTCCAGGACTTCCGGGTCGACCTCGGCGACGCCAGTGCCAAGCACATCCCCACCCACATCACACTGGTTCCGCCGACCGAGATCCCCGACGAGAACCTCGCGGTGATCACCGAGCATCTCGCGGCGGTCGCCGTCAGTCAGCAGCCGTTCGTCGTACGGCTCCACGGGACCGGCACCTTCCGTCCGACCTCACCCGTGGTCTTCGTGGGCGTCATCGCCGGGATCGCCGGCTGCCAGCAGCTCGCCGCTGCAGCCCGGAGCGGCCCGCTCGCGGTCGACGTCGAGTTCCCTTACCACCCGCACGTGACGGTGGCGCACCACCTCGAGGAGGAGGTCCTCGACCGTGCTTTCACCGAGCTCGCCGGGTACGAGGCCTCGTTCGAGGTCACCGAGTTCTGGCTCTACGTCCACGACGAGCGTCACGGGTGGCGGCCGGACCGGTCGTTCCCGCTCGGCGGCTGAGCCTCGCGGAGGTTTTGTTGAGGGGCGGACACGAGGGAGGAGTCCGCCCCTCAACGACTACTGGCTGGGGGTGAACAGCCGGACTGTGTACTTCGACTTCAAGGTGCCCGAGTAGCCGGA
This sequence comes from Marmoricola sp., assembly GCA_046598495.1. Taxonomy (GTDB): domain Bacteria; phylum Actinomycetota; class Actinomycetes; order Propionibacteriales; family Nocardioidaceae; genus Marmoricola. The sequence continues at coordinate 32,667 of JBKJIR010000059.1, read as the reverse complement.
CTTCTTGATGCCGGTGACGACGACCGTGTAGTTGGCCGACTTGGGGAAGGTCGAGGGCATCTGCCACACCAGCGTCGGCTGCGCGTAGCCGCCGTGCGGGGTGTACTTGCGGACGTTCGGGACCTTGCTGCCGTCGCTCTTGTAGACCGCGACCGACGCGTACCGGAAGCTGACGTCCCGGTAGCCGGAGGAGAGCGACCAGCGGCCGTTCGGCTCCATCGTGTTCGGGAAGTACCCCGAGGCCGGCCAGGCGACCCAGCGCGGGTTGGGGCGGTAGGCGTTGGTCGGTCCGAGCACCTGGATCGCGTTGGCGGTGTCCGTGCTGCCGCTGCCCATGGTGGTGGTGAACGGGTTCAGGAGCCACCGGCGGTGACCGACGGCGGTGTTGCTGGAGCCCGGGTCGTCCATGTAGAGCTCGATGATGCGGCCCGCCTTCAGGGACGGGTAGGAGAGGGCCAGGTTCGATTTGGCCGCGGTCGCCGCGCCGGACGAGGTCCAGCACTTCCAGCTGCTCGACGGGTTGTGGCTCAACGCCTGGTTCGCCGCCATGATCAACGCGGCCCGTTGGGCTGCCGAGTTCATGGAGGAGGAGAACGTGACCGGCGCGAGGCCGGCCAGCGAGCGCACGAAGTTGAGCGAGCTCAAGGTGGCCTGGTTCGTCGACGAGGAGGTGATCCCCGGGAGGCATCCGCTGATGCTGCCGAGCAGCCAGTCGATCGACAGCGTCTGCTTCGGCGCGTACCGGCTCCAGTACGCCGAGTTGACGGCCGACTTGCTGGTGGTGTCGACGGCGCTGGACCAACGGGCGGTGACCCGGGTGCCGAGCGCGGACGTTCCGGCGTCAGCCGGCGCGGTCGTGGTGAGGACGCTGAAAGTCAGCGCCGTGAGCAGGGTCGCTCCGACGATCCGGATGCTGCGTGGACGGTAGTTCTCCCTCATGGAGAGAACGATACGTCCTAAATGTCCGTTTTGACCAGTATTAGTACGAAATTAACCAGATCTCGTGCTCAGTGGCCGTGCTTGATCGCCGTACGGAGGTCTTTGTTGAGCTGTGAGATCACGTCGAGCGGGATCTCCTTGGGGCAGGCTGCGGTGCACGCGCCGATGTTCGTACAGCCGCCGAAACCCTCGTGGTCGTGCTGGGCGACCATGCCGACGACGCGCGAGTCGCGCTCCGGCTGGCCCTGCGGGAGCTCGCCCAGGTGGGTGATCTTCGCGCCCATGAAGAGCGATGCCGACCCGTTCGGGCAGGCGGCGACGCAGGCGCCGCAGCCGATGCAGGTGGCCACGTTGAAGGCGCGGACGGCGTTGTCGCGCGGGACCGGGACGGAGTGCGCCTCGGGGGCCGAGCCGGTGTTGACCGAGATGTAGCCGCCGGCCTGGATGATCCGGTCGAAGGAGCCGCGGTCGACGACCAGGTCCTTCAGGACGGGGAACGCCTCGGAGCGCCACGGCTCGATGGTGATGGTCTCGCCGTCGGTGAACGAGCGCATGTGGAGCTGGCAGGTCGTCGTGGTGACCGGGCCGTGAGCCTCCCCGTTGATCATCAGGCCGCACATGCCGCAGATGCCCTCACGGCAGTCGGAGTCGAAGGCGATCGGCTCCTCGCCCTTCGCGTTCAGCTGCTCGTTGAGGACGTCGAGCATCTCCAGGAAGGACATGTCGGCGGAGACGTCGTCCACCTGGTAGGTGTGCATCGAGCCTGCGGTCGCCGCGTCGGGCTGGCGCCAGATCTTGAGGGTCAGCTTCATTGATTCGCCCGTCACTTGTAGCTCCGCTGCTTCATCTCGATGGCCGTGTAGACCAGGTCTTCCTTGTGCAGGACGGGCACGCCCATCTGGTCGGACTCGGTGCCGGTGTACTCCCAGGCTGCGACGTACGCGAACTGGTCGTCGTGCCGGAGGGCCTCGCCGTCCTCGGTCTGGGACTCGCCGCGGAAGTGGCCGCCGCAGGACTCGCGACGGTTCAGGGCGTCGATGCACATCAGCTCGCCGAGCTCGAAGAAGTCCGCGACCCGGCCGGCCTTCTCGAGGCTCTGGTTGAGGCTGTCGGCGGTGCCGAGCACCTTCACGTTGCGGTAGAAGTCGTCCTTCAGGCCGCGGATCAGGTCGATCGCCTTCCTCAAGCCGTCCTCGGTCCGCTCCATGCCGCAGTACTCCCACATGATGTTGCCGAGCTCGCGGTGGTAGGAGTCGACGCTGCGGGTGCCGTTGACGGTCAGGAAGTGCTCGATGCGCCCCTCGACCGACCTCCGGGCCTCCACGACCGCCGGGTGGTCCTCGGCGATCTTCTCGAACGGGCCGTCCGCGAGGTAGTCACGGATGGTGTGCGGCAGCACGAAGTAGCCGTCGGCAAGACCCTGCATCAGGGCGGAGGCGCCGAGCCGGTTGGCGCCGTGGTCGGAGAAGTTCGCCTCGCCGGTCACGAAGAGGCCGGGGATCGTCGACTGCAGGTCGTAGTCGACCCAGAGCCCGCCCATCACGTAGTGCACGGCGGGGTAGATCCGCATCGGCACCTCGTACGGGTTCTCACCGGTGATCCGCTCGTACATGTCCAGCAGGTTGTCGTACTTCTCCTCGACGCCGGCCTTGCCGAGACGACTGATCGCGTCGGCGAAGTCGAGGTAGACGCCGCGACGGACGCCCTCGACCTCGGGACCGACGCCGCGGCCCTCGTCGCACATGTTCTTCGCCGCACGGGAAGCGATGTCACGGGGGACCAGGTTGCCGAACGAGGGGTAGATCCGCTCCAGGAAGTAGTCGCGGTCCTCCTCGGGGATCTCCCGCGGGTCCTTCTCGCAGTCGGCCTTCTTCTTCGGCACCCAGATCCGGCCGTCGTTGCGCAGCGACTCTGACATCAGGGTCAGCTTCGACTGATGCGCGCCCGAGACCGGGATGCAGGTCGGGTGGATCTGCGTGTAGCAGGGGTTCGCCATGTAGGCGCCCTTGCGGTGCGCTCGCCAGGCCGCCGTGACGTTGCAGCCCATCGCGTTGGTGGAGAGGTAGAAGACGTTCCCGTAGCCGCCCGAGGCGAGCACGACGACGTCCGCGAGGTGGGTCTGGATCTCGCCGGTGACCATGTCCCGCACGATGATGCCGCGGGCGGTGCCGTCGACGACGATCAGCTCCAGCATCTCGTGCCGGGTGTAGGTCGCCACGGTGCCGGCGGCGACCTGGCGCTCGAGCGCCTGGTAGGCCCCGATCAGCAGCTGCTGGCCGGTCTGCCCGCGGGCGTAGAACGTGCGCGAGACCTGCACGCCGCCGAAGGAGCGGTTGTCCAGCAGGCCGCCATACTCGCGGGCGAACGGGACGCCCTGGGCGACGCACTGGTCGATGATGTTCACCGAGACCTCGGCCAGGCGGTAGACGTTCGACTCCCGGGAGCGGTAGTCCCCACCCTTGACGGTGTCGTAGAAGAGCCGGTGCGCGGAGTCGCCGTCCTCCTTGTAGTTCTTCGCGGCGTTGATGCCGCCCTGTGCGGCGATCGAGTGCGCCCTGCGGGGGGAGTCCTGGTAGCAGAAGGACTTCACGTTGTAGCCGGCCTCGCCCATGGTGGCCGCGGCGGACGCGCCCGCCAGGCCGGTGCCGACGATGATCACGTCGAGCTTGCGCCGGTTCGCCGGGTTGACCAGGCGGGCCTCGAACTTGCGGGTCTGCCAGCGGTCGGCGATCGGGCCCTGCGGCGACTTGGTGTCCACCAGCGGCGTACCGGGGGTGTAGTAGCCCGCGGCGTCGTCCGCGTCCTCGGGACCGGGAACGTCCAGGGAGGGGTGGTTGGTGAGGGTGGTGTCCGGCATGTCGGTCATGGCTGTGCTGACTCCTTGGGCCTTACTTCTCGATGATGCCGAGGACGACGGAGATGGGGACCAACGAGAACCCGCCGGAGACCACCACCGCGAGCGTGAACGAGGTCTGCTTGGCGAGCTTGCGGGTGCGCACGCTGCCGGTCAGGCCGAGGGTCTGGGTGGCGCTCCAGATGCCGTGGTGCAGGTGTGCTCCGAGCATGGCCATCGCGACCAGGTAGATCGCCGTCATCCAGGGCACGTCGAAGGTGTCGACCATCAGGTTGTACGGGTCGTTCGTCGGTCCGCCGGAGACGTTCACCTTGCCGATGGTGAAGTTCAGCAGGTGCCAGACGATGAAGACCAGCAGGGTCACGCCGCCCCAGCGCATCATCCGGCTCGCGAAGATGGCGCCGGTGTTCTTCTTCATCTCATAAGCGATCGGGCGAGCCTTCTTCGCCCGTCGCCACAGGATCGCGGCGGCCACGACGTGGACCACCAGGGCGGCGATGAGCCCGACCCGCATGATCCAGAGGAAGCCTTCGTGAGGCAGCAGCGGCTCACCGAGCTCGCGCAGGTGGTACGCGTACTCGTTGAAGGCGTCGTGCCCGGAGAAGGCCTTGAGGTTCCCGTACATGTGACCGAGCACGAAGCCGACGAAGGCAACGCCGCTGACGGCCATCAGGATCTTCAGGAAGATGGTGTTCCGGGTACCGCGGGCACCCTTCACCAGGGTCTGCCCTGTTGCGGGCCCAGCATTCTGAATCGCCACGTAGGGCACGGTACCGCTCCCAGCGCAGGGCGCCGACTTCTGGCCGCGTGATCAATCCCACGCGCACCTCGCTGGGCACTTCGCTGGGCACCTCGCTGGGCACCTCGCTGGGCACTTCGCTGGGCACCTAGCGCCCGGTCGGTCGTCGTGTCCCCTTCCCTCCTCAGTGCTTTCAGTACATAGTCTGTCCGGGCGTGACCTGGACCACAGCGGGGCAGCGATGTGGTGCAGTTCCCCGGCGGGGCCGTGCGGTCCCACCGTCAGCGAGAGCACGGAGGTGGCGATGGCGTCGACGAAGGCACCCGCGGATTCTGGTGGCATGTCGGCCGGGGTCGGTGGTCCCGGACGTGCAGCGATCGGCCTGCGGACCCTGCGGACGGACCGGTGGTGGCTCTCCCCGCTCACGACGTTCGTGGTGTTCTCGTCCTTCGTGGTCTACGCGACCTGGCGCGCCTTCGCCGACAAGGACTACTACGCCGAGCCGTACCTCTCACCGTTCTACTCGCCCTGCCTGGGCGACTGCGTCGAGGGGTCCTCGGACTTCGGGCAGCCGTTCGGCGGGTTCCCGCTCTCGGCAGCCCTGATCATCCTGATCTTCCCGCTGGGCTTCCGGATGACTTGCTACTACTACCGCAAGGCCTACTACCGGGCCTTCTGGTTCTCCCCGCCGGCCTGCGCCGTCGCGGAGCCGCACGCGAAGTACACCGGTGAGACCCGGCTGCCGCTGATCCTCAACAACCTCCACCGGTACTTCTGGTACGCCGCCATCGTGGTCGGCCTGATCCTTAGCTACGACGTCTACCTGAGCCTCGAGGAGCACGACGGCGGTCACGTCGGCCTGGGCACCCTGATCCTGCTCGTCAACGTCATCTTCATCTGGCTCTACACGTTGTCCTGCCACTCGTGCCGGCACGCGGTCGGCGGCCGGTTGCGGCACTTCTCCAAGCACCCGGTCCGGTACCGGCTCTGGACCTGGGTCTCCCGGCTCAACGGGCACCACGCGAAGTACGCCTGGCTGTCCCTGTTCTCGGTGACGATCGCCGACCTCTACGTGATGCTCCTGGCCAACGGGACCATCACCGAGACGAGGTTCTTCTGATGACGACCACCGCGGCCGAGTCGGCCGGCCAGGACGGGCGGCACCCGATGACCGGGAACGCGTTGGACGGTGACGCCCAGGGTGGCATCGAGCGGCACACCTACGACGTCGTGGTGATCGGCGCCGGCGGTGCCGGGCTCCGTGCCGCGATCGCTGCGCACGAGTCGGGGGCGAGGACGGCGATCGTGTGCAAGTCGCTGCTCGGTAAGGCGCACACGGTGATGGCCGAGGGCGGCATCGCCGCCTCGATGGGCAACGTCTACCCCGACGACAACTGGGAGGTGCACTTCCGCGACACCATGCGCGGCGGCAAGATGCTCAACAACTGGCGGATGGCGCAGCTGCACGCCCAGGAGGCTCCCGAGCGGGTGATGGAGCTCGAGGACTGGGGGGCACTCTTCGACCGGACCGAGGACGGGCTGATCAGCCAGCGCGACTTCGGCGGTCACAAGTACGCCCGGCTCGCGCACGTGGGCGACCGTACCGGCCTGGAGATGATCCGCACCTTGCAGCAGCGGGCGGTCCAGCTCGGCATCGACGTCTTCATGGAGTGCACGATCACCGACGTCTTCAAGGACGACGGACCGGACGGGTCGGGGAGGATCGCCGGCGCCTTCGGGTACTGGCGCGAGTCCGGTCGGTTCATCGTCTTCGAGTCACCGACGGTCATCCTGGCCACCGGCGGCATCGGCAAGTCCTTCAAGGTCACCTCGAACTCCTGGGAGTACACCGGCGACGGGCACGCGCTGGCGATGCGCGCGGGTGCCGCGCTGATCAACATGGAGTTCGTCCAGTTCCACCCGACCGGGATGGTCTGGCCGCCTTCGGTGAAGGGCCTGCTGGTCACCGAGTCGGTCCGCGGAGACGGCGGCATCCTGAAGAACTCCGAGGGTGAGCGGTTCATGTTCCGTTACATCCCGGAGTTCTTCAAGGCGGAGACCGCGGACACGGTCGAGGAGGCCGACGCCTGGTACGAGGACAAGAAGAACAACCGGCGCCCTCCTGAGCTGCTGCCCCGCGACGAGGTCGCCCGGGCGATCAACTCCGAGATCAAGGCCGGCCGGGGAACGCCGCACGGAGGCATCTACCTCGACATCGCCTCGCGGCGCACGCCGGAGTTCATCAAGAAGCGGCTGCCCTCGATGTACCACCAGTTCAAAGAACTGGCCGACGTCGACATCACCGCCGAGCCGATGGAGATCGGACCGACCTGCCACTACGTGATGGGCGGCGTCGAGGTCGACGCCGACACCCAGGAGAGCGCCGTGACCGGCCTGTACGCCGTGGGCGAGTGCTCGGGCGGGATGCACGGCTCGAACCGGCTCGGGGGCAACTCGCTGGGCGACCTGCTGGTCTTCGGCAAGCGGGCCGGCGAGTCGGCGACGGCGTACGCGCAGTCGCTCGGGGCGGGCCGTCCGAAGATCGACGAGGCCGAGGTGAAGGCCGCGCAGGTCAGCGCGCTCGCGCCCTTCGAGGTCGAGGGCGGCGAGAACCCGTACACGATCCAGTCCGACCTGCAGCAGTCCATGAACGACCTGGTCGGCATCATCCGGACCGCCCCCGAGCTCGCGGAGTCGCTGGCCGACATCGAGGCGTACAAGGAGCGGGCGAAGCGGATGGTGGTGGAGGGTCACCGCCAGTACAACCCGGGCTGGCACCTCGCGCTCGACCTGCGGAACATGCTGATCGTCAGCGAGTGCATCGCCAAGGCAGCACTGGCCCGCGAGGAATCCCGCGGCGGTCACACCCGGGACGACTTCCCGGGTCCGGACCCGGTGTGGGGGACCAAGAACCTGGTGGTCAACCTCAACGCCGCGGGCACCGGGGTGGAGCTGCACGAGAAGCCGCTGCCGGCGATGCCGGAGGAGCTCAAGAAGTACTTCGAGGCACCACCGGCCGCCTCGCCGGTTGAGCCTGTCGAAACCAAGGAGTCCTGACCATGGGTTACAAGCTGAAGCTCCGGATCTGGCGCGGCGACTCCGAGGGCGGCGAGATCAAGGACTATCCGGTCGAGGTCTCCGAGGGTGAGGTCGTGCTGGACGCGATCCACCGCGTCCAGGGCACCCAGGCCGGCGACCTCGCGGTGCGCTGGAACTGCAAGGCCGGCAAGTGCGGGTCGTGCAGCGCCGAGGTCAACGGCAAGCCCCGCCTGATGTGCATGTGCCGGCTCTCGGACTTCGCCGAGGACGAGACCATCACGGTCACCCCGATGCGGAGCTTCCCGGTGATCCGGGACCTGGTCACCGACGTCTCGTTCAACTACGAGAAGGCCCGTGAGCTGCCGAGCTTCTCCCCGCCTCCGCGCGATGCCGACAACAAGCGCCGGATGGCGCAGGTCGACGTCGAGCGCGGCCAGGAGTTCCGCAAGTGCATCGAGTGCTTCCTGTGCCAGAACACCTGCCACGTGGTCCGCGACCACGAGGAGAACAAGAAGGCCTTCGCCGGCCCGCGGTTCTTCCTCCGGTACGCCGAGCTCGACATGCACCCGCTGGACACCAACGACCGGCGCAACCTGGCCCAGGACGCCGCCGGCCTCGGGATGTGCAACATCACCAAGTGCTGCACCGAGGTCTGCCCGGAGGGGATCAAGATCACCGACAACGCGATCATCCCGATGAAGGAGCGCGTGGTCGACCGCAAGTTCGACCCGCTGGTCTGGCTGGGCGCGAAGATCGGGCTCCGGAACTCCGACGACGACGGGCGTACCGAGATCTGAGTACGGCCACTCACGCGCGGCACCGGTCCGGCAGGGCATTCTCGTTCCTATGAACGAGATCTCCGTCCGCCGTGTCGCTGCCACCCTCACCATCGGCTCCTTCTCGGTCGCGGCCCTGATGGGCATCGCGGCGCTGCTCGGCGGAGGAGCCTTCGACGAGGGGGAGGGGCGCATCCTGCTCACGACGCTGGTCGTTGGCTGCGCGAGCATCTGCATGCTCTGCTACCTCGCCACGACCGGTACCCGGTGGGGGGCCGTCGGCGTGGTGGGCGCGGTCGCGCTGGTCCTCCCGGTCACGACCGCCCTGATGCTCGTCTGGTCGGACGGGGACGGCGTCCCGGAGGAGTTGCTGAAGGCCTTCGGCAGCGGCGTGGTCGTCGCGGTGACTCTGGCCCAGGTCTGCCTGCTCCTCGGAGTGGCCGGGGCCCGGCGGGGCCTGTGGCTCGTCCTCGGCGGGACGATCGTCCTCGCCGGGGCACTCGGGTTCCTGGTCAGCAGCCTGATCCTGGGGGCGCTCGAGGGCGACGACATCTGGCGGCCCCTCGGCGTGGTCGCGATCCTCGACGTGCTCGGCACCCTGGTGACCATCGCGATGGCGAAGTTCGGCGGACGCGACGAGGCGCCCGCGTCGCCGGGGCGGGGCCACATGCAGGTCGTCCTCACTGGTGACCTGGCCCTCGCGCTCCAGGAACGGGCCCGCGTCACGGGCCGTCCGCCGTCCGAGCTGGTCACCGAGGCAGTGGAGCAGTTCCTCCGCGCCTGAACACCAGGTCGGACCTCAGACGGCGGGGCGCAGCGGCTGGTAGATCCCGAGCAGCTCGCCCACCGCGTCCGTCCAGGTGCGGGCCGCCACCGATTCCCGGGCGGCCTCGCCCCACCGTGCACGCAGGTCGTCGTCGGCAGCCAGGCGCTCGACAGAGGCGATCAGCCCACCAGGGCCGTTCGTCCTGTCCGCCAGCACACCGGTGCGCTCGTCAGCGACCAGCTCGGCTGCCGGACCCGTCCGGAACGCCACCACCGGTACGCCGCTGGCGAGAGCCTTGCGCACCGGCGCGAGCATCCCGTCCTGCTTGCGCGGCTGCACCAGGAGGTCGAACGAAGCGATCGCACGGGCCTGCTCGAGACCGTTCGTGTCGCCGAGGATCTTCGCACCGGCCGCCTTGAGGGTCGGCGTCCCCGGGCCGCGGCCGAGGACGACGAGCCGGACGCCGTCCAGCGCAGCGATCCGGGCGAGCCGTCGGACAGCCTTGGACGTCGGCTGGCCGACCTGGCCGACGTACCCGACGACCGTCAGCGGGCCGGCCGGGGTGCCGACCTTCGCCCACCGGTCGTGCAGGTCCGCGGAGCGCAGGCCGGGGTGGTGCTCGTCGGTCCGTACGCCGGGCCTCCAGACCTGCGCCGTGATCCCTGCGGTGGCCAGAACACGGGCGCCGGCGGAGCTGCTCGCCAGGACGCTGCCGATCCGCGGGTGCAGGGGGGTGGGGTCGAGGACGACCAGCGGGAGCCCCAGGGACTCCAGCGCCCGCATCGCCGCGGCGCCCATCGCCCGCGGCCTGAGGAACTGGACGACGTCGGGGGAGAACTCGAGGGCCGTACGGCGGACCGCGGCAACGGAGAAGAGCGCGCGGGACCGGAGCACCCGGGCGCCGCGGTAGCTGGAGCTGCCGGGGCCGGTGGTGAAGACCAGCACCTCGTTGCCGGCGGCGAGGAGCGCGTCGGTGATGTGCCGGGCTGACTCGGCGGCCGGGTCCGTGGCCGGGGCGAACGTCTCGGTGACCAGCAAGATCTTCATGGTCCGATCCTCACAGGCGCCGATCACGGGATCGTTAACGTGCAGTGAGAGCCATGTGAACGGCAGCGCGCAGCACTGAGACATCTCACACACGGTGCTCGCGTGGCAGGCCGGAGAGCGCGCCGTTTATCCTGCGAACCATGACCTCACCGCCTGCCGAGCAGACCGGCGCGCCCTCGGTCGCGCTGGATTCCGGGGCCCCGCACAGCCGCGCCGCATGGGAGCACCTCGCTGCTGGTGTTCTGCGCAAGTCCGGACGGCTCGCCGAGGGCGACGCCGACGACCTGGTCTGGGCCAAGCTGACCCGGACCACGCTGGACGGCCTGGCGATCACGCCGCTCGGCACCCCCGACCTCGTCGCTGACCTGCAGACCGCCGGCCGCCCCGACCGTGCCGGTGAGTGGGACGTCCGCGGTCACTTCCCCGACCCGGACCCGGAGGCGACCGCCGCCGACGTCCAGGTCGACCTCGACAACGGCGTCACCTCCCTCTGGCTGGAGATCGGTGCCGGGGGCGTCCCGGTCGACGGCCTCGCCACGGCGCTCGACGGCGTCCTGCTCGACGTGGCCCCGGTCGTCCTGGACGCCTCCGACCCGGTTGCCGCAGCCGCAGCCTTCGCCGCCCTGGCGAACGGGACCGCGCTCGCCGATGGCACCAACCTGGGAGCGGACCCGCTCGGTGCTCTGGTCCGGTCGGGCTCGGTGACCGACGTCGCCGGTCTCGACGTGGATCGCGTGGTGGCCTCGGTGGCGGACACCGCCTCGGACCTCGGCTGCCTCGCTCTGGTCGTCGACGGCACCGCCGTGCACGACCTGGGCGCCTCCGATGTCGGCGAGCTCGGCTGGTCGATGGCGGTCGGTGCGGCGTACCTCCGGTCGCTCGTGGCCGCCGGCTACAGCGTCGGGGACGCGGCGGCACTGATCGAGTTCCGTTACGCCGCCACCGACGAGCAGTTCCCGACGATCGCCAAGCTCCGGGCCGCGCGCCGGCTCTGGGCCCGGGTCCTGGAGCTCAGCGGTGTGGAGCAGGACGACCGCCGCCAGCGCCAGCACGCGGTCACCTCGCGCCCGATGATGAGCAAGTACGACCCGTGGGTGAACATGCTGCGCACCTGCGTGGCGTCGTTCTCCGCCGGGGTCGGTGGCGCCGACGCCGTGACGGTGCTGCCGTTCGACGCGCACCTGGGCCTGCCGGATGCGTTCAGCCGCCGGATCGCGCGCAACACCTCCTCGCTGCTGATCCACGAGGCGCACCTGGCGCGGGTCACCGACCCGGCCGGCGGTGCGTTCGCCATCGAGAAGCTGACCGACGACCTCGCGATCGCGGGGTGGGAGGAGTTCTCCGCCCTCGAGGCCGCCGGCGGCGCCCGCGCGGCGGTCCAGGACGGCTCGCTCGCCGCGCGGATCGAGAAGGTCGTGGTCGAACGCGAGCGCCAGATCGCCCTGCGCAAGCGACCGTTGACCGGGCTCTCCGAGTTCCCGAACCTGGGCGAGGTCCTCCCCGAGCGCCGGCCCTACGCGAACGGTGCGTCCAGCCGATGGTCCAGCGTGCGGCCGTGGGGGCACGCCTTCGAGGCCCTCCGCGATGCCCCGTCCGGCACCGTCTTCCTGGCCACCCTGGGCACCGTCGCCGCGCACACCGCGCGTGCGACCTTCGCCAGCAACCTCTTCGCGGCCGGCGGCATCGCCTGCGTCAACCCGGGTCGCGCCGACGACGTCGACGCCGTGCTGGCGGCGTACACCGGACCGGACGGCGGCCAGCCGGTCGTCTGCCTGACCGGCAACGACACGGCGTACGCCGCCTGGGGCGCCGACCTGGTCGCTGCCCTTCGGGCAGCGGGAGCACGATGGGTGATCCTGGCGGGCAAGGCAGAGTCCTTGGGGGCCGAGGGCGTCGAGGTCGACGACACCTGCGCCATGGGCGTGAACGCCCTGGAGTTCCTGAACCGGACGAGGGAGAAGCTGGCATGAGTGTTCCGAGCAGCTTCGCGGGACTCCCGCTGGCGGGTGGGGCCGGCGTCCCGGCAGGCGCGGCGGCCGAGCCCGCCGCACCCTGGGAGAGCCCGGAAGGCATCCGGGTCCTCCCCGTCTACGGTCCCGAGCACCTGGCCGGCCTGGACGCCCAGGACACCTACCCCGGACTGGCGCCGTTCCTGCGCGGGCCGTACCCGACGATGTACACCACCCAGCCGTGGACGGTGCGGCAGTATGCCGGGTTCTCCACCGCCGAGGAGTCCAACGCGTTCTACCGCCGCAACCTGGCCGCCGGCCAGAAGGGCCTCTCGGTCGCCTTCGACCTCGCGACCCACCGCGGCTACGACTCCGACCACCCGCGGGTGGTCGGTGACGTCGGCATGGCCGGCGTCGCGATCGACTCGATCTACGACACCCGGGTGCTCTTCGAGGGCATCCCGCTGGACCAGATGTCGGTCTCGATGACGATGAACGGTGCGGTGCTCCCGGTGCTGGCGCTCTACATCGTGGCGGCGGAGGAGCAGGGGGTGAAGCCGGAGCAGCTCGCGGGGACGATCCAGAACGACATCCTCAAGGAGTTCATGGTCCGCAACACCTACATCTACCCGCCGTCCCCGAGCATGCGGATCATCTCCGACATCTTCGCCTACACGGCCGAGAAGATGCCGCGGTTCAACTCGATCTCGATCTCCGGCTACCACATCCAGGAAGCCGGAGCCACGAACGACCTCGAGCTCGCCTACACGCTGGCCGACGGCGTGGAGTACATCCGCGCCGGGCTCGACGCGGGCATCGACATCGACGCCTTCGCGCCGCGGCTCAGCTTCTTCTGGGCCAACGGGATGAACTTCTACATGGAGATCGCCAAGATGCGGGCGGCCCGGGCGCTCTGGGCGCAGCTCGTGGCCCAGTTCGCCCCGAAGAACCCCAAGTCCTCCAGCCTGCGCACGCACAGCCAGACCTCGGGCTGGTCGTTGACCGCGCAGGACGTCTTCAACAAGGTCCAGCGCACCTGCATCGAGGCGATGGCCGCGTCGCAGGGTCACACCCAGTCGCTGCACACCAACGCCCTCGACGAGGCGATCGCGCTCCCCACCGACTTCTCGGCCCGGATCGCCCGGAACACCCAGCTGCTGCTGCAGCAGGAGACCGGCACCACCGGCACGATCGACCCGTGGGCCGGGTCGTACTACGTCGAGAAGCTGACCCACGACCTCGCCTCCCGGGCCTGGGCGCACATCCTGGAGGCCGAGCGGGCCGGCGGGATGGCCAAGGCCATCGAGCAGGGAATCCCGAAGATGCGGATCGAGGAGGCTGCTGCCCGTACCCAGGCGCGGCTCGACGCGGGGACCCAGAAGCTGATCGGCGTGAACACCTACCGGCTCGCCGACGAGGACAAGCTCGACGTCCTCAGGGTCGACAACGCCGAGGTCTACAAGCAGCAGCTCGCCAAGCTCGACCGGCTCCGGGCCGAGCGCGACCAGGGCGCCGTCGACGACGCCCTGAACGCGCTGACCGCCTCGGCCGCGCGCGGCGCCGCGAAGAGCTCGCTCGACGGGAACCTGCTCGCCCTGGCCGTCGACGCGGCCCGGGCGAAGGCCACCGTCGGCGAGATCTCCGACGCCCTGGAGAAGGTCTACGGCCGGCACCAGGCCGTGATCCGTACGATCTCCGGTGTGTACAAGCGTGAGTCGGGGTCGAACGAGGGTGTGGCAGCCGTGCTCGCGGCGACCGAGAAGTTCGCCGAGGACGAGGGCCGCCGTCCGCGCATCCTGGTCGCCAAGATGGGCCAGGACGGACACGACCGTGGCCAGAAGGTGATCGTCACCGCCTTCGCCGACCTCGGCTTCGACGTCGACGTGGGCCCGCTGTTCAGCACGCCGGAGGAGGTCGCTCAACAGGCGGTCGACGCCGACGTGCACGTGGTCGGGGTGAACTCGCTCGCCGCGGGCCACCTGACCCTGGTGCCGGCGCTCAAGCGGGCACTGGCCGACCTCGGCCGCGACGACATCATGGTCGTCGTGGGCGGTGTCATCCCGCCGGACGACGTACCGACCCTGCTCGAGATGGGCGCCGCCGCGGTCTTCCCGCCGGGGACGGTCATCGCCGAGTCGGCCCTGGAGCTCCTTGAGAAGCTCTCCACCCGCCTCGGTCACTGAGGAGCAGCGTGACCGCTGCGGTGCGTGAACCGGTCCGGGCCGACATCCAGGGCCTGCGGGCGCTGGCGGTCAGCGCGGTCGTGGTCTACCACCTCTGGCCGGGCGCGCTGCCCGGAGGCTTCACCGGCGTCGACGTCTTCTTCGTGGTCTCCGGCTTCCTGATCACCGGGCGGATCCTCCGCGACCTGGAGCGGCCCGGAGTGCGCGCGGGCAGGTTCGCGGCGAACTTCTGGGCGGCCCGCGCCCGCCGGATCCTGCCAGCAGGCCTGCTGGTCCTCGCGGTCGTCCTGATCGCTTCGCGACTGCTGCTGCCCACTTCGGCGTGGGCCGAGGTCGCCCGGCACAGCCTCGCCTCGGCGCTCTCGGTGGAGAACTGGGTGCTCGCCGGGGACGCGGTCGACTACCTGGCGGCCGACAACGCCCCGACCCCGCTGCAGCACTACTGGTCGCTCTCGGTCGAGGAGCAGTTCTACCTCGGGTGGCCGCTCCTGCTGCTGGTGGCCGTGCTCCTCGGACGGCGTACCGGTCGCCGCTGGCCGTTGGTCGCCACCATGGGCGTTGTGGTCGTGGGCAGCCTGGTCTACGCGCTGGTGGTCACCTCCTCGGACCCGGCGTCGGCGTACTTCGTCACCCCGGCGCGGGTCTGGCAGCTCGGCGCCGGCGGCCTGCTCGCGCTCCTCGCCGTCCGGGGCGCCGGTCCGGGACTGCCCCGGGTGCCGTGGCTCGGGCTGGCGCTGATCGTGCTCGGCTTCCTGGTGATCGAGCCGGGGACGCCGTACCCGGGAACGGCGGCGCTGCTCCCCACGCTCGGTACTTGCCTGGTGCTGGTCGGCGGTCGGACCGGACCGCGGTCGGTGGACGCGCTGGCGGACGTCGTCCCGGTGCAGCGGCTCGGCGACATCTCGTACTCGCTCTACCTCTGGCACTGGCCGCTGATCGTGCTCGCCCCGTACGCCGTCGACCGGGAGCTGACCGGGTGGGAGAACCTTCCGCTGCTGCTGGTCGCTCTGGTCCTGTCGGGCCTGACCTACGTCTACGTCGAGAACCCGGCCCGCCGGGGCCGGCTGCTCCGGACCGCGCCCCGGAGCCTGCTGGTCGGTGCGGTCGCGATCGCGGTGGTCGCCGGGGGCACGGTCGTCCTGGACCGCACCGCCACCGACCGGGTGCGGGCGGCTGCCGCGGCATCGGCGGAGCGCGCGGCGGAGCCCGGTTCCTGCTTCGGTGCGGAGGCGTTGAAGGACGGGTGCGCGGACCCGTTCGCAGCGGTCGATCCTGCGGTCGGGCTGGCGGCTGCCGAGGACGAGCCGTCCCCGCTGCGGCCGCCGGCCTGCACCAACAGCACAGGCAACTTCTCCGAGCGCACCTGCACCTACGGCAGCCCGGCCGCAGACAGGACCCTGGTGCTCTGGGGCGACTCGCACGCGGCCGCCTGGGCCGACGCCTTCGACCTCGCCGGCCGCGAGCTGGGCTGGAAGGTCGTCCTGGTCTCCCGGCAGGCCTGCCCGGCCTCCCTGGTCTCGCCGCCCGGCACGCAGTACCACGCGGTGGGGGAAGGGCAGCGGGCCGGGTGCGCGCAGCGCAACGCCTGGGTGGTCCGGACCTGGCTCCCGCGTGCGGACGCGGTCGTCCTCGCGGGGTACACGACCGTCTACGACTTCGCGGGGTCCGACCCGGCCGCCGGGTTCGTCGCTGCGGCCCGGGCGGTGCGGAAGGCAGGGGCGGGGCTGCTCTGGCTCGCCGACCTGCCGCTGACCGGCACCGCGACCGAGCGTCGCGACATCCCCGAGTGCCTCGAACGCGACGGTCAGTGCACCAACCCGGTCGGACGCGCGCTCGCCACCAGCGCGGTGCTCGACGCGGTCCGCGCCGCAGTTCCCGACCTGGCTGTGCTCGACGCCCGGAGCCGGTTCTGCGACCAGGCCCGCTGCTACGGCGCCGTCGGGGGCGTCGCGGTCTACTTCGATGCGTCACATCTCACACGGAGCTACGCGCGCTCGCTCGGTCCCTGGCTCACCGAGCAACTCCAGGGACAACTAGGGCGTTGATCCGGGCGGGGCAGGTCGGGGCATGCCCGCGCACACTTTAGAATCTCCGGGTGACCGTGGTTTCCGAGCGCCCCCGTACGGGGCCTCAGGGGCCGCAACCGCCGGTGGCCGCGGCCTCGCGCCCCGGGGTCCGCGCCGACATCCAGGGCCTGCGCGCCCTCGCCGTCAGCTCCGTGGTGGTCTTTCACTTCTGGCCCTCGCTGCTTCCGGGCGGGTTCACCGGCGTCGACGTGTTCTTCGTGGTCTCCGGGTTCCTCATCACCGGCCGCATCCTCCGTGACCTGGAGCGGCGTACGCCGGGCGCGTTCGTGGCGCAGTTCTGGGCCGCCCGGGTGCGCCGGATCCTGCCGGCCGCGCTGCTGGTGCTCGCCGTGGTCCTGGTGCTCTCCTGGCTGGTGCTGCCGGAGTCCCGCTGGGAGGTCCTGGGTCAGCACGTGTTCGCCTCGGCCCTCTCGATCGAGAACTGGCAGCTCGCCCGCGAGGCGGTCGACTACGGGGCCGAGGGCGCCGCGCTCAGCCCCGTCCAGCACTACTGGTCGCTCTCGGTCGAGGAGCAGTTCTACCTCGGCTGGCCGGTCCTGCTGCTGGGCGCCAGCCTGCTGGCGGCGCGGGTACGACGGATCAGCCGCCGCAGCCTTCTCGCCGTGGTGATGGGCGTCGTGCTCGTCGCGAGCCTCGTGTACTCCTTCTGGGTCACTGCGAACGACCCGGCTGCGGCGTACTTCGTGACCCCGGCGCGGATCTGGCAGCTCGCCGCGGGCGGTCTGATCGCGCTGGCCGCCGTCCGGGGTTCCCGGGTGCTCCCGTGGGTGGGACTCGCGCTCATCACGATGGGCTTCGCCCTGATCGACAACGGAACCGCCTACCCGGGGGTCGCCGCGCTGCTCCCGACCATGGGCACCTGCTTGGTGCTGCTCGGCGGTCCGACCGGGCCCCGGTCCATCGACGCGCTGGCCTCGCCGCGACCGGTCCAGTGGCTCGGCGACGTCTCGTACTCGGTCTACCTCTGGCACTGGCCGCTGGTCGTGCTCGCCCCGATCGAGCTCGAGCGCGACCTGACCGTCTTCGACACCCTCGTCTTGCTCGCCCTGACCCTGACCCTGGCCCAGCTGACGTACCGGTTCGTGGAGCAGCCCTTCCGGACCGGATCGTTGCTGCGGCTCCCGGGTCGGAGCTGGCTGGTCGGTGCCGTCGGCATCGCCGTCATCGTCGCCGGTGCGGTCACCTTCGAGGACGCGGGCGACGACCGGGTCCGCACTGCTGCCGTCGAGTTCCAGCAGCAGGCAGCCCTGGGCGGAGCGTGCTTCGGTGCCGCGGCGATGGTCAACGACTGCCCCGACCGGTTCGCCGAGGTCGCCGAGGCTGTCGCCCTCGCCGGGACCGACGACAAGCCGATGGCCTCGCGGAAGCCGCAGTGCTCGGACACGACCGGTCCGTTCACCAAGGTGCTCTGCACCTACGGCGACCCCGACGGCACGAAGACGCTCTTGCTCTGGGGGAACTCGCACGCCGCGGCGTGGAGTGATGCTTTCGACAAGGCCGGCAAGCTGCTCGGGATGAAGGTCATCGTGGCTGCTCGTTCGAGCTGCGAGGCGTCGGCAGTGCTCCCCCCGGAGTCGTCGTTGCGCGCGTCGAGCGACGAGGAGGTCAAGGGATGCCGCCGACGCAACGCATGGGTGTTGAACTCGGTGGTCCCACAGGCGGATGCCGTGGTCCTTGCCGACCTCCGGGGGGGCTACGTGGACTCCCTCGACCGGGTCAGCGGGTACGCGGACTTCGTCCGTGGCATCCGTGAGGCGGGCAAGCAGGTCCTCTGGCTGGAGGACGTGCCGTTGGCTGCGACCGTCTACACCCGGCGGGACGGCCCGCAGTGCCTGGAGGCGAACGGACAGTGCACCAACCCCCGGGACCAGGCGCTCGCCGCCGGGGTGGTGACCGAGAAGGTGCGCGAGCTCGTGCCCGACCTGCCGGTGATCGAGACCCGGAGCCAGTTCTGCGACCTCGTCCGGTGCTACGCCGCCATCGGCGGTGTCTCGGTCTACTTCGACGCCTCCCACCTGAGCGGGACGTTCTCCCGCACCCTGGGCCAGTGGCTGGCCCGGGAGCTCCGGACGTGCATGGCCGCGCCGGGATCCTGCACCACCGCTGCGTGAGGTTGCCGCAGCGCCGCCCCTAGACTCACCGCTGTGACCGAACTGGCTGCCGGCGTCCTCGCAGGTGACCGCGCCGCCGTCTCGCGCGCGATCACCCTGGTCGAGTCGACGCGTACCGACCACCGCACTGCCGCCCGGGACCTGATCGCCGAGCTCGCCCCGCACGCCGGAGGCGCGGTCCGGGTCGGCATCTCGGGCGTCCCGGGCGTCGGCAAGTCCACCTTCATCGAGGCCTTCGGCACCCACCTGACCGGCCTGGGCCACCAGGTCGGCGTCCTCGCGATCGACCCGTCCAGCGTCCGGACCGGGGGCTCGGTCCTCGGTGACAAGACCCGGATGGCGCAGCTCTCGGCGGACCCGAACTCCTACATCCGGCCCTCGCCGTCGGCAGGCACCCTCGGCGGGGTCGCCCGCGCGACCAGCCAGGCGATGCTGGTCCTGGAAGCAGCCGGGTACGACGTCGTGCTGGTCGAGACGGTCGGAGTCGGGCAGTCCGAGGTCACCGTGGCCGGGATGGTGGACACCTTCCTCTTCCTGACCCTGGCACGCACCGGTGACCAGCTGCAGGGCATCAAGAAGGGCATCCTGGAGATCGCCGACGTGATCGCGGTGAACAAGGCCGACGGCGACCGGGAGATCGAGGCCACCTCCGCCGCGCGCGAGCTCGCGGGTGCGTTGCGGATGGTGTACGCCGGCGCTGAGGCGTGGGTGCCTCCGGTCCTGACCTGCTCCGGGCTGCACGGGGTCGGGGTGGAGACGGTCTGGCAGCGCATCCTGGACCACCGCAGCCACCTCGGGGAGGCAGGTCTGGCCACCAAGCGGGCCGAGCAGCAGCTCGAGTTCACCTGGGCCCTGGTCCGCGACGAGCTCGCCGAGCGTCTGCGTCGCTCGCCGGCCGTCGCGGCGATCCGCGACCAGGTCCGGGACGACGTGCTCGCCGGCACGCTGAGCGCGCCGGCCGCGGCCGACCGGCTGCTCGCGGCGTTCGACGAGGGTTCGGGCCCGGCGACGTAGTCCCCGGACGGTAGTCTGGGTGCTTGTGCCTCCCACTTCCGACCTCACCGCGCGCTTCCTCGCGGGCGTGGCGCGCCTGAACGACGAGCTCGTCGAGATCCGCCGGGACGTGCACGCGCACCCCGAGCTGTCCTGGCACGAGGAGCGCACCACCGCGCTGATCGCCAAGCGGCTCGACGAGGCCGGTCTCGCCGTCACCGCCTTCCCCCGCAACGGCCTGTACGCCGACATCGGGCGCGGCGACGGGCCGATCGTGGCGCTCCGGGCCGACCTGGACGCGCTCCCGGTCCCCGATCTCGGTGACGAGCCGTGGCGCAGCACGGTCGACGGCGTCGCGCACGCGTGCGGGCACGACGTGCACACCAGCGCCCTGATCGGCGCGGGTGTGGCGCTGGCCGAGCTGGGCGACGACCTGCCCGGTCGGGTCCGGCTGATCTTCCAGCCCGCCGAGGAGATCATGCCCGGGGGAGCGCTGATGTGCCTCGGCGCCGGCGCCCTCGACGGCGTCCGACGGATCTTCATGCTGCACTGCGACCCGGCCCTCGACGTCGGCCGGATCGGCCTGCGCGAAGGACCGCTGACCGGGGCCGCGGACTCGCTCGAGGTGGTGCTCACCGGCAAGGGCGGGCACACCTCGCGGCCGCACCTCACCGAGGACCTGACCTTCGCGCTCGGCAAGCTCGTCACCGAGCTCCCGGCGGTGCTCTCCCGCCGCCTGGACCCGCGCGCCGGGGTCAGCGTCGTCTGGGGGGTGATCCAGGCCGGTGCCGCGATGAACGTGATCCCGTCGGTCGGGCGCGCCGCCGGCACCGTCCGGATGCTCGACGCCGTCGCCTGGGCCGAGGCCGAGGCGCTGGTCCGGGACACGGTCGTCAAGATCGTCGAGCCGTACGGCGTCCGTGCGCAGATCACCTACGTCCGCGGGGTCCCGCCGGTGGTCAACGACCACCGGGCGACCGCCGAGATGAGCGGTGCCGTCCGCGACGTGCTCGGCGACGAGGGGCTGGTCTCCACGACCCAGAGCCTGGGCGGGGAGGACTTCGCCTGGTACCTCGAGCGCGCAGCGGGAGCGATGGGACGGCTCGGTACCCGGACTCCGGGCGGGGCGACGTACGACCTGCACCGGGGAGACCTGCGCGTCGACGAGCGCGCGGTCGCGATCGGCGCGGGAGTGCTCGGCGCGACCGCGATCCGAGCGCTGCAGCAGGCCTGAGCCCGGCTCAGCCCTTCCGGATCAGCCCTTTCGGTAGGGAACGCCGTCGGCGGCGGGCGCCCTCGAGCGCCCGGCGAGCCCGGCCACCGCGACGATGGTGACGACGTACGGAAGCATCAGCATGAACTGGCTCGGCACCGGTGACCCGAGTACCGACAGCACCCCGGAGAGGTTCGTGGAGAACCCGAACAACAGGGCTGCGAGCGTCGCGCGAACCGGGTCCCAGCGACCGAAGATCACCGCGGCGAGCGCGATGTACCCGGCGCCGCCGGTCATCTGCTCGCCGAACTGGGGCACCGAGACCAGGGTGTAGGTCGCTCCGCCCGCTCCGGCGACGGCGCCTGCGATCAGGATCGTGGTGTACCGGGTCCGGTTGACCTTGATCCCGACGGTGTCGGCGGCCTTGGGGTGCTCGCCGACAGCGCGCACGCGCAGGCCCCACTTGGTCCGGTAGAGGGCCCACGCGACGACCGCGACCGCGGCGTACATCAGGTAGACCAGGATCGTCTGCTGGAACAGCACCGGCCCGATGACCGGGATGTCGCCGAGCACGGGGATCGAGATCCGGTCGAAGTGCGGCGGAGCGTTCAGCGACTCGGGGTGCTCGGTGAGCAGCTGACCGAAGAGGAAGCTGGTCAGGCCGATGACGAGCACGTTCAGCACGACGCCGACGATGACCTGGTCGACGAAATAGGTGATCGCGAAGAAGCCCAGGGCGAGCGCCACCAGGGCGCCGGCGCACATGGCCGCGACCAGGCCGCCCCACGGCGAGCCGATCACGGTGCCGAACACCGCGGCGGCGAAGGCGCCGAACAGCAGCTGGCCGTCGATCGCGATGTTGACGACCCCCGCCCGCTCGCCGAGGACGCCGCCGAGAGCACCGAAGACCAACGGCACCGCGAGGGCGATCGAGCCGCCGAGGAGGCCGACCACCGGCAGCGCCTCGCCGGCGGCGGCCCAGGCGAGGAAGCCGATCATGGCCAGCACCGAGAAGAGCCCGAGCAACCACAGCGGCGTACGGCGCCCGCGGGACACCAGGTACGCGGCGGCCCCGGTGCAGGCGGCGAGAAGCACGGTGATCGTCCAGACGGCACCGGTCGAGGAGACGGTCACCTCGGGCAGCGAGAAGAAGTCGGAGTCGGTGGCCAACCGGAAGGTCGTCTTCTCGTCCTGGGCCTTGAACAGGACCAGCATCGCCACCAGCACGGTGACCACGGCGAGCACGATCGGAGCCTTCCACGCTCCCTGGGTGGTGATCACGCGGGGAACGCCGGCAGGCTTCTCGGCCGGCACAGCGGGGTCGACGGTCGTGCTCACGAGGTCGCCTCCTTCGGCAGCCGGAACATCGCTCGGACCAGGGGAGGCGCCGCGATGAACAGGACGATCAACGACTGGACGACGAGCACGATCTCGTTCGGGATGCCCTCGGCGGCCGACATCGAGAAGCTACCTGCCTTCAGGGCGCCGAAGAGGATCCCGGCAGCCAGGATGCCGAGCGGACGTGACCGGCCGAGCAGCGCCACGGTGATGGCGTCGAAGCCGATGCCGGCGTCGATGTCGACCGTCACACCGCTGGTGACGGTGCCGAGCGCCTGGTTCACCCCGGCCAGCCCGACGAGCGCGCCACCGATCATCATCACGGCGACGTAGGTGCGGCCGACGTCGATGCCGGCCACCCGGGCTGCGTCCGGGTTCTCGCCCACCGCGCGGAACCGGAAGCCCATCGCCGACTTGTTCAGCAGCCACCAGATGAACGCGACCGCCAGCAGCGCGAGCACGAAACCGAAGTGCAGGTTGAAGCTGTCGCCGAGCAGCCGGGGCAGGGTCGCGGAGTCAGGGATGGCCTCGGACTTCGGGTTCGCCGAGCCCGGGGCCTGGAGCCAGCCCTGCCGGGAGAGCGCATAGAAGACGAGGTAGAAGGCGATGTAGTTGAGCATGATCGTGGTGATCACCTCGTGCGCGCCGGTCCGTGCCTTCAGGAGCCCGGCGATCCCGGCCCAGAGGGCGCCGGCGAGGGCGCCGATCATGATCGCGAGCGGCAGGTGCAGCGCCTTCGGCAGCTCGACCGAGACGGCGAACCAGCCGGCTGCCGCGCCCGCGATGAGCATCTGACCGCGGCCGCCGATGTTGAACAGCCCGGCGCGGAAGGTCAGACCGACACCGAGACCGGCGAGGATCAGCGGCCCGGAGAACTTGAGCGTCTCGGTCAGGGGGCGGATCTGGGTCTCGAAGGTCTCGGCGTCGCCGTTGAAGACCGCGCCGCGGAACAGGGCGGAGTACGCCCCCGAGATCGCGTCCCACACCGCTTCGAAGGTGTCGCTGGGCCGGGCGAAGAAGTAGCCCGAGGTGGTGCGCACCTCCTCGTCGGTGAGCAGGATCATCAGGGATCCGACAGCGACCGCCAGGAGCACCGAGAGCAACGACACCAGCGCGTGCCCCTGGGTGATGTCGCGGAACACCCCGTGCCAGCCGCGCTCCTCGCGCTGTGGTGTCTCCGGGGTCTGGGTCTCCGTCGTTCCGCTCACGCCACGATCCCTTCCGGCCGTTCGCCCGCCATCATCAGTCCGAGCGTCTCCCGGGGGGTGTCGGCCGGCACGATGCCGACGATCCGGCCCCGGAAGACCACCATGATCCGGTCGGAGAGCGCCACGATCTCGTCGAGCTCCGTCGAGACCAGGAGCACCGGGACGCCGGCGTCGCGGGTCGCCACGATCTGGGTGTGGATGAACTCGATCGACCCGACGTCGACACCGCGGGTCGGCTGGGCCGCGACCAGCAGGCGCAGGTCCCGGGACAGCTCCCGAGCGACGACGACCTTCTGCTGGTTGCCGCCGGAGAGCTGGGAGGCCGTGCTCTGGATGCCCGGGGCCCGGACGTCGTACGCGCGCAGCTTCTCCTCGGCGAACTCCTCGAGCTCGGCGGTGCGCACGGTGCCGGCGGCGACGAAGGGCTTGCCGTGGCTGCGGTTGAGCATCAGGTTCTCGGCGATGGTGAAGTTCCCGATCAGGCCGTCGGTGGTGCGGTCCTCGGGGACGAAGCCGACCCCGGCATCGAGCACCTGGCGCACCGAGCGTCCGAGGAGCTCCTTGCCGTCCAGGGTGATCGAGCCGTGCACGTGCGTCTGCAGGCCGAGGATGGCCTCGGCGAGCTCGGTCTGCCCGTTCCCCTGGACCCCGGCGACGCCGAGCACCTCGCCGGTCGCGATGGAGAAGCTGATCCCGTCCACGTGGACGTGCCCGAGGTCGTCGGCGACCTGGAGGTCGGTGACCACCAGCGCGTCCGCTCCCGGCTTGGCCGGGCCCTTGTGCACGGTGAGCTCGACCGGACGTCCGACCATCAGGGCCGCCAGTTCGGCGTTGGTGGCGCTCGGGCTCGGCTCGCCCACGACGGCGCCTCGGCGGATCACGGTGATGCGGTCGGCGATCGCGCGCACCTCGCGGAGCTTGTGGGTGATGAAGACGATCGCGGTCCCGGACGCCTTGAGCTGGCGCAGGATCTCCATGAACTCGTCGGTCTCCTGCGGGGTCAGCACCGCGGTGGGCTCGTCGAAGACCAGGAGGCGGGCGTCGCGGGAGAGGGCCTTGATGATCTCCACCCGCTGCTGGACGCCGACGGGGAGGGTCTCGACCAGGGCGTCAGGGTTGACGTCGAAGCCGAACCGGTCGGAGATCTCGCGCACCCGGCGGCGGGCGGCGTCGATGTCGAGCACCCCGGCGCGCCCGGTGGCCTCGTTGCCCAGCATGACGTTCTCGGCGACGGTGAAGACCGGGACCAGCATGAAGTGCTGGTGCACCATCCCGATGCCGGCGGCCATCGCATCGCCGGGCCCGGAGAGCAGCAGCGGCTCCCCGTCGAGCAGGATCTCGCCCTCGTCGGCCGGGTAGAGGCCGTAGAGCACGTTCATCAAGGTCGACTTCCCGGCGCCGTTCTCGCCGAGCAGGGCGTGGATCTCACCCCCCTCGACGGTCAGGGAGATGTCGTCGTTCGCGACCAGGGACCCGAAGCGCTTGGTGATCCCCCGGAGTTCCAGCTTCATGACGATGATCCTCTCCCACCGATGGGTCAGTTACCAGTCGAGAACGACGCTCGCGGACACCCCGGAAAACGGCGTCCGGGGGAGGTCGGTCCTGGACCGACCTCCCCCGGACGTTCGTCGTCACCGCAGATGAGGCGCTTACGGCTTGAGGTACGACTTGACCGTGATCGAACCGTCGATGATGGCGGCCTTGATCGCGTCCAGCTCGCTCTGCAGCGTGTCCGAGATCTTGTCCTCGAAGTTGTGGAACGAGGCCAGGCCGACCCCACCGTTCTCGAGGTTGCCGACGTACGGCGAGGCGTCGAACCTGTCCTCGCCCGCAGCCACGACGGCCTCGATGGTCGAGATCTTGATGTTCTTCAGGATCGAGGTGAAGATGATGTCCTTCGTGGTCGGGTCGGTCTCGAAGAAGTCGGCGTCCACCCCGACCAGGGCGACGTCCTTCTTGGAGTCGGCGATAGCCGTCAGCGCACCCTGGTAGATCGGGCCACCGACCGGCAGGATCACGTCGGCGTTCTGGTCGAGGATCTGCTTGGCGGTGTTGGTCGCCTTCTCGTTGGCATCGAAGCCGCCGGTGAAGACGCCCTTGTCGTTGCCCTCCCAGCCGACCAGCTTGACGCTCTTGTCCTTCTCGGCGTTGTAGTGATCGATGCCCTGCTTGAAACCGTCCATGAAGATCGTCACGGTCGGGAACGGCTGTCCGCCGTAGGTGCCGACCACACCGGTCTTGCTGTAGTCCGCAGCGGCGTAGCCGGCGAGGAAGGCAGCCTCGGCGGCGTCGTAGAGGATCGGCTTGATGTTCTCCGCGTCCTTCTTGGTGTCGAAGTCGTTGTCGGCGGCGTCGTCGATGAGGATGTACTCGATCTCCGGGTTGGCCTTGGCCGAGGTCACCGTCGCGGCGGAAAGAGCGAAGCCGACTGTGATGATGGCGTCGCAGCCGGCGGCGACGAGGCTCTCGATGTTGGGTCCGTAGTCCTGGTCGTTCGCGGACTCGACCTCCTTGAAGTCGGCGTTGAGCTTCTCGGCGGCTTCCTTGACACCTTCGTAGCTGAGCTGGTTGAACGACTTGTCGTCGAACCCGCCGGCGTCGGAGACGATGCACGGCAGGTAGTCGATCTTCTCGGCCGCGTCGGGGCTCTCGTCGGGCGCGTCACTTCCGCAGGCGGCCAGGGCGAAGCTCGCGGACAGCGCCACGACCGTGGCGGTCGACATCTTCTTCCAGTTCTTCACTGAGTTCCTCCAGGCAGTCGCCGGCGCGGAGCGACGGCGGGGGATCGGGGGTGGGCGGTACAGCCTGCATCCTGTCCCAGCCCCGAACACAGCGGAAGCGTCCTTGCCGAAAGGGTTACCAAGTTGCGACCTTCGTTCTGGACCGGTGGCATGGCCTAGCGTGGTGGCCGAGAAGGACGAGAGGAGCTGGGGTTGAACTTCGACTGGGAAGCGCTGGTGGGCGCGGCGCGGGCCGCGATGGCCCAGGCGTACGCGCCGTACTCCACGTTCCCGGTCGGCGCGGCCGCCCGGGTGGCCGACGGGCGCTTCGTCACCGGTTGCAACGTCGAGAACGCGGCGTACGGGGTGACCCTCTGCGCCGAGTGCGGCCTGATCTCCCAGCTGGTGCTCAGTGGCGGCGGGCGGCTGACGCACTTCGCGTGCGTCAACAGCGCGGGCGATCTACTGATGCCCTGCGGCCGGTGCCGCCAGCTCCTGTGGGAGCACGGCGGCCCGGAGCTCGAGGTGCTGACGGCGCGCGGCGTACGGCGGATGGACGAGGTCCTGCCGGACGCGTTCGGCGCCGACGACCTCGGCTGAGGCGGGTCCCCGGCCGGCTGCCGTGACGAATCGGACCCGGTCTGGAAGGGTGGTTCGGGTGTCAGTACACGATGCGGTTGAAGTGATCACCGCCAAGCGCGACGGCCACGAACTCAGCGACTCCCAGATCGACTGGGTGGTCGATGCGTACACGCGCGGCGTGGTGCGCGACGAGCAGATGTCAGCCCTCGCGATGGCGATCCTGCTGAACGGGATGATGCCCCGGGAGGTCGCCCGCTGGACCGCGGCGATGATCGCCTCCGGCGAGCGGATGGACTTCTCCGGCCTCTCGCGACCGACCTCGGACAAGCACTCGACCGGCGGCGTCGGGGACAAGATCACCCTGCCGCTGGCACCGCTGGTGGCCGCCTGCGGGGTCGCGGTTCCGCAGCTCTCGGGTCGGGGGCTCGGCCACACCGGCGGCACCCTGGACAAGCTCGAAGCGATCCCCGGGTGGCGGGCCGCGTTGTCGAACGAGGAGATGCTCGCGCAGCTCGAATCGGTCGGCGCCGTGATCTGCGCCGCCGGGACCGGCCTCGCTCCGGCGGACAAGAAGCTGTACGCGCTGCGCGACGTCACCGGCACCGTCGAGGCGATCCCGCTGATCGCCTCCTCGATCATGAGCAAGAAGATCGCGGAAGGCACCGGCTCGCTGGTCCTCGACGTCAAGGTCGGCTCCGGGGCGTTCATGAAGGACCTGGACCGGGCCACCGAGCTGGCCCGCACGATGGTCGACCTCGGCACCGCAGCCGGGGTCCGCACGGTCGCGATGCTCACCGACATGGCGACGCCGCTCGGTCTGACCGCCGGCAACGCGCTGGAGGTGCGGGAGTCGGTGGAGGTGCTCGCCGGAGGCGGTCCGGCCGACGTGGTGGAGCTGACGATCGCTCTGGCCGTGGAGATGCTGGCCGGGGCGGGGCGCGCGGACGTCGACCCGGCTTCGGTGCTCGCCTCCGGAGCCGCGATGGACGTCTGGAACGCGATGATCGCTGCCCAGGGCGGTGACCCTGCGGCGAAGCTGCCGGTGGCCCGGGAGTCGCACGTCGTGCCTGCGCCCGCTACCGGGACCCTGACCCGGCTCGACGCGATGGCGGTCGGGATGGCTGCCTGGCGCCTCGGCGCCGGTCGGGCGGCGCTCGGCGACGCGGTCCAGGCCGGAGCCGGCGTCGAGTGGCATGCCCGGCCGGGCGACCCGGTCACCGAGGGGCAGCCGCTGCTGACCCTCTACACCGACGAGCCCGAGCGGTTCGAGCGGGCGCTGGAGTCGCTGGAGGGCGGCTACGACGTCGTTGCCGGTGGTTCGTTCACGCCGTCGCCGCTGGTGATCGACCGGATCGCCACCGCTGGTTGAGCCTGTCGAAACCTACGGCAGCAGCAGGACCACAGTCTCCGCGACGCAGGCCGGCTTCTCCTGGCCCTCGACCTCGATCACGTAGCGCTGGATCAGCTGCTTGCCGGCCGGGAGGTCGGTGACCTCGCCGAAGGAGATCCTTGCGCGAACCCTCGCGCCGACCGGGACGGGGTTCGGGAAGCGCACCTTGTTGATCCCGTAGTTCAGCTTCGCGCCGGGGGTCTCCAGGCTGAACACCTGGGTGCTGAACATCGGCAGCAACGCGAGCGTGAGGTACCCGTGCGCGATGGTCTGGCCGAACGGACCTTCCTTGGCGCGCTCCACGTCGACGTGGATCCACTGGTGGTCGCCGGTTGCGTCGGCGAAGTCGTTGACCTGCTGCTGGGTGACCTGCGTCCAGTCGCTGGTCCCGATCTCGTGCCCGGCGGCGGCCTGGACCTCGTCGAGGGTGCTGAAGATCCGCATACTGACTCTTTCCGGTGCGGTGGTGCTTGGATGAGGCATGGCAGAACTTACCGCTGAGGACATCCGACGCGCACCGAAGGTCTTGCTCCACGACCACCTCGACGGAGGACTCCGCCCGGCGACGATCGTGGAGCTGGCCGCCGGGATCGGGCACGAGCTCCCCGCTGCCGGTGCGGAGGCTCTCGGCCGCTGGTTCGTCGAGGCCGCGGACTCCGGTTCGCTCGAGCGCTACCTGGAGACGTTCGAGCACACCGTCGCGGTGATGCAGACTGCCGAGAGCCTGCGCCGGATCGCCCGCGAGTGCGTCGAGGACCTGGTGGCCGACGGCGTCGTGTACGCCGAGATCCGGTACGCCCCCGAGCAGCACCTGGCGGCCGGGCTCACCCTCGAGGAGGTCGTCGAGGCGGTGCAGGCCGGCTTCGAGGAGGGGGAGGCCGCGGCCCGGTCCTCGGCCCCGCGGCCGATCGTCGTACGGCAACTGCTGACGGCGATGCGGCACCAGGCGCGATCCCGGGAGATCGCCGAGCTGGCAGTCGCCTACCGCGACCGCGGGGTGGTGGGCTTCGACATCGCGGGCGCGGAGGCGGGCTACCCGCCGACCCGGCACCTGGACGCGTTCGAGTACCTCCAACGGGAGAACGCGCACTTCACCATCCACGCCGGGGAGGCGTTCGGACTGCCGTCGATCTGGGAGGCGATCCAGTGGTGCAGCGCGGATCGTCTCGGGCACGGCGTCCGGATCGTCGACGACATCGCGGTGGCGCCGGACGGCACGGCCACGCTCGGTCGGCTGGCGTCGTACGTGCGGGACAAGCGGATCCCGCTCGAGCTGTGCCCGCACTCCAACATCCAGACCGGGGCCGTCGCCTCGATCGCCGAGCACCCGATCGGGCTGCTGACCAGGCTCCGGTTCCGGGTCACCGTTAACACCGACAACCGCTTGATGAGCGGGACCTCGATGACCCACGAGATGGCGGCCCTGGTCGAGGCGTTCGGCTGGGACCTGGACGAGCTGCAGTGGGTCACGGTGAATGCGATGAAGTCGGCGTTCCTGGGGTTCGAGCAGCGGCTGGAGATCATCAACACGGTGATCAAGCCGGGGTACGCCGCGCTCCGCTGAGCTACCTCGGGCGGAGGTCGATCACCTTCCGGAGCCGCTGCTTGTCGCGCTCCAGGCGTCGGGCCTCGTAGGCGATCGGGAAGTAGCGCAGCCGCTCGGGCAGGAGCGGCACCAGGTGCGCCACCACGCGGCCGAAGATGCGCAGCTGCCGCTCCTGGCGCCGGGTCCAGGTCAGGCCGAGCTTCTGCCGGGCCGCGTCCGGGAGGGTGCCCACCACCGCCATGTGCTGGACGTAGCCGAGCGGGTTGGTCAGGGTGCGCCAGACCGGCTTCAGCAGCCGCGGGAGGCCGAGCGGCGGACCGGGGTGGCGGACGCCGACGAGGAAGTCCTGGGCGACGATGTTGGTGTCCAGCTCGGCCTCGATCTTGGCCTCGAAGAAGGTCACGAAGTCGGCGTACGTCGGTGGGATCTCCTTCTCGGCGACCTTGAAGCCGCGCATCAGCTGCTTCATCTCCGCGTACATCTCCTCGGCCTCGGCAGCGTCCGGGCGCCCCTTGCCGAAGTAGTGGGCGCCTTCGGTGGCGGCGTGCACCCCGGTGAGCAGGACCCAGGCCCAGGGGCCGGAGGAGAGTGCCGTGTGCTTGACGCCGTGGGCGTCGACGGCGTCGAGGGTGGCGTGCATCTCGCGGAGTCGTTCGACCTCGGCGAGGGACTCCTCGTCGGCGTAGATCCACATCATCACCGAAGCCAGGCTGCGCAGGCCGCGACCGATCGGGTCGGTGCGGAAGAGGGAGTGCTTGTCGACCACCGCGGCGATCGACGGCTCCATGGTCTGGAGCAGGAAGGCGCTCCCGCTGGTGAAGGAGAACGTCACCAGACCCACGGTCTCCCAGAGCAGCCCACCGGGCTCGGCGCATCGACGCGGACGTTCGGGGAGAGGGCGCGCAGCGGATTCGGTCTCGTGGGGCAGCGTGCTGGTCATCGGGTGGTCCCTTGGTCGGCGGAGAGGCGGATGAACGGGGCGAGGTGGTCCCGGACGAACGCCCGGGTCTCCGCCTCGGTGAGCGGGGTTGTGGCGGGGGTGAGGATCTCCGAGTGCGCCTGCCGGGTCAGCCAGTCGGCGACCGGGACGACGTCGTACGACGGCAGGTGCCCGTCGGTCTGGAGCCGGACCAGGAACGCGGCCAGGTACTGACGGCCGATCTCGAGCAGCGGTCCGGCTTCGAGGGTCAAGCGGGGGAGGACCGTCTCGGGTTCGGTGGCGAGAACCCGCTGGAGCAGCAGGTTGGAGCGCAGTCGTTGCGCGACCACGAGATGGAGCTGGACGAGCTGCTCCAGGGGCTCGGCCGTGACGTCGATCTGGTGATCGATGTAGGCGAGCTCGCGGAGGGCCTCGCGCAGCCCGACGGCCATCACCACGTCGGACTTCTGTGCGTGACGGCGGTAGAGAGTGGCCGGACTGATCCCGGCGCGCCGGGCGATCTCGCCCATGCTCGTCCGGCGGATGCCGAAGTCCAGGAACGCGGCCAGAGCAGCCTCGAGGACTGGGTCGCGGTCGTCGAGGACGCCGTCCTGGGTCTGCAGCTGCGCGGTCAACCGAACCTCCATGAGAGAAAGTAAGTAAACTCTCTCATTCTCTCAGGCGCCGGGTCAAGGTGGGTCGGGCGGCCGGGACGTGAGGTCGGTGGTGCCGCCGTGATCGCGGAGGAAGGTGTAGCCGTGGGGTGAGCACCACAGGTACACGCCGTCCTCGACCATCGTGTAGGTCCAGGTGGTGTGAGTCTTCAGGTTGTGGTGGTGCTGGCACAGGGACCCGAGATTGCCGGTCGCGGTCGGACCGCCCGCCTCGAAGGGCTCGATGTGGTCCTTCTGGCAGGACCGGGCCGGGCGGGCGCAGAACGGGAACACGCACGTGCGGTCGCGGAGTTCGACGTGCTCCTTGATCGCGTCGGTGGCCTCGTAGGCATCGGTGGCCAGACTCCCGGTAGAGCCGGTCGACACCAGGTCGATGACCGGTTTGACGGTGACCTTGACGTCAGGTCGGCCGCACCAGGTCGCGACCTGGGCCTGGGTCAGGAGTCGTCCGCCGCCGTTCTCCAGCAGTGCGGTCGGGTCAGTGCTGTCGGCGGGGAGGTGGACGTAGAGAGTCACGGGCCGTCCGTGCGGACCGGTGCCGGCTTCGCCGCGGGCGAGTCGGCCCAGCGCCATCGCCCGGAGTGCGTCGAGCGAGGCCGCGCGGCCTTCCTGTCGGAGGGTCTCGGCGCCACGATCCAGGGCGGCGTCGAGGTCGAGCGCGTCGGTGAGGTCGAGGGCGCCGTACAGGGTGCTGGTGCCCACGAAGGAGACCTGGCGGTGGTCGATGACGACGCGGGGTGTGGAGCAGGTGTCGGCGACCTCCTGGGCGTACTCGGGCATCACGGCCGCGATGGTCTCGTCGGTGATCTGTTGGGTCGCGGTAGCGCTGAGCTTGGCGGCGATCGGTGCGATCCGGGCATCGAGGTCGGCGGCGGCTTCGGGAGGCAGGATCGTGGTCTCCTTCGCGATCCGGCGGCCCTTCCACGCGGGAAGGGTTCCCTCGGTGATCCGGGCGTAGAGGGCGGACAGGCGGTGGGCGAGTTCCACGGCATCGGCCAGGTAGGCGCGGCCGCCGTTCGTGGTGGTCCCGATCACCGCAGCGAACTCCGCCACGCAGCCGCGGCTGATCATCGGCGCGCCGGCACCGGTGATCATCACCGGGGCATCACCCCACGTCGCGGCCAGGTCCGGGTCGTCTACCTCGTGCAGCCGAGCCCACGCCACCGCCGCGACGAGCTTGCGCGCCTCCGCCGCGTGCACCTCGGCCTGCGCACCCCGGGCGGCTGCCAACACACCTGCTGCTTCCAGCGACCGCCCCGGCCGAGGACGCCGCGCCGGCAACGGCGGCAGGTTGCGGTAGGTGATCGACATAGAGGTAACGCTAGGAACGCCCACCGACATAACGAGGCGAGAAGGACGTATTGGTCTCGATAAGTGAGACGGGAAAGCGGGGGTTTCGACAGGCTCAACCAGCGGGGGTTTCGACAGGCTCAACCAGCGGGGGTTTCGGCAGGCTCAACCAGCGGGGGTTTCGACAGGCTCAACCAGCGGGGGTTTGGTCGGGCTCAACCGGCGGGGGTTTGGTCGGGCTCAACCGGCGGGGGTTTGGTCGGGCTCAACCGGCGGGGGTTTGGTCGGGCTCAACCGGCGGGGG